>NZ_CP068985.1:7745000-8400000 GCF_019397265.1 Nonomuraea coxensis DSM 45129
AGCGTCTCTGAGCTCCCGGGCCGGTGCCCCTTTTACGTGTTGCCCTCGTCCTCGGGGATGGGCTCGTTCTCGTTGCGGATGTACTCCAGCAGGTCGGCCTCGTCGATCACGTCCTCGGCGGGGGGTGCGGTGATGGCGACGCGGGAGCCCCAGGCGGAGTAGCGGGTGTCGGTCCGTTTGACGAGGGTTCCCTCGGTGTCGGTGGTGAGCAGGCGCTTGAGCATCCCGTCACGACCGGTCCAGAGCTTCCAGGTGATCTTTCCCTTGCTCTTCGGGCCGAAGGGGCGGCCGCTCGTCCAATGGACCAGCGGGGCCTCGGTGATCTTGTCCAGGTCCCGGTAGCTCATGGTGCCCTGGTAGAGGAAGCCGGGCTTGCGGGCCGAACGCTTGAGCACGGCCTTGAGCGTGGTCGGGTCGTACACGTTGATCGGCTGCTGGCTCGCGTCGGCCGCCATGTCGCGCGCCGTGAGTCCCCGGTGCTTGTTGGGGAACCGGATCCACTTCTTGCCGTCGGGGATCGGCCCGGGATGGACGTTGCTGCCGTCGTACACGGTGGAGCCGACGCGGATCATGCGGTAGGTCTCCCGCTTGGGGAGGGTCCACCAGGTGAGGTCCGCCGCCGCGGGGCCGGAGGGCGCGAGCCGGAGCCGGCCGCTGATCCTGGTCTCCGTTGCCCGCTTGCCGAGCACGATGCGGGTGGCCTCGGAGATCCGTACGCCGTGGTCGGCGCGGAGATGCCGTTTGAGCGCGCCTACCGGGTCCGCGTCGGCCTGAGCCGGAACCGGCGTGGAGGCGACCAGCACGGCGACCGTAAGGATGGCCCACCGCCTGGGCGTCGAAAGTCCCATGGGCCCATCCTTACGGAAAAGCCCTGCCGCCGCGCGGTCATGCCGGGGAAACGAGTAAGGCCCTGGTCGCCGATTTCTCGGTGACCAGGGCCTTGTCAGTAGCGGGGACAGGATTTGAACCTGCGACCTCTGGGTTATGAGCCCAGCGAGCTACCGAACTGCTCCACCCCGCGTCGCTGTGTTGCTGTCTTGCTTTCTCAACTATACAGGCCCGAGAGAGTGCTTCGTACACGGAACGAACCTGCCGGGAAATGAGTGAAGGCCCGGTTTCCCGGGCCTTCGACTTCTTGGTAGCGGGGGCAGGATTTGAACCTGCGACCTCTGGGTTATGAGCCCAGCGAGCTACCGAACTGCTCCACCCCGCGTCGCTGTGTTGCGTCTCAAGACTAGACGGCGACGAGGGGTGGATGCAAACCGGATGGCTACGTGCCCTCCGCCGGTGACGCCGATGGCGACGGCGTGGCGGGTGGTGAGGCCGAGGGTGAGGCCGACGGCGACGCGGACGGTGACGGGCTGGCGGAGGCGTCCGGCTGCTGCTGCCGGTTCGCGCCCTCCAGCGCCTTCAGGGCGTCCTGCAGCCGCTTCTGCGCCGCACCGTAGGCGTCCCAGTCGGGCGGGCTGGCCTGCAGCGCCTTCTGGGCGTCGTCGTAGGCCTTCTGCGCGTTGGTGATCGCCGAGGTGAGCGCGGCGTCGGCCTGATTGGCCTCGCCCTGCTCCTGTTGCTGGGTGTTCTGTTCCTGCTGCTGTTCCTGCTGCTGCTCCTGCTCGCCGAAGACCTCCTTCAGGGCCTCGGTCAGGGTGCGCCCCACGCCGATCTTGCTGCCGAACGACACCAGGACGCGCTGCAGGATCGGGTACGGCTCCTGCCCGCCGCCCGCGGTCACCTGGATGTACACCGGTTCGATGTAGACCAGGCCGCCCGCGTACGGGAGCGTGAGCAGGTTTCCGTACCGGACCGACGAGGCGCCGACGCCGAGGAGGTTGAGCTCGCCGGCGAAGCGGCTCTGGAAGGCGTTCTGTGCCTGACCGGGGCCTGGGATCGGGGTGCTGGACGGCATCCGCAGGATGCGGATGCGCCCGTAGCCGGACTCGGCCGAGGAGTTGACCGCCATGAACGCCGCCAGGTTGGGACCCTGACGTGGCACGAACGTGGTGGTCAGCGAGAACGTCGGCTGCTCACCCGGCATCGTGGTGGTCAGGTAGTAGGGCGGCTGCTTGGTGTTCTTGTCGCCCTGCGTGGGGTCGCCCGGGACGTTCCAGAAGTCCTGGCCGCTGTAGAAGGCGGACGGGTCGGTGATGTGGTAGCGCGACAGGGTGTAGCGCTGCACCTTGAACAGGTCCTCGGGGTAGCGGACGTGCGCCTTCAGGTCGGCGCTCATCTCGGTGGCCGGGCGGATGACGCCGGGGAACGCGGAGCTCCAGGTGCGCAGCACCGGGTCGTTGGTGTCCCAGGCGTACAGCTTGACCGTGCCGTCGTAGGCGTCGACGGTGGCCTTGACCGAGTTGCGGATGTAGTTGATGCGGTCGGTCGGCTGCTGGGCGATGACGCGGCGGTCGCTGGAGGTGTCGCGCGTCATGTCGCCGAGGCTCTCGCTCTGCGAGTACGGGTAGTCGTTGGACGTGGTGTAGCCGTCCACGATCCACGTGATGCGGCCGTCCACGACCGCCGGGTAGGGGTTGCCGTCGAGCGTCAGGAACGGCGCGACCTTCTGGACGCGGTCACGGGGGTGGCGCTCGTAGAGGATCTTCGAGTCGGCGTTGACGTCGCCGGACAGCAGGATGTTCGCCTCGCTGTACTTGGCGGCGTAGAGCATGCGGTTGAAGAATGAGCCGAGGGCGACGCCGCCGCCCGTGTAGGTGGTGTTCTTCTGGCCGGTGCCGCCGGTCTGCGGGTAGTCGAGCTCCTGCGGCCGGTCGGTGTTGCCGCCGGCGATGACGTACTCGGCCGAGGCCGGCTCCTCGCCGAAGTAGACGCGCGGCTCCTTCAGGCCCGTGCTGGTCGCCAGCGGGCCGGAGACCGGCATGTCCTTGGCGTCGTAGTCGGGCAGGCCACTGCTGTCGACCTTGTTGCCGGGCGCGGCGACGAAGCCGTAGCCGTGGGTGTAGACGAGGTGGCGGTTGATCCAGTTGTTCTGGCCCTCGGGCGGGCCGGTCAGCTCACGGACGCCGACGACGTGGTCGATCATCTTGCCGCTGGCGTCGCGGTAGCGGTCGACGTCGAGCGGCTCGGCGAAGTTGTAGAAGCCTCGGATGCGCTGGGTCTGCTCGTACGTCGAGGAGACCAGCGCCGGGTCGAGCAGCCGCACGCCGGAGACGGAGGTGTCGCCGCCCGGCTGGACCTTGGCGGGGTCGGCCTGGGCGTTGTACGTCTCGACCTCTGTCTTGTCGACGTCGTACGCCTCGCGTGTGGCGTCGATGTTGCGCTGGATGTACAGCGCCTCCTTGCCCTGCTGGTTGGGCTTGACCTGGAACTGCTCGACCAGCGCCGGGTAGACGCCGCCGATCAGGATGGCCGAGAGCACGAGCAGGCCGAAGGACACGCCGGGCAGCATGCCGCCGGGCCGCACCACGCCGGCGAAGAAGAGCGCGGCGCAGATCAGCGCGATGATCGCGAGGATGGTCTTGGCCGGCAGGACCGCGTTGACATCGGTGTAGGACGCGCCGTGCACGAAGCCCCGGTCGGAGAAGACCAGGCCGTAGCGGTCGATCCAGTAGGCGATGGCCTTGAGCAGCACGAAGATGCCGAGCAGCACCGACAGGTGGACGCGGGCGGCCCGGGAGGCGTGCAGGCCGGGCGACTGCAGGCGGAAGCCGCCGTACAGGTAGTGCGTGATCGCGGCCAGCAGGATCGAGATGATGATCGCGGTGAACAGGAAGTTCAGGACCATCCGGATGAACGGATAGTCGAACATGTAGAACGAGATGTCGAACTCGAACAGCTGGTCCTTCTTGCCGAACGAGGCGCCGTTGACGAACTGCAGCCACGTCTGCCACTGCCCGGCGAAGGACGAGCCGGAGAACAGCGCGAGCAGCCCCATGCCGATGATGAAGATCAGCTTGCGGTGCGGGTCGAGCGCCATGCGGTAGCGGTCGGCCCCGCTGGCTCCGCCGAACATCGCGGGGCCGAACATCGGCCGCGTGCGGAAGGCCAGCAGCATGTTGCCGCCCGCGATCGCGACCATCAGCAGGGCGCCGACCAGGAACAACACGATCTGGGTCAGCACCACGCCGGTGAACACCGACGTGTAGTCAACTGCGTCGAACCACAGGTAGTCGGTATAGATGCCGCTGAAGAGGAAGAACAACGCGACGATCGCCACAAGGGCGATCCCCACAGGTAGAAGCAGTCGCGGTCGGCGGGGCAAGCGCATCGCCCTGCCGGCTCCTGGGGTCCGGAAGCTCAAGGCCAACCCCTCGTCGTAATGAAGAAACGGTCCGTGTCTGGCAACCTACACCGCTAGGCCAGCCGTACGGCTAACGCACGGCGTTCGGCGAAAGTTTCCTCGTCCCACCGGTTTGTCAGCCACTTCACAGATCAGGACGGGCAGGCGGGGACGGCTCCGGCGCCGGTGCGCAGCGCGTCGAGCGCCTGTACGGCGGCGTGCAGCGTGTCGGCGCGGACCAGCCGCAGCCCCTCGGGCGCGGCCTGCACCGCCTCGCCGCAGTTGTCGGCCGGAGTCAGGAACACCGTCGCGCCGGCCTTCTTCGCGCCGATCATCTTCTGCTGGATGCCGCCGATCGGGCCCACCTCGCCCGTGGGCTCGATGGTGCCGGTGCCGGCGATCTTCTTGCCGCCGGTGAGCTGGCCGGGCGTGAGCTTGTCGAGTATGCCCAGCGAGAACATCAGCCCGGCGCTCGGCCCGCCCACGTCGCCGACGTTGATGTCGACGTCGAACGGGAACTTGTACTTGGTCTGCATGAGCACGCCGACCTGCGGCTGCCCCTTCGGCCCCGCGATCGGCCTGAGCGGCACCTCGATCTTCTGCCCGCCCCGCAGGACGCCGAAGACCACCTCTTCGCCGGGTTTGTGCGCCTTGACCGTGCTGCTGACGACGTCGACGTCCTTGGCGTCCTTGCCGTCGATCGTGGTGAGCTCGTCGCCCTTCAGCAGCTTGCCGTCGGCGGGCTTGCCCTTCTCCGTGGAGACGACGGTCACGACCATGCTGTAGGGGATCTTGAGCTCGTTGAGCGCGGCGGCGGTCGCGGAGTCCTGGGAGTTGGTCATCTCCACGGTGTTCTCCTCCTCGACCTCCTTCGGGTCGCGGTCGGGAGCGAAGATGGTCTCCTGCGGGACCACGGCCACGTCGGGATCGATCCAGCCGCGCAGCGCCGTCAGCAGGTCGATCTGGGCGGCGGGGCCGCCCTGGTAGGCGACGGTCACCAGGCTGAGCGCGCCGCTCGTGGGATAGGTCTGCCGTCCGGAGATGGAGATCACCGGCTTCTTCTCGACCTCGCCGAGGGTGTTCTCGGTCGGACCGGGACTCAGCACGACATAAGGGACCGGGCGGAAGGCGCCCGCCACCCCGAACGCGAGCACGAGGAATCCCGCGAGCAGCAGCGTCAGGGCGCGTCGAGACATGGTCAAGAGCTTATTCGCCGGCGCCGACCCACTCGGTCGCGCCGTCGGTGAACTCCTGGTGTTTCCAGATCGGCACCTGCGCCTTGAGGTCGTCGATCAGCCTGCGCGAGGCGCGGAACGCCTCGTCGCGGTGGGGCGCGGCGACCGCCACGACCACGGCGATGTCGCCCAGCTCCAGGTCGCCCACCCGGTGGACGGCGGCCATGGCCGTCACGGGGAAGTCGCCGGCGACCTTCTCGGCCACCGCGCGCAGCTCGGCCTCCGCCGTGGGGTGGGCCGAGTAGGAGAGCCTGGTCACGGGCTTGCCGTGGTCCTGCTCACGCACGGTGCCCACGAACAGGGTGGTGCCGCCCGCGGCGTGGTCGCCCACGGCGGCCAGCACCTCGTCGACGGACAGCGGGGTGTCGCGAATGGCGAGCAGCCGGATGACGTCCACGCCGCAAGACTACCTTTCCGCCGTCGCCGCTATTGGCGGCGCTTCTTGCGCACCTGGCGGACGATCGCGGCGGTGCCGATGACCGCGACGGTCGCGCCGGCCGCCGTGAGCGTCGCCTCCTTGACCGGCAGCCGCCTGCCGACCACGGTGGTGGCGTCCTCGCGCAGCTCCAGGAGCTGGCGGAAGGCCGCCTCGTTGGTCCACGCGGGCTTCCAGCCGGCCTCGCGCAGCGACGCGCAGTCGACCACCCACGGGTAGACGACGTAGTGCAGGTCGGTGGCCGGAGCCGGGGTGATGCCGAGGCGGTGCAGGCGCTGCGCGGTGCCGAACGTCAGCCCCGCGGGCAGCTCGAACCTGCGGATCGCGGACAGCTCCTCGACCTGCTCCTGTTCCAGCCAGCCGTCGCAGCCGACGGCCACCACACCGGTGACGGCGCCGCGCGCGGCCAGTTCGAGCGCCGAGATCAGGTCGTCGAGGTGGCAGAACTGCCAGCGCGGCGTGCAGCCCTTGACGGTCAGCAGCCGGGGCGACTCGAAGTGGCGGGTGATCACCGTGTCGATGCCAGGACCGACGATCGCGGCCGGGCGGACCACGGTCACCTCCAGGCCGGGGTGGCTGCGCAGCGAGCGGCGTACGAGGGACTCGATCTCCAGGTGGTCGCCCACGACGCCGGTGTCGGGCTCGGCCGCGACCGGCGCGTCCTCGGGCAGGGGCACCTCGTTGTCGGGCGCGGCGCCGTACACCATGGCGCTCGTGACCAGCACCACACGCCGCACGCGCGCCGCGGCGCAGGCGGTGAGCACGGTCTGGGCCGCGCGCAGGTTGTAGGCGCGCCGCTCGACCGGGTCGGAGTCCAGCGCGTAGTCGCCCGCCAGGTGGACCAGGACGTCGATGTCGGAGATGCGGTTCGCCAAGAGCGGATCTCGTACGTCGATCACTCTCCAGGTGGCCTCCCGGATGTCGCCGCGTTCCTCGTCGATGGCGACCACCCTGCGGAAATCCGCGGAGGACACGAGCTTCGCGCACAGCTCCCGGCCTATGCCGGAGGCCGCGCCCGTAACGGCGACGACGGGTTGGCGCGGGCGTTTCGAGGTAGGCACCAGGTCCTCACTTTGCACTGATCCGCCGCAGGACGACTAACGTGGCGGATGTGGACTCCTCCATCCTGCACGAGGTAGAGCGGTGACTGACCTGCCAGGTCGTGAAAACGACCCCAACGAAAACCCGTTCGCGATGTTCGGCAACCCTGAGCAGATGGCTCAGGCGATGCGCCAGTTCGCCGACATGCTGTCGGCGCCGCAGGGCTCCGGTCCTGTCAACTGGGACATGGCGAAGAACATCGCCAGGCACGCCGTGGTCGCCCAGGGCGACCCCAGCGTCATGGAAGGCGAGCGCCGCCAGATCGTGGAGGCGCTGAGCCTGGCCGACCTCTGGCTGAACGAGGCGACCACGCTGCCCAGCGGCGTGGCGAATCCGCAGGCCTGGAGCCGGTCCGAATGGATCGAGAACACCGTCCCGGTGTGGCGAAAGCTTTGTGAACCCATTGCCCAGCGCATGGTCGACACGATGGGCGGCGCGCTCGGCGGCGCCGGCCTGCCGCCCGAGGCGCAGCAGATGGCCGGCCCGCTGATGGGCATGCTGAAGCAGATGGGCGGCATGATGGTCGGCCAGCAGATCGGCCAGGCCATCGCCTCGCTCGCCCGCGAGGTGGTCGGCACGACCGACATCGGCCTGCCGCTGTCCGACACGGCGGCGCTGCTGCCCGGCGGCATCGCCAGCTTCAGCGAGGGCCTGGAGATCCCCTCCGAGGAGATCAGGATCTATCTGGCGCTGCGCGAGGCCGCGCACCACCGGCTGTTCCAGCACGTGCCGTGGCTGCGTTCGCATCTGCTGGGCGCGGTCGAGGAATACGCCAGGGGCATCACGGTCGACACCTCCAAGCTGGAGGAGCAGATCCGCGGGCTCGACATCAACAACCCCGAGGCCATCCAGGAGGCGCTGAGCGGCGGCAACCTGCTCAAGCCCGAGGAGACCGAGCGGCAGAAGGCCGCCCTGGCCCGCCTGGAGACGACGCTCGCGCTGGTCGAGGGGTGGGTCGCCACCGTGGTCGACCGCAGCGCCTCGGGCAAGCTGCCCTCGGCGGTCGCGCTGGCCGAGACCGTACGCCGGCGCCGGGCCACCGGCGGTCCCGCCGAGCTGACCTTCGGCACGCTGGTGGGGCTGGAGCTGCGGCCCCGGCGGCTGCGTGAGGCGGCGGCGCTGTGGCGGGCCCTGGAGGAGGCGCGCGGCGTCGACGGCCGCGACGCGCTGTGGGGCCACCCCGACCTGATGCCGACGGCCGACGACCTCGACGACCCCGAGGCGTTCGTCCGCGGCGAACAGGCGTGGGACATCTCCGAGCTGGAGCGCAAGCCGGACGACGGCAAGGGCGAGGGGGACGGCGAGGGCGGCGCGAGTTGAGCCTGCACGGCGACGCGGTCTCGGTGCTGTCGGCCTGGACCGCGCCCACGCCCGAGGAGGAGGCGCTGCGCGCGGAGTTCCTCGGCCACCTGCGGGACCATGACGACGCGATGCTGCGCGCCTGCGTGCCCGGGCACCTGACGGCGACCACCGCGGTGCTCTCGCACGACGGCGCGCTGGTGCTGCTCACGCTGCATCCCAAGGCCGGCATGTGGCTGCCCATGGGCGGGCACTGCGAGCCTTCCGACGCCTCGCTCGCCGAGGTGGCCCTGCGGGAGGCGTGGGAGGAGTCCGGCATCCCGGGCCTGGAGCTGCTGCCGGGGCCGCTGGCCCTCGACAAGCACGAGGTGTGGTGCCATCCGCCGACGAGCTGGCACCTCGACGTCGAGTACGCCGCCGTGGCCCCGCCCGGCGCCGAGGCGGTGATCAGCGAGGAGTCGCTCGACCTGCGCTGGTTCCCGGTCGAGGAGATCCCCGAGCTTTCCGACGAGGCGACGCGCCGGTTGGCCAGACGTGGACAGGCGGTGCTCGGCCTGCGGTCCGGCCAGGTTGGCTAGAGTCCATTGCGTCGTTCCAAAGGGGGGTTTGGTGAGCGCTCCGGCTGAGTCGCCCGTGGGCGGCACGATCGTCACGCCCGTCCGCAGACGCCGGAGAATCCCCGGGTCCGTCCTGACCTGGATGGCGGTGACCCCTTTCGCGGCCTGGGCCGCCGTCAGGGTGGCGGGGCTGGAGCGGGGCTCGCTGCCGACGCAGATCATGACCGCGACCCCGTACGCGGCTGCGGGATCGCTGCTCCCGCTGCTGGTGGCGGCCCTCGGGCGGCGGCGCGCGGCCACCGCGGTGGCGCTGGTGGCGACCACGGCGCTCGGTCTCGCCGTGCTGCCCCGGGCGCTCGGCAAGGCCGAGGCGGCCGCCGGCCGGCCGTTCAAGGTCATGACGATCAACATGCTGTTCGGGCGGGCCGACGCCGCGACGATCGTGCGGCTGGTGCGCGAGTTCGACCCCGACGTGCTGAGCACGCAGGAGCTGACGCCCGGCGCGGTGTCCGACCTGGACGTGGCCGGGCTCAAGGAGCTGCTGCCCCACCGCGTGCTGCAGGCCGAGTGGAGCGCCGGCGGCAGCGGGATCTACTCCAAGCACGAGCTGCGCGAGCTGCCGGACGTGGTGCCGGACGTCGGGCACAAGATGCCGTCCGCGGTCGTGTCGGTGCCTGGCGGGGAGCCGATCGAGTTCGTGGACGTCCATCCGTACCCGCCGCTCGGCCCGAACGTCGTCAACTGGAACCAGGCACTGCGGGCGCTGCCGTCCGCCTCCCGTGACCGGGTGCGCGTCCTGGCCGGCGACTTCAACGCCTCGCTCGACCACGCTGCGCTGCGCGCGCTGCTGGCACGGGGCTACAAGGACGCGGCCGACCAGGTGGGCGCCGGGCTGATCCCGACGTGGCCGGCCAACAAGAAGGTGCCGCCGATCATCACCATCGACCACGTGCTGGTGGACCGGCGGGTGGCGGTGCGGGCGGTGGACGTACGGACGGTGCCGGGCACCGATCACCGGGCCGTGCTGGCCGAGCTCACGCTTCCTTGAGCAGGGCCCGGGTGTTGTCCCAGCCTTCGAGACCGGGGTCCAGGCGGTGGACGTCCTCAGGGGCGCGCAGGCGGTGCCAGCCCGGGGTGGTCGCGACCCTCCGGGGGCCGGGGGCCTGCGCCCGGAGCGTGGCCACGACGGCGGGATCGTCGAGATCGGGATCGGCCCAGGCCGGAGCGGGCAGCGCGCAGGCCAGGGCCACGGCGCCGCCGCCCTCCGCCGGGCAGAGCGTGATCTCCGCGCGGCCGAGCTCGCGGAACAGCTTGCCCACCAGCAGCGGCGGCAGGTCGGGCGCGTCGGCGCCGATGACCGCGGCCTGGTCGCCAGGGAGCCGGGCCAGCACGGATCTCAGCGGCTCGTCCTCGTCCACGGCGACGATCTCGGTGCCGGGCCAGACGATCTCGTCCAGGCCGGGAACGCTGGTGACGAGGACCGGGGTGACGAGGTCGAGCCCGGCCACCATCTCGTAGGTGTCCTCGGCCATCGCCTCCAGGAACGCCCTGGGGTCGACGCCCGCGGGCGCCGCGTTCGCCATACGCTGACGGACGAGGACCGCGACGACGCGGATCAACATTCCTCCGGGGCCGAGGCGGCCGCGGCGGAGAATCCTTCGAGGAAGCCGCGGGCCCGCTCCGCCTTGGGGTACTGTTCGACCAGAGCCCAGAACGCGGCGCCGTGGCTCGGCACCAGCAGGTGCACCAGCTCGTGGATGATCACGTAGTTGATGACCCACTCGGGCAGGCCCTTCAGCCGCGTCGAGATGCGGATCGTGCCGCTCTCCGGGGTGCAGGAGCCCCAGCGGTGCTGCTGGTTGTCGACCCAGCGGACGCTCACCGGCTCGGCATCGCCGCCGAGATACTTCGCCGACAGCTCCCTGGCTCTCTCCAGCAGCGCCTCGTCCGTCGGTCTGCGGCGGCGTTCCTTGGCGGCCAGCCGATCCAGCATGCGGCTCACCCATTCATCCGCGTCTTCGCCGCTCAGCCAGGCGGGCAGGAGCACGATCGTCTTGTCGCCGTCGCGGTATGCGGAGACCGTGCGTCGGCGACGAGAACTTCGACGAACCTCGACTGTCTCGGGGGGCACATATGCACGTTAGCCGAGTTGACGGAAATTCCACAGAGGGTGGACGCTGTTTCTGCTGGTCAGATGATTAAGAGCCGGTGAATTTGGGCAGGCGCCTTTCCCGATGCGCGGCCAGGCCCTCGAACAGGTCCGACGTGGCCATGGTGACCGGCTGGGCCAAGGATTCCCACCTCAGCGCGGCTTCCAGGTCTTGATGGTCTTGGTTGAGAGCCAGTTTGGTGAGCCTTGTGGCAATGGGAGCGTTGCGCGCGACCTTCTGGGCGAGGGCTCTGACTTCGGGGATCAGGTCATTGTTCGGGAAAGATCGATTTACCAAACCTTTATCCGCCGCTTCCCTTCCGGTCAGCGTGCGGCCGGTCAGCAGCATCTCGCGGGCCAGCCCGACGCCCGCTCTGCGGGGCAGCAGGTACGTCGCCGCCATCCCCGGGTGCAGCCCCAGCGAGGTGAACGGGACCAGGAGCTTCGCCTCGTCGGCGGCGTAGACGAGGTCGCAGGCCAGCGCCACGCACAGGCCCGCGCCGACCGCCGGGCCGTTGACGGCGGCGATCGTGGGGATCTCCAGCCGGTTGACCAGCAGCCACGTGCGGTAGAAGGCGAGCATGCGCTCGCGCAGCTCGGGGACGGCCTCGGCGCCGCGCTCGCCGAGCCAGGACAGGTCGCCGCCGGCGGAGAAGGCGGTGCCCGCGCCGGTCACGACGACGCAGCGGGCGTCGGGGTCGGTGGCGAGCGCGGTCATCGTCTCGCGCCAGCGGTCGGTCATGGCGTCGGTCATGGCGTTGCGGCGTTCCGGGACGTTGAGGGTGATGAGCACCACACCGTCGTCGTCGCGATCAACCAAGAGCTCGTTCATGCGGAGAGCGTACTCGGGGGCGCTTTCGCGGCTTCGATCGCGGCGGGCGGCGGCGAGGCCACGGCGGCCGGGAGTCGGCGGCCGGGAGTCGGCGGCCGGGAGTCGGCGGCCGGGAGTCGGCGGTCGGGAGTCGGGTGTCGGCGGTCGGGTGAGTTGTCCACAGGCAGTGAGCGGCGAGGGGAAGTTATCCACAGGCGGAGCGGAACGCTCTCGGGATCATGCTCCGGCGTGCCAACCTTCCCGCCATGAGGCCCCGAGTGAAGCCCGCCCTCCGGCGCGTCCTCCGCGACGAGCAGACCCTTCAGTACGGCGTGCACCCCCTTCGCGCCGTCGTGATGTCCGGCCTTGCCCGGCCGATCCGGCAATGGCTGGAATGTCTCGACGGCACCCGCGACCTGGATCGCGTCCTGGACGCCGCGACCGCCGCCGGTCTCGACGAGTGCCGCGCCCGTGCCCTTCTCGACCAGCTCACCGCCCAGGGCGCGCTGCACGACGCCGACGCCCGCCCAGGCGTCCTGCGCGATCTCAGCCTGGCCGAGCGCGACCGCCTGAGACCCGACCTCGACGCGCTCGACCTCGCCTCCACCTCCCCGGACGGCGGCCTGGGACTGCTGGCCCGGCGCCGCGCCGCCCGGGTGCGGGTCTACGGGGCCGGTCGGGTGGGGGCCCAGATCGTCGCCCTGCTCGCGGCGGCCGGCGTGGGGCACATCCGGGTGATCGATCCCGGCATCGCGCGGCCGAGCCACATCACTCCGGGAGGGCTGTCGTGGGCGGAGGTGGGGATGACGCGGGAAGAAGGCGCGGCGGCCGTGGCCCGCCGCCTCACCTCAGGCGGTCGCCCACCCGCCCCCGACCTCCCGGACGGCGTCCCCGCCTGCGGCACCGCCACACCTGGCTCCCCTGGTTCCTCCAGGTCCTTGGATTCCCCTGGGTCCTCGGGTTCCCCCCGGTTCTCGCCTTCCCCTGGGTCCTCGCCCTCCCCTGCTTCCGCTGGTTCCCGCCCTGCTCGTGGTTCGGACGACGCCTCCTCCTCCGCGGCTCGGCCGTCGCGCGATGCCATCCCGAGCCAGGCGCCGCCGACGTCGGCACATACGGGTGGCGGCCGTAGTGCAGTTGCGCGTGCGGGTGCCGGCGGTGGTGCGGCTCCGCCTACAGGTGGCGCCACCGGCGCGACGGCCCGTACGGGTCCCGCGGGCGGCGCGACTGCGCGTACAGGTGCCGGCGCCGGGGCGCCGGGATCAGGGGGCGCCGGGGCGCCGGGATCGGGGGGCGCCGGTCGGACGGCTTCTCCCGCTGTTCCGCAGGCTGCTCCCTCTGGTGGTTCTTCTGTCGGTCGGCACCGTGATGCGGCGTCTCCTCCCAACGGCGGTCGATCGTCGGGGCGTGCCCGGCCGCAGGCGTGGCAGGGCACGGGCTCCCGGACGGGCACGGGCTCCCGGACGGGCACGGGCTCCCGGACGGGCACGGGCGCGGGACGGGGCACGGGCGCGGGACGGGGCGCGGACACCGATATGCGGTATCTCGGCAGGCCGCCGAGTCAGCGGGCCGCCGAACTGGCCGCGCGGCAGGAGGCCCTCGCGCCGCCCAGGAAACGCCCCCACGGCCGGTACGTCGACGGCCATGACCTGGTCAGACCGGCGGTCGAGGTACTTGCCGGGGGGACATATCTTGGGGATCAATCGGATAGGCCGGACCTGGTGGTCATCGCGCCGGTCACGCCCCTGGACGGGGTGCTGGCCAACGAGCTGACCGCACTGGGCATCCCCCACCTGCTGGCGGCCGCCTTCGAAGGGCACGGGATGGTCGGGCCACTGGTCCTGCCGGGAAGGACCGCGTGCCTGCACTGCCTCGACCTCGCGCGACGCGACCGCGACCCCGCCTGGCCCATCGTGACCGCGACGGTGGGCGGCTACCCGCCGGGCGAGATCGCCTGTGACGCGACCCTGGCGACGCTGGTCGCGGCGGAGGCGACCGGACATGCGCTTGCTCATCTCGACGGCAAGGATTCCGCTGTGACCAACGGCACAATGGACGTAACGCCTGATTGGCGCTGGAAAAGAAGCTCCTGGCAGCAACATCCGCAATGTCGTTGTATGCGAAACAATCCATATCCGCTAACAATGGTCATGTCGCCCCACCGCGACTGACGTGCTCAGAGGACGACCACGAAGGGGGGAAGCGGATCTCCGCCGAGGTTCCGCGCATCAGTGTGAGCGATCTTCCACGCCGTGCTGTCACGCGCTCCGCCAAGCTGGCCACGCTTCCCCTCGGTTTCGCCGGGCGTACCGCGATCGGGCTGGGCAAGCGGCTGGGCGGCAAGTCCGCCGAGATCGTGGCGCAGGAGGTTCAGCAGCGCACCGCCGACCAGGTCTTCAAGGTGCTCGGCGAGCTCAAGGGCGGCGCCATGAAGCTCGGGCAGGCCCTGTCGATCTTCGAGGCGGCACTGCCGCCGGAGATCGTCGGACCCTATCGCGCCACGCTGACCAAGCTCCAGGACGCCGCTCCCCCGCTGCCGGTCGCCACCGTTCACAAGGTGCTGGCCGAGCAGCTCGGCGACGACTGGCGGGAGAACTTCCGCTCCTTCGACGACCAGCCCACCGCCGCCGCCTCCATCGGCCAGGTCCACAAGGCCGTCTGGCACGACGGCCGCGAGGTGGCCGTCAAGATCCAGTACCCGGGTGCGGGCAAGGCCCTGCTCGGCGACTTCACGCAGCTCGCGCGGCTCGGCAAGCTGTTCGGGGTGCTGCTGCCCGGTCTCGACATGAAGTCCGTCCTGTCGGAGCTGCGCGAACGCATCGAGGAGGAGCTCGACTACCTCCGCGAGGCCCACGCCCAGCACGCCTTCGCCGGCGAGTTCCACGGCGACCCCGACTTCCTGGTCCCCGACGTGGTCGCGGCCAACGAGATGGTGCTGGTCACCGAGTGGATGGACGGCGTGCCGCTGTCGCGCATCATCACCGAGGGCACCAAGGAGGAGCGCGACCGGGCGGGGCTGCTCTTCGTACGGTTCCTGTTCTGCTCGCCGGCGCGGGTCGGGCTGCTGCACGCCGATCCGCACCCGGGCAACTTCCGCATGCTGCCCGACGGCAGGCTCGGGGTGCTCGACTTCGGCGCGGTCAACCGGCTGCCGGACGGCTATCCGAGGGTGTTCGGGCAGCTGATGCGGATCTTCAACCATGGCGACATGGAGAGCGTCGTCACGGGGCTGCGCCAGGAGGGGTTCATCCGGCCCGAGATCGAGATCGATCCCGACGCGCTGCGGGCCTTTCTGGCGCCGTACGTGGAGCCGACGGCGGTCGAGGAGTTCACCTTCAGCCGCGAATGGCTCCAGACCCAGGCCGCCAGCGTCGCCGACCTGCGTCCCGGCAACGTGGTGCGCCAGCTCAACCTGCCGGCGTCGTACGTGCTCATCCACCGGGTGCACGCGGCGGGCGTGGGCGTCCTCTGCCAGCTCAACACCACGGCCCGGTTCCGGGACGAGGTGATCCGCTGGGTGCCCGGCTTCTCCGACGACCCGGACGACCAGCCCGACGGCAAGGCCCTGGCCATCAGCTGACTCCGCCCTCCTCGGGTCTCACCACCCCCCACTCATCACCCAGCGTGCGAGCACTGCATGTCACACCGGGTGCCGTCTGTTGGGTCGGTCCGGTTGCTGTCCGCTCTGGTGGGTGGTGTGAGCTGGGGGGATGGGTGGGGTGATTCTTGGGATCGACCACTACCCATCATTACTCTGTGTGATGATGGGCGGGCAGTTCGTCATCAGGGCGAGAGGAAGATCATGCATCGGTTCGCGCGTCTGCTCGTCGCCGCTCGCCCGATTTCCTGAGGGTTATCGCGCGTGCCTCAGCGATTCAGTGGAGTTGTTTGTCTGCGAGGGCTTCGTCCAGGGTTCGTCCCTTTTGCGTGGCGGGGTCGTCAGGTAGCGGCGGGCGGGCGGTTCGTGGATCGGTGAGGTTACGGGTGACGGCGGGTCGTCGGCTCCAGTGCAACCGGCGACCCGCCGTCGCCACATGGCATCGAATGCGGGTACATCTTCGGCGCTTCTGCCGAGGGCTTGCGAGGCGCGGAGGGGATTGTTGCGGGCCTACGCCCCGGGAGGAGGCGGCCGGGTCAGTCGCCGAGGGGGGCGGAGCCGTCGATCAGGTCGCACGGGGCTACCGGGCCGTTGGAGACTCGGGCCCAGATGCCCGCCACCACACTGCCCAGCTCCGGGTTCTCGTTCACGGCGAACTCAAGGACGCCGGTCTGGCCGGGCTTGATCTGCTGAGGGTCGATCTGGAAGCCCTCCGTGTCCACGGTGGGCGGGAAGACGGAGAGCGGGGCCTCCTCCTTCGGCACCCAGGTCGTGCCGCGCGGGCGGGTGGCGCACTTCTTGCCCTCGGGGAGGTAGTCGACGACGATGTTGTAGCCCATTCGCCTCAGGTCGGACTCCAGCGCCTTGGGGTCCTTGGCCTCGTTGAGGGTGATGGAGATGGTGCCGTCCGGGTTCTTGGCGACGGCGTGGGCGGGGGTGCCGCCGAACAGCAGCGGGAGGGCCACCGCGGCTGCGGCGGCCAGGCCAAGCGCCGGGGCCAATACGCCGGTGCGCAGCAGCTTGCGGCGCGGACGGGACGGCTCGGACGCGGGGGCCGGGGTGTTCTCGAGGGCGGTCATCACGAGCTCCTTGAGCAGTTGGTGGCGGCCCTCAGGGAGATCCCGTTCCGGCGGGAAGATGTTCATGAGGTGGACTCCTTCATGGACCGGACCGCGGTGCCGCGGTCACCATCTCTCTGTCGCCGGGCCACGGCCAGTTCCAGCTTTTTCCTGGCCCGTGACAACCGGGACCTGACGGTGCCGATCGGGATGCCGAGCGCCTCGGCGGCCTCGGCGTAGTCGAGCCCGGCCCCGGCGCACAGCAGCAGCACGTCCTGTTCGGCTTTGCGCAGCCGGCCGAGGGCCGTGCGCACCTCGGCTAAGCGTTCCTGGTCGGCGAGCTGCCCGACGAGGTCGTCGGCGAAGTCGGGTACGGCGTCGTCGCGGGGCATCCTGGCCATGACGTCCTCGTGCCGCCGCCGGGCCCGTCGCAGGTTGCGGGCCACGTTCGTGGCGACCCCGAGCAGCCAGGGGCGGAGCGAGCCGCCGTCCGGGGCGAGCCGTTCCCGCAGCCGCCACGCCTCCAGGAACGTCAGCGACACCACGTCCTCGGCCGCCGACCAGTCGCCGGTCAGCCGCCAGGCGTGGTTGTAGACGCTTCTGGCGTACTGGTCGAAAAGCTGCTCGAAGGCCCGTTGGTCGCCGTCGCGTACGCGGGCACGCAGGTTCACATCCACAAGCGGTACTGTCCGCGGGGCGCGGGCGAGTTCCCCCGGACAGCGCGAGAGCCGGGCGCCCGTCGGCGCCCGGCTCTCGCGTTCATGAGGCTGACCATCCGTCTTCAGGAGAGGAGATCCTGCGCCGGCGGCAGGATCTCCTCGATCACCACTGCAGGAGCAGGGCGCGGCGGAGGCGGTCGTTGGCCTTCTGGGCCTTGCGCTGCGCCCGGCGCACGCGCTGCAGGCGCAGCGCGAGACGCTCCTCCTCCGCTTCGCGGTGGAGGGTTTGTATTCGGTCGTTCACGAGGTCATGGATGAGATGGGACATTGCGGTGCTCCTCGTCGGGTGAGTGTTCATCTGGTTCGGTTTCCTTTCGATGTGGTGCGTACGTGCGGGTGGATCAGGCAGCGACCGGGTGCTTGCGGGGACGCCCGCGCGGACGCTTGCGGGGAACGACGGTCCCCCTGAGGATCAGCTCGCCGCCCCAGACGCCCCACGGCTCCTCACGCTCGAGCGCGCGGTCGAGGCAGGCCTTCTGGATCGGGCAGCCGCCGCAGAGCGCCTTCGCGAACTCCACGTCATCCGGCGACTCGGCGAACCACAGGTCAGGGTCGGTACGACAGGGGATCTTGGCTTCGTCGATCAGGTCCATGATCGTCTTCGCCCCCATCTTCTTTCTCCTTCGATCGATCCTTTTGTTCTTGGTTGGACACCTCATAGGTGGTCGGATCGCGGACAACAAAAGGGCCGCGGATCCGTCTGTGGATCCGCGGCCTGGGGGCTACTGTCGCCGGTCAGGTTATGACCGGTGTATCCCTCCAGGGCTGCGGACCGCACAGTCCACCGTTGGTGAGCTGGTTGGCCGGCAGTTCGATACGTCCTGCGTAGACAGGAGCCACCTGCGGAGCCGCGGCGCCGGCGTGGGCGCGCGCGCCGAAGACGGCGGACTGGCTACGGACAGACTTCTCCTGCCGTGGCTTGGCCGGCCCATTGGCGAGCAGCACCGAATCACGGCACGCGGAAGCGAGCCACGGCGTGGCTGCAGTCTGAATGCTCATCACGGGGCTCACCTCCACTTTGCTGATCGTCGGAAACAGTCGTGTCCGACTCGCTTGCCCATGACCCTAAACCGGAAGGCCGGGACCCGGCAACATATTTTCTACCTGCGATTTCGCTATCGCAGCGGCCGGATCATGGCCTCCTGTACGACCGAGACGACGAGGTCACCCGACGCGGTGAACATCTCACCGCGCGCCAACCCCCGCGCCCCCGCCGACCACGGCGACTCCTGAGCATAGAGCAACCAGTCGTCGGCCCTGAAGGGGCCGTGGAACCACATGGCGTGGTCCAGCGAGGCGCCCATGACGTTGGACACGCCCCACGCCATGCCGTGCGCCAGCAGGATGGTGTCCACGAGCGTGAAGTCGGAGGCGTAGGCGGCCAGCACGACGTGCAGCAGCGGGTCGTCGGGCAGCTCGGCGTCGTAGCGGAACCAGACGTTGGTCTCGGCGCTGCGCAGCGACGGGTCGTTGTGCGCCTCCCACGTCAGCGGCGAGGCGTAGCGGGCGTCGACGGGCCGGGGCCGCGATATCCAGTCGCGGAACTCGGGATGGTCGCCCACCAGGTCGAACATGCGGTCCTGGAACGTGGGCAGCGTCTCGGGCGCCGGCACGACCGGCATCACCGACGCCTGGTGCTCGACCCCCTCCTCCGCGATGTGGAACGACACCGACATCGTGAAGATCGCCTTGCCGTGCTGGATCGCCTGGACCCGCCGGGTGCTGAACGAGCGCCCGTCGCGCACCCGCTCCACGTTGTAGACGATCGGGATCGACGGGTCGCCGGGCCTGATGAAGTAGGCGTGCAGCGAGTGGACGAAGCGGTCCGCGGTGACCGTGCGCCCCGCCGCGACGAGGGCCTGGGCCGCCACCTGGCCGCCGAAGACGCGTTGGATGCGCTCCTCGGGGCTCCTCCCCCGGAAGATGTCGAGCTCGATCTGCTCCAGGTCGAGCAGGTCGAGCAGCTCCTTGAGCGCCTCGTTCACGTGTCGGTCCCCCTCGCGCGCCCCGGCGCGCCGGTCGGTGCTCAGGGGCGGCGGGGCAGGTCTTCTTCTCGAAAAGGTATCCGGTCCTGACACAAGTTTGACGTGCGGCCGGAGCCGGCCCGTATCCGGCCCGGCGGTCCGATGATGACCGGTCGGCGTTTCACCGCTGTTACGCGGTGCCCCTCACCCGGCGCCGCTGCTCAGCCGGTGCCGCGGCACAGCGCGAGGACGGCCTCACCATATCGGTCGATCTTGACACGGCCGACGCCGGGGATCGACAACAGCTCCTGCTCGGTCGCCGGCGCGCGCTCGGCGATGGCCTGGAGGGTGACGTCGGTGAAGACGACGTACGGCGGGATCTTGTTGTCCTTGGCCGTGGCGGTGCGCCACGCCTTGAGCCGCTCCAGCAGCTCCTCGTCGTAGTCGGCGGGGCAGGTGGCGCAGCGGCCCAGCTTCTGCTCGGCCGCGGCGGTGAGCGTCTTGGCGCAGACCCGGCAGCTCACCGGCGCGGCCACGGTGCGCCGCTCGCGGGTCGCGCCCGGGATCGGGCGCGGCGGGGCGGCGCGGCCGGTGAGGCCGTCGAGGAAACGGGACGGCCGGCGGCTCTTGCGCCCGCCGGGCGCGCGGGCCAGCGCCCAGGAGAGCGTCAGGTGCTCGCGGGCGCGGGTGACGCCGACGTAGAGGAGGCGGCGCTCCTCCTCGATCTGCTCGGGGGTCTCGGCGTAGACGATGGGCAGCATGCCGTCGGTGAGCCCGACGAGGAACACGGCGTCCCACTCCAGGCCCTTGGCGGCGTGCAGGGAGGCCAGCGTGACGCCCTCGACGGGCGGCGCGTGCTGCTCGGCCGCGCGGCGCTCCAGCTCGGCGACGAACGCCGGCAGGTCGGCGCCCTCGGCCGCGAGGTCCTCGGCCAGGTCGGCCAGCGCCTTCAGCGACTCCCACCGCTCCCTGGCCTTGCCGCCGCCGGGCGGCGCGGGGGTGAGGCCGACGCCCGCGAGGATGTGGTGCACCTCGGCGGCCAGCGGCTCGCCGGCCGCCGACCGGGCCGCGCCGCGCAGCAGCACGACCGCCTGGCGGACCTCGGGGCGCTCGAAGAAGCGCTCCGCGCCCCGCAGCAGGTAGGGGATGTCGGCCTTGGCGAGCGCCTCCTCGTACGCCTCCGACTGGGAGTTGACCCGGAACAGCACCGCGATCTCGCGGGCCGGCACGCCCTTGTCGAGCAGCTTCCTGATGGCCCTCGCCACCCCGGCGGCCTCGGCCGGCTCGTCGTCGTAGTCGGCGAAGGCGGGCCGCGGGCCGTCGGGCCGCTGGGCGACCAGCTCCAGCCGGTGGGGAGACCGGCCGCGGGCGATGACCCGGTTGGCCAGGTCGACGACCTGGGGGGTGGAGCGGTAGTCGCGGACGAGCTTGATGACGGCGGCCTGCGGATGCTCGACCGCGAAGCCGGTGAGGTAGCGCGGGCTGGCACCGGTGAAGGAGTAGATGGTCTGGTTGGGGTCGCCGACCACGCAGATGTCGTCGCGCCCGCCGAGCCAGGTGTCGAGCAGGAGCTTCTGCAGCGGGTTGACGTCCTGGTACTCGTCGACGACGAAGTAGCGGTATTGCTGGCGGATCTGCGCCGCGACCTCCTGGTGCTCGGTCATCACCGCCGCGGTCAGCTCCAGGATGGTCTCGAAGTCGACCAGGTGGCGTTCGCGCCGGAGCCGCTCGTACGCCTCGTACAGGCGGGAGACCTCGTCGGCGGCCACGGGCGGCGTGCGGTGGTGCTTGGCCGCGGCGGCGGCGTAGTCCTCGGGGCCGATCTGGGTGACCTTGGCCCACTCGATCTCGGCGGCGATGTCGCGCAGCTCGGACCGGTCGGGGGTCCTGCGGATCAGCCGGCACGCCTCGGCGAGCACCGGCAGCTTCGACTCGATGACCGAGGGCGCCTCGCCGCCGATCACGCGCGGCCAGAAGTAGGTGAGCTGGCGCAGCGCCGCGGCGTGGAACGTGCGGGCCTGGACGCCGGGCGCGCCGAGCGCGCGCAGCCGCTGGCGCAGCTCCCCGGCGGCGCGCGTGGTGAAAGTCACAGCGAGCACGCTCTGGGCGTCGGTGACCCCGCTCCGCACCGCGTGCGCGATCCGGTGGGTGATCGCCCTGGTCTTGCCCGTCCCTGCCCCGGCCAGCACGCAGACGGGGCCGCGCACCGCCTCGGCGACGGCGCGCTGCTCGGGGTCGAGGCCGATCAGGACGTCATCCACGTGTGTCACCCCTTCATCTTCCCAGCACTGGCGGCCAGGGGCTTTATTCTGGCAACATGCGGGCCGTCGTATGTTCTCGGTCCGCGAGATGCGAAGAACTGGTCTCTACCCCCACAATGGGGCCGACCATTGACCCTGGGGGAAAGGAAGGCCGTGCGGATAGCGGTTCACGTGGGTGCTCTGGCGCTCGCTGCCGTCGTGCTCACGCCCGTCAGCGCCGATGCGGTCAGCGCGGGCGCGACCGCGGCGCAGCCCACCCCCTCGCCGAGCGTCGCCGCCTCGGCGACCACGGACGACGTCTACGGGCTGAGCACGGAGACCATCGCGTACGGCTCGCACAAGCGCCAGCAGATGGACGTGTGGTGGACCCCCGACGGCCAGCAGCGGCCCGGCGTGTTCCTCATCCACGGCGGCTGGTGGTCCAGCGGCGACAAGCGGTACATGAAGGAGATCACCCGCAGCTACGCCGAGCTCGGCTACACGGTCTTCAACCTCAACTACCGGCTGTCCGGCGACGCGGCCTGGCCGGCGCAGCGCACCGACGCGCTCACGGCGATCGCGACCGCCCGCAAGTTCGCCGAGCGGTGGTCGTTCGACCCGGGCAACTACGTGGTGGTCGGCTTCTCGGCGGGCGGGCACCTCGCGGCGGCGGTCGGCACCTACGGTGACGGCGTGGGCGGGCTGAAGGGCGTGGTCGGCCTGTCGCCGATCACCTCCCCGCTGCAGGCGTACGCCGACGGCGACGCCAGGAAGACCACCGACCTCAACAAGCGCAGGCTGCGCAAGGCCGCGATCAAGCTGGCCGGCGGCTGCGTGCCCAAGGGCAAGTGCGCGCGCGTGTGGGCCAGCATGGAGGTCGCCTGGCACGCGAGCAGGCACGACGCCCCGATGCTGACGATCCACTCGCAGGACGAGTTCGTGCCGCCGTCGCAGGGCATCCTGCTGCGGGAGATGCTGGCCAAGGTGGGGGTGCCGGTGACCGTGCTGACGCAGCCGGGCATCAACCACAGCGCGCCGCTCTACCGGGAGCCGGGCGTGGCCGAGCGGGTGCAGACCTGGATCGCCGAGCGCATCGGCTGAGCACGCTCCCGTCAAGGGATTAAGCGGGCAGGCCGGGTTGTTGCACCCGACGCCTGACTTCTGACCTGGGAGGGATCATCCGACATGGCGCTCACCGTCTACAGCACGAGCTGGTGCGGCCCCTGCAAGCGGCTCAAGGCTCAGCTTGCCCGTGAGGGCATCAGCTTCGACGAGGTCGACATCGAGCGCGACCCGTCGGCGGCGGAGTTCGTGATGAGCGTCAACAACGGCAACCAGACGGTGCCGACCGTGGTGATCGACACGCCTGGCGGCCGGGTGGTGCGGACCAATCCGTCGGCCCGGGAGGTCAAGGCGATCCTCGGCGCCGCCTGACCGGGGTGGATCACTCGTAGTCGAGCTGCCCGCCGTACCACGTCTCGATGAGGCGGCGGGCGATCGACACGGCGGGCGGCAGGCGCAGCTCGCCGGAGTCGAGGGCCGCGGTCAGCTCCTCGCGGGAGAACCAGCGCGCCTCGGCGATCTCCTCGCGGTCGGGCCGCAGCTCGGTGGTGACGGCCTCGGCGAAGAAGCCCAGCATGAGGCTGCGCGGGAACGGCCAGGGCTGGCTGCCGAGGTAGCGCGGCCTGACCACGCTGACGCCGACCTCCTCGGCGACCTCGCGCACCACGGCGTGCTCCAGCGACTCGCCGGGCTCGACGAACCCGGCCAGGACCGACATGCGGCCCTCCGGCCACTGGGGGCCGCGGGCCAGCAGGCAGCGGTCGTTCTCGTCGCGGATCAGCATGATGACGGCCGGGTCGACGCGCGGGAAGTGCTGGCTGCCGTCCTGGGGGCAGACGCGGACGTGGCCGCCCGCCTGGATCTCGGTGCGGCTGCCGCAGCGCGGGCAGAACTCGTGGGTGGTGTGCCACGCCTCCAGCGCGACGGCGTAGACCAGCAGGCCCGCGTCGCGGGCGCCGAGCAGGCCGCCGACCTGGCGCAGCCCGGCCGCCGCCGGATCGCCCGCGGGGGCGTCGGCCAGCTTCATCGCGAACGTGACCCGCCCGTTGACCTCGCGCTTCGGCACGCCGGGCAGCGGCGCGGCGACCGCGAAGTAGGTGACCTCGCTCTCGACGCCGAGGAGGTAGCGCGGCCCCTGCGGCGCCTCGGCGGGGCTGAACAGCACCGCCCGCACCTGGTCGCCCTCCCTGCGCACCAGCGTGTGGCCGTCGTCGATGACCAGCACCCTGGTCGCCGGGTCGGACCAGGCCCGCTCCAGCCACCGCTCGTCGGCACGCAACGCCGCGGAGCGGTCGATGGTGCCGCGCGCGAGAAGCAGGGGTCCGATCAGTTGTTCTTCCGCCGTGGTCTCCACAGGCCCGCCCCCTCCAGAATTTCGATGTCATCCTATGACCTCGCGGTCGGCCGCCGATCGCGGATTCGGGCCCCCGGTCGTTCGCGCTCCGGCTAAGATCATCGAGTTAGGTTAGCCTTACCTGATCCTCGGGGGTGCCTCGACGTTGCGGCTCTACCTCACCGCGCTCAAGCCGACCGACTCGGTGACCCGCGGCTTCCTGCCGCGGCGCGTGCCCTGGGCTGCGAGGTGCGGATGAGCGGGCGGGAGGCGTACCTGGCCGCCGGGCTCGTGCCGCCTGGCGTCCGTCCTGAGGGGGTGCTGTTCCCGGTGCATCCGCTGGCCGTCGAGCACGTACGCAAGATCGACGGTGTGCGGGTGCTGGAGGAGCGGGCGCTCGCGGTGCGGCCGACGCTGTCGATGCGCACGGTGGAGGTCGATCCGCGTACGCATCTCAAGCTGCCGCTGCCGATCAGCACGCTCGGCCTGCGCAACCGGCGCTCGATCAGGCCGGGCACGCTGGCCGACGGCGCGCGGGCCGAGACGCTGCTGCGGCGGCTGGCCGGCCCGGACGTGCTGCTGGCCGACGAGCAGCCCTACGCCGCCACCGAGGACGAGCACCTGGCCTGGATGGTGCGGCGGCTGCCCGAGGGCACGATCGTGCCGGTGGCCGCGCTCACCGCGCCCGCCGGCCCGCGCCGCCGCGCTGCTGCGCGACGGCCCCGCCGAACGCCTGGACGCCGGGTCCTGGCGCCCGCTGACGGCGGCCGAGCTGATCGACCTGGGCCCCGGCCCCGAGGCGGCGCCGACGTCGTCGGTGCGGACGGTCTACGTCCCGGACGCGAGGGTCTGCCTGAAGTTCTCCCTCGACGTGCGGATCACCAACTGCGTGCGCAGGAACGTCTGGTACGAGCTGGCCGGCGCGGTGGAGCTGAGCGCGCGCCTGGGCCCGGTCTTCGAGCGGGTCGCGGCGGCGCATCCGGCCACCCGGTGGCTGCCCGAGCCCGGCTACCGCACGGCGGCCCGGCACCCGGAAGGGCTGGGGGTGATCGTCAGGCGGAGCCCGTGGGAGGTGTGCGATCCCGGGGTGACGCCGGTGCTGGCCGCCGCACTCGCCCTGGGCATGCGGCCCGCCGAGACCCCTGCTGAGCCGGTCGTCTGGTGGCGATCGTACGTGGCGAAGGTCGCGCTGCCGGTGCTGGAGCTGTTCTTCGCGCACGGCGTCGTCCTGGAACCCCATCTGCAGAACGTCCTGGTCGGCCTGGACGGCGACGGGATGCCCGCCCAGGCCGTCTTCCGCGATCTGGAGGGCGCCAAGCTCGTCGCGGGCCGGCACGACCTGTCCGGGCTGCGGCCCGAGATGGCGGCGGCGCTGACGTACGACGCCGGGCACGGCTGGGCCCGCGTCGTCTACTGCCTGCTGGTCAACCATCTGACCGAGATCGCGGCGGCCGTCGCCGGGCGCGACGTCGCGCTGCTGCGCGCTCTGTGGGAGGCGGCCCGCGAGCTGATCGCCGGGCAGGCCGCCGCGCTCACGGCCCCGGCCTACGTCTACGACCTGCCGGGCCTGGACGCGCACGCGGCGGCGGTGCGGCGGGCGCTCGCGGGCGTCGAGCTGTACTACGCCGTCAAGGCCAACCCCGACGCCGAGCTGCGGCTGCCGCGACACGGTGGTGTTCGCGATGGCCGGCGCCTACGCCTGGAATATCTCACACCACGACTTCCTCATGCACCCGAAGCCGGCGTTTCATCATCTTCGCTCCTGACGCTCTCCACGAGCGCGACCAGCCCGGCCTCGTCCAGCAGGTCCACCGGCCGGACGGTGCGGCCGGCGCGCACGTAGTGGAAGGCCGCGCCCACCCGCTCCAGCGGCACCCCCGCCAGGTGCGACCAGGCCATCCGGTACGCCGCGAGCTGCACCGACGCCGCCTTCGCCGCCTTCCCCCGCGGCGGCTGCCCGGTCTTCCAGTCGACGACCTCGTAGCCGCCGTCCGGCGTGGCGAAGACCGCGTCCATGCGCCCCCGCACCACCCGGTCGCCGATCATGGTCTCGAACGGGATCTCCAGGTCCACCGGCCGCCGGTCGGCCCACTCGCTGCGCTCGAAGCGCTCCTGCAGCTCGGCCAGGCGCACGTCGGCCTCCTCCGGCTCCAGCTCGTCGTAGAGCTCGAAGTCGTCGATGAGCCGCTGCTGGTCCCAGCGCGTCTCCAGCCACCGGTGGAAGGAGGTGCCGCGCCGGGCCAGCGGCGCCGGCTTGACCGGCACCGGGCGGCGGATCCTGCGGGCCAGCTCGCGCGGGTCGGCGGCCAGCGTGACCAGCGACGAGACGGTCAGCTTGGCGGGCAGCTCGACGATCGTGGGCGGGCGGCGCAGGTGCCGCTCGCGCTCGCGCAGCAGCAGGTCGGTGTCGCGTTCCCAGGCCCGCATGCGCTCCTGCTCGTAGGCGCGTACGGGCTCGTCGTCCTCGTCGTCGTCCTCGCCGAGCGCCCCTGACAGGACGTCCTCGACGAGCCGGGCGCCGTCGAGCACGGACTCGTAGCGCAGGCCCTCGGGCGTGACCGGCCAGACGGCCTCGGCGGGCTCGGCGAGCAGCGGGTTGGCCACGCCCTCGGCGACGTCGCCGGCCCAGACCGCGACCCGGTCGGCGGTGTCGCGGATCTCCAGCAGGAACTCCGAGGGCTCCAGCGGCTTGGTGGCGCTGCCCCAGCGGTAGCCGGAGGCGATGAGGTGGTAGTGGGCGCGGGTGACGGCGACGTAGGCGAGCCTGCGTTCCTCCGTCAGGTCCCGCTCGCGGCACAGCTCGTCGAAGACCGCGAGGTCGTCCTTGCCGAGGCCGCCGAGACGCGGCAGGTCGGCGGCGTCGCCGCGCAGCGGGTACGGCAGCTTGCGCGGGTTCTCCGTCCACCGGCTGTTCATGACCGGCGAGGCGGGGAAGACGCTGCCGGTCGCGACGTGCCCCTTGGAGCTGACGAGCTGCGACAGCCCCGGCACCACCACGACCGGCCACTCCAGGCCCTTGGAGGCGTGCACGGTCATGAGCTTGACGCTGTTGCTCTCGCCGACCCGCCCGGCCTCCAGCCCGAACTCCTCGCTCTCGGCCGCCTGCAGATAGGCGAGGAACGCCCCGAGCGTCGGGTCCTCGGCGTCGCCGGCGAAGCGGGAGGCCGCGTCGATGAAGGCGTCGAGGTCGGCCCGCGCCGCGAACGCGCCCGCCGTGCCGCTGCGGGCCGCCACCTCGATGTCGAGGCCGAGCCTGCGCTCCACCTCGGTGATCAGGTCGGGCAGCGGCTGCGCGGCGTGCGCGCGGAGCTGGCGCAGCTCCTGCGCGAGCGCGACCAGCCGGGTACGGGCCAGCGGGGAGAACGCCGCCAGCCACTCCTCGCGGTCGGGCAGCTCGTCGAGGGCGTCCACCAGGCTGCCGCGCTCCTCGGCGAGGTCGGCCACCACCTGGTCGAGCGGGTCGGTGGCGCGTTCGCTCTCGCTCAGCTCGCGGGCCAGCTCGCGGGCGCACTCGCCGAGCGCCCGCAGGTCGGCGGGGCCGATCCGCCAGCGCGGCCCGGCCAGCAGCCGGGCGAGGGCGTCGCCCGCGGTGGCGTCGTAGAGCACGCGGAGGGTGGCCACGATGTCGTTGACCTCGGGCACGGTCAGCAGGCCGCCGAGTCCGACCACCTCGACCGGGATGTCGCGCTCCTCCAGCGCCCGGCGCAGCGCGGGGAACTGGGAGCGGCGGCGGGCCAGGATGGCGACGTCCTGGGGCTGGAGCGCGAGGGTCTTCTTGCGCTCCTTGTCGCCCCAGGGCAGGCCGTCGGGGGCGACCTCCTGGCCGAGGATCTTCGCGATGCCGTCGGCGACCCATCGGGCCTCGTCCTCGGCGGTCTCGTGGAAGGCGCAGGTCACCCGGCCGCGTTCGACCCGGTTGGGGCCGGGCACCAGGACCGGCACCTCGCGCGCCTCCATGCGCAGCGGGAGCTGGACGCGGGCGGCCACGTCGAGCACCCGGTCGCCGTTGCGGAAGCTGACGCTGAGCTGGCGCACGGGGGCCGGGTCTCCCGTACCGGTGCGGAAGTCGCGGGAGAAGCGGCGCAGGTTGCCCGCGGACGCGCCGCGCCAGCCGTAGATGGACTGGCAGGGGTCGCCGACGGCCGTCACCGGATGCCCGTCGCCGAACAGCGAGCGCAGCAGGACGAGCTGGGCGTGGCTGGTGTCCTGGTACTCGTCGAGCAGCACGACCGCGTAGCGCTCGCGCTCGATCTCGCCGACCTCCTTGTGGCGGGCCGCGATCCGGGCGGCGAGGGCCATCTGGTCGCCGTAGTCGATGACCTCCCGGCGGCGCTTGAGCCGCTCGTACGCCTCCACCAGCGGCAGCAGCTGCTCCCTGGCCGCCTGGACGGCGAGCGGCCGGCGCTGCGCGAGCGTGGTGCGGCCGGGGACGCGGGCCAGCCGCTCGCGCAGCCACTCCCCCACCCGGCGCACGTCGTCGGGGCCGCGCAGGTGCTCCGACAGCTCGCCCGCCAGCTCCAGCAGGGCCGCCGTGACCGAGGGCGGGCCCAGCTCGACGCGGTCCATCGGCCCGTCGTAGGAGGCGACCACGCGCGAGGCGAGCTGCCACGACACCGCCGGGGTGACCAGGCGCATGGTCGGCTCCAGGCCCTCGCGCAGCGCGTGGTCGGTGACGAGGCGGGCGGCGTAGGCGTGGTAGGTGGAGACCGTCGGCTCGTCGTCGAGCGCGCCGGGCTCGACCAGGCCCGCCTCGGCCAGGCCGGTCAGGCGCTCGCGCACGCGGGTGGCGAGCTCGGCGGCGGCCTTGCGGGTGAACGTCAGGCCCAGCACGTTCGCGGGCTTGACCAGGCCGTTGGCGACCAGCCAGACCACCCGTCCCGCCATGGTCTCGCTCTTGCCGGAGCCGGCGCCGGCCATGACGACCATCGGCTCCAGGGGCGCCTCGATGACCGCCGCCTGCTCGGTCGTGGGGGGAAGGACGCCGAGCTTGCCGGCGAGTTCGGCGGGGGTCAGCACACCTGTCCCCCGTTGTCGTTGACCGGGCAGCTCGACCGGGCCGCGCAGGTGCGGCAGCCGTCGTTGACCTTGGCCTGGAAGAACGGCCCCGACATGCCGGTGGCCACGGTGTCGACCAGGTCGGCGGCCCAGCCGGGGTTGGCGTCGTCGGCCAGCGCGCCCTGGCGCTGTTCCAGGGCGTCGTTCTTGCCGCCCGCCTTGCCGAGCTGCACGAGGGCGGCTCCGCCCGGCTCGGTCATGCCGTGCCTGGCGAAGGCGCCGAGCAGCGCGGCGAGCTGGTAGACGCCGAGCTGCGGATGCCGGTCCAGCTCGCCGGCCTTCGGCTTGGAGCCGCCGGTCTTGAGGTCGATGATCACCGCCCGGTTGTCGGAGTCGCGCTCGACGCGGTCGACCCGGCCCTTGATCTGCACGCCCTCGGAGATCATGGCGGTGAACGACTCCTCCAGCGCGACCAGCTCACGCGGGTTGTCCTTGTGCCAGCGCAGGAACTTGCCGATCATCTGCTCGGCGACCTGGCGCTGCTTGCGGTTGTACCAGGCGCCGCCGAAGTCCAGCTCGTGCCAGACCTGGTCGAGGCGTTCGCCGAGCAGGTCCTCGCTCGGCAGGTCGGTGGCGGCCAGCACGGCAAGGGCGTGGATGACGTTGCCGAGGCCCTGGGCGGTGCTGGTGCCGGCCGCGCCGACGGCGGTCTCCAGCAGCCAGCGCAGGCCGCACTTGGTGAAGCTCTCGACCGCCGACGGTGAGATGCTGACGACGCCCTCGGGCCAGCTCAGAGGGCGGTCGTCGGTCATGGGGGTGAGGGCGTACCAGTCGTTGGGATGGGCGCCCTGGACGCCGGCCGCGGCCAGCCGGGCGAGCTGCCGGGCGGCGTTCCTGCGGACCTTCGCCGGCTTCGTCGGGTCCGTCACGGCGCTGCGCAGGTCGGCCACCAGCGCGGACATGTTCAGCCAGCGGGCGCGGTCGTCCACGGTGGCGGTCTCCACGTCGCCGGGGGCCAGCTCGGACAGGAACCGCGAGGGGCGCTCGTCGGTGTCCTCGCCGCCGACGGCGGTGACGACCAGTCTGCGCCTGGCCCGGGTGGCGGCGACGTAGAACAGCCGGCGCTCCTCGGCCAGCAGCTTGGACATCAGGGACGCGGCGTTGGGCTCGGCGCCCTCGACGGTCTCGACGAGGTCCTCCACGCCCAGCAGCGAGCCGCGCAGCCTCAGGTCCGGCCAGACGCCCTCCTGCACGCCCGCCACCACGACGACGTCCCACTCCAGGCCCTTGGCGCGGTGGGCGGTCAGGACGCGCACGGCGTCGCCGTCGGGGGCGCGGTCGGCCAGGGTGTCGCCGGGGATCTCCTGGGCGGCCAGGTCGTCGACGAAGACCTCGGGACCGGCCTTCGGCATGCGGTCCACGAACTTGGCCGCCTGGTCGAACAGGGCCACCACGGCGTCGAGGTCGCGGTCGGCCTGCGCGCCGCGGGGGCCGCCCGACATGCTGAGGTCGCTCCAGCGGCGGGCGAGGCCGGCCGCGTCCCAGACGGCCCACAGCAGGTCCTCGGCGGTGCCGCCGGAGTGGACCGACTCCCTCGCCACGCCGAGGAGGCGGGCCACCCGCTCGGCGGGCAGCGCCACGTGCGGCTCGATCCTGGTCAGCTCACGGGCGTCCCGCACGGCCGCGACCAGCAGCTCGCCGGACGAGCGGGCCTCGCCCTGCTCGGACGCCTCGTTCTCGGCGATCTTGAGCGCGCGGCGCAGGCGGCGCACGCCGATCATGTCGGTGCCGCCGAGCGGGCCGGTCAGCAGCTCCTCGGCCACGTTCTCGTCCAGCAGGGCCGGATCGAGGGCGACCTTGAGCACGGTGAGCAGCGGGCGCACGCCCGGCTCCTGCGCGATCGGCACCTCGTCGCCGGCGATCATCGTGGGCACACCGGCGTTGGTCAGCGCGCGGCGCAGCAGCGGCACCTGGCGCTTGGCCGAACGCACGAGGATCGCCATCCGATGCCACGGCACACCCTCGACGAGGTGGGCGCGGCGCAGCGTGTCGGCCACGATCGCGGCCTCCTGGCTGGTGCTGTCGGCCAGCAGCACGCGCACCTCGCCCTCGGGCAGGCCGGGCAGCGGCACCAGGTCGCGGTGGTCGTGCCGGTGGTCGAAGCCGGGGGCGACGGGCAGCTTGGCGGCCAGGCGGCGGCTCGCCCGCAGCAGGCCCGCGCCGCTCCTGCGGCACACGCGCAACGCGAGCACGGGCGCGTCGCGGCCGTCGAGGGTGCGGAAGCGCTGCGGGAAACCCATGATGCCGTGGACGTCGGCGCCGCGGAAGCCGTAGATCGACTGGTCGGGGTCGCCCACCGCGACCAGGTCGCGGCCGTCGCCGGCGAGGTGGGTGAGCAGCAGCTCCTGCCCGGGGTCGGAGTCCTGGTACTCGTCCACGAAGATCGCCTCGTGCGCGGCCCGCTCGCGCGCCCGCACCTCCGGCCTGGCCAGCAGCGCCGAGGCGGCGCCGACCAGCTCCGCGTAGTCGAACGTCTCCTCCGGGTCGAGGTCGAAGCGGTCCTGGTAGCGCTCGGCGAAGCGGCCGGCCGCCACCCAGTCGCGGCGGCCGTGGCGGCGGCCCAGCTCGACCAGGCGGGGGCCGTCCAGTCCGCGTTCGCCGGCCCTGGACAGGAAGTCGCGCAGCTCCTCGGCGAAACCACGGGTGCGCAGCGGCTCACGCAGCGACGCCGGCCAGTCGGGCGCGCCGTTCTCCAGCTCGCCGTGGAGCAGGCGGCGGATCTCCAGCAGTTGCTCGGGGCCGGTCAGCAGGCGGGGCGGGGCCTTGCCGGCCAGGACCGCCTCGCGGCGCAGGAGGGCGTAGGCGTAGGAGTGGAAGGTCATGGCGAGCGGGGTGCGGGTGGTGCGGCGCAGGCGGGCGGTGACGCGCCGGCGCAGCTCCTCGGCGGCCTTGCGGCTGAAGGTGAGGACGAGCACCCGCTCCGGGTCGAGGCCGCGCCGCTCGATCCGGTCGACGACGCTCTCGACGATGGTGGTGGTCTTGCCGGTGCCGGGGCCCGCGAGGACGAGGAGCGGGCCGCCGGGATGCCCGACCACGGCACGCTGGTGCTCGTCCAGCACAGGGGGCACATCAGGGGCGGTGTTGCCACGTCGTACCAGGCGCCAGGTCTGACCACTCACAGCACTAGATTCCACCAGACCACAGGGGTAGATCGTGCCGAGTTGCCCGGTCTTCTCGCGCGGACCGCCTACGTTAGCGGGGGAAATCCCGGAAATCGCGACGACACGCCGAGGTCCCGGGTCCGTCGAAGGGACCCGGGACCTCGGCGGACGCCCCGCTAGGAGAAGAGGTGGTCCACGACGCGGGCCGTCGCCTTGCCGTCGTCCCGGGGGGCGAAGGTGGCGCGGAAGGCGTCGTAGCGGTCGGCGTGGGCGGCGGCGACCTCGTCGATCGAGCGCAGCGCCTCGACGACCTGCGCCGAGGTGGACAGCACCGGGCCGGGGGCCTGTTGGGCGAGGTCGAGGTAGAGGCCGCGCTTGGCGGCGTATTTCGCCTGGTCGTAGGCGTAGAGGACGATCGGGCGGCCGGTGGCGGCGAAGTCGAACATCACCGAGGAGTAGTCGGTGACCAGGACGTCCGCGATCAGCAGCAGCTCGGCGATGTCCGGATATGTGGTGACGTCACGCGCGATCTCGGGGACCGCGGGGACGGCCTGCATCGGGTGCGCCCGGACCAGGATCTCGTGGTCGGCCCCCAGCGCCTCGCGGGCCTTGGCGAGGTCGAGCTTGACCATCGCGTTCTTGCGGTCGTAGTCGCGGTAGGTCGGCGCGTAGAGGACGACCCGCTTGCCCTCCGCCAGCCCCAGCCGTTCGCGCACCGCCGCGGCGAGCGCCTCGCGGTCGGGCGAGTTGAGCACGTCGTTGCGCGGCAGCCCGCTCTCCAGCACCTCGCCCTTGTAGCCGAACGCCTTGCGCAGCACCGGCGTGGCCCACGGCGACTGCGACAGCAGCAGGTCCCAGCCGCGCACCTCGGCGGCCTGGCGGTGCCAGATCGGCGGCCTCGGGTCGCGCTGCATGTGCGGCAGGTCGTTGCCGACGTGCTTGGCCGGGGTGCCGTTCCAGGTCTGCACCACCACCTGGTCCTCGCGCGCCCGGAACCAGGTGGGCAGGAACGCGTTGGTGATGACGTGCCGGGAGCGCGCGAGGGCGGCGTGGTGCTCGCGGCTGCCGGCCCGCACGACCGTGGCCGGGCCCGGCGGCACGAAGGCGCCGTCCTTGACGATCCAGATGTGCTCGCGGTCGTCGCCGCGACGCAGCCGCTCCTCGTAGATCGCGCGGACGCTGTCGGCATAGAGGCGGCCGTCGTTGACGACGTAGACGGTGGCGTCGTTGATCGGCTCGGTGCGCTGCGCCGGATAGAAGACGCGGCGCAGCACGTGGGTGCCCGCCACGCCGCGCTCGTCGGCGGGCCGGGCCTCCTCGACCGTGACGACCGGCACGTCGAAGCGGGTGGAGAGCATGCGGTAGACGCGGCCGTCGAGCGTGCGCGGCTCCTCGTCCAGCCCGGGCAGGGCGGCGTGGTCCATGCGCAGCGGGACGATCTCGCCCGACGGGTGGCGCAGCGACAGGTTCCAGGTGCCGGAGGCCAGCGGCACGGGCTCGCCGAAGCGGTCCATCGCCGAGGGCGAGACCCGGACGGAGAAGCCCTCGCCGGACCGCTCCATCGGCAGCTGGTAGGACAGCCCCGACCGGTGCCGCAGCGTGAGCGTGCGGGGGCCCGCCGCGTCGGGGTAGCGGCCGCTCAGCACGAGCGTCTGGCCCTCCCACACGGCCGAGGTGATGACCGGCCTGATGCGGTGGGCGGAGAGCACGACGCGGTCGCGCCGGTCGCCGAGCACCGTGATCTCGCGGTCGCCCACGACCTCGCGGGCCTCGGGCAGGTCGGCCAACATGACGGAGGCCGCCGGGTCGCCCTTGGGCTCGACCCAGAGCCGCCGCCCGTCCTTCTCCTGGAGCAGGGCGGGCACGGCCAGCCCGACGACGACCTCGGTGCCGCCGGCGACGGGCGTGAACTCGGCCGCGATGCGGTGGCCGCCCAGCCGGGCGTGACCCTTGGTGACGGTGCGGCCGGGCAGGGAGATCCGCAGCTCCAGGCGGTCGCCGTCGAGGGTGACGCCGGTCAGCTCGGCCCGGTTGGGCTGGAGCACGACCTGGAGCGCGCGGTCGGAGGTCCAGACCGGGCGCACCCACCAGCCGGGCTTGAGCTTGAGCCCCGCGGGCCGCTCGGGACGGCCCAGCGAGGAGCCGCGCAGCAGGCCGGTGGCGCGGGCGCCACGGCTCCAGAACACGATCTCGGCCCGCCACGTCGTGGTGTCGGGCACCGACGGCCGGTGCCGCATGCGGCGGCGCACCGCCGACACGACGTTGCGCACCGCGCCGCGCCAGCGCAGCGGCCAGGGACGCAGCTCGGCCGAGAAGCCGGACCAGTCGTAGTTGCAGCCGGGCTCGCGCGCCCCGTGGGTGGCCTCAGGCTCGTACGTCCGCCGCGTCCGCATGCGGATCGGCGGCAGCCAGCGCGGCCCGCGCAGCACCACGGTCGCCCAGTTGAAGCGCCGGCTGCGCACCGACAGCCCCGCCAGGTAGGCGAAGCCGGTGACGCGCAGCTTGCCGTCGACCCAGGCGATGTCGTCGATGTGCGTGACGGGCACCATGTCGGCGCGGCGCAGCCGGTAGAGGTCGGGCGCCAGCTCGTCCTGCAACGGCAGGTCGGCGTACCAGCGCAGGCCCTTGCGGATGCGCCTGGACGGCTCGGCCGCGGCCTCGACGACCTTGACCAGCGTCTCGCCGTCGATCAGCTCGTCGTCGGGGCGGGTCTCGATCAGGTGGACGATCACCCGCCGGGCGACCGGCAGGTCGCGCTTGACGCCCGCGTCCACGCCCGCGAGATAGGGGCGCACGAGTGCCAGCATCTCGCGCCGCCGCGCGGGACCACGTTTGACCGCGAGGTCGATCCGGCCCCCGAGGGGACCGCTGAGCACCTCGGTGTCGAACGCCGCGTCGCGTCCGCCGGGGCCGACCGCTCGCATGACCGCTTCGAGAGGCTCGCCACGATCGCAGAGATCCTGGACAGCCTTGAGGCGGTCGGCGAGAGGTTCGCCGCCCTGGCTCTGGGCTGTGACGCCGGTGGCCATAGGGAGGCACCGCCTTTCGGGCCGCCATCAGTGTTCTGCCCATGGTAATGGGCGTCACATGTCACAGAATCGCCCGATCAAGGAATCCGCAGGTCAGAACCCTTACTGAAAATCCGCTGAAGGGTCCGCCTGGCGGCCGTCCCAGCGGGCGCCGCGCATGTCCACCCGCTCGCCGCGCAGCGGCGTGCCCTCCGCACGCCAGTGGGCCAGGCATTCGCGCAGGTGGTCGGGCGCGGCGCCGCTGCCGTCGGCGTGCACGACCCGCCACCAGGGCACGCCGCCTCCCCAGGTGGACATCACCTTGCCGACCTGGCGGGGACCGCCCTCGCCGAGATATTCGGCGATGTCCCCGTAGGCCATCACCTTGCCGGGAGGGATGCGCTCGACCAGGTCGAGCACCCGCTCGGCGAAGGGGTTCAGGGGGTCCACGCCGCCGGTCCCGCGTCGATGATCTCCTCGAACTTGCCGAGCTCGGCCACGCTGCCGCCGCTCTCGACCTCCATGACGCCGTCGCGCAGCCGGTAGACCTCGCCGTCCTCGCCCACGAGCCGGGCGCCGAGCGCGGCCGACAGTCTCAGGAGCTGGGCCACCTGCCAGTCGGAGCCGGGCTCGCCGACCACGCTGCCGGTCCAGCGGGCGACCTGGTGGGCACGCCCGTCATGGCCGATCACGATCTCGTCAGATCCGCGCAGCTCGAATCCGGCCGGCGCGATGGCCTTCGCCAAGTCCGCGAAGGCGAGTGGCGACTCGCGTACCACTCGCAGCTCGTATCCCATGACGGGGGACCATAGCGGATCTTTCACGACTCTCTGCGCTGATTCAGGACGACGATCGCGCCGCAGAACGTGATGAGCGCCACAAGCGTGCCCCCTCCGTACAGCCAGAGCCGCAGCGGATCGGGCCCGGGCCGCTGGGGCACGGGGGCCTCGCCGCTGCCGAAGTGCTCCTTGCCGCTCGGATCGACGACGCCGCTCGGCCGGCCCGCCAGCGCGGCGGCGGCGTTGAGCGCGGCGGCGGCGTCCACCACGCCGAAGCCGATCTGGTCGTCGTAGCCGGCGGCGGGCCGGCCGCGGGCGCCGGCCGCGAGGGCCTGCGCCACCTGGTCGGGACGCAGGGCGGGATGGCGGGACTTGACGAGCGCGGCCACGCCGGAGATCAGCGCGGCGGCCGAACTCGTGCCCTCCGACAGCTCGTAGCCGCTCCCGCGCTTGACCACCGGGACGCCGACGCCCGGCGCGGACACCAGCACCGACAGGTTGTCGCTGCTGAACGAGGCCCGCCTGCCCTGCTTGTCGGTGGCGGCCACGCCGATGACGCCCGGGTAGCCGGCCGGGAAGCTCCAGTAGGAGGTGCCCTTGTCCTGGGCGTACTGGGTCAGGCCGTCGTTGCCCGCGGCGGCGACCAGCACGACGCCCTTGCCCAGCGCGTACGACACCGCCTCCCGTTCGGACTTGACCGGGCCGTACGAGCCGATCGACATGCTGACGACCTGCGCCCCGTGGTTGGCCGCGTACCGCAGGGCGCGCGCGAGCGGGCTCTCGGCGGCGGTCTCGGCGTCCGGCGCGGGCGGGATGCCGATCACCGGCTCATCGTCGGTCGCCATCGGCAGCGACAGGATGCGCGACTCGGGCGCGATGCCGATGAGCCCGTCGCCGGTGCCGGAGCCGGCGATCAGGGCCGCCATGGCGGTGCCGTGCCGGCCGGGCGGCACGTCGTGCACGGCGGTGCCCGAGGTCATGTCGGGGCCCTTGGTGACGCGGCCCTTCAGCTCCTTGACGCCGTCGTCCACGCCGCTGTCCACGACGGCGACGGTGACGCCCGCGCCCTTGGTGACGGTCCACGCCTGCTCGACGTTGAGTGCGTCCAGCACCCACTGCTGCTGGTCCCTGACGGGGACCGCGGCGGCGCCGGTCTGCCCGGTGAGGGCGAGCAGCACCGCGGCGACGGCGCGGGCGGCGGTCAGCACACGTTCCCCTGCGTGCAGGGCGGGACCTTGGGCGGGTCCGCGAGGAAGTAGGCGATCTGGTTGCCGATGGACTTGCCGGCCGGCCACAGCTCGGGGTGCAGGATCTCCTCGGGCGGGATCGCGGCCCTGGTGCGGCCGTCGGCGTAGCCGCCGGTGGAGAAGACGAGGTACGGTCCCGCGCCGACCCAGCTCGTACGCTGCCGCTGCTCGGGCCCGAAGCGCTCGCTCACCGTGCCGGGGAAGGCCACGGGCAGCACGCCCACGCGGTCGTCCTGGGTGAGCTCCTCGCCGGCCGACACCCGGGCCTCCTCGTCCTTGAGCACGGCCACGCCGACCGTGAAGACGAACGACGCCGTCTGGTCCATGTACGTGGCCCGCAGCATGGTGACGCAGCCGTGGCTGCGCAGCACGTCGGCCACGGGGGCGTCGACGCCCTTGGCGCACTCGGTCTCGGGGGCGATGCCGATCCGGCGGGCGTACTGCTGGGCGCGGTCCAGCCCGAGGTACTTGACCTCGTCGGGGAAGACGCCGGTGGTCGGCCACGCCTGCCAGCGCCGGGCGATCTCCTCCTGTTTGTACTGGTTCTGCTCGGCGGAGGTGAGCGGCCGCGACCGGGTCTCGTTGAGCAGCCCGATCGTGCCGAGGAGCACCACGACCGCGGACACGGCGACGATGACGCCGAGCAGCGTCACGAAGACGCGCCGATAGTGGATGCCCTGCTGGAGCTCCAGCAGTTCGGCCCGCTGCTTCGCGGCGCTCGCCCGCCTGCGGCCGTCGCCGCCCGGCCAGGCGCGCACCCGCGACCCGCGGCCGGTGGCGGAGCCGAGCGGATTTCTCCGGCCCTGCGTGGCTTCCTCTCCGGCGCGCGGCAACCCTGACGTCGTCCTACGTGCCTTCACCACCGCCTCGTTCCCGGTTCGGTCCCGTGTCTATTTCGTCCCCCTAAGAGGACAGATCATGCGTCTTGGGGGCTGTGCTCCCGGCGTACCCGCCTGACCAGGGTGAACATGACCCCCAGTGAGACGAGCGCGCCCGCGCCCGCCGCCGTGGCGATGGCCGCGGAGACGGCCACGCGCCGGTCGTCGCGTACGACGACCTTGACCGGGCCCGCCCCGCCCCCGGCGAGGGGGCGGCCGGGGTCCTGGACCGCGGCGCCGGTGGCGACCGCGGTGTGCCCGGCCAGGCGGTCGGCGGCGGCGAGGGCCCTGGCGGCGTTCACGACCCCGAAACCCGTCGAGGTGTCGTAGCCGCCGGGAGGACGGTCGAGCGCGCCGGCGGTGAGGGCCTGCGCGACGAGCGGCGGCGACATCCGCGGATGCCTCGCCTTGATGAGCGCGGCGATGCCGGACACCAGCGCGGTCGCCTGCGACGTGCCCCGTCCCACCCAGTACTCGTCGCCGGGGCCCGCCCCCATGATGTCCACGCCCGGCGCGGCCACCTGCACGGAGGGGTTCCAGTTCGAGAACGTGGCCCGGCGCAGCCGCCGGTCGGTCGCCCCCACCGCGACCACGCCGGGGAAGGCCGCCGGGTAGGAGTAGGGCGCGTAGTCGCGGCCGATCTTCCTGTCGCCGTCGTTGCCGGCGGCGGCCACGAGCACGACGCCCTTGGAGATCGCGTACCGGACGGCGGCGCGCTCCTTGGCGGTGGCGAGCTCCTTGGAGATCGACAGGTTGATCACGTCCGCCCCTTCGTCGACCGCGTACCTGATGCCGCGTGCCACGACGTCCTCGAAGCGCTCGGCGGTGTTGAACTCCCGGAAACCGGGCTCCTCGTCCTCGAGGATGACCCTCACCGACAGTACGTCCGCCTCGGGCGCGACGCCGATGATCCCCCGTTTTCCGTCAGACCCGTGCCCGTGCCCGGCGATCAGCGAGGCCATGTACGTGCCGTGCAGCCTGCGCGGGGACACGCCCGGCGGGTTCGCGCCCACCGTGAAGTCCTTGCCCGTGCGCACCGAGCCGGTCAGGTCGCGGTGGCCCGGGTCCACGCCGGAGTCGAGCACGGCCACGGTCGCGCCCGCGCCCTTGGTCACCCGCCACGCCTGCCGGAGCTCCAGCGTCTCGATCACCTGACGCTGCCCGCCGCGCACGTCGTCGGCGTACGCGGCCGGGGCGGCCAGCAGCAGCGCTCCGGCCGCCGCCCCGGCGGCGAGCGCCGGCCGCGGCACGCCTGTCAGCACGCCTGAGGCACTGCCCCGGCTCAGCACTGCCATGCCTCGCCGCGGCAGTCGGGCATGGCGGGGGTGCTGAGCGCGGTGAGGATCCGCTCGGAGATCTCGGTGGCGAAGGCGAACACGGCCGGCCGCGGCTCGCCGACGGCGCTCCCCGGCCGCCCGTCCACCTCCCCGGCCGTGGTGAGCACGAGGTAAGGACCCGCCTGCCCGACCGATCCGGCCTGGCGGACGGCGGGCGTGAACCGCTCGGCGACGGTGCCGGGGAAGGCCAGCGGGAGGAGGCCGGGCACGGGCTCGCCGCCCTCGGCGAAGGCCGCCCGCGCGCGGACGGCGCGCGGCTCGTCCGGCAGCGCCGCCACGCCGACGGTGACGAGCACGCCCTGCAGCGCGTCGATGTACGTGGCCCGCAGCAGCCCCCGGCACCCGGCCAGGCGCAGCTCCTCGGCGGCCGGGGCGTCGGCGTGCGCGCAGGAGGTGTCGGGCGAGATGCCGACCCGGCGGGCGCGCTCCTCGCCGCCCTGCTCGGCGGAGTAGGCCAGCGTGGCGGGGAACACGCGCCCCGCGGGCCAGGTGCGCCAGCGCTCGGCGACCTCCCGGACGGCGGCGGCGCGCAGCTCGGCGGCCGTGGGACCGCGCGTGAGCTCGGTGCCCGCCGAACCGCCGGCGACCCCGGCGGCCACCGCGCAGACCAGGGTCAGCGCGGAGGCCGCCACGAGGGTCGGCCAGGGCCGGGACGTTCTCACGTCATCGACCTTAACCAGGGCGTCACCGGAACACCCCGCAAAAATGCCGCGATATGCCTAATAGCTGGGCAGGCTCGGATCCACCGTCTTGACCCAGCTCAGCACGCCTCCGCCCACGTGCACGGCGTCGGAGAAGCCGGCGTTCTTGACGACCGCCAGCGCCTCGGCCGAGCGCGCGCCCGACTTGCAGTGGAGCACGATGCGCTTGTCCTGCGGCAGCTTCTCCAGGGCAGAGCCGTTGAGGAACTCGCCCTTCGGGATCAGCGTCGCGCCGGGGATGGAGACGATCTCGTACTCGTTGGGCTCGCGGACGTCCACGAGGAAGATGTCCTCGCCGCGCTCCTGCATGCCCTTGAGCTCCAGGGCCGTGATGGTGGAGCCCGTCGCGGCCTCGGCGGCCTCGTCGGAGATCGCGCCGCAGAACGCCTCGTAGTCGTCGAGGAGCGCGGTGAGCGTCGGGTTCTTGCCGCACAGCACGCACTCGGGGTCCTTGCGGACCTTGAGGTCGCGGTACTTCATCTCCAGGGCGTCGTAGATCATCAGCCGCCCGACCAGCGGCTCGCCGATGCCGGTCAGCAGCTTGATGGCCTCGTTGACCTGGATGGAGCCGATGGAGGCGCACAGCACGCCGAGCACGCCGCCCTCGGCGCACGACGGCACCATTCCGGGAGGCGGGGGCTCCGGGTAGAGGCAGCGGTAGCACGGCCCGTGCTCGGCCCAGAAGACGCTCGCCTGGCCGTCGAAGCGGTAGATGGAGCCCCAGACGTACGGCTTGCCGAGCAGCACCGCGGCGTCGTTCACCATGTAGCGCGTGGCGAAGTTGTCCGTGCCGTCGACGATGAGGTCGTAGCCGGAGAAGATCTCCATCACGTTCTCGGTGGTCAGGGCCGTGTTGTGGATCACGACCTCGACGTAGGGGTTGATCTCGCGGACCGAGGCCGCGGCGCTCTTGGCCTTCGGCCGGCCCACGTCGGACTGGCCGTGGATGACCTGGCGCTGCAGGTTGGACTCATCGACCACGTCGAAGTCGATGATGCCGAGGGTGCCGACACCCGCCGCCGCGAGATACAGCAGTCCGGGCGAGCCCAGGCCCCCGGCGCCGACGCACAGCACCTTGGCGTTCTTCAGCCGCTTCTGCCCGGCCATGCCCACATCGGGGATGATCAGGTGGCGCGAGTAGCGGCGCACTTCGTCGACGGTCAGCTCGTCTGCCGGCTCGACCAGGGGTGGCAACGACACTTCATACGCTCCCGTTTTCAGGCACTCATCTCACTGTGAAACCTAGCTGGGCAGTGGGGCATTCCCCAATCGCGTCTCACGGATCAGACGGCCCGCCTCAGCGGCCACGACCTGCGGCATCTCCATCATGGCGACATGGCCGGCGGTCGGCAGCAGCACGATCCGCGCGTTGCGGAAGGTGCGCCACGCCCTGCGCGCCATCGCCGGGCGGACGAGCCGGTCGTGCCGGCCGTGCAGGATCAGCGTGGGCGCCTCGACCCTGGCCGCCTGGCGCCACAGGTTGTCCTCGCCGCGGCGGAAGTATTCGGCCACGATGCCGCGGGCCGAGGCGATCATGGCCTGGCCGGCGTACGGGAGGTCGTCGCGGCGGCGCAGCTCGTCGATGGCGTCGCGCAGCCGTACGGGGTGGACCGCCTGGACGTCGGCCCAAACCATCGCCATGGAGGCGCTGACGCGCTGCTCGGCGGGGATGAGCTGCAGCTTGCCCGCCACCCACTCCCCCAGCACGGGGATCGCGGCGGCGGCCACCCGGGCGGGCCCGTAGCGCGGGACCAGGTCGGGCAGCGCCGGGGAGACCAGCGTCAGCGAGCGGACCAGATCGGGGCGGCTCGCGGCGACCCGTACGGAGACCGCGCCGCCCAGCGAGTTGCCGAACAGATGGGCCGGCCCGGTGTGCTCCAGCAGGCCGATCACGGACCTGGCGTGCCCGGCCACCGTGTAGTCGCCGTCGGCGGGGGCCGGGGAGAAGCCCGCGCCCGGCAGGTCGAGGGCGTGGCCCCTGACGGTGTCCTTGAGCTCGTCCATGAGGTCGGTCCAGTTGGTGGCGGACCCGGCCAGACCGTGGACGAAGACGGCCTGCTCGGCCGGGCCCTCAGGGGTGGACCGGACGTGCAACGAGCCGATCGTGCGTCCCGGCCAGTGCGGGATCGGCTCCGCGACCATGCGTCCTCCTTGTCGTTCGCGGAACGCGGGGTGCGTTCCCTCCACGATAACCATCGCGCCTAGAGGCGGCATGGAAAGGGTCAGAACGGTTTTTACCCCTCTTCTCAGGACACATCGTGCATATATCCCGAACAGTGACAGGGGGCTACGAGATGGTCACTCACCGCGTCGCCGCGATCCTCGCGGCAGCGGCCCTCACGGGGAGCGCGCTCGTCGCCGCCGCCGCCACGCCGGCGAGCGCCGTCGCCGTACTGGAGCTGCCGGGCTGCAGATACCGGATCAAGCACGTCAAGACCTGGCTGAACGTGCGGGCGGCGCCGCGCGGAAGGATCATCGACAGGCTCTACCCGGGGGACGTCACTTGGGGAAGCTGCAGGACGTTCGACGGGTGGCGCAGGATCCACGGGACCGAGATCGGACGCCGGGGGTTCTCCTTCGCCCGCCACCTCAAGAAGATCGGCAGGCGGTAGCGGGCGACCGGCCCGAGTCGTCCCGACATGTCCAAGAGACCGGTAAAAAGCTGACGGACGTCGTTTATGGGGGTCACCGGCGGAAACATGTCAGGCGACGCCACGCACGGTGACCCATCCGGCACTGACCGTATTCATACGGGACAGGCCGGCACGGAAGCACCGTCCGGGCGTGCAGCTATTTCCTTGCGCGAAATGACGACCGACCGCCCGCCGAAGGCGATGCGAATACGTCGTCCGCCGGAATGCGCCCGCGGACGCCATTCGGATCCGACGGCGGGCCGGAATGTTCGCGGGCATTCGTACCGCGCGGAGTCGCGCCACTTTGTGCTGCCGTCTTCCGTGGAGCAGGCCAATTCGGACATTTCATGTCATTTCATGGGATAGATGTGTAATGCAAGCAATAGGATTCTTAATACACAGCAAAATAGGGTGATCCCAGTTTGCCCGGCCTCTCCTCCGGAAATGACATTCACCGGATGACTCTTAAGCAGCCGTCCAAGACCTTTTTCAGGTACCCGGAAACGTCTAGAACGGGGCACTCGATCCTTTAGGGGGAAAAGCAATGCCCAAGCTCAAGAGCCTTATGGCCGGCCTCGCCATCAGCACGGCGATGACCGGTGCCGCGGTCACCATGGGGGCCGCGGCCGCCAGCGCCACCACCCCGGTCCCCTCCCGCGCCTCCGTCGCCACGGGCGACTGGGACGGCGGCGAGAACTGGGACGGCGACTGGAACGGCGGCTGGGGCGGTGGCTGGGGTCACCACAACCGTCGTCACCAGCGCTGCGGTCGCGGCCACTGGGGCGGCGGCGGCTGGGGCTGGGGACGCCGCGGTGCGAACAGGATCTGCATCGTCGTCCGCAACCACAACCGCAACATCAACGGCCAGTTCGAGAACCGCCGCCGCCACCACCACCACGACGGCCTGGAGCTGGAGTCGTCGTGACGCGACCGTGAAACAACGGCGCAAGGGGTAGGGATCCATTCTTCGCGACCGCCGGAAATCCGTCCATGAAACGGATGAAGGCGCCGTGAGGAATGGATTTCCCGGGCCGGGCCCGCGCGATGGCGCGCGGGTTCGTGCCGGGATTCCCTTTTCTCCACGCCCGCCACGGCGAATCATCTTCGAGGGCCCCGCCGGCTGACAGCCGGCGGGGCCCTCGTCGTGTTTTCCCGGGCCTTTCCCTATGTCACAAACCGGCAAAAGTGGACAATTCCGGTTTGTGTGGGTTGGTGGCCGGTTATATGAAGAGTGCGGATGAACGGACTCGTTCCGAACATCCCCCGCCCGGACCACAAGACGGCAGCAACCAGGCTGTCAGGAAAGGGCGGTACGGGGCAATCGATCCTTTAGGGGGAAGACAAAATGCCCAAGCTCAAGAGTATTGTCGCGGGCCTCGCTCTCAGCACGGCGATGACCGGAGGCGTGGTCGCCGCGGGCGCGGCCACCACGTCCGCAAGCGCCAGCACCGCCCAGCTCACCACCCAGACCGGCATCCAGACCGGATGGGGCTGCCACGCCCGCCGCCGCTGCGGCTGGGGCGGCTGGGGCTGGCGCCGGGCCGGCTGGGGCGGCTGGGGCCGCCGGCACGGCCACGGCCGCATCAAGGTCGTCGTCGTCAACCGGAACACCAACGTCAACACCAACGGCCACCGCCACTTCCGGAACTTCGACCGCGACGGCGACTGGGAGTAGCGGACCGTCCGGAGCCTGACGTCTCCTGAGGGAACCTCCCCAGGCAGTGGGCTCCGGCCGACGAAGCCGCGAGTGCCCGTGTTCACCCGGTGAACACGGGCACTTCTTCATGCCGCACCGGCGGTCCGTGCGGCGCCACCGCCACCTAGGCGTCCCCGCCCCGGCACTTCCCCACCACGACAGCTGACCGTCGACCACGACAACCGACTGTCGGCCACGACAACTGCCCCAGGCCCCCTCCCCCACCACCACGCCACACCTCGCCACCGCCACCGCCCGCGCCCGATGTCATGCTCCCGGCCACCACGCTCCCCGCAACCGCGCGGCCCACAGCCGCGCTCCCGGCCGCCACGCCCCCGCCACCGTCCTCCCCTCTACCGCGCAGCTCGCCAACGTGCTCGCCATGCTGGGGCACCCTGAATGGCGTTTCGAGGCTGGGCGGCGCTGTGCGGCCTGGCGTGGCAGACCGGCAGACCGGCAGACCGGCAGACCGGCGGGCCGGCGGGCCGCAGCGACGCTGACGTACGCTCCGAGCCGCGCACACCCCCGTCGGCCCCGGCGCGTCCCCTCACCCCTGAGACGCGGCTCGGCGCGCGCACGACGACGGTGTCGGTCAGCGGCGGCTGTGACGCCATGCTTCAGCGGGGGACGCCTGTGGAGGAATGGCGCGTCTCACGCGGCTGATGCCTGTGCCGCCGTCACAGCAGAAGTGTCGCGCGGGCGGCCGGGCGGCTCCGGACCGTCCCTCCATAGGGGAACGCAGCGAGGGCCCCCCGGCTGGTGCCAGGGGACCCTCAGCAGGATCGCTATGGAGACGAGAAAAAGGGATTAACCGTCAGCCGGCATTTCCTTTCCGTCGTCACGCAACTGGATCAGTTGGTGGTGGCCTCGCGGTTGGTGGCGAGGTCACCACGGTTCTGGGCGAGCTCGCGGTTGCCGTTGAGCCAGATGCTGCCCGGGACCTCGTGGTGGTGGTGCCGGCGGAATTCGTGATCCCGGCGGTGGAAGAAGTTGCGGTTGAAGTTGTCGTTGTGCACGTTCACCCGCACCCTCTGCTTGTGGTGGCGGCGCCAGCCACCCCAGCCGCCCCAGCCGCAGCGGCGGCCGCAGCCCCAGCCGACCGTGACATTGGTGCCCACACCGGCCTGGGTGGCGGCGCTGGCGTTGGCGGCAGAGGTGGCGGCGCTCGCGACGACCGCGCCACCGGTCATGGCGGTGCTGATAGCGAGGCCCGCGATAACACTCCTGAGCTTGGGCATTGCGTTTTCCCCCTAAAGGATCGATTTGCCCCGTACTCGATCTTTCCGGCATTGCCGGAAAAAACGTTCCGGACGACCGCCGTTGAGTCATCCAGTAAATGTCATTTCCGACACCAGGGGTACACAAACAGAAATCGTCCCATTTTGCCACACATTAGGAGCGGCATTGCTTGCATTACACGTTTATGCATTGATACCACATGAATTATCCGAAATGTCCTATTTGGATAGTCGGTCATGAGGACCTCGGGCACCGCACCATAGATCCACGGGTCCGCCCGCATCCAGATGAGTGAGACCCGAGGAGAGCACTTGCACCCCGATCAACAGCGCGACTTCACCGAGTTCGTCATCACCCGTTCCGACCGGCTGATCAGGCTCGCGTACCTCCTGACCGGCGACCAGCACGCCGCCGAGGACCTGCTCCAGACCGCGCTCGCCAAGACCGCCGGGCACTGGCGGCGGATCCGCGACAGCCCGGAGGCGTACGTGCGCAAGGTCATGTACCACGAACAGGCCGGCCGCTGGCGAAGCCCGCGCTGGGGACGCGAGCAGCCGGTCCTGTCACCGCCCGACCGGGCCGCCGGCGACCGGACCGACGAGGTCGAGACCCGGCTCACCCTGGCCCAGGCGCTCCGGACCCTGCCGCCGCGCAAGAGAGCGGTCCTGGTGCTGCGTTACTACGAGGACCTCCCGGAGTCGGAGGTCGCCAGGATCATGGGCTGCTCGGTGGGGACCGTACGCAGCCAGACCCACCAAGCCGTCGCCCGGTTGCGCGAGCTGATCGGCGAGACCATCACCCTGGAGGCCTGAGATGACCCTCGACGAACAGCGGATCTCCGCCGAGCTGCGGCGGATGGCGGACGAGGCGAGGCCCGTCGACCCGCTCGTCCACGCCCGGCGGGCGCGGGCCGGTTCCACGCGGCGCCGCCGCCTCTCCTTGTCGGTCGCCGGGCTCGCCGCGGCCGCGTCGGTGATCACCGCGGTGACCGTCGTGACCGGCGTGACCGGCGGAGGACCCGGCCAGGTCACCGCGGCGGAGGTGGACCGGCTGCCGGACAACACCCCTGAGCAGGCGCGGGCCGTACGCGCGTGCATGCCCCAGGGAGGCCCGGTGCACAGCATGGACGGACGCCGGCGCATCCCCGAGCACGGCTCGGTGGAGGACTTCCGGATGCTGGTGGAGTACCGGGACGAGGACGGGTCGACCGCCCTGGTCGGCAGCCGGTCCGGCTTCGTCCTGTGCACGCCGAGCACGCGGGAGGATCTCGCGGAGCGGGCGGTCTTCACTTACTGGGGGTTCGAGGCTCCGGGGAACATGAGGGGCTTCCCCGGCGCCCTCCAGGTGGACGCCTACACCGTGCAATCGGACTACGACGAGGAGGGGCCGGCGCCGGCGATGACGACCAGGACCTACCGGGTCGTGGCCGGCCGGGTGGGGGCGGACGTACGACGGGTCGAGATCGACTGGGCGGACGGGCGGCGTACCGACGCGCGCGTGGCCGACGGCTTCTTCATCGCCCGGGCGCTCGGAAAGTCGGTCCCCCGCCCCGGCGGTGGCAAGGACGCGGTCGGCAGGCCCATCACCGTCCTGGACACGCCACCGGTGACGGTCACCGCCTACGGCGCGCGGAACCAGGTCCTGGAGCAGGTCAAGGACGAGGCGTTCGGCCCGTTGGGCCGGGGAACAGGGTACTGACCGGGCCGGGAGGAGGGGTCAGGCGGACTTGCGGGCCTTGCGCCTGGCGGGGGCCTTCTCCTCCTTCGCGGCGTCGGCCTTGGAGCCCGTCTTCGTCTCCTTCGCCTTCCCCGAGGCGGCCTTCCCGCGCTTGGCGGCGGGAGCGCCCTCGCGTTCCCGCTTGGCCGCCTCGACGCTCGCGCGCAGCGCCGCCATCAGGTCCACGGCCGGCCCGGCCTCCTCCTCCTCGGGGGCCGCGACGACCTCCCTGCCCTCCACCTTCGCCTCGATCACGTGCTGGAGCGCCTCGCGGTAGGTGTCGTGGTACTCGCCCGGGTCGAAGTCGGACTCCATCGTGCTGATGAGCGACTCGGCCATCTTGAGCTCCTGGGCGCGTACCTCGATGTCCTCCTCCAGGAACTCGAAGTCGGGCGCGCGGATCTCGTCCGGCCAGAGCATGGTCTCCAGGACGAAGACGCCGTCGCGGACGCGCAGCGTGGCCAGCGACTCCCGCTGGCGCAGCGCCACCTTGACCACGGCGACCTGGCCGGAGCTCTCCAGTGCGTCGCGCAGCAGCACGTACGGCTTCGCCCCCTGCGCGTCGGGCTCCAGATAGTACGACTTGGCGAAGTAGATGGGGTCGATCTGCTCGGCCGGGGTGAACTGCAGCACGTCGATCCTGCGGGACGTGCTCAGGGGCAGGTCCTCGAAGTCCTCGTCGGTGAGCACGACCATCTCGCCGGTGGCCAGCTCGTAGCCCTTGGCGATGTCGGCGTAGGGGATCTCCTCGCCGTCGAGCTGGCACACGCGCTTGTAGCGGATGCGCCCGCCGTCCTCGCGGTGGACCTGGTGGAACGACACGTCCTTCTGCTCGGTCGCGGAGTAGAGCTTGACGGGGATCGTGACCAGGCCGAAGGAGATCGCGCCCTTCCAGATGCTGCGCATGGGTCACTCCTCAAGCTCTCAACAGGTCGCCTATGGGCACATACCCGGCATGGCGCAACCAATGCGGTGGGTTAGGTCAGATCTGACCGGGGAGGTGGATACACCACGGACCGGAAGGGAGATGCCCCCGTGGCCAAGAAGGTCCCCGTCAAGGTGGACGGACGCGAGCTGACCCTCAGCAACCTGGACAAGGTGCTCTATCCGGACTGCGGCTTCACCAAGGCCGAGGTCATCGACTACTACACCAGGATCGCCCCCGTCCTGCTGCCGCACCTCGCGGGCCGCCCACTGACCGTCAAGCGCTACCCCAACGGCGTGACCGGCCAGTTCTTCTTCGAGAAGAACGCCCCCGAGCACACCCCCGACTGGGTACGCCGGGTCAACCTCCCCGCGCCCGGCAGCACCAAGAACCGCGAGAGCATCGACTTCGCGCTGGTCGAGGACCTGCCGACGCTCGTCTACTACGCGAACCTCGCCGCCCTGGAACTGCACGTGCCGCAGTGGCGCGTGGACGACGACGGCGAGGCACTGCCCCCTGACACGATCGTCTTCGACCTCGATCCCGGGGCGCCGGCGACGATCGTCCAGTGCGCCGAGGTCGCGCTCATGCTGCGCGAGGCGCTGAAGGCCGAGGGGCTGGCCGCCAGGCCGAAGACGAGCGGCAGCAAGGGCATGCAGCTCTGCGCGGACTGGGACTGCGGGGAGGAGCCCTCCGCGTACGCCAGGAAGCTGGCCAGGCTCCTGGAGAAGGAGCACCCGAAGCAGGTCGTCAGCGTCATGGCCAAGGCCGCGCGGCCCGGCAAGGTCTTCATCGACTGGAGCCAGAACAACCCGGCGAAGACCACCGTGGCCCCCTACTCGCTGCGGGCTCGCGAGCGGCCGACCGTGTCGACGCCCCTGACGTGGAAAGAGGTGGAAAGCTGTGAGCATCCGGAGGATCTGGTGTTCACGGCGCCCGACGTACTCGCGAGGGCCGAGAACCGCGGCGACCTTTTCGCGCGGGCGTAGTCTGGAGCCGTCCACACCTGGAGGGGGACCACGAGATGTCAGAGATGGACGTTCGCGGGGACGAGGGGCCCTACGAAGAGGAGGAGGTCGAGGAGTTGTCGATCGAGACGCCCGAGGCCGACGCGGCCGAGCAGCAGCGCGAGATGGGTCAGGCGGCCGGTGGGCCGCGCCGCGAGCTGCCGCTGGACGTCAACCCCGCCGACGCGGCCGAGCAGGACCGCGAGGTCGAGCTCGACGACGACGAATACCGGTGACACCCGCCGCCGGGTGCGTCGCCCGCTCGCGCGCGGCACGATATGCCTGCTCGCCCGTAGGACGGCGTGCCTACTCGCCCGTAGGATGTCCGAACGACCCGCTACGAGCGCTGAGAGACCAATGGAGACCCGCGTGACCGCAACCCCGGACGCCAAGCCCCGGGGCACCCGGCTGCCCCGACTCGCCCGCCGCCGGCAGCTCCTGAGCGCCGCGCAGGAAGTGTTCGTCGAGAACGGCTACCACGCGGCCGCCATGGACGAGATCGCCGACCGGGCAGGGGTCAGCAAGCCCGTGCTCTACCAGCACTTCCCGGGCAAGCTGGAGCTCTACCTCGCGCTGCTCGACCTGCACGTCGACGACATGGTCAACCGCTGCAGGGACGCCCTGGCCTCCACCAACGAGAACAAACTGCGCGTCCAGGCCACCTTCCAGGCGTTCTTCGACTTCGTCTCCACCCAGGGCGAGGCCTTCCGGCTCGTCTTCGAGTCCGACCTGCGCAACGTCGCCCCGGTGCGGCAGCGCGTCGAGCGGTCCCTGCGCGAGTGCGCCGAGATGGTCAGCGCGCTCATCCAGGAGGACACCGGCTGCACCAGCGACGAGGCACATCTGCTGGGGGTCGGCCTGGTCGGCATGGCCGAGGTGAGCGCCCGCTACTGGGTGACGACGCACGGGTCCATCCCGAAGGACGCGGCCGAGCAGATGATGGCCCGCCTCGCCTGGCGCGGCATCAGCGGTTTTCCGCGTACGGCATAACCCGTTCGCTGGGCGCGATCATTCGCGTGTCCGTCGTGCGGCAGAGGCGACGATGAAGTGAGCCAGCCCGTCCACTAGGGAGCCACGATGGAAGTCAAGATCGGCGTACGTTCCGTGCACCGCGAGCTCGTTGTCGAGACCGACCTGTCCGCCGAGCAGGTCGAGGAGGAGATCAGGAACGCGCTCTCCGTCGAGAGAGGCGTCTTCGCCATCACCGACGTGAAGGGGCGCCGGGTGGTCGTGCCGGTGGCCTCGCTCGGGTTCATCGAGATCGGCGAGGACGCGTCCAGGCCGGTGGGCTTCGGCGGCACGCTGTAGCCACCCGCGGCGACCCCGGCGTCGGGGGGACGGTTCATGATCCGCCGTGCCCCCGGCGTTCGTCCAGCCACGGCGTCCCTCGGTCACACCGGCGGATGCGCGGATGCAGGTCACGCGGCGGGAAGCCGGGGCTCTGCGGGAAGCCGGGTCAGCGGGGGAGGCGGCAGGAGGCGAGGCGGCACCCGGGCGGCGAGCGGCGGGCGCCCGGCGCGGGATGCCGGGGCTGCGCGGTGGCCGGGCAGCGCGAGCTTTCCCGCCACAGCACGGCGCGTGAGGTCCAGCGGTTAGGCCCGCATCTCGTCAAGGAACCGCCGTCGCGGCGCAAGGCCCTCATGCTGGCACGGTACAACCGTTCCGCGACTCCGCGTCGCCCAACGTGCCTACTTTCGCAATGCCAGGGGCCTTTCAGATGCCCAGCGCCGCCATCCGCTTGTTGTGCTCCTCGGTCAGCGTCGCGAAGAGCCGGGAGATGTCGGCCTGCCCGCCGCTCGCCTCCACCAGCGACAGCGCCAGCTCCGGCCGCGCCGCCGCCACCTGCTGGGCCTGGCTGAGCGCCTCCCCCACGAGCCGGCGCGCCCACAGCGCCAGCCGCGCCCCGGCCGCCGGGTCCGCCTCGACCTCGGCGCGCACCCGCTCCACCGCGAACTGCGAGCGCACCTCGTCCACCAGCACCTCGTCCACCAGCTTGGCGACCGACGGGTCGAGGTGCCTGGCCACCTCCCGGTAGAAGTCGTTGGCGATGCCGTCCCCCACGTACGTCTTGACCAGCGCCTGCAGCCAGTCGGCCGGGCGGGTCTGGGCGTGCCAGGCGTCCAGCGCCGCGACGAACGGCGTCATCGCCGCGTCAGGATCGGCGCCCAGCCCGGCGAGGTGGTCGCGCAGCAGGCTGAAGTGGGCGTACTCGGCGACCGCCAGTTCGCTCAGCGCCGCGCGGTCGGCCAGCGAGGGCGCCAGCGTGGCCGCGTCCTCGGTCATCCGGGCGTAGGCGCTGAGTTCCGCGTACGCCAGCACACCGAGCAGGTCGACGACTCCTGGAGACTCCTTCATGCAAGGCAGCGTACTTCGGGAAATCTTCGGGAACATACGCGAGCTCGGCCAGCGTTGTGCTATCGAGTACACTGCTCTGTGAAAGTGCGACCGCACTGTGTAAATTCGGGGGTTTCTCCCGGATACCTCCGCTCCCAGGAGGCCGCGGTCGCTGATGACGCGAGAGGGCTGGCTCTACCGCGAGGACCCAAGCACGGGGTGATCATGCACCCGTCGGTCCCGGCAGGCCCGCCTTCATTTGAGACTGAGGCAGGCCACGCTGACGACTTTCCGAGACCTCGGAGTCACACCAGAGATCGCCGACGCCCTCGAGACCGAGGGCATCGTGTCGCCGTTCCCCATTCAGGAAATGGCGCTCCCGCTCGCGCTGAGCGGCCAGGACCTCATCGGTCAGGCACGCACCGGCACGGGCAAGACCTACGCGTTCGGCATCGCCATGCTGCAAGGCATCGGCAAGCCGCGCAAGAACCGCAAGAAGCCCCGCGGGCTGGTCGTCGTACCGACGAGAGAGCTGGCCGTCCAGGTCAGTGAGGACCTCGTGACCGCCGCGGGCAAGCTCGGCTCCCGGGTGCTGACCGTCTATGGCGGTCGGGCGTACGAGCCCCAGGTCGAAGCGCTCAAGGCGGGGGTCGACGTCGTCGTCGGCACCCCCGGCCGGCTGCTCGACCTGGTCAAGCAGAAGCACCTCGACCTGAGCCAGGTCACCTCACTCGTCCTCGACGAGGCCGACCGCATGCTCGACCTGGGCTTCCTGCCCGACGTCGAGCGCATCTTCAAGCTGGTCCCGGCAGAGCGGCAGACGATGCTGTTCTCCGCGACCATGCCGGGCGAGGTCGTCGGGCTGTCGCGCAAATACCTCAACCGCCCGACGCACATCCGCGCCGAGCACGAGAGCGGCGAGGGCGAGGCGACGCCGCAGGTGCGCCAGCTCGTGTGGCGCACCCACCGCATGGACAAGATCGAGATCGTGTCGCGGCTGCTCCAGGCCGACGGCCGCGGGCTCACCATGGTCTTCTGCGAGACCAAGCGGGCCTGCGACATGGTCGCCGAGCAGCTCGACACCCGCGGCTTCGCGGTCGCGGCCGTCCACGGCGACCTCGGCCAGGGCCAGCGCGAGCAGGCGCTGCGGGCGTTCCGCAACGGCAAGATCGACGTGCTCGTGGCCACCGACGTGGCCGCGCGCGGCATCGACATCGACGACGTCACGCACGTGGTCAACTACGACTGCCCGACGGACGACAAGACGTACGTGCACCGCATCGGCCGCACCGGCCGGGCCGGGCGCACGGGCATCGCGGTCACCTTCGTGGAGTGGGAGGAGCTGACCCGGTGGAAGATGATCAACAACATGCTCGGGCTCGACTTCGCCGAGCCTGAGGAGACCTACTCCACCTCGCCGCACGTCTACACCGAGCTCAACATCCCCGAGGGCACCAAGGGCGTCCTGCCGCACGCGAACCGCTCGCGCGCCGGGCTCTCCGCGGAGCACCTCGAGGACCTCGGCGAGACCGGCCGGGGACGCGGGCGTGGCGGCCGTCGCCGCGACGAGCGCGACCACGACCGCGACCGTGAGCGCGACCGTGAACGTCCTGCCCGGACGCAGCGCCAGCGTCGCCGCACCCGCGGCGGCAAGGAGCTGGCCGAGACCGCACCCGTCGAGACCTCGGAGGTCGAGCTCGTGGATGCCCAGGCGGAGGAGACTCCCGCGATCTTCACCCCCGACGAGGTCGGCGCCGTGAGCGCGCAGCCGAAGCGGGTCCGTACGCGGAGGGGGGCGGCCTCGACGGCGATCGAGCAGGCGCTCTCCGTCGCGCCCGAGCCCGCCCTCGCCCCCGCCGGTGCTCCGGCGGACGGGGCGGTCGCGGAGGCGCCGCCGGAGTCGTTCCCGGTGGAGGCGCCGGCGCGGGCCACCCGGTCCCGCCGCACCGCCGCCAAGGCGAGCGCACCGGTCACCACGGGCGCCGAGCAGGCGCCGCCGGTGGCCGAGCAGGCCCAGGCCGCCGCCGAGCAGGCACCAGTAGCCAAGCGAGCGCCGGTCGCCGAGCAGGCGCCGGTCGTCGAGCGGGCGCCCGTCGCCGAGCGGGCGGGGGGCGTGGCCGAGCGTCAGGAGATGCGGATGCAGGCCGAGCCTGAGCCGAGTTTCCTCGCTCCGCCGCCGCCCGCGCCGGTTCGCCAGCCGGAGCGGATCATCCCGCCGAGCCCGTTCGCGGTGATCTTCCAGTCACCGGACCTGGCCACGGACGACGACGACATCGCGCCGTCCGCCGCCAGCGAGCGCAAGCAGCAGCGACGCCAGTCCCGGGGTGGCGGCGGCAACCGCCGCCGCGCCGGCTGACGTCCCGGCATCACCGCGAAGGCGCGTCTCCCGCACGACAACCCACGTCGTACGGGAGGCGCGCCTTCCGGCATCCAGGGGCCCGGTGCCGGAGCAGGGGGCGTGGCACGGCCTCACAGTGCGTCACCCGGCCGCGACGCCCCAAGACGACCCCCAACAGCCCCGGCGCCATCCCAGCCCCTCCACGAGCCTCTGGGGCCGCGTACGGCCCTTCGGCCCGGAGCCGCGGCCGGCCCAAGTGGCAAGATCCGGCATTCGCGACATCTGTGCCGAAGTCGCACCAGCGTAACGGGCATGCCGGTGTCGAGGCGCTGACCTCTGGGTATTGTTGCCCCACGTGAGTACGCCGCGATTCCTCGACCTGCCTCCTGGCGTCACCCCACAGAAGATCGAGACGCCACAGGGCACGTTCGCGGCCCTGGAGGCCCTTCCGGTCAGTGGTGTGGTTGAGCGCTGGCCCGCGCTCCTCGTCCCCGGCCTGACCGGCAGCAAGGAGGACTTCATCGCGGTCCTGATGACGCTCGCGCAGTCCGGCCGCCGGGTGGTGGCGGTCGACCTGCGCGGCCAGTACGAGACCCCGGGCCCCGACGACCCCGCCGCGTACACCTGCGCGGCCCTCGGCGCCGACCTCGACGCGCTCGCCCAGGTGATCGGCGGCGGCGAGCCCATGCACCTGGTGGGCCACTCCTTCGGCGGCCTGGTGGCCCGGGAGGCGGTCATCGACGGGCGCACGAAGTTCGCCTCGTTCACGCTCATGGGCTCGGGCCCGGGGGCGATCGAGGGCCGGCGGGCCCGCCACGGCAGGAAGATCATGGAAGAGGTGCCGGCGCTCGGCCTGGAGCACGTGTGGCACCACAGGTTCGAGCCGGAGGCGCTGGCCGGCGACGTCCCCGACGAGGTCGTGGCCTTCCTGCGCCGGCGCCTGCTGGCCAACTCGCCGACCGGCCTGTCACGGATGGCGGAGCAGGTGCTCACCATGCGCGACCGCACCGACGAGCTGCGCCAGATCGAGGTGCCCACGCTCGTCCTGTACGGCGAGGACGACGACGGCTGGCCCCCCGAGACGCAGTCGGAGATGGCGGCCAGGCTGGGCGCCGAGTGCGTGGTGGTGCCGGGCGCCGCGCACTCCCCCGCCGTCGAGGCGCCGGAGACGACGGCGGCGGCGCTGGTCAGGTTCTGGAACGCCGCAGAAAAGCACTACTTGGACATACGGTCCAATAGCCTGTAATCATGTACTTACTATGAAGGGCATCGAAGACCTCGTCGTCCAGCCCCCGCACAGCGCGACCTGGCGCGTGCACATCGACCGCACGATGTGGGTGGGCGGCGTCCGCGGGCTCATGCTGCAGGCGCTGCACCCCCTGGCCATGCGCGGCGTCTGGCAGAACTCCTCCTTCCAGGAGGACCCGTTCGGACGGCTGCGGCGCACCGCCGACTTCGTGGGGCGGGTCACCTTCGGCAGCCCCGAGGAGGCGGCCGAGGCCGGGCGGCGGGTGCGGGCGATCCACAAGGCGCTGCGCGTCAAGGACCCCGACACCGGCCGCACGCACCGGGTGGACGATCCCGAGCTGCTGCTGTGGGTGCACTGCGCGGAGGTGTCGTCCTACCTGGAGGTGGCCAGGCGCGGCGGGCTGGGGCTGAGCGAGCGCCAGGCCGACCGCTACCTGACCGAGCAGCGCGCCGCCGCGGCCTGCGTCGGCCTCCATCCCGAGGACGTGCCGGGCACGTGCGCCGAGATGGAGGCGTACTTCAAGCGGGTGCGGCCCGTGCTCCGGGTGACCGAGGAGGCCGCCGCCACCGTGCGGTTCCTCATGTGGCCGCGGCTGCCGGAGGAACTGCGGGTGCTGTCGCCGGGCAAGCCGGCCTACTTCCCGTTCGGGGCGCTCTGCTACTACACGCTCCCCGACTGGGCCAGGCGGATGTACGGCGTGCTGCCCGAGGTGCCCCGCGCGACGGTCACGGCGGCGCTGCGGGCGTTCAGGCTGGCGATGAACTCCGTCCCCGAGCCCGTCCACGACCGGGCCTTCATGCCCGCCACCCGCGCCATGCTGCAGGCGACCAGGGAGCGCCTGGGCGCGGCCGGCTACGACGTCCGCAAGGGGCTCAAGGGCCTCACGGACCCCCGCCGCTGGCCCGGCGGGGCGGCGGCCTGACCGCCCCGGAGAGCGGCGGCGGCGCTCACTCGGCGAGGCCGTCCCAGGGGTCGCGGCCGGGGCCCACGGCCTGGCCCTCGGGACAGTGGCGGCGGAAGTCGCACCAGGAGCAGATCGGCCCCGGGCTGGGCGCGAACAGCTCGTCGATCTCCGGCGGCACCGCCGCGGGCCCCACGGACGGCCGGGCGGACGCCCCGGCGGAGGCGCGCGACGCCTGGCCGCGAGGCGCGGCGCGGCCTCTCGCGGGGGCGGCGACGGCCGCGCGGTAGCGATCGTCGGCCTCGGCCGCCTCGCTCGCCAGCTCTTCGGCCCGCCTCAGGTGACGGGCCAGGGACTCGTCGGTGTGCCGCCACTGGACGATCTCGCCGGTGGGCAGGTGGTGCAGCTCGACCTCGTGGCACGGGGTGCGCAGCATGCTGGAGGCGGCCACGGCGTAGGCGGCGAGGGCGAGCGAGCCGCGCGCGTCGTCCTGGGTGAGCGGGCGGCGGCCGGTCTTGTAGTCGACCACGACCAGCTCGTCGCCGCGCCGGTCGAGCCGGTCGATGCGGCCCGACAGGGCGATGACCTTGGTGCGCGTGGCGACCGTGCGTTCGACGCCGACCGGATCATCGGCCGGATCTAAAGTCGCGACATATCCGGACACGAGGTCGCGGGCGCGCGCCAGCCAGCGCTGCGACTGCTCGGCGTCCCTGAACCCCTCGGTGATCCACCCGTTGGTGAGCAGGACGGCCGCCGTCAGCGGCGTGCGCCGCTCGTACGGCTCCCGCCACCACCCCGCCAGCGCGTTGTGCACGCTCGCGCCGACGCTGTTGTGCGCCCACGCGGGCCCCTTGGACGGCTGGGGCCGGTCGAGATAGCTGAACCGGTAGCGGCGCCGGCAGTCGAGCCAGGCGTTCAACCGCGACGGCGTGCACGAGTAGAGCCGCCGCGGCATGTCGTCCAGCGGAAGCTGGCCCTGCACCGCGCTCACCCGGCCGGCCTACTCGTCGCCCGGGCCGAGCTTGATCCCGGAGATCCTGGTGCCGTCGGTGAGCGGGCCCTCGGACTCCTCGCCGTCGGTGGCGACCCTGGTCAGCGAGCCCGACACCCAGTCGTCGAAGTGCGGCTCCAGGTCGCCGACCGTGACCTCGTCGCCGTGGACCGGCAGCACCCGCGTCTCCGGCGGCAGCGTGAACAGCCGCCCGCCGATCGAGGTGAGCTGGTCGGCCAGCGCCGGGTATTCGCCGCCCAGCTTGCCGGGGCCGTCGGCCTGGAGCGCCTTGCCGGTGAACACGGCCCCGAGCGCCTCGCAGTAGAGCGACACGCCGCCCGGGGTGACGCCCGGCGTCTCCATGACGTCGAGCTGGACGTCGGCGACCTCGAAGATGCCGTCGTCCTCCATGTCGATGTCGGGCCAGGTCTCGGACCAGGTCTCCCGCCACAGGGGCTTGTCCTTGGGGTGGAGTGCCACGACCGCCTCGTCCCTGTTGGCCACCTCGATGGCCGCGGAGACGTGGTCGGGCAGCCCGGCGGTGCAGATGACGGCCAGCACCTCGCGCTCGCCCACCTGCTCCATGATCTTCTCGGCGTCACGGGACGGGTCGATGACGATCACCTCGTCGTCGTCGCCTATGACCCAGGTGTTGTTCTCGACCTTGTGCTCGGTGCCGTCGAGGTCGACGACGCCCTCGGTCACCACTCGCTCGATACGCGCTGTCACGCCTCCGAACTCTAGCCCGTCTCCCTGACAGCGCGAATCGCGACAGCGTGTCCTAGTCCTCGAGCCGGGGCGAGAAAGCGCCGAACGGCACGTCCAGATCGTGGTCACGGGCGTCGACCAGGGACAGCTCGGCCAGCGCGATCATGCATCCGGCGTCGGCCGGCCAGCAGATCGCCCACAGCCAGTTGCCGAGGGCCTCGCCCGCGTAGACCGCGCGGTCGTCCTCGCCGTCGACGCACCACAGCGGGGCGGGATGCCCGAGCACCTCGATCTTGGCGTTGGGCGGGCCCTCGTCGAACCCCGTGCCGGGGTCGGGGCCGTCCAGCCCCGCGAACGCCGCACCGAGCCCGATGCCCGGCTCCTCCGCGATGAGCAGCATGTCGGCCGGCCCTTCCACCAGGGACGGCCCGGTGAGCGCGACGACGCTGGCGCGGGCGCCGGTGCGCTGGTCGCCCACCTCCGCGAAACCGGTCACCACCCATCGGGCGGGCAACGGCCACGGCAGCCATACGGGCACGACGGAACTCTTGCGCATCGCGTCCAGGGCCTCGCCGGTCGGCGGCCACGGAGGCTGATACGGCAACACATCGCCGTGCGTGTCACATCGGTACGCGCTGGACCAGGCGCCCGGCCCGTGAAGCGGGCCAAAACACCGTGGGCAGGTTGGAGCCGCTCTCACATCTACCCACGGTGCTTTCTCGGGTACGGCCCCGTCAAGACCGCTCCTCGTTATCACGTCGTAATCTTGGTCATGTGCGCGTAAATTGTGTCGGCGCCGTCATTCTCGACGCCACCGGACGAATCCTGCTCGTCCAGCGGGGCCGTCCCCCGGGCAGAGGGCTCTGGTCCGTGCCCGGCGGCCGGCTGGAGCCGGACGAGGACGACGAGACGGGCCTGCGGCGCGAGGTCCTGGAGGAGACCGGCCTGCGCGTCGAGGTCGGCCCGCGGGCGGGCGTGGTGGAGCGCCCCGGCCCCGGCGGCGTCACGTACGTGATCCGCGACTACCTCGCCACCGTGACCGGCGGGACGGCGGCGGCCGGTGACGACGCCGCCGACGTCCGCTGGTGCACGCCGGCCGACCTCGCCCGGCTGCCGCTCACCGAGGGCCTGCTGGAGACGCTCACCGGCTGGGGAGTGCTACCGGCTTGAGGTGAGGCTGGAGGTCCACAGGATGAGATGGTCGGCGTCGTACGTCGTGGACCGCCCGAGCGCCACCACCTCCGACCCCGACACCGCCACGGCGGTGAGCCACTGCATCCCGGGGCCGGCCAGCCGGTCCTTGGTGAGCGCCACGCGGTTCCAGCTCAGGCCGTCCTGGGAGGTCCATGCGGCGCTGTCGCCCTCGCCCGGCACGCCGTGCCAGCCGACCGCGACCAGGCCCTCGGCCGCCGCCGCGAGGTCGTAGACCGCCGCCGCCCGCTCGGCGGGCAGCCACGAGGTCTCCCAGCTCTCGCCGTCGTCGGCGGAGACCGCGGCGAAGGCGCGGCGGGAGCCGCCGGTGATCGCGGTGCCCATCGCCACCAGCCTGCCCTGGTGCTCGACGATCCTGCGCAGCCCGGCGGAGGTGGCGTCCGGCGGCGCCACGCGGGGGCGGGCGCTCCAGTTGAGCCCGTCCTCCGACCACCAGACGAGGGTGCTCTCCCGGCCGGCAGGGCCGGAGCCGCCCACCGCCACGAACCCGTCCGCCGTCGCCGCCACGTCATGGACGCGCGCGCCCGAGCCGCCCTGCGGCAGCTTGTCCGACCTGGTGAACGTGCGCAGGTCGGAGGTGAACCACAGGGCCGCGCCCGCCGTGTTCGCCTGGACGGTGTCCTGACCGGCCAGCACGTAGCCCTTCTTGCCCGCGGCGACGACCTGCGGCTCCAGGCCGACGTGGTCGGGCCGCCTGGCCAGGTCGCCCGAGGCGTTCACCCGCTTCCAGGTCTCGCCGTCGGACGAGGTCACGAGCAGCGGGTCGGTGACGCCGACGTTGGTCTCGGTGCCGCCGACCGCGAGCCAGCCGCGCGAACCGTGGGCCACGTCGTCCAGCCGCTGGAGGCCGGAGCCGCCGAGGCTCATGGACTTCCAGCTCTGCCAGTTCCTGATCGTCCACAGGCCGGCGTCGCCCGAGGCCGAGCCGACGGCCACGTACCGGCCGCCGAAGCTGGTCAGGGCGCTGGTCTCGCGGGCCATGCGGGTCAGGCCCGCCACGTCGCCGAGCGGCACGCGGGCGGCCTGCCCGCGCGGCGGCGCGGACATCAGCACGAGCTGGTTGTCCACGTCGGAGGCCGCCTGGTCGCCGCCCGCGAACAGGGTGCCGCCGTCGGCGATGGTGAAGCCGCGCAGCGTGGCGTTGCGCAGGTTGCCGAGGTCGGCCCGCTTGGTCCAGCCGCGGCCGTCGGACGTGGTCAGCACGGCGTACCTGCCGAGGCCGGCCTGCGCGACGGCCGCCACGCCCGTCGCGTACGAGACCAGCGACTCCACGCCGACGCTCTCGCCGCCGAGGCCCGCGATCGAGCCGCACTGCGCCCAGTCGTCGCCGCGCGGGGAGCAGTAGACCCGTACGTCGCCCGTGATCGTGCGCTGGCGCGTCGGCACCAGCACGAACCGCTTGGGCAGCACCGCCAGCGTTCCCGCGCGCGGCATGGCCTCCGGCAGGAGGAAGTCCGTGGCCTGCCAGGTGCGACCGCCGTCGGCCGACCGGACGACCCGCGAACCCTCGCCCTCCGCGGGTCGTCCGATGGCCACGACGGTGCCGCCCTTGGCGACCACCGCGTTGATCTCGCGGACCTGCAGGCCCGTGACCTCGGCCCGCTCCCAGGCGCGGCCGTCCGCCGACCACCAGGCCGCCGGGCCTGGCGCGCCGTCGTCGCCGGTGACGGTGCCGACCGCGACGAAGCCCGAGGACGTGCGGGCGATGTCGGCGATCCGGTCGCCGGCGCGGAACGCGGTCAGGGCGGAGGCGGGCACGGCGTCCCAGACGAAGCCGTCGGCGCTGGTCCACAGGCCGCGCTCGCCGGTGCCCGCGTCCTCGCCGCTGGCCAGCCAGCGCCCGCCGCCGCCGACGACGCGCTGGACGGTGGGGGCGGAGGCGCCGTTGACCTGGCCGAGCTGCCAGGTCTTGCCACCGTCCGGGGAGAACAGGAACAGCGGGCGCGGGGTGGGGCCGGTGGTGTCGCTGCCGACGGCGACGACCGCGCGGCCGGCCGAGGCCATGTCGTTGAGCTTCTGGTTGACGCCCTCGCCAGCGGCGGGGACGGTGAACAGGTCGTCGCCCGAGCGGCCGGTCCCGGTGGCCAGGCTCAGGCCCTGGGGCTCCTCGCCGGCCCACTGCCAGACGAGCACCCCGGTCGCCACCAGGAGGGCGGCGGCGACGGTGAGGACGACGGGGGTGGCGCGGCTGCCCCGGCGCACCGGGCTGGACCTGCGGACGGCGGCGGGGGCCGGGCCTCTGTGGTGGCGTCCGCTCGCCCCTTGCGGGCGTGCCGGGCCGCTGGCCACGAGCAGGTCGGGCCTGGTCGGCCGGCCTGCCGGGGGGCGGCCGACGCGCCGCACCTCGGGCTCGCCGTCCCCGGGCTGCTCCGCCGGGGCTCCCGCTGCGTCGGCGGGAAACACCAGCCGGTACGGGGCCGTCCGCGGGTCCCGGCGCGGCATCCCCTCCCCCGCGGCCTCGCGCGGCCCGGAGCCGGCCTCCTGGCCCTCCTGCGCCTTCCTGTGCCGCGGCTCCTCCCGAGGCCCCTGTACGGCCTCCTGAGCGCCCTCCTGCCCCCTCGGCGGCTCGGCTCCCGACGGCTGCCCTGCTGCGGACGCGGGCGTCCAGGAGTCGGGCGGCGGGGACGCGGGCGCCGCCGGGTGGTCGGCGGGCGGGGTCTCCACGGCCTGGCCGGCGGCCGGCGGGCCCTGGAGGGTCGGTGGGTCTTGAGGAGTGGGCGGGCCCTGAGGAGTCCGCGGATCTTGGGAGATCGGCGGGTCCTGTGGTGGGGGCGGGGGTTTTCTGGGGGGGCCGGTGGCGACGAGCTTGTCCGGCCGGTCGACCACGCGGCGCGGCCGGCGGCGGGGCTCGGTCTCGGGCTCGGCCGTCGGCGAGCTGTAGGGCCGGCGCCCCTTGGGCGGCTCCTGCGGCGCCTCGCCGGGGACGGGCGCCGCGAAGGGCGGCAGGCCCCACGGGGACGTCAGGGGTAAGCCCCTGGCCCGGTCGTCGGTGGGTCCGGGCGGGGAATGGCTGATCCTCGGCTCCGGGGTGGATGGCGGCTCGGACGCGCCCTCGGGGCGGGGGTCGTCGTCACCGGGCGGTCGCCGTGGCGGTTCGCTGGGGCCGGAGGCCACGCGCCGTACCTCCTAGTCGAACTAGTCGTACGGGAACGGTCACCATCCGGGACCGTTCCAGGAAGGATGTCCGTCCTTTTGCGCTTATTTCGAGCTTCTCTGTCTCACCCGACGAAGTATCACACGCGCCAACCCCTACCCCGCCGGGCCGAAACGATCACCTCCGGAAGGCCCTCGCCGTCTCACAGGATCCAGAGCAGCATGAATAAGAGGGAATGGCGAGACCTCTCTAGCGAGATTCCCCCAACCGATAGCCCGATTTATTGTGAAATCGTGGCGATTGACCGCTTTTTGGCCAGGTACAAAACCCCGACCGAGAACACCAGGAACTGCACCGCCGTCCCCGTCAGCGCCTGCCACGGCACCGCCACCGCCGCCTGGTTCAGCGACTCCTGCAACTGCCCCGCCGCCGCGCTCAGCCCGAACGCCACCAGGTTGTTGAGCACGTGCAGCGCGACCGCCGCCTCCAGCCCCCCGGTACGCACCGACAGCCAGCCCATCACCACGCCGAAGGCGAACACGTCGGCCAGCCCCGTCCACGAGTAGCCGTGCAGCGAGGCGAACAGCGCCGCCCCGATGACGATGCCGGGCACGGGATTGCGCACGTGCGCCCCGACCGCCTGGAGGAACCAGCCGCGGAAGACGTACTCCTCGGCGGCGGCCTGGAACGGCACCAGCACGAGGATCACCACGAACACCGGCAGGAACGCCTCCCAGCCCACCCAGCCGCCCATGCCGGCCTCCGCGCCCGACAGCGTCAGCGCCAGCCACTGCGCGGCCTGCCCGAGCACCATCGCCAGCACCGCCAGCCCCGCGCACCTGGCCATCCAGCCCCAGCGCAGCCGTCCGGCCACGGACGACAGCGTCCCCGGCCTGCGCCGCTGCACCAGCGCCGTCACGCCCACCACGAGGAGCAGCACGGGCGCGATCGACATCAGCGTCGTCCCCAGCCCGAACGGGGTGCCCGTCGGCAGCCCGGTGTTCACGTCCACCGGCGAGGGCAGGCCGAACACGGCGGCGAACAGCATGGCCGCGGTGATCACGATGAACCCGATGAGGAAGAACCCGAGCGCGATCACCAGCGTGCCGACGATCGAGCGCCATGCCCTGGTGGCCTCGTTCCGCGCCAGGTGGTCGAAGCGGGCGCCGTGGGGCATCGGCAGGAACCAGGATCTCTGCGGCGGCACCGGCGGATAGGGATATTGCGGCTGCGGGTACGCGGCCCCGTACGGGTGGCGCGGCGGACCAGGGTTCTCCTGCATTCCTTCATTCTGTCCATCTGATGCGCAATAGTTCACAGACGGATCGCGCTTTTGGGCGGATGCTCTCAGACGTAGGCACTTCAACCCTGGGAGCAGTCCATGTCAAGGCTGGGACCTGTCATCACCCTCGCAGCGGGAGCCGTGCTCGCCGCGGGGCTCGGTGTCGCCAGCGTCAACGCGACACCTGCGGCGAACGTCGCCGCCCCCACCGTGGAGAACACCGTCCCCGACGAGGAGCGGACGGCGGAGGAGCCGGCGGAGGAGCCCGCCGAGGAGCCCGCCGAGGAGCCGGCGCAGCCCGCTCCCACCCCCGAGCGGACGGAGGCCAAGAAGATCGCCAAGGCCGACTACGGCGGCCGCGTCACCGGCAACGGCGGCCTCATCGCCATCTCGATCAGGAACGGCAAGGCCGTGGGCTACTTCTGCGACGGCCGCGCCGAGGCCTGGTTCAAGGGCACCCAGTCCGGCGACTCGGTCAGCCTCACGGGGGTCAAGAACGGCAAGGTGACCGCCGACCTGGGCGCCGGCAGGGCCACCGGCCAGTTGTCGCTCGGCGGCAGGAAGTGGAGCTTCGTCGCCCCGGCCGTGCGCAAGCCGTCGGGCCTGTACCGGGCCACCGCCCTCGTGCGCGGCGCCCAGTACCGCGCCGGCTGGATCCGGATCAAGAACCCGGACGGCAGCTACACCTCGGTCGGCGCCGCCACCTCGAACGACAGCCCGGTGCCCGTGCCCGCCCTGAATCCCGACCAGCCGACCGCGCCGCTGACGGTCGACGGCACCACGGTCCAACCCAAGGACGTCGACGGCTTCATCGAGGAGATGTCATGACCGCCATCCACCGGACGCCCTCGCGCGGCCTGGCCTCGTTGCTGGTGCCGCTGCTGATCGGCGGGCTCGTCGTGCTCGCGCTCGGCGTGTACGGCCGCGCGCACACCCCCACCGGCCACGCCGTCGGCGTGGCGGGCTTCTCCGGCGCCCTGCCGATGAAGGCGTGGCTGACCACGGGCGCGTTCGTGCTGGCGTTCGTGCAGGTCGTCTCGGCCCTGTCGATGTGGGGCAGGCTCGGGATCGCGATCCCGCCCGCCGTGCACCGCTGGTCGGGGCGGCTGGCGTTCCTGCTGACGATCCCGGTCGCCTTCCACTGCCTGTACGCGCTCGGCCTGCAGTACGACGTGCCCAGGGTGCTCGCGCACTCCCTGCTCGGCTGCTTCTTCTACGGGGTGTTCACCGCGAAGATGCTGGCCCTGCCCAAACGGGACACGCCGGACTGGACGCTGCCGGTGCTCGGCGGGCTGGCGTTCACCGCGCTGGTGGGGCTCTGGCTGACCTCGTCGTTCTGGTTCTTCACCGCGGTGGGCGTCAAGGTGTGAACGTCCTGGTCCTGCTCAGCCCGGCCGCCCGCCCCTTGGCGGCCACGACGAGCGCCATCTTGCGCGAGGCCTCGTCGATCATCTCGTCGCCCAGCATGACCGCGCCGCGCTTCTCCACGGTGGTGTAGTACTCGTACGCCTCCAGGATGAGCTCGGCGTGGTCGTAGTCCTCCTGCTCCGGCGAGAACACCTCGTTGGCCGCGTCCACCTGGGAGGGGTGCAGCACCCACTTGCCGTCGAAGCCCAGCGCCGCCGAGCGCCGCGCGACCCGGCGGAAGCCGTCGACGTCCCTGATCTGGAGGTAGGGGCCGTCGATGACCTGGAGGTCGTGGCTGCGGGCCGCCATGAGCAGGCGCATGAGGATGTAGTGGTAGGCGTCGCCCTCGGTGTAGCCGGGCGGCTGCTCGCCGACGACGAGCGTGCGCATGTTGATCGAGGCCATGAAGTCGGCGGGCCCGAACACGAGCGTCTCCAGCCGCCGGGAGGAGCCGGCGATCATGTCGACGTTGACCAGGCCGCGGGCGTTCTCGATCTGCGCCTCGATGCCGATGCGGCCGGGCTCGTGGCCCATGGCCTTCTCGATCTGCGTGAGCAGCGTGTCGAGCCAGACCACCTCGGTCGGGTCCTGGACCTTGGGCAGCATCACGCAGTCGAGGAACTCGCCGGCGCCCTCCACGACCTCGATGACGTCGCGGTACGTCCACTGCGTGGCGAGGTCGTTGACCCGCACCACGCGCGTCTTCCCCGACCAGTCGCCCTCGCGCAGCGCGGCGACGACGTTGCGCCGCGCGTCCTCCTTGGCGGCCGGCGCGACGGAGTCCTCGAGGTCGAGGAAGACCTCGTCGACGGGCAGGGTCTGGGCCTTCTCCAGGAAGCGCGGGCTGCTCCCCGGCACCGCGAGTACGGAACGACGTGAACGCATGCGCACACGCTACTGGTGGGCCCGCCACCCCTCGGCGGCGGACCCACCCGTGCGCATCGGCTCAGCGGCGGGGGGCCAGGCCGAGCTGGAGGCCCTTCAGGCTGGAGGAACGCTTGCTGAGGGCGCCCGCGATCGAGCGCAGCTCGGCCGCGGCGGGCGAGTCGGGGTCGGTGATGACCAGCGGCTTGCCCTCGTCGCCGCCCTCGCGCAGCCGCATGTCGATCGGGACCTGCCCGAGCAGCGGCACCCGCGCGCCGAGGATGCGGGTCAGCGCGTCGGCGACGGTCTGGCCGCCGCCCTCGCCGAACACGGAGATGCGCTCGTCGCAGTGGGGGCAGGGCAGCCAGGACATGTTCTCGATGACGCCGGCGATCTGCTGGTGGGTCTGCGCGGCGATGGAGCCGGCGCGCTCGGCCACCTCCGCCGCGGCCATCTGCGGCGTGGTCACGACCAGGATCTCGGCGCCGGGGAGCCGCTGCGCCACGGAGATGGCGATGTCGCCGGTGCCGGGCGGCAGGTCGAGCAGCAGGACGTCGAGGTCGCCCCAGTAGACGTCGGCGAGGAACTGGTGGAGCGCCCGGTCGAGCATCGGCCCGCGCCAGACGACCGGCGTGTTGCCCTCGGGCTTGAACATGCCGACCGAGATGACCTTGATGTCGTGGGCCACCGGCGGCATGATCATGTCTTCGACCTTGGTGGGCTTCTCGGCCGCGCCCAGCATGCGCGGGATGCTGTGGCCGTAGATGTCGGCGTCGACGATGCCCACCTTGAGGCCGCTCGCGGCCATGGCGGCGGCCAGGTTGACGGTCACCGACGACTTGCCGACGCCGCCCTTGCCGCTCGCCACCGCGAACACGCGGGTCAGCGAGCCCGGCTGGTTGAAGGGGATCTCCTTCTCCGGCCCGCGGTTGCCGCGGAGCTTGGTCTGGAGCTCCTTGCGCTGCTCGGCGCTCATCACGTCCAGCTCGATCTGGACGCCGGTCACGCCTTCGACCTTGGAGACGGCGGTGGTGACGTCGCGGGTGATGGTGTCCCGCATCGGGCAGCCGGCCACGGTGAGGTAGACGCCCACGCGCACCGCACCGCCGGGAGCGATATCGATGCTCTTGACCATGCCGAGGTCCGTGATCGGACGGCGGATCTCGGGGTCGATGACGGTGGAAAGAGCCGCCGTCACCAGTTCCTGGGTAGGTGCCATCGAAGTCTCGGCACGAGGGAGTGCCGTCCCTCCTTTGTCGGTATATGTGTGACAGGCGCTGGACGCCAGCGAGGATGCCCCTCCATGGTATGAACTGGCGGCCTCGCTGAGTTAATCCGTGCTGTTAGATGTCTGTGCAACAACGTCCTAAGGTTACTCCGTGACTCTTCTGCGCGACGAGGGCCTCACCGCCGAGGAGCTGGTGGTCTGGCGGATGTTGCAGCGCGCCCAGGTGCGCATCACCCGCCGGCTGGAGTCCGAGCTGCTCGTCGCCCACGATCTGCCGCTGGCGTCGTACGACGTGCTCATGCAGCTCGCCGAGGCGGACGGGCGGCGGCTGCGGATGAACGACCTGGCCGACCGGGTGCTGCTGTCGCGCAGCGGCCTGACCCGCCTCATCGACCGGCTGCAGCGTGACGGCCTGGTGACCCGCGAGGCGTGCGCCGACGACGCCCGCGGCCTGTTCGCGGTGCTGACCGACGCCGGCGCCGGCCGGCTGGCCGAGGCCACGCCCACCTACCTGCGCGGCATCAGGACGCAGTTCCTCGACATGCTGGGCAGCGGCGAGATCGGGCAGATCAGGGCCATGCTCGGCCGGCTCGACGGCGCTAGCGCGGCTGGCGGCGGCGCTCCCTGACCTCGGGCTCCTGGAGCTCCTCCAGCAGCCGGCCCAGCTCGGCGCGCAGGTAGTCGCGGGTGGCCACCTCGTTGACCGCCAGGCGCAGCCCGGCGATCTCGCGCGTCAGATACTCGATCTCGGCCTGGTTGCGGTCGGCGGCCTCGCGGTCCTGCTCGTACTGGATGCGGTCGCGGTCGCCCTGGCGGTTCTGCGCCAGCAGGATGAGCGGCGCGGCGTAGCTGGCCTGCAGCGACAGCATGAGCGTCAGGAAGATGAACGGGTAGGGGTCGAACTTCAGCGAGGGCGGCGCGGCGACGTTCCAGGTCACCCAGACCGTGACGAACACCGTCATGTAGACGATGAACCTGCCGGTGCCGAGGAAGCGCGCGATCTGCTCGGACAGCCGGCCGAACGCCTCCGGGTCGTAGTGCGGGCGCAGCGTGCGGCGCAGCTCGCGCGGCTGGTCGAGTCGTTCGGTGGTCACGTGTCGTCCCTCTCGCGCCAGTCCTCGGGCAGCAGGTGGTCCAGGACGTCGTCGACGGTCACGGCGCCGACGAGCCGGCCCAGCTCGTCCACGACGGGCGCCGCGACGAGGTTGTAGTTCGCGAGGTAGGAGGTGACCTCGATCAGCGTGAAGTCCGGCCTGATGGGGTCGATCGACGGGTCCAGCGCCGCGCCGAGCAGCGTGGAGGGCGGCTCGCGCAGCAGGCGCTGGAAGTGCGCCACCCCCAGGAAGATGCCGGTGGGGGTCTCGGTCGGCGGCCTCGACACGAACACCTGGGCCGCGACGGCGGGCGAGAGGTCCTGCTGGCGGATGTGCGCCAGCGCCTCGGCCACCGTGGACGAGGGCGGCAGGATGACCGGCTCGCTGGTCATGACGCCGCCCGCGCTGTCCTCCGGATAGGTGAGCAGCCGCCGCACCGGCGCCGCCTCCCCCGGCTCCATCAGCGCCAGCAGCTCGGTCGCCTGCTCGTCGGGCAGCTCGTGCAGGAGGTCGGCGGCGTCGTCGGGGCCCATCTCCTCCAGGACGCGGGCCGACCGCTCGGGCCCCAGCCTGCCGAGGATGCCGACCTGGTCGTCCGGCGGCAGCTCCTCCAGCACGTCGGCGAGGCGCTCGTCGTCGAGCGCGCGGGCGATCTCGACGCGCCGCTTGGGCGGCAGGTGGTGCAGGGCGCTCGCCACGTCGGCGGCCCGCATGGACGCGAACGCCTCGATCAGCCCGGCCGCGCCCTGGTCCTGCTGGACGGTGTCGAAGCCGGTGACCTCGCTCCAGTCGACCACGCGGGGGTCGCGCCGCCTGCGCCGGTAGACGGCGACCTTGGTGATCTCCCAGATGGACGGCTTGACCTCCTCCATGGCGACGTCGTAGACGGTGACCTGCTCGCCGCCGACGCGTACGGACAGGTCGAGCAGCTGGCCGACGACCAGCGTCTCGGTCGCGCGCTGCTCGAACCTGCGCATGTTGAGCCGGCCGCTGAAGACGACGGCCCCGGCCTCGATGCGGCGGACGCGGGTGATGGGCAGGAAGACGCGGCGGCGCGGCTGCACCTCCACGACGAGCCCGTGGATGGTGGGGCGGTGGCCGGCGCGCAGGCCCGCCACCAGGTCGCGGACGCGGCCGATCTGGTCGCCCGCCGGGTCGAAGACCGGGGTCCCAGGGAGCCGTGCCACGAAGATCCTCACGTGGCCAGGCTAACAGCGCCGTCCCATTGCGCCAGGTGAGGGCGACATGTCAGGATCAAACCTGCTTGACGGTGATTACGATCAGGATGGTGGTGCGATGAGATACGCGGGGCTGGCGCTCGCCTTCGTGTCCTCGTGTTGTTTCGCGTTCTCCGGGCCCATGGCCAAATATCTGATCGCGGCCGGACTGGCCCCGATCGAGGCGGTCTGGACGCGGATGGCGGGCGCGGGGCTGCTGCTCATCGCCGTGCTGGCCATCGTACGGCCCCGGGCACTGCGCATCCCCCGCTCCCGGATGCCGTTCTTCGCCCTGTACGCGATCATGGCGGTGGCCGGGGTCCAGTCGCTCTACTTCGTGGCCATCACGCGGCTGCCGGTGGGCATCGCGCTGCTGCTGGAGTTCATGGCCCCGGTGATGGTCGTGGCGTGGGTGCGGCTGGTCCGCCGGGTCCGGCTGGCGCCCGCCGCCTACGTCGGCGCCGTCGCGGCCGTCCTCGGGCTCGCCGTCGTGGTCGAGGCGTGGCAGGGCATGCGGCTGGACGCGCTCGGCCTGCTGCTCGGGCTGGCGGCCGGCGCCTGCTGCGCGGGCTACTTCATCATGAGCGACAGCTTCGGCGACGACGTGGACCCGCTCGGGCTCATCGCCTGGGGCATGGCGGGCGCGGCCGTCGTGCTCGTGCCCTTCTCCCGGCCCTGGGACATCCCTTGGAGCGCCTTCACCCTCACCACCACGCCGGCCGGCGGCGGGGTGAGCCTGCCGGTGTTGGGGGCGTACGGGTGGATGGTGCTGGTCGCGACCGTGGTGGCGTACATCCTGGGGGTCAACGCGGTGCGGCGGCTGTCGGCCGCGGTCGGGGCCACGGTCGCGTCGCTGGAGGTCATCGGCGGCGCCATGGTGGCCTGGGGGCTGGTCGGCGAGACCCTCGGCGTGTTCCAGATCACCGGCGGGCTGCTCGTGCTGGCCGGCGCGCTGCTCGCGCAGACCGCGACCGCGTCCGCGACGCCGGCGCGGGACCCCGGCGAGTCCGGGGAGCCGGGGCTGGTGGCGCTGGACGGGGTCAGCTCCCGGGGCTGAGCCGGACGACGACGCAGTCCCGCGCCCACCGCTCGGCGAGGTGCTCGGCGTCGCGGGCGTTGAGCCGCTCCTTGGCGAGCGCGGCCACCGCCTCGGGGGCCCGCTCCTGGTCGACGACCGACACCGCGGCGTCGAACTCCACCAGCCGGGCGCCGTTGTCCTTGCTGCGCAGCGTCACGCGGACCCGGTCGAGCGCGTCGAGCCCAGGGAGGCTCTGCTCCTCGCCGCCCGTCACGAGGTAGATCGCGCCGTCGTGCCAGGTGTGCCAGGCCAGCCGCGGGCCGCCGGCCAGGCCGAGCCAGAGGACGCCCGACTTCTTCGCGCCCTCCTCGACGGCGGGCGCCAGGCCGGGCTCCAGAGGCATCAGGTGGCCTCGGAGTCGTACGGCGGGATCTCGCCGTAGCCCAGCTCGTCGACGACCGGCTCCGTCGCGTAGGTGGACGCGACGGACTCCAGCTCCTTCGGCTTGTCGTTCCAGTTGTCCTCGATGTCGTCGAGGAGATGCTTGCGGACGAACGTGCGCGGGTTGAGGTCGGCCGGGTCGAAGTTCTGGAACTCCGGACCCAGCCCGGCCCGCAGGTCGTCACGCGCGTTGTTGGCCATGCGGCGCAGGTTGCGCAGCGTCCGCCCGGCCTGCGCGGCGGCCTGGGGCAGCTTGTCGGGGCCGAAGACCAGCAGCGCGAGGACGACCAGCGCCGCTATCTCCCCCCACCCGAGTCCGAACACCGTGAGCTCCTACCGCAGTCAACGCCTCCGAGGACAACCCCGGCCTATCCACAGACTAAGGGCTCCCGGGCACCGCTACGATGCCCGGCCTCGGGACAGCTCCTGGACGGCCCCGGATCGGCGTCAGGACGGCGTCGGCGACGGGCCGTCCTCGGCCACCACCGTCAGCGTCGCGGTGCGTTCCTGCCCGGCGCGCTGGTACTTGATGGTGATCTTCGAGCCGGGGGTCTTGCTGCGGATCAGCGCGATCAGCTCGTTGCCGTCCTGGAGGGCGAGACCGTCCATCTCCAGGATCACGTCGCCGGCCCGCAGCCCGGCCTTGTCGGCGGGGCCGCCGGGGGTCACCGGCTGCTGGCCGCTCACGTTCGCGGTGGCGATCTTCACGCCCTGGCCGCGGTAGTCCTTCTCCAGCACGATGCCGATCTTCGGCCGCTTGGCCCGGCCGGTGCTGATCAGCTCCTCGGCCACCCGCCGCGTCTGGTTCACCGGGATCGCGAAGCCGAGGCCGATGCTGCCGCTCTGGCCGTTGATCGACCGGCTGAGGGTGGCGATGGCCGAGTTGACCCCGACGACCTCGCCGCGGCTGTTGACCAGCGGGCCGCCCGAGTTGCCGGGGTTGATCGCGGCGTCGGTCTGGATGGCGCTGATGTACGCCGTCTCCTCGGTGCCCGCGCCGGTCTCGTCGCCGGCGATGACGGGGCGGTTGAGCGAGCTGACGATGCCCGTCGTGACCGTGCCCGTCAGCCCGAGCGGCGAGCCGATCGCGATGACCGGGTCGCCCACGACCACCTGGTCGGAGTTGCCGAGGGTGATCTCCGGCGTGCCGAACGTCTCCTCCGGCTTGACCACGGCCAGGTCGGAGCCGGGGTCGCGGCCGACGATGCGGGCCGAGGTGGTCTTGCGGTTGTTGAACTGGATCTGGATCTCGCCGCCGTTGGCCGCCATGGCGACCACGTGGTTGTTGGTCACCACGTAGCCGTTCTTGATCAGGAAGCCGGAGCCGGAGGCGCCCTCGGTGTTGGAGCCGTTGCCGACCTCCAGGGAGACCACGCTGGGCAGCACCCGCGCGGCCACGCCCGCGATGGAGCCGGGGTCGCGGCTGGCGGCGCCGGTGGGCACCGGGCCGAGGCTGTAGGAGGGGTCGGTGACGGCGGAGCCGCTGGGCCTGGTCAGCAGGTAGGTGCCGACGCTGCCGAGGCCGGAGGCCACCAGCGCGATGGCGAGGGCGAGGGCGATCAGCCCGCCCGTGCCGGGTCCGCGCCGCCGGTCACCCGCCGGCCCGCCGTGCACCGGGGGCGGCGGGGCCCAGCCTGCCCCCATGCCGAGCGCCTGCCCGGGAGGCGGCGGCGGAGGCGTCCCGAAGGACGGCCCGCCGAACGACGGCCCCCCGAACGAGGCGCCCCCGGAGGACGGCCCCCCGAACGAGGGCCCCCCGTAGGAGGCGCCTCCGGACGGAGAGCCGCCGAAGGAGGGCTCTCCGTCCGGAGGCGGACTGCCGTAGGAGGTGCCCCCGGAGGATGGGCCGCCGAAGGAGGGCTCCCCGGACGACGGCCCCCCGTAGGAGGCGCCCCCGGAGGACGGGCCGCCGAAGGAGGTGCCGCTGGAGGACGGGGTGCCGAACGGTGGGCCGGCGTAGGGCGGGGCTGTGGAGGCCGGGCCGCCGAAGGACGGGCCGCTCACCGTGTCGGCGAGCGGGCGGTCGCCGGTCGGCCCGTCGCCGAAGGTGTCGTCGCCGGACGCCGGGCCGCCGTCGGGCCGCCCGAACGCGGGGCTGTCGTACTGGCGGGTGCCGTGGTCCTGGCCGGTGCCCGGAGCGGCGAAGGCCGGCGCGTACGCCGGCCCGCTCCCGCCCCGCTGCTCCCCCGAAGCGTCGGGCGAGCCGCCGTAGGGCGCGTAGGAGGGCTGGTACGGCGGCGGCCCCGCGGGCTCGGCGGCGCGGCCCGACGGATCGCCCCAGGAGGTGCCGCCGAAGGAGGCGGGAGGCTCCGCGCGCCCGCCCGGCGACTCGGCCGGGTGGTCGGCGGGCAGGAACTCCGGCCGCCCCTGTGACTCGGGGTAGTCCGACGGCGTGCGTCCTTCGGTGGGGCGCGTCTCGTCGGTCATCTAAGTCTCACCACTCCTTGGCTCGGCCGCCGCAATCGTCGCCATTGCGGCATACGAGGGTTATAAGGACCCGAACCCAGATCGTATGCCCGTACCGTGCGCGGCTACGCCAACCTTGGCCATCTCCGGCATATCGGGACGTCAGGGAGTGGGGACCGTCGGAGCGCCCGTCGGCGAGTGCTGCAACTTGTACAGCTCGACCGGCGGCCTCTGGCTCTCCTGACCCGTGCCGGAGACGGCGAAGAACGTGCCGAGCGCCACGGCGGCCGACACCACGCTCACCGCGACGTACGCCGAGCGCCGCCTACCGCCACGGCCGGGGCCCGAAGCCCCTCCAGTGGAGTCCCTGCGGGGCCGGTTGTCCAGCGGGGCGATGCTGTGCGGGCCGGGGATGGGCACACCCCCGAAAGTACGGGTGGGAAAAGGGCGCTCCCTCGGCGGCAGCGGCCCGCCCGGCTCCGCCATGCGGAGCAGGGACATCGTGAGGTCCGCCGGCATCACCGGCGTCTCCAGCGAGCGCAGACGCGCCTTCAGCGCGCGTACGGACTCGACCTCCGCCCTGCAGTCGGCGCAGAAGGTCAGGTGCGCCAGCGCGCGCTCTCGCTCGTGATGACCGAGCTCGCCGTCGACCAGCGCCGAAACGCGTTCTCCAAGATGGGCCATATCAGACTTCCTCCCCACGGATAACGGACGGGGGGAGTTGGTTGGCACGGGGGGCCCGGTGGTCGAGAGCCTCCCGCAACTGCGCCCGACCACGATGAATGCGGCTGCGGACCGTGCCCAGCTTCACGCCGAGCGTTTTCGCGATCTCCTCGTAGGACAGACCCTCGATGTCACAGAGCACGATCGCGGCCCGGAACTCGGGTGCGAGCGCGTCGAGGGCGGCCTGGATGTCGGGCTCCAGGTGGGCGTCGTCGAACGCCTGCGCCGGCGACGGCTCCCGGCCGCGCAGCCGCTCGGCGGCGTCGTCGGCCAGCCCCTCGAACCTGATGCGCTGCTTGCGCCGCGCCATGTCGAGGAACAGGTTGGTCGTGATCCGGTGCAGCCACCCCTCGAACGTTCCGGGGGTGTAGCTGGACAACGACCTGAAGACCCGGACGAAGACCTCCTGAGTGAGGTCCTCGGCGTCGTGAACGTTGCCGGTCAGCCGGTACGCGAGCCGGTACACGCGCGCGGAGTGCGTCCGCACGACTTCCTCCCACGTGGGAGGCGTCCAGTCAGACGACACGGGAGCATCCGTCTGGTGGTCGCTCTCGTCCACCAGAACTCCTCTCTCTGGGACCACCGCTATCGCCATAGTGCCTGGTTTCGTCCCTTCGTGCGCACTGCCTGCCTTCCGGACCGGCAAAGCCCGTTTAAACCTGCAACGCCTCGGAGCCCTCCTGAGTTCCCGTCCCGGCGTGTCTCCCCTAGGCTGCGATCGGTGCCAATCACGCGGACACATCGCAAGAAAGTGGGGGGAGGCGGCCGATGACCGATCAGGTGGAGGCCACTCTGGCCTATGCGGAGCAGTTTCATCAGGAGGATGAGATCCTGCACGCGGCGCGGCAGCGCGGGCTGGAGATGGGGGCCGTGCCCGTCCTTCCCGGCGCGGGCGCCGCGCTGTGCTTCCTCGCCACCGCGGTCAACGCCAAGGCGGTGGTGGAGATCGGCACGGGCTGCGGCGTCTCGGGGCTGTGGCTGCTGCGCGGCATGCGCGCCGACGGCACGCTGACCAGCGTGGACGTCGAGCCCGAGCACCAGCGCCTGGCCCGGCAGGCGTACGCGGAGGCCGGGTTCTCCGGCGCGCGGGTGCGGCTGATCTCCGGGCGGGCGCTCGACGTGCTGCCCCGCCTGTCCGACGGCGGCTACGACATGGTCTTCGCCGACGGCGCCAAGCAGGAGTACGCCGACTATCTGGCCGAGGCCGTCCGCCTGCTGCGCGTGGGCGGCATCGTGGCCTTCGACAACATGTTGTGGCACAACCGCGTGGCCGACCCGGCGCAGCGCGACCCCGACACGGTCGCGCTGCGCGAGCTCGGCAAGCTGGTGCAGTCGGACGAGCGGCTGCGCTCGGTGCTCATGCCCCTCGGCGACGGCCTGCTGGCCGCCGTCAAGGTGTCGGCCTGACCCCGGCCGGGCTCATCCCCGGGTGAGCCACTCCAGCAGGACGCGCACGCCGAACCCGGTGGCGCCCTTGCTGAGCGTGCCCTCGTCCACGGTGCTGCGGCCGACCCCGGCGATGTCGAGGTGCGCCCACGGCCGCTCGCCCGCGAACTCCCGCAGGAACAGCGCCGCCGTGATCGAGCCCGCCCCGAAGCGCGAGCCCGCCTCGACGTTGGCGAGGTCGGCGACGGACGACTCCAGCGCGGGCGCGTACTCGTCGATGAGCGGCATCCGCCACAGCCGGTCGTCGCTCGCCTGACCGGCCGCGACGAGCCGCTCCGCCAGGTCGTCGTCGGAGGCGTAGACGGCGCCCACGCTGCGGCCGAGCGCCACGCTGATGGCCCCGGTGAGCGTGGCGACGTCCACCACCGCGTCGGGGTCGAGCTCGGCGTCGGCGTAGGCGAGGGCGTCGGCCAGCACGAGCCGCCCCTCGGCGTCGGTGTTGAGCACCTCGACCGTGCGGCCGCCGTAGTGGGTGATGACGTCGCTGGGCCGCTGCGCGGTGCCCGAGGGCATGTTCTCTGCGGCGGCGACCAGCCCGGTGACCCGCACCGGCGCCTTCAGCTCGGCGAGGGCGCGCAGCACCGCGATGACGACCGCCCCGCCCGCCATGTCGGTCTTCTGGGTCTTCATGTTCTCGGTCGGCTTGAGCGACAGGCCGCCCGAGTCGAACGTGATGCCCTTGCCCACCAGCACCACGTGCCGCTCCGCGGGCCGCTCTGGGGTGTAGGAGAGCTGGATGAGGCGGGGCGGGCTGGCCGAGCCCTGCCCGACGGCGAGGATGCCGCCGAAGCCCTCGGCCCGCAGCCGCTCCTCGTCCCACACCCGCACCGGCAGCCCGGTCTCGGCGGCCCGCTCGGCGAGCCAGGCGGGGTTCTTGACCGAGGAGGGCGTGTTGGCGAGGTCGCGCGCCAGAGCCACCGCCCGCGCCGTGATCCCGGCCCGCTCCAGGGCGGCGGGGTCGGCCCCCGCGAGCGCCAGCCTCGCCACCGCCCGGCGCCCCGCGTCGCCGATGCGGAACGTGTAGGCGGCCAGCAGGGCGGCCTCGGCGAACGCGGTGAGGTCACCGTCCGGCGGCACCACGGTCAGGGTGTCCCTGCCCTTGGCCCGGCGCACGAGGGCCGCGCCCGCCTTGCGCAGCGCGGCCGGCGAGCCGTCGCCGACGCCGTAGAACAGCACCCGGCCCACGCCCCCGGCACGGGCCACGGGCACCTCCACGACCTCCCCGGCCTCTCCCTTGGCCTCGTAGTGGGCCAGCAGGTCGCGCACCGGCAGGTGCAGCTCCACCTCGCGCGCCGGGACGAGGTCGGAGGCGTACGGGATCGCCAGCAACTCGGCGTCGGCGGGCACCTCGGCGACCACCACGGCAGTGGTCTCAATGGGCACGGGAAATCTCCTCCAACGTCAGCGACCCTGGCGCCGGTGCAGCCGGGTACGCGCCAGGGTCGTGGAACAGGTTGTCTCTCGGGAGCGCTCAGCCGACGACGTTCTTCAACGCCTCACCGAGGGCCTTGGCCTCGTCGGCGGAGATCTCCACGACGAGCCGGCCGCCGCCTTCGAGAGGGACCCGCATGACAATGCCGCGCCCTTCCTTGGTGACCTCGAGCGGACCATCGCCGGTCCGCGGCTTCATCGCCGCCATGCGTGCATCCCTTCCTGCCTTGGGCTCCCGCGGCCCGCGATTTCCGACCTCCCAGGAGGGGTGGTCGGCGCATTCACGTCTTCTGTGATGTCCTATTCTCCCGCATCGAGAGCGCTCATGGGTAACGATCTCCTCCCAGAATGCGTTGTCGGGGCGTGCGAAGACGGCCAAACTGGACTGCGTGCACGCTCGCGCCGCTCTGTTCGATCTCTACGGGGACCACCTGCGCCAGCGTGGCGGGCAGGCGTCCGTCGCCGCGCTCGTGCGGCTCATGAAACCCCTGGAAATCGCGGCCCCGGCCGTCCGTACGGCGGTCTCCCGCATGGTGCGCCAGGGCTGGCTGCGGCCGGTCAGGCTGCCGCAGGGGCCCGGCTACGGGCTGACGCCCAAGTGCGTGCGCCGGCTCGATGAGGCGGCGCTGAGAATTTACCGAGCCGGGACCCCTCCGTGGCCGGGCCGCTGGCATGTCGTCGTGCTGGAGCCGGTCAAGGAGCGCCCGCGCAGGGAGCGGCTGCGGGCCGATCTCACCTTCCTCGGCTACGCCGCGCTGTCCGAGACGACCTGGATCGGTCCACACTCCTCCGCCGAGCTGGACGCCCTGCTGGAGGGCGAGGGCGTGCGGGCCGACCGGTTCGACTCCGCGCTCGACGGCGACCCGCGCGAGCTGGTGGCGCGGGCCTGGGATCTGGACGCCATCGGCGAGGCGTACGAGCAGTGGCTCGCCGAGGCTGTCACGCTGATCAGCACGCTGCCCGGGTCGGCCCCGGACGACCAGGTCTTCGCCGCCCGCAGCAGGCTCGTCCACGGCTGGCGGAACTTCCTGTTCCGCGACCCCGGCCTGCCGGGCGAGCTGCTGCCGGCCGGCTGGCCGGGTGAGAAGGCCAGGGCCTACTTCGAGCAGGAGGCCGCCAGGCTGCTGCCCGCAGCCACCGCGTTCGTCGACAGGGAGTTGCCTTGATCCGCTACGACGTGGCCGACGCCGTCGCCACCATCACCCTCGACCGCCCCGACGCGATGAACTCGCTCACCACCGAGCTCAAACGGGCCCTCCTCGACGCGCTGCGGCGCGCCGCGGACGACCGCGCGATCCGGGCCGTGCTGCTGACCGGCGCGGGCCGGGCCTTCTGCGCGGGCCAGGACCTGCGCGAGCACGCCGACAACCTGGAGGCGGGACGCGGCCTCGACGACACCGTGCGTCTCCACTACAACCCCGTCGTCGAGCTGCTGACCACGATGCCGAAACCGGTGGTGGCCGCGGTCAACGGGGTCGCGGCGGGCGCGGGGGCGTCCCTCGCCTTCGCCTGCGACCTGCGGGTGGCCTCGGAGAAGGCGAAGTTCGCGCTCGCCTTCACCGGCATCGGCCTCGCCCCCGACTCCGGCGCGTCGTGGACGCTGCAGCGCCTCGTCGGGCTCGGCCGGGCCGCCGAGCTGATGCTGCTCGGCGAGCCGCTGGACGCCTCCCGCGCCCTGGAGCTGGGGCTGGTCACGCGGGTGGTGCCCGCCGACGACGTGATGAAGACCGCGTACGAGCTGGCGGCGCGGCTGGCGCAGGGGCCGACGCTCGCGTACGCGGCCACCAAGCGGGCCCTCGCCCACGCCGCCACGCACGCGCTGCCCGACGCGCTCGCCCTGGAGGCCGACCTTCAGGACGAGTGCGCGGCCACCCGCGACCACCGCGAGGCGACCAGGGCCTTCCTCGCCAAGCAGCGTCCGGCCTTCACCGGTGAGTGACGCGGCCGGGCTCAGCGGGTGCGGGCCACGCAGTCCGCGAGATGGTCGTTGACCAGGCCGATCGCCTGCATGAGCGCGTAGGCCGTGGTCGGGCCGACGAACCTGAAGCCGTGCCGCTTCAGCTCCTTGGCCAGCGCCTTGGAGCCGGGCGTGACGGCGGGGACGTCGGCCATCGTCCTCGGCACCGGGGAGTCGGGGTCGGCGTGCCGCCACACCAGCTCGGACAGGCCGCCCGGGAGAGCCTGGGCGGCTCTGGCGTTGCTGACGGCCGCCTCGATCTTGGCGCGGTTGCGGACGATGCCGGCGTCGCCGAGCAGCCGTTCGACGTCCTGCTCCATGTAGGCGGCGACCTTGGGGATGGAGAAGCCGTCGAAGGCGGCGCGGAAGTTCTCGCGCTTGCGCAGGATCGTCAGCCAGGACAGGCCGGACTGGAACGCCTCCAGCGCGACGCGCTCGAAGACCGCGTCGTCGCCCCTGACCGGGCGGCCCCACTCCTCGTCGTGGTAGGCGAGGTACATCGGGTCGGACATGCCCGCCCAGGTGCAGCGGATCAGCTCGGTCACGCCCGCTCGTCCCCGTCGGCGTCCTTGGCCGCCCGCGCGGTGCGCGCCGGCTCCCCGCCCTTGTCCTGCTCGTCCTTCTCGCTCTCGGCCTCCGCCTCGTCGGCCTTGTCGTCGGCCTTCTCGCCGGCCTTCTCGTCGGTGGGGGCGGCGGGCTGGTCAGCGGCGGCGGCGGGTTGCTCCGGCTCGGGGCCGGACTCAGGGCCGGGCTCGGGGCCGGGCTTTGAGGTGGCGTCGGCGGGCAGGCGCCACTCGGGCTCCTCGGGCAGGTGCTGGAGCTCGGCCCCGCCGTCCCACGACACCGACACGCCGCTCGACGTCACGGGGTCGCCGGACTCCGGCAGCTCCCTGTCGACGGCCGGCGCCTCGGGCTCGTGGTCGGTCCGCAGGCCGGCCCCCGGCGCGGCGTAGACCTCCTGGCGCGCGTACAGCCGGCTGGACAGCAGCTCGGAGACGCGCTGCTCCAGCACGGCGATCCTGGTGTCGCGCTCGCTGAGCGCGGTGGCCGCCCGGCGCAGGGTCTCATCGACGCTCGCCGTGTGGTATCCGACCAGGTTGACCGGCAGTTGGAGCGCCATGAAGTCGACCGCCGTGAGCTGTCCCGGCTCGGGCAGGTCGAGCGGCGGCACGTCCGGCGGGAACTCGGTCAGCTCACCGCCCCGACCGAGGGAGACCACGACCACGCAGGCCAGGATGGCGATGGCGGCGACGGCGAGTATGACCAGCAGCACATTGGCATCGTACTCATACCATCGGGGCATGAGGTCCGCACTTGCCGCGCCAGGTGCGCCTTCGGGCAAGACCGTCCTGGTCAGCGGGGCCGGACCGGGTCAGGGGGTGGCCTCGCCCAGCTCGGCGACGCTCGGCCGGACCGGCTGGGAGCGGGCCTCCAGCCGGGCGAACGCCTCCTCGACGGTCGTCGTCCACGAGATCGCGTCGAACACCTCGGGCCGGGTGAAGCCCTCGTCGTAGAGGTGGCTCATGAGCCGCCTGAGCGGTTCGTACAGGCTCCAGGGGTCGAGCACCACGAGGGGCTTGTCGTGCATGCCCAGCACCCGCGCGGTCCAGATCTCGAACAGCTCCTCCAGCGTGCCGATGCCGCCCGGCAGCACCAGGAAGGCGTCGGAGCGGGCGTCCATGACGCCCTTGCGCTCCCGCATGTCGCCGGTGACGATCAGCTCGTGCGACTCCTCGTCGGCCACCTCCATGTCGACCAGCACCTGAGGGATCACGCCGATCGTGCGCCCGCCCGCCGCGCGGGCCGCCGAGGTGACCGCGCCCATGCAGGAGATCGATCCGCCGCCGCTGACGAGGGTGTGCCCGCGCCGGCCGAGTTCGGTGCCGACGCGGGCGGCCAGGTCGAGGTATTTCCTGTCGATGCGCAGGCTGGAGGCGCAGAAGACGCAGATGTTCACGTGGCGGAAGCCTATTGCGGCTCGGCGCTGTGGCCCGCGGCGGCCTCGATCTCCTCCTGGCGCTGCCTGCTGCGGGCCCGGTCGGACTCCACGATGATGCGCACGGCCTCGTCGACGTCGTCGGTGACGGTGATGAGCTCGAGGTCGTGCGAGGCGATCTTGCCGGTGCCGAGCAGGCTGCTCTTGACCCAGTCGAGCAGGCCGCCCCAGAAGTCGCTGCCCACCAGCACCACCGGGAACGAGGTGACCTTGCGCGTCTGCACCAGCGTCAGCGCCTCGAACAGCTCGTCCAGCGTGCCGAAGCCGCCGGGCAGGGCGATGAAGCCGCAGGAGTACTTCACGAACATCGTCTTGCGCACGAAGAAGTAGCGGAACTCGATGCCGAGGTCCACGAAGTCGTTCATGCGCTGCTCGAACGGCAGCTCGATGCCGAGCCCGACCGAGATCGCGCCGTCCACCTCGCGCGCGCCGCGGTTGGCCGCCTCCATCACGCCGGGCCCGCCGCCGGTGATGACGGCGTAGCCGGCCTCGGCCAGCGCCCGGCCGAGCGCCAGGCCCGTACGGTAGTCGGGGGAGTCACCGCGCGTGCGGGCCGAGCCGAACACGGTGACCGCGGGCGGCAGCTCGGCGAGCTGGCCGAAGCCCTCCACGAACTCGGCCTGGATGCGCATGACCCGCCACGGGTCCATGTGCACCCAGTCGGAGGAGCCCTGGCGGGCCAGCAGCCGCTGGTCGTGGGTGGAGCTGGGCACCATACTGCCGCGCACGACGGACTGGCCCTGACGGCGCTCCCGGCGGTTCTGTTCCATGCGGATCACGCTAGCCCTTTCTCGCGAGAGGTCGCGGCCTGGCGGCGAAAGCCCAGGTGGCGGGGTGGTTACGGGAATCGGAAAAAAACTTGGGAGGCGGGGAACCGGATTTCCGCTCCCTCACGTCTAACTGGCGAGGGTGCTGCTCGGGACTGAAAGTGGTCTTCCCCGCCAAATGGCCGGCGAGGAAGGCCACTTTCATATGTAGGCAGGTTCTCACCCGGTGAGCCAGTCGCGCATCGCGCGCTCGCCCTCCACGATCCTCGGCAGCGACACGTACTCCCCCTGCTGGTGCGCCAGGTTGGGGTCGCCGGGCCCGTAGTTCACGGCGGGGACGCCGAACGCGGAGAAGCGGGCGACGTCCGTCCAGCCGAGCTTGGCCCGCGGCGTGCCGCCCACGGCCGCCGCGAACGCCGCCGCCACCGGATGCGTCAGCCCCGGCCGGGCCGCCGGCGCCCCGTCGGTGAAGGTCACCTCGAAGCCGTCGAACACCTCGCGTACGTGCTCGCGGGCCTGCTCGATCGTCAGGTCGGGGGCGAAGCGGTAGTTGACGGTGACCACGCACCGGTCGGGGATGACGTTGCCGGCCACGCCACCGGAGACGCCGACCGCGTTGAGCCCTTCGTGGTACTCCAGCCCGTCGACCACCGGCCGGCGCGCCTCGTAGGCGTTCAGCCGGGCGAGCACCGGCTCGATCCCGTGAATGGCGTTGACCCCGAACCACGAGCGGGCGCTGTGGGCGCGCTTGCCGGTCACCGCGACCTCGGCGCGCAGCGTGCCCTGGCAGCCGCCCTCGATCACGCCGTCGGTCGGCTCCATCAGCACCGCGAAGTCGGCGAGCAGCCAGTCGGGGTGCTCCCTCGCGACCCGGGTGAGGCCGTTGCGCTCGGCCTCGATCTCCTCGCAGTCGTAGAAGACGTAGGTGACGTCCCGGTTGGGCGCGGGCACGGTGGCGGCCAGCCGGAGCGCGACCGCCACGCCGGCCTTCATGTCGGAGGTGCCGCACCCGTACAGCAGGTCGCCCTCGACCCGGCTCGGCAGGTTGCCCGCGACCGGGACGGTGTCGAGGTGGCCGGCGATCAGCACGCGCTCGGCATGGCCGAGCTCGGTGCGGGCGACGACGGTCTCGCCGGACCGCTCCACCTTCAGGTGCGGCAGCGCGGCGAGCGCCCGCTCGACCGCGTCGGCCAGGGCGCGCTCGGCGCCGCTCACGGACTCGATGTCGACGATCGCGGCGGTGAGCGCGCGCACGTCCTGGGTCAGGTCCAGCATCAGGTGTTCACCCCGTGTTCCCGCAGCACCTCGTTGAGCGCCGCCTTGTCGTGCCGCTGCCCCGGCTCCAGCCGCTTGATCACCAGCACGCACGGCAGCCCGAACGTGCCTCCGGGGAACTCCCTCTGCCGCGTGCCGCTCACGGCCACACACCAGTCGGGGATCCGGCCCCGCGCCAGCTCCTCGCCGGTCTCGGCGTCGATCACCGGGATCGAGGCGGACAGGATCACCCCGGCGCCCACCACCGCGCCCCTGCCGACCCTCGCGCCCTCCACGATCATCGCCCTGCTGCCGACGAGCGCGTCGTCCTCGACCACGACCGGCACGGCGTTGGGCGGCTCCAGCACGCCGCCGACGCCGACCCCGCCGGACAGGTGCACGTTCTTGCCGATCTGGGCGCAGGAGCCGACGGTGGCCCAGGTGTCGACCATGGTGTTCTCGTCGACGTACGCGCCGATGTTCGTGAACGACGGCATCAGCACCACGCCGGGCGCCAGGTAGGACCCCCAGCGGGCGATCGCGCCGGGCACCACGCGCACGCCCTCGAAGGAGTTCTTCAGCGGCACGCGGTCCTGGTGGTGGAAGTCGCCCACCTGCGAGCGGGCCATGCCGAGCAGCTTGAAGGCGAGCAGGATCGCCCTCCTCGCCCGCTCGTCGACCTCCAGCTCGCCGTCCACGAGCCGGGCGGTGCGGGCGACCCCGGCGTCGAGCAGGTCCACCGCGCCGATCACCAGGTGGCGGGCCTCGTCGTCCTTGGGTGACAGCTCCGCGCGACGCTCCCAGAGCTCGTCGATGACCGGCGCTATCGGTGAGGAGGTGCTCGCGTCACTCATGGGCACGGAGCTTATCCGTCCGGGTAGGTTCTTCAGGGTGCGCATGCGCTTCTCCCGTGGGGTCATCACCATCGCGATCATCGTGATCGTCCTCGCCGTCGGCATCTCCGTGGGGCTCTTCCACCTGCTGAAGAGGACACCCCGCCTGGCCGAGCCCGAGGCCCACTGCACCGTGGGCACCGGCGAGTCCAAGATCACCCTCGATCCCGAGCAGGCGCAGATCGCCGCCACGATCGCCGCCGTCGCGGCGCGCAGGAAGCTGCCCGAGCGGGCCGTGGTCATCGCGTACGCGACCGCGATCCAGGAGTCGAAGCTCTACAACCTCGACTACGGCGACCGCGACTCGGTGGGCGTGTTCCAGCAGCGCGAGTCACAGGGGTGGGGCACGAAGAAGCAGATCATGGATCCCGTCTACGCCACCAACAGGTTCTTCGCCGCGCTGGTCAAGGTCAGGAACTACCGGAAGCTCCCGCTGGCCGAGGCGGCGCAGGCGGTGCAGCGCTCGGCGGGCGGCTACGCCTACGCGCCGCACGAGGAGCAGGCCAAGGTGCTGGCGGCGGCGTTCACCGGGCGCGTGCCGCGGTCGGTGCACTGCTGGTATCCGCCGGAGCACCGGACTCCGGCCCCGGCGCCCCGCACGGAGGAGGCGAGCAGGCAGCTCGCCCGCGCGCTCGGCAGCACGGCGATCACCTCGCGCAAGCGGGGCTGGCTGGTGGCCGCCTGGTCGGTGGCGCACGCCGAGAAGTACGGCCTCAGCCGGGTGCGCTACGCGGGCGCCGCCTGGTCCAACGATGCGCAGGCCAAGGGCTGGCGCACCGGCGACGGCTCGGGCACCGCCAAGGTCGAGCTGTCCTGAACCACTGCCGGGGTCACGTTGTCCTGAACCACTGCCGGGGTCGCGTTGTCCTGAACCACTGCCGGGGTCGCGTTGTCCTGAACCCCCGCGCAAAGCCGATTGCGCGCAATCCGCGCCGCGTTGCGGGCCCTGCCGCAACGCGGGCTCAGGAGGCGCGGCGGATGACGGAGATGGAGCCGGGCGGGAGGGGCTGGGCGTAGCTGGCGGTCCATGACCGGCCCTGGATGCGTTCGAAGGAGAGCAGCCGGCCGTCGCCCGCGCGGTAGTCGGCGAAGTCGAGCAGGCCCCGGTCGGGGTTGCCGGTGTCACCCTCGCTGCGGAAGGCGGCCGTGCCCCGGTCGACAGGGAAGAACTCCACGCCCTCCATGATGAGCATGCTCTTGGCGGGCACCATGCCCTGGGTGGGCACCTCGGTCCAGAGCAGCACCACCAGGTGGGGCGGGTCGCCGGGCTGCACCTCGACCGACAGCCACTGCCGGCGCCGGGCGCCGTCGCGCAGCAGGAACTCGGTCCACTGCTGGCCCTGCCACGAGATGTGCATGGCGCCGAGCACCCGCGCGGGCGAGCCGTGCACCTCGATCTTGTCACCCACGTGGAGGGTGCGGGGGTCGGTGTAGTCGGTGCTGGCCCGGCCGGGCAGGTTCGGAGGCACGGTGGGCGCGGCCACGGGGGCGCCCATGGGCCCGCTCGTCGGGGCCGGCATCGGGCTCTCCGCGGGCGCGACCTCGACCGCCGGCGGCGGCGTGCCCGCGCGGCCTCTCCTGTCTTGCCGCAACGTCGCCCAGAAGGCTATGAGCAGGAGCAGGACGAGGGCGATGCTCAGCCCGAGAACGACCATGGAGGTCATGCTCATCGATCAGCTCGCTCCACTCGCGGTCTGCCTCGGCATAAGCCCTTATCGATTTATGCGTGCCAAACCTCACGGTTTGCTCTGACGCGCGATCCTACTGGAGGCGGCGCACCGCCGCACTGATGCGTTCGTCAGTGGCGGTGACGGCGATGCGGATGTGCCGCTCACCTGCCGATCCGTAGAACTCGCCGGGCGCGACCAAAATGCCGATTTCGGAAAGCTTTCTCACTTGGTCCCAGGCGTTCTGTCCATTGGACGCCCAGAAGTACAGCCCTGCGGTCGAATGGTCGATCTGCCAGCCGGCCTTCTCCAGCGCGGGGCGGAGCAGGGCGCGGCGGGCGGCGTAGCGCTCGCGCTGGGCGTCGGCGTGGGCGTCGTCCTTCAGCGCGGCCGTCATCGCGGCCTGGACCGGGTCCGGCATCAGCATGCCGGCGTGCTTGCGGATCTCCAGCAGCCGCTTGACCAGGGCGGGGTCGCCGGTCACGAACCCGGCGCGATAGCCCGCCAGGTTGGAGCGCTTGGAGAGCGAGTGGACGGCGAGCAGCCCCTCGTGGGAGCCGCCGCAGACGTCGGGATGGAGGACGGAGATCGGCTCCTCCTCCCAGCCGAGCTCGATGTAGCACTCGTCGGAGGCGACGACCGCGCCGCGCTCGCGCGCCCAGTCCACCACCTTGCGCAGGTGCTCGGCGGGCAGCACCCGGCCCGTCGGGTTGCCGGGCGAGTTGACCCAGACGAGGTCGACCCGTTCGGGGCCGAGCGCGAGCGTGCTGTCGGAGGCCGTGCCCTCGGCCCCCGCGAGCCGGGCGCCCACGTCGTAGGTGGGATAGGCCAGCTCGGGGAAGACCACCCGGCGCGCCCCGAGATAGGTGGGCAGCCAGGCGACGAACTCCTTGGAACCGATCAGCGGGAGCACGTCCCGCTGGTCGACCTCGACGCCGTGGCGGCGGCGCAGCCAGCCGGCCGCGGCCTCGCGCAGCGCCTTGGTGCCGTGCGTGAAGGGATAGCCGGGGCTGTTCGCGGCCCCGGTCAGCGCCTGCCGGACGATCTCGGGCACGGGATCGACCGGCGTGCCGACCGAGAGGTCCACGATGCCGCCGGGATGAGCGAGCGCGCGCTCCTTGTACGGCTCCAGCCGGTCCCAAGGGAAGTCAGGCAGGTTGTTCACGGTGCTCCAGGGTGTTGCGTTGCCGTACGGCGCGTGCGCGGGCACGCCACGCGGACGGGGCGCATCCAGGCGCGGATGCCCCCGTGCACGACGTGGCGGGACCGTCAGTGATCCTCGCCCTGCGGCGGCAGCGCCGCCACCAGGGGGTGATCCCTCTCGATCTTGCCGACCTTCGAGGCGCCGCCCGGCGAGCCGAGCTCCTCGAAGAAGTCGACGTTGGCCTTGTAGTAGTCCTTCCACTGCTCGGGAAGGTCGTCCTCATAGAAAATGGCCTCGACGGGGCATACAGGCTCACACGCGCCGCAGTCCACGCACTCGTCGGGGTGGATGTAAAGCATGCGCTCGCCCTCGTAGATGCAATCGACGGGGCACTCCTCGATGCACGCCTTGTCCAGGACGTCCACGCAAGGCTGCGCGATGACGTAGGTCACCTCGAGCTCCTTCTTCTCCGCACCATGGCATGACTCTGACCGCGGTTTGCTACGCCCTAGTATTGCCGTGCTTGCCAGCTGGCCGAAACGGAGGGTGGCAAACTCGTGGCCGCACGCCTCGTCATCTCGATCACAAGTCAGGACATAGGGGCCCGGATCACCACGCGCCGCAGGGTTCCCGGCGGATTCCGGGACGCCGTGGGGATTCTGGAGTCGTGGGAACACGGGGTTCTGAGCGTGCGTAAAAAAGACGGCACTCTCGTGGAGATCTCGGAAGAGACGCTGGTCGCGGCCAGGGTCGTTCCCGCCGCGCCTCCTCGACCTGGGCCGCGATAACGGTCAGTATTCGTCATGTGACCGTACGTACCTGCGCCGCCGCAGCCGCAATCCTCGCCAGCGCCGGATGCGGCGCGTCGTCCACAGAGCCCACTTCGGCCAAGAACCTGCCGCCGGTGAACGTGCAGGCCGGCTCGCTCAAGGCCGGATTCTCCACCATCGACCGCCTCGCCGAGGCGGCCAAGCGCGAGGGGCAGCTCAACGTCATCGCGCTGCCCCGCGAATGGGTCAACTACGGCGAGGTCATCGACGCCTTCGCCGACAAGTACGGCATCAAGGTCAACGAGCTGGAGCCCAACGCCAGCAGCAGGCGGCAGATCGAGGCCGCCGCCCAGCTCAAGCCCGACGTGTTCGACCTCACGCTGGACGTGGCGGTCAAGGAGGCGGCCCGGTTCGCGCCGTACAAGGTGCAGGGCTGGCTGGACGTGCCCGACCGCGTCAAGGACCCGTCCGGCGCCTGGTACGCCGCCTACGGCGGCTACATGTCCATCGGGTACGACCCCCGCGCGGTCAAGGCCCCCGCCTCCTTCGCCGACCTGCTCAACCCCGGCTACCAGGTGGCGCTCGACGGCGACCCGCTCCGCTCGGCCGCCGCCTTCGGCGGCGTGATGGCGGCCTCCATGCGCGGCGGCGTGCCGAGGCCCGACCAGGGCGTGAACCTGTTCGCCAGGCTCAAGCAGGCCGGGCGGCTCACCGACCTGGCCAAGGCCAACACCATCGTCGCCTGGGACCACCTCAACGCCGCCCGCGGCGCCGCCCACTCCGACCGCTGGAAGGTCGTGATCCCGAGGGACGGGGCGCTCGGCGACTACCACGTCCAGGCGATCAACAAGGCCGCGCCGCATCCGGCCGCCGCCCGGCTGTGGCAGGAGTTCCTGTTCTCCGACGAGGGCCAGAACCTGCTGCAGAAGGGCTGGGCCCGTCCGACGCGCGGCGAGGCCATGGCCATGAAGGGCACCCTGGACGCCGAGCAGGCCGCCAAACTGCCCAAGGCGCCCGGCCCGCCGATCCTGCTCACGATCCCGCAGGAGGATGCCGGGAAGGCGTACCTGCGTAAGGAATGGGCCAAGAGCGTGGGATGAGTCGGTAGTGACTTGATATGTCGTAGGGACGATCAGGCTCTAAAGTGAACAGACAGCACGGCCACGGGGGCCCGATGTCTGAGGAAATGTGAGCTGATCGTCTTGCGATACGACACACCGAGCTTGGAGCGGTGGAACAGTCGCGCCTACGACAGCAGCTTCGGCTACGTCTCCACCCAGGGCGCGCCACTGGTCGACCTGCTGGATCCGCGGCCCGGCGAGCGGGTGCTCGACCTCGGCTGCGGCACCGGCGTGCTCACCGCGCAGATCGCCTTCCGCGGCGCCGAGGTCCTCGGCATCGACGGCTCCTCCGCCATGATCGAGAAGGCGCTGGCGCAGTACCCTGGCATCAACTTCATCGTCGGCGACGGGCACGACTTCTCCGTGGTGGACCCGTACGACGCGGTCTTCTCCAACGCGGCGCTGCACTGGATGAGCCGCGACCCCGGCACCGTGATCGCCAACGTGCGCGAGGCGCTGACGCCCGGCGGGCGCTTCGTCGCCGAGATGGGCGGGGCCGGCAACTGCGCCGAGCTGACCGCCGCGATGCTGACCGCCTGGCGCGAGTACGGCCTGCGCGAGCCCGAGCTGCCGTGGTATTTCCCCTCTCCCGCGGAGTACGCCCGCCGCCTGGAGAAAGAGGGTTTCGTCGTCCGGCTGCTGGAGTACTTCGACCGGCCGACCCCGCTCGACGAATGCCCTGGCGGAGCCGCCGACTGGGTGCGGATGTTCGCCTCGTCGGTCCTCGAAGGGCTGCCCCCGGAGATCGTGGAGCCCCTGCTCCATCGCGTCAACGAACTGGCGGCGCCCGCGCTTCGCAGGGAAACTGGCTGGATGGCCGACTACGTGCGTCTACGCTTCGCCGCCGTACGGCGCTGATGCGTAGTGCATGATGCGTAGGGCTAATTTGCCGGACTATGGTCTGTTCCGTGGGCGGCGAGATGACGGCTGCACCGCCGCGGCGGCGTGAGGGGTGAACGGAACGGGATGAATTTCTGCCTGAGCGACCTCGTTCCACCGTTGAGGTGGAGCGACGCGTCGACGATCACGCTGTTGACCGGGCAGCCGGATCTGCCGGACGCGTGGTGGCGCACCCTGCCCGTGCCGCACGTCCTCGCCGCGATCGGCCCCGAGGCCCTGGCCGAGCTGCTCACGGAGATCGCCCTTGAGCACTGGCCCGCGGCGGCGGTGGGCGACGTGCTGCCCGCGTTGCACGTCCTCGACCCCGAGGAGGCCGACGAGCCGCCGGTCGCCATCGCGCTGGACCGTGCCGGATCGTGGACGGGGCTGCTCGCGCTGACCGGGCGAGAGCTGGCCGACCAGCCGTTCATCAGGGCGCGGCCGGTGCTGAGCACGTTGTTCGCGGCGGTGTTCACGCGGCTGGCGCAGCCGCTGCCCCTCCCCGCGGCTCCCGAAGCCCCGGCAGTCCCCGAGACTCCCGAGGCGGACGAGCCCGCGGCCGCGCACACCGCATCCGCGCGGGCCTCCACGGGCCCTCAGCCCCCCGCGGCGCCGGCCGAGGACTCCGAGCGGGTGGCGTCGGAACAGGCCCCCGTCCAGGGACTCGCCTCCGTGGCCCCCGCAGAGGAGGCCCCCGCAGAGGAGGCCCCCGCGGAGGAGGCCCCCACGGAGGAGGCCGACCGCGCCGAGGAACACGAGGCCCCCGGGCACGCCGCTCCGGCCGAGCCGGGCGACGCCCCCGCGGACGCAGCTCGCGCCGAGGACGGCGAAGTCCTTGAGGAGGCCGTATCCGGCGCCGAGGAGGACGAAGCTCCCGCGGACGCGGCTCGTGCGGAGGACGGCGGAACCCCTGAGGGTGCCGCATCCGGCGCCGAGGGCGGCGAAGCACCTGGGGACGACGTGGGCGGCGGTGAGGAGGGAGAGCCGGCGGCGCACGCCTTCGCCGCTGTGGGGCAGGCGCCGGCGCACGCCTTCGCCGCCTCGCGTTCCTCCGAGGACGGGGCGCCGGCGCACGCCTTCGCCGCCGCCGCGGAGGAGGCCGGGCGGCCGGTGCTGGACGCGGACGCCGAGCCCGCCGCCGACGCCGGTGACGGGCCCGAGCCCACGCCGGACTCCGTCGAGGAGCCCGCTCCTGAGCCCGCCGCCGCCGAGGCCGAGGCCCTGGAGGCGGACGGCCCGGCGTCCGGCGCTCCCACCGAGGACGACGAGGTGGAGAGCCAGGAGGACCAGGGAGCCCAGGAACTGCCCGAGCTGATCGAGGCCGCTTTCGCCGGCCTGGACGACAAGAGCTGGGCCGTGGCCCAGAACCGGGTCTTCACCGACGAGCCGTCGGCGGTGGACCAGCTCGCCAAGCTGTTCGCCGTCCCCCCGTCGGAGATCACGGCCACAGAGGAGGACTTCCGCGTCCGCCTCGGCGAGTGGCTGGACAGCGACGAGGCCGCCCCCTTCCGGGCGCACCTGGACGAGCTGCGCAGAACGCTCGGTCCGGAGGCCCCGAAGGAGCGGGTGATCGGCGCGGCCGACTGGCACAGGACGGAGATCCGCGCCCTGGAGGTCCCCGCCTGGCAGGTCGTGCTGGCGACCCTCCCCGGCAAGCAGGCGGTGCTGGCCGCGCCGGCCGTCCAGGCGGCCCCGCCGCCCCCGGTCGACCTGCCGCCCCCTCCTCCCCCGAGGCTCGACCCGGTGCTGCACTTCGACGCGCCGCGGCAGCCGCCGATGGACATGCCGCCGCAGTCGGCGTTCGGGCCGGTGCCGCTGCCGCCGTCGCCGCCTCCCGGGCCGCCGCAGTTCCAGGCGTTCAAGCCGGTGGCGTCCCACGAGCAGAACGGCGGCTCGGGCGAGCAGAAGCCGTACCAGCCGCTGAAGGACGTCTCGCAGACCAGGCGCTGCTTCCGCCAGCCGGACGGCCGCTGGTGGTTGCGCGTGGACGTGACCGCCGAGCAGATGGCGGGCGGCGAGTGCGCGCTGCCGACGGGCTTCGCGGCGTACCTGGGGCTGTCGCCGGGTGAGACGAGGACGGTCAGGAGCGCCGCGGGCGAGCTGACCATGACCTGGCACGGCCGCCCGGTGCTGGAGTCGATCGAGCACCTGCTCGGGGACGTGGGCGCGCGCGAGGGCGGGCACCTGTTCCTCACGCTGTCGGACGAGGGCGTGCTGCGGGCCAGGCACCTGCCGGTGGCCGCGCAGGGCGCCGAGAAGATCACCAAGGCGCTGCGCCTGGTCGGCTACACCGCCCCGGGCGGCACCCGTGACCAGGCGGCGCGGGTGATCGCGACGAGGATCGGCATGACGGGCCCGGTCAGTCTGCCGGACCTGCTCACCAGGCTCCGCGAGCGCGGGGACCGCGACCTGCTCGCCCTGCTGGACTGAGCCGTGCCGCGGCTCGCGATCGGCCCTGAGTTTCCCAGGGAGCTCAGCGCACTGGCCCAGCCGGTGCGCAGGGACGCCGTGGTCGCGCTGCGCCGGTTCCTGCTCAACGTGGCCGGGGCCCCGCATCCCGAGCGGGTGCGGGGCGCCCGGGACCCGCGGGTGGCCACGCTCCGGCTGGCCGACGGGCACCGGGGGGTGGTGGTGCGCAGGCGGGACGTCTACTGGCTGCGTACGGTGCTGCCGGACGCCTCGGCCTGGTCGTACGCCCGCCGCCACCGCTACAGCGTCAACCCCGTCCTCGGGGTGGTCGAGGAGTGGGACGCCGAGGCCCTGGAACGTGTCGAGCCCGCCTTACGCCGCTCGGCGCGCTCGGCCGGGCTGTTCGCGCCGGTGTGCGACGGCGACCTGCTCTCGCTCGGCCTGGACGTGCGCGCTCTGCCGTTGTTCCGCCTGATCACGACCGAGGCCGACGTGGCCGCGCTCGAACCGCTGCTGCCGCCCACCCAGCACCTGCCGCTCGCGGTGCTGGCCAGGGGCGGCTCGCTGGCGGAGGCGTGGCGCGAGCTGGACTCCTGGCGGGCCGCCGACGAGGCGGGCCCGATCGATCCCGACGACCTCTACGCGGCCCTGCGCCGCACCCCCGACCAGGCCGCGTTCGCGGCCGACAAGGTGGCACTGGACCGGGTGCTGGGGGCGCCGGAGTGGTGCACGTTCCTGCATCCGGCGCAGCACCGGCTGGCCAAGGCGCCCCGCTACGATCGTCCCGTGCTGGTCGTCGGCGGCGCGGGCACCGGCAAGACCGTGGTCGCCCTGCACCGCGCCGCGTACCTCGCCGCGCACGGCAGCGGCCCCGTCCTGCTGGTCACGTTCTCGCAGGGCCTGGCCGAGGAGCTGTCGGCGCGGCTCGACACGCTCATCGAGGACGAGATCGTGCGCAAGCGGATCGAGGTGGACAATCCCGAACGGCTGGCGCTGCGCATCGTGGCCGACGCGGAGGGCCGCCGTCCCGCGCTGGTCGGGCCGGGGGCGCGGACCCTCGCCCAGCTCACCGACGAGGCGCTGCGGCTGCTGTCGTTGTCCACCGGTGACCTGCTGGACGACGTGGAGCCGGGGCGCAAGCCGTACCGGCACGTGGTGGTGGACGAGGCGCAGGACGTCAGCCCGGCGCAGTGGCGGCTGCTGCGGGCGGTCGCGCCGCACGCGCCGGACGACCTGTTCGTGGTGGGCGATCCGCACCAGCGGGTCACCGACACGCGGGTGGCGCTCGGCGCGGTGGGGATCCCGGCCGAGCAGCACACGCTGAAGGTCACCTACCGGCTGCCGCAGGAGCTGCTGTCGTTCGTGGTCCGGCTGCGCGGCGGTGGCCTCGCGACGGGGCTGGCGAGGAGCGCGACCGGCATGTACGGCTACCGCGCCACGCGCAACGGCGAGCGGCCGCTCGTCCGGGCGTACGAGTCGGCCGAGGAGGAGCTGGCCGGGCTGCGCGCCATGGTCGAGTCGTGGCTGGCCGACGGGGTGCCGCCGGGCGAGATCGCGGTCGGCGCGCGGACGACGCGGCTGGTGAGGCAGGCCAGGAAGGCGCTGGAGGGCCTGGACGTGCGGGCCGCGACCTTCCAGCATCTGAAGGGGCTGGAGTTCGAGCGGGTGGCGCTCGTCGGCGTGGCGGAGGGCGTGGTGCCCGAGCCGCCTCCCGAGGATCCCGGCGCGCGGGCCAGATTTTTGGGGCGCGAGCGGAGCATACTGTTCGTCGCCTGCACCCGCGCCCGTGCCATGCTCTATATCTCCCATTACGGAAGAGGCAGCCCCTTTTTACCACTCTGATCACATAGTCTGAACTGCGGATACTTCCCATTGCCGGTTGGACCTCAATGAACCTCAGCCTGAGCGACCTCGCGCCACCCGTGCGCTGGACCTCCCCTGGGCAGGTCGCGCCTGTCCTGGAGGAGCCACAGCTGCCCGAGGCCTGGTGGCAGGCGCTCCCCCTCGACCGTGCCTGCGCCGTCGTCGGCACGCAGACCGTGGCCGGCCACCTGGCCGACCTCGCCGTGGCCTTCTGGGGGCACCTGCAACTGGGCGACGTCCTGCCGCTGCTGCGCTTCTCCGACCCCGCCGAGGCCGAGCGGACGCCGGAGACGCTGGGCAAGGACGTGGTGCAGAAACTGTTCACCGGCGTGTTCGAGCGGCTGCTCGAACCCGTCCCCGAGGCGGCCCCGGCCCCCGCCCGCCCGGACCGGCCGCTCCCCGAGGTGATCGACGAGCTGTTCGCCACGCTCGACGACCGGCAGCGCGCCATCGCCCGCGACCGCCTGTACGCCGCGCAGCGCGCCACGCTGGACGAGCTGGCGCAGCGGTTCTCGGTGACGCGCGAACGCATCAGGCAGATCGAGCGCGACCTGCGCGACCACGTCGAGAGCTGGCTGGCCGGCCAGGACGCCGCGCCGCTCGTGGCGCACGTGACGTGGCTGCGCGGCCGGCTCGGCTCGGCCGCGCCCGCCGACGACCTCCAGGCCACCGTGCCCTGGCACCGTACCGAGCTGCGTTCCCTGGGCATTCCCGCCTGGCGTTTCGTGCGCACGCTGCTGACCGGCTACGAGCAGTCCGACGGCTGGCTGGTCGCGGGCGGGGCCGACGAGCTGCGCGAGAAGACCCGCCAGCTCTTCACCGACGGCCCGCGCCCGATCGGCGAGGCCGTGGCCATGGTGTCCCAGCTCGGCGTGCGCGAGGACGTCGCCGAGCGGTGGATCCTGGACGTGCCGCACCTGCGCGTGCTGGGGCAGCACGTGGTGCCGTGGCCGCGCAGCATCAACGAGAAGGCCGAGGCGGTGCTCGCGGTGGCCGGCACGCCGCTGTCGCCCGAGGAGATCCAGGAGCGCATCGGCGAGGACTACAGCCTGGTCGGCATCCGCAACCAGCTCACCGCCGACGACCGCTTCCTGCGGGTCGACCGCAACAAGTACGGCCTGACCCGCTGGGGCGGCGACGAGTACCTCGGCATCAGGGAGATGATCGCCCGCGAGATCGAGCGGGCGGGCGGCGAGGCGTCGGTCTCCACGATCGTGACGAACCTGACCTCCCGCTACGACGTCAGCGAGAGCTCGGTGCGCGCCTACTCGGGCGGCCCGGGGTTCGAGCGGACGCAGCGGGGCTGGATCCGGGTGGCGGGCACCTCGCCGAGCGGGGAGTCCGAGCCGTACCAGCCGCGCAAGGACGTCTCGCTGACCCGGCGCAGCTTCCGCTCCCGCGACGGGCGCTGGTGGCACCGGGTGGACGTCAACGCCGAGCATCTGCGCGGGTCGGGCTCGCCGCTGCCGACGGGGTTCGCGGCGTACCTGGGGATGGCGCCCGGCGGGCAGCTCACGGCCTCGGCGACGTCCGGCGACGTGGTGATCAGCTGGCACAACCAGCCCACCATGGGGTCGATCCGCAACGTGCTGGCCGAGTACAAGGCGAGCGAGGGCGACCACGTCTTCCTGACCGTCTCCGACGGCGGCGAGCTGCTGACCCGCTACCTGCCGGCCGCGCCGGTCGGGATGCCGCCCGTCAACCGGGCCCTCTACCTGCTCGGCTACACCGCTCCCGTCAGCTCGGAGATGGAGGGCCTGCGGCTGATCGGGGCCAGGATCGGGCTGCCCGACACGGCGGCGCGCGAGGAGATCCTCGGGCGGCTGCGCGAGCGCGGCGACCGCGACATCCTCGGTTTCCTGGGCGGATGACGCCCGGCTAGGCTCGGGAGAATGCTGCGGATCCACGACACGCGCGCCGGTCAGGTCGTCCCGCTCCGGCTCGGCAGGCTGGTGCGGATCCACGTCTGCGGGCCCGCGGCCGACCGGCGGGCCCATGTCGGCGACCTGCGCGCGTACGTGCTGGCCGACCTGGTGCGGCGGGTCCTGGAGCGGGGGCGGGCGCGCGTGCTGGCCTGCCGGCCGATCATGGACGTCGGCGCGGCCCGCGCCCACGAGGACGCCTTCCGCGCCGACGCCACCGCGCTCAACATCCGGCCGCCGGAGCACGCGCCGCAGGCGAGCGAGAACGCCGGGAGCGTGGTCGAGCTGATCGCGAAGCTGGTCGAGCGCGGCCACGCCTACGCGCTGCCGGACGGCTCGGTCTTCTTCGACGCGCGCACGTTCCCTGCCTACGGCGAGCTCTCCGGCGACGGGCCGGCGGAGCCCGGGGACGCCGATCCGCGCGGGCGCTTCCCCGCCGACTGGGCCCTGTGGGAGCCCGGCGACGGCCCCTGGGACTCGCCGTGGGGGCGCGGGCTCCCCGGCAGGCACGTCGCGTGCTCGGCCCTGTCGCTGCGCTTCCTCGGCCCGGCCGTCGACCTGCACCTCGGCGGCATCGACCGGTGCTTCCCCCATGACGAGGCCGAGCGGGCGCAGTCCGAGGCGGCGACCGGGCACGAGGTGGTCCGGCACTGGGTGCACGGTGAGCGCCTGCTGTTCGACGGACGCGAGCCGGACGGGTCCGCGGGCGGCGCGGTGCTGCTGCCGGACGTGACGGCGGCCGGCCTCGACCCGCTGGCGCTGCGGACGGCGTTCCTGGAGCACCACTACCGCCGGCGGCTCGACCTCACCTGGGACCTCCTGCGGGCCGCCGACCGCACGCTGCGGCGCTGGCGCTCGCGGGTCGCCGCGTGGGCCGAGTCGCCCAGCGCGCCGATGGCGTCCGGGTACGTGGAGCGGGTGGAGGCGGCGCTCGGCGACGACCTCGACACCCCGGCGGCGCTGCGCGTGCTGGGCGAGCTCGAACGCGACGAGTCGCTGCCTCCCGGGGCGAAGCTGGAGGCGTTCCTGCACGTCGACCAGGTGCTCGGGCTCGACCTGTCGATCGACATCGGCAGGGCGCCGACGCTGCCCGCGGGCGATCAGACCTGGGCATGAACCGGCAGATCCCGCCAATCGGCTGCGAAGGCGGACGAAGGTGTCCGGAGTAGTGATCATGGGCTGCCAGACTTGGTGCCAGTTCCGCGAAGTTGGAGGTGTCGGCCGGTGAGGCCCTATGCGTGGTTGCCGCGGCCTTTGCGGTGGTTCGCTCGGGTGGCGACCGTTCTTCTCGTGCTGGCGCTGGTGCTGACCGGTGTGCTCGTCTTCATCGTGCGGCAGTCGTTCCCGCAGGTGGACGGGTCGGTACGGCTCTCCGGCCTGTCGGGGAGTGTGGAGATTTATCGCGATAAATCAGGAATCCCGCACATCTACGCCTCCAACCCGGGCGACCTCTTCATGGCCCAGGGCTACGTCCACGCCCAGGACCGCTTCTACGAGATGGACTTCCGCCGGCACATGACCGCCGGCCGCCTCTCCGAGCTCTACGGCAGATCCACCCTGGAGACCGACAAGGCCCTGCGGACCATGGGCTGGCGCCGCGTCGCCGAGCAGGAGCTGCCCCTGCTGTCCGAGGACACCCGCGCCTACCTGGACGCCTACGCCAAGGGCGTCAACGCCTGGCTCAGCGCCCACCCCAACGCCTCCGACCGCAGCCTCGAATACTCCATCCTGAAGATCCAGAACGGCGCCTACCACCCCGAGCCGTGGGGCCCCGCCGACTCCCTCGCCTGGCTCAAGGCCATGGCCTGGGACCTGCGCTCCAACATGGAGGACGAGATCGACCGGGCGCTGATCGCGGCGAAGCTGCCCCGCGACCGCGTCGAGCAGCTCTACCCCGGCTACCCGTTCGACCGGCACTCCCCCATCGTCACCACGGGCGCCATCGACCGCGAACGCTTCGACCAGAAGGCCGAGCCGCGCCTGCGCCTCGGCACCGGCGCCGTCATCCAGGCGGCGGCGCGGACCCTGGACGCCGTGCCGAGCACCATGGGCACCGCCGACCGCGAGGGCATCGGCTCCAACTCGTGGGTGATCTCCGGCGCGCACACCAAGAGCGGCAAGCCGCTGCTCGCCAACGACCCGCACCTGTCGCCGCAGCTCCCGTCCGTCTGGTACCAGGCGGGACTGCACTGCCGGCAGGTCAGCGCGCAGTGCCCGTACGACGTGACCGGGTTCACCTTCTCCGGCGTGCCCGGCGTCGTCATCGGGCACAACGCGAAGATCGCGTGGGGCTTCACGAACCTGGGGCCCGACGTCGCCGACCTGTTCCTGGAGAAGGTGGACGGCGAGACGTACCTGTACCGGGGCGAGCGGCGCAGGCTGGAGACCCGCAAGGAGCAGATCAAGGTCGCCGGCGGCGCCACCGTCACGATCACCGTGCGCAGCACCGTGCACGGCCCGCTGATCAACGAGGTCATGCCCGACGCCAAGCCCTCGGGCGAGGCGAACGCGGTCGCCCTCCAGTGGACGGCGCTGACGCCCGGCCACACCGCCGACGCGATCTTCGCGCTCAACAAGGCGGGCGACTGGGCGCAGTTCCGCTCGGCGGCCTCGCTGTTCGAGGTGCCCGCCCAGAACCTCGTGTACGCCGACACCTCCGGCAAGATCGGCTACCAGGCGCCCGGCCGCATCCCCGTACGCGCGAAGGGCGACGGCAGGTGGCCGGCGCCCGGCTGGACCGGCGAGTACGACTGGCTGCCCGACCCGATCCCGTTCGAGCAGCTCCCGTCCGTCGAGGACCCCGCCGAGGGGTTCGTGGTGACCGCGAACAACGCGGTCATCGACCCCACCCGCTACAAGCCGCTGCTGACCGAGGACTGGGCCTACGGCTACCGCTCCGAGCGCATCCGCTCCCTCGTCGAGGAGGCCGTCGGCAAGGGCAAGGTGGACGCGGCGGCCATGTCCGCCGTCCAGGCCGACACCCGCAACGGCTTCGCCGCGACCCTGGTGCCCGCGCTGGCGGAGGTGGACCTGGCCGGCCCCGCGCGGCAGGCCAGGGAGCTGCTGACGTCATGGGACGGCACGCAGGGGCTCGACTCGGCGCCGGCGGCGTACTTCAACGCCGTGTGGCGGCACCTGCTCGCCCTGACCTTCCACGACGAGCTGCCCGAGCAGGCCAGGCCCGCGGGCGGCGACCGCTGGTACGAGGTCGTGAGGCGGCTGCTCGACATCCCCGACGACCCCTTCTGGGACGACGTCACCACCGAGAACGTCACCGAGCGGCGTGACGACGTGCTGCGGCAGGCGATGGCGTCGGCGTACCAGGAGCTGGCCGACCGGTTCGGCGAGAAGGCCGCCGACTGGCGGTGGGGCGACCTCCACCGGCTCGACCTGGTCAACGGCTCCCTCGGCACGTCCGGCATCGCGCCCGTGGAGGCGCTGTTCAACCGGGGGCCGATCGCGGTGCCGGGCGGCAAGGACGCGGTGAACGCCACCGGCTGGAACGCCCAGAAGGGCTACGCGGTGACGGCGGTGCCGTCGATGCGGATGGTGGTGGACCTGTCCGACCTGGACAAGTCCCAGTGGATCAACCTGACGGGCGCGTCCGGGCACGCCTTCCACGAGAACTACTGGGACCAGGCCGAGATCTGGGCCGGCGGCGGGCTGCTGCCGATGCGCTCCAGTCCCGGCTCGGTACGCAAGGCCGCCGTGCACACCCTGAAGCTGAGCCCCTGAGCGGTCAGGACGTTGCCCCGCCGCCCCTCCGCCACCGGAGGGGCACGCGGGGATAGCCGCCGTCCTCCAGGTCCGCCAGCCGCTCGAAGACGTTGTACGCCGCCTGGTGCCCGCAGACCATCACCGAGGCCAGCATGGCGAGCAGGTAGAGCGGCAGCATGGGCAGCCCGACGCACCAGGCCCACTGCGTGGCGTGCCGCCCCTCGTGCAGGATGAGCCGCTCGTCGAGCGAGTCACGCCTGGTCAGGACCACGTTCCCGACCGTGAAGGCGCCCGCGACGGGGAAGCGGTAGCGGTAGCCGAAGGCGAGGATGAGCCCGTCGGGGCCGGGCCGGCGGGCGGCTCCGCCGACGACCGAGATCAGCAGGCCGAACGGCGTGGCCAGGTTGACGTAGTTGGCCGCCCGCCGGATCCGATAGCGCCTCTCCATGAAACCCCTCCCACCGCCGACTATGCCGTGTCCTCGGCGGTGGTCAAGGACGGGCCGCGTCAGCGGTGCCGGCGATACCGCAGCTCCAGTATCCCGTTGGCGGAGGCGGCGCTGGAGACCAGGTCGAGGCGGTATGAGCTGGGGACGCCGTCGAACAGCCGGGTGCCCTCGCCCGCGACGTAGGGGAACATGCTCACCCGGAGCTCGTCGATCAGGTCGAGCCGCATGAGCGAGCGCCAGAGCCGGACGCCGCCCCAGACCAGGACGTGGCCGTCGCCGCCCGTCCGGATCCGGTCGACCTCCTCTTCGGTGTCGCCGGAGGCGATGGTGGTGTTGGCCCAGCCGGCCGTCTTCAGCGTGCGGGAGAAGACGACCTTGCGCGCGGGGTTCAGGATGCCGGCGAACGGGTGGCCGGTGGAGGTCGTCATGGCCCGGGAGATGGACTCGTAGGCGCTGCGGCCCATGACGTGCGCGTCGGCGCTCCGGAGGAAGTCGAGGTACGCCGGGTCGTCGGGCTGCTGGTTCTCCGGCAGGTCGAAGCAGAACTTCCAGAAGTCGGTGTCCTCGTCGGCGAGAAGGCCGTCGAGGGAGTAGTTGAACACTGTCGCGATCAGCGTGCGCATGGCCGGATCTCCGTGGCGTCTGTGGGCCTTTGTCGGCGGTTGAGACGCCCGCGCCGCGCGGAAGTCATCGGCGCGGAAGTCATCGGCGCTGCAGGAGCTTGTAGCGGCCTTCGTGGAACAGCAGCGGCGGCCCGTCCGACGGCATCCCCAGGGACGTCACCCCGCCCACCACGATCGAGTGGTCGCCGGCGTCGTGCACCGCGCTCGTGGCCGCCTCCACCGTGGCGATGGCCCCGTCGAACAGCGCCACCCCGGACTCGCCCCGGCGGTGCGGCCACCGCGCGAGCTGCCCGTCCAGCGGCCGGCCGCGATGGGCGAAGAAGCGCGAGGCGTCCTCCATGGCGGCGGGCAGCACCGACACGCCCCACGCCCCGGCCTCCAGCACCGCGTCGTGGAAGCGGGCCACCTTCTCGGCGCAGAACAGCACGAGGAGGGGGTCGAGCGAGACGGACGTGAACGAGTTGACGGTCATGGCGTGATCGAGGTCGCCCACCCTGGTCGTCACGATCGCGACTCCGGTGGCGAAGCGGCCGACGACCTTGCGGTAGGTTTCCGGGTCCACGTGCCGCTCTGTCGAATGCACGAAGTTACTTTATGCCCTTAAGTAGGGTTCTTCGGTGAGTACCCTCTCAAAAGCCACGATCCCCTGCTAGACGACGGCGAAAGCAGATAAGCCACCACAAGTGCCACCAAACCGCCGTACAGATAGACATATCCCGGCAAACCACTGGCGATCACCAGGTCACCCGACGCCAGCTGCACCGTGAACGGCATCGTCACCAGCAGCCAGCCGGCCCCCGGCACCGCCGCCCCCAGCCGCGACCCCAGCAGCTTGCCCGCCCCCAGGCACACCAGGAACAACATCAGCACCCACACCACGGCCGCCCCCGGCAGCGGCCCCTCCTGCCACACGGGATGCGTGAACCCGCCCACGACCCCCATGACGACCCCCAGCACGAACAGCATGCCGTACGCCGCTCCGCCCAGGGCCGACTCGGCCTGGCTGCGATGTTCCATGCCGACCGAGGTTAGTGGATGCCCGCGAAAAGATCGTTCTCGCGGTCGTGCGGCTCGCCGAGCCCGCCCGCCTCGACCGGCGGCCCCGGCACCGGCCGTCCGGGCACGCCGGAGGCCAGCACGAAGTGCTCGACGCCCAGCACCTCCTGCCCGATGTTGTTGGACAGCGCGAACCACGGCTCCCGGACGGTGATCTGGGTGACGTGCGCCCGCATCGCCTCGACCTTGTGGCCGAGCCACGGCCGCGCGTCGATCTCGGTGGTGACGTCCGCGTCGTGGTTGCCGAAGGGCATGTCGTCCACGTCCTCCAGCAGGAAACCGGTGCCCGCCTCGTGCAGCGCCTCCGCCGAGCGCCGCATCACCGACCTGGGCAGGGCCGTGTGGTAGAACTTCGCGACCTGCCAGGGCTCGCCGTCGCAGAAACCCGTCTTCGCGGCCAGCTCGACCGCCCTGCGCGCCACCCGGTGGGCCTGGATGTGGTCGGGATGGCCGTAGAAGCCGTTGGCGTCGTAGGTGACGAGGACCTGGGGGCGTACCTCGCGGATGACGCCGACCAGCTCGCCCGCCGCCTCGTCGAGGTCGGCGCGCCAGAACGCCCTGGGGTGGTCGTTGGTGGCCGCGCCCATCATGCCCGAGTCGCGCCAGCGTCCCGGCCCGCCGAGGAAGCGGTGGTCCTCGACGCCGAGCGCCGCGCAGGCGGCGGCGAGCTCGCCGACCCGGTAGGGGCCCAGCCGGTCCTCCCTGTCGGCGGCCAGGTGCGCCAGCTCGGCGGGGATGACCTCGCCCTCCTCGCCCAGCGTGCAGGTGACCAGGGTGACGTGGGCGCCTTCCGCGGCGTACTTGGCCATCGTGGCGCCGGTGCCGATCGACTCGTCGTCCGGATGGGCGTGCACGAGCAGCAGGCGTCGGTCCGTCATGCCAGGAGCGTAACAAGGCCGCATTCCTGGCAGGATTGGCCCCATGAGTGAGAGCTTCCCGCGTCTGTCTGCCAGGACCCGCCGGTTCACCCTCGGGGTGCCCAGGGGCTTCACCATCTCCCCCGACGGCGGCCGGGTGGTCTTCCTGCGCACCCGGTCCGGCACCGACGCCGTGACCTGCCTGTGGGAGCTCGACACCGCCACGCACGTCGAGCGGCTGGTCGTCGATCCGCGGCTGCTGCACGGCGACGACGAGGAGAACCTCCCGCCCGAGGAGCGGGCGAGGCGCGAGCGCAGCAGGGAGGCCGCGAGCGGCATCGTCGCCTACGCGACCGACGCGGCGGTGACGCGGGCCTGCTTCGCGCTGTCCGGCGGCCTCTACGTGGCCGAGCTCGCCTCCGGCGAGGCCCGCAGGCTGGAGACGCCCGGCGCGGTCATCGACCCCCGGCTGTCGCCCGACGGGCGGCACGTCGCCTACGTCACCGGCGGCGCGCTCCGCGTCCACGACCTCGTCTCGGGCGAGGACCGCGCGCTCGCCACGCCGGAGTCGGAGACGGTGACGTACGGGCTGGCCGAGTTCATCGCCGCCGAGGAGATGGACCGCCTGCGCGGCTACTGGTGGGCGCCGTCGAGCGACGCGCTGCTGGTCGAGCGGGCCGACGAGGCCCCGGTGCGGATCTGGCACATCGCCGACCCCGCCCACCCCGACCGCACCCCGGTGGCCCACCGCTATCCGGCCGCCGGCACGCCCAACGCCCGCACCGAGCTCTACGTGCTCGGGCTCGACGGGTCGCGGGTCGCGGTGCCGTACGACGAGGAATACCTCACCACGGCCGCCTGGGACGATCACGCGCTGTCCATCGTGACCCTGACCCGCGACCAGCGGACCATGCGGCTGTCCACGGTCGACCCGGTGACCGGCGCCGCCACGCTCGTGCGCGAGGACACCGACCCGGCCTGGGTCGACATCGTCACCGGCGTGCCGGCGCACCTCGACGACGGCTCCCTCGTCTGGGTGGCCAACGGCGAGGGCGGCCACCGGCTGCACGTCGGTGACAAAGTGGTGACGCCGCCGACGCTCCAGGTGCGGGCGGTGCTGGACGTCGACCACGACAGCGTGCTGTTCAGCGCGAGCGGCGACCCGACCGAGATCCAGCTCTGGACCTGGGACGGGCACTCGCTGCTGCCGGTCTCCACGCGGTCCGGGGTGTTCTCCGGGCGGATGGCCGGCGGGGTGGGCGTGCTCGCCGAGCAGAGCCTCGACACCGAGGGCGTGTCGGTGACGGTCGTGCGGCGCGACGGCATGGCGGTGCCGATCCCGTCGTACGCCGAGCGGCCCGGCCTCGACCTGCGGGTGTCCATCGGCCGGGCCGGGCGGCGCGAGCTGGCCACCGCCGTGGTGCTGCCCTCATGGCACCAGCAGGGCTCGGGCAAGCTGCCCGTGCTCATGGACCCGTACGGCGGGCCGCACGCGCAGCGGGTGCTCAACCGGCGGGGCGCGTTCCTGGAGAGCCAGTGGTTCGCCGAGCAGGGCTTCGCCGTGGTCGTGGCCGACGGCCGGGGCACGCCGGGGCGGGGCACGGCGTTCGAGCGGGCGGTGCGGGGCGACCTCGCCACCCCGGCGCTGGAGGACCAGGTCGACGCCCTCCAGGGCGTGGCCGAGCAGTACGGCGACGACCTCGACCTGTCGCGGGTGGCCATCCGGGGCTGGTCGTTCGGCGGCTTCCTGGCGGCGCTGGCGGTGCTGCGGCGGCCGGACGTGTTCCACGCGGCCGTGGCCGGCGCGCCGGTGATCGACTGGCGGCTGTACGACACGTGCTACACCGAGCGCTATCTGGGCCACCCGGACGAACAGCCCGAGGTGTACGAGAACTCCTCGCTCCTCGCGGACGCCGCCAAGCTGGAGCGCCCGCTCATGATCATCCATGGTCTCGCGGACGACAACGTGGTGGCGGCCCACACGCTGCGCCTGTCGTCGGCGCTGCTGGCCGCCGGTCGCCCGCACACGGTGCTGCCGCTGTCGGGTGTCACGCACATGACGCCGCAGGAGGTGGTGGCGGAGAACCTGCTGCTGCTCCAGGTGGACTTCCTGAAGAAGTCGCTGGGCATCACCACCTGACCCGCGGCCGCGAGGGTCACCGGGGGACGGGGGTGCCGTGCCAGCTCGCCCACAGCGCCGCGTACGACCCTCCCTCGGCCACCAGCTCCTCGTGCGACCCCAGCTCGCTGATCCGCCCGTCCTCCACCACGGCCACCCGGTCCGCGTCGTGGGCGGTGTGCAGCCGGTGCGCGATCGCGATGACCGTGCGGCCGTCCAGCACGGCGGCCAGAGACCGTTCCAGGTGCCTGGCCGCCCGCGGGTCGATGAGGGAGGTGGCCTCGTCCAGCACCAGGGTGTGCGGGTCGGCCAGCACCAGCCGCGCGAGGGCGAGCTGCTGGGCCTGGGCCGCCGGGACGGGCGACCCGCCGGACCCCACCTGGGTCTCCAGCCCCTCCGGCAGGCCGAGCACCCAGTCCAGCGCGTCCACGGCCTCCAGCGCCGCGCGCACGGCCTCGTCGCCGGCGTCCGGCCGGGCGATGAGGAGGTTGTCGCGCACGGTGCCCTTGAACACGTGGTGCTCCTGGGTGACCAGGGCGACGTGGCCGCGCAGCTCGTCCAGCGGCAGGTCCACGAGCGGCACCCCGCCCACCGTCACCGACCCGTCGCGCGGACCGTGGATGCCCGCGAGCAGCCGTCCCAGCGTGGACTTCCCCGCCCCGGACGGCCCCACCATCGCCAGCCGCTCACCGGGCCGCACGGTCAGCGAGACGCCGTGCAGCACGTCGCGGCCCTCCCGGTAGGCGTAGCGGACGTCTCGGGCCTCCAGCCGTTCGCCCGCCGGGCGCTCGCCGGCGGGCGCGCGGTCGTCGGGCACGTTCGCCACGCCGAGCAGCCGGGCCATGGCGGCACCGCCCACCTGCAGCTCGTCGATCCACATGAGGAACCTGTCGAGCGGGTCGATGAGCTGCTGGGCGTAGAGCGCGGCGGCGGTGACCTGCTCAAGCGTCACCCAGCCCTTGGTGTAGAACAGCCCGCCGACCAGCAGCGCGCTCACCACGGGGATGACGTAGCCCAGCTCGACCGCTGGGTACCAGACGACCCGCAGCCCGAGGGTGTAGCGCTCGGCGGCGTAGGAGCGGGCGATGTCGGTGTCGGCGCGCGCCCGGCGGCGCTCCTGCAGCCCGAGCGCCTCGACGGCCCTGGCCCCCTCGACGGTCTCGGCGAGCCCTTCGGTCATGTCGGCGTAGGCGGCGTTCTCGCGCAGGTAGCCGTCCCTGGCCCGCCGGAGGTACCAGCGGGTGGCCACGACGATGACCGGCCCCGCGAGCAGCATCGGCAGCATGAGCAGCGGGCTGACCAGCACCAGCGCGCCCATGGTGATGAAGAACGTGACCATCGCGATCAGCGTCTCCGGCACCGCGTGCCGCACGGTCCGCGACAGCGAGTCCACGTCGCGGGACGTGCGGGTGATCAGGTCGCCGGCCCCGGCCCGCTCGACCGTCGACAGCGGCAGCGCGAGCACCTGGTCCACGAACTCCTCGCGCAGCTCGGCCAGCACCTTCTCGCCCAGCTTGGCCGAGGCGAGCACCGCCCACCGCATGAGCAGCCCCTGCACCAGCAGGAACCCGCCGATGGCGACCGCCACGACGACGACGTCGACCGCGACGCCGCGCTCGATGTCGTCCACCAGCCCGCCGAGCTGCCACGGCACCACGAGCCCCGACACGGCGGCCAGCGCGTGCAGCGCCAGCGCCGAGCCGAGCTGCCGCGGATATTTGAGCGTCAGCCGCCTCGCGTAGGCCCGCACCTGCTTCCGGTCGGCGACCGGCAGGATCTCCCTGGCCATGGTTCAGCCCTCTCCTCGGGTGACGGTCGCCGCGTACTCGGGCGAGGTGTCCAGCAACTGCCGGTGCGTCCCCTCCGCCAGCACCCGTCCGCCCTCGACGTAGATCACGTGATCGGTGCGGTCGAGCACGAGCGGGCTGGTCGTGCAGACCAGCGTCGTCCTCCCTGCCCGGCTCTCCGCCAGCCGCTGGGCGATCCGCGCCTCGCTGTGGGCGTCCACGGCGCTGGTCGGCTCGACCAGGACCAGCACCTCGGGGTCGGCCAGCAACGCGCGGGCGAGGCGCAACCGCTGCTGCTGCCCGCCGGAGAACTCCCGCCCCGCCTCGGCCACCCAGGTGTCGAGCCCGTCGGGCAGCGCCTCCACGATGTCCTCCGCGCAGGCGACGCGCAGCGCCTCACGCAACCGCTCCTCGTCGCCGGCGGCCCGCACGTCGAGCTCGTCCCGCAGCCGGCCGGTGAAGAGGCGGGCGCCGTTGTCGGCGACCAGGATCCGGCGGCGGACCTCGTCGACGGGCAGCAGGCTCAGGTCGGCGGAGCCGAACGTCACGTCGCCGTCGGCGTAGCGGCCGAGGCGGTCGGCGATGGCGACGGCGTCCTCGGGAGCGCTCGCGGCCACCGCCGTCAGGACGCCCGGCTGGACGGTCACGCCGCTGTAGCAGTCACGCAGCACCCCGCCCCCGCTGCCGCCCTTGCCGCCTTTGATCTCGGGCTCGATGGACAGGATCCTGATCACCCGGCCGGCCGCCACGTGGCCCTTGGTGAGCTTGTCGGCGGCCTCGGTCAGCGTCCGCATGGGGCCGATCAGGAACACCGCGTACAGGTAGAACGCGACGAGCTGACCGGTGGGGATCTGGCCGGCGACGGCGAAGGATGCGCCGACGCCGGTGACGGTCGCGATGAGCAGGCCGGGCAGCAGGATCTGCGCGCCTTCGAGCACCGACTCGACGCGCGCGACCCGCACCCCGGCGTGCCGCACCCGCTGCGACTCCTCGCGGTAGCGCCTGGCGAACACCTGCTCGCCGCCGATCCCGCGCAGCACCCGCAGCCCCGCGACGATGTCGGCGGCCCTGGTGGACAGGTCGCCGGTCAGCTCGCGCTGCCTGGCCTGCCGCCGGTGCAGGGGTTTGAGCAGCGGCCCGACGGCGACGGCCATCAGCGGGACGCCGAACAGCACGAGCAGGCCGAGCGGCAGCGACGTCGAGATGAGGATCACGGTGACGGTGATGATCGCCACCACCGAGCCGGTGCCGCGCAGCAGGATGTCCATGGAGCTGCCGATATGGGCGATGTCGGAGTTGCCGACGCTGACGACCTCGCCGGTGGAGAGCCGCTTCGGCAGCGTCGCGCCCAGCCTGGCGGCGTGGCGGCTGGTGAGCTGCACGGTGCGGTAGGCGGCGGCCAGCCAGTTGTAGACGGCCATCCGGTGGCGCATGATCCCGCTGAACGCCTGCACCAGCCCCAGCCCGAACAGGACGGCCGCCCAGGTCAGCAGCGCGTCGGTGTCCTTGGCGGTGACCGCTTCGACGCCCTTCCCGAGCACGGCAGGCATCAGCGCCTGCACCAGCCACCAGAGGGTCGCGTAGCCGATGCCCGCGAGCAGGGCAGATGACTGCCGCCGGGCGTTCCACCACAGGTAGCGCAGCGGGCTGCGGAGGTCGGGCACGCCGGGATCGGCATCAGGAAGGGAGCGCATAGCCTGACAACCTTGACGGAGCGTCAGTCCGCGCGGCAAACCATTTTCCCGGCGCCTACGTCCCGCCCGTCACCTGGCGGAACGCGCGCCACGTGTACAGCAGGGCCGCCGCCGCGGTGATCGCCAGCAGCACGTACCCGATCGCGTACGTGCCGGTCGCCGAGTAGACGGCGCCCATGACGAGGGGCGGGAAGTAGCCGCCGAGTCCGCCGGCGGCGCCCACCAGGCCGGTGACCGTCCCCACCTTGGCCGGCTCCACGAGCTTGGCGACCAGCGCGAACACGCCGCCCGTCCCCAGCCCGAGGAAGAAGGCCATGAGGACGAAGCTCAGCCCGGCCGGCACCTCCACGGGCGGGTGGAAGATCAGGACGATCGCCATGAGCGCCACCCCGCCGAACGAGATGAGCAGCACCCGCACGGCCCCCAGCCGGTCGGACAGCGTGCCGCCCAGCGGCCGGGACAGGACGGCCGCGATCGAGAAGCCGGCCGTGCGGAGGCCCGCCTCGGTCTGGGCGAAGCGGTAGGCGTTCTCCAGCAGCGCCGGCAGGTACGTCGAGAAGGCCACGAACCCGCCGAACGTGACCGCGTAGAGGAACGAGCACTGCCAGGTGGCCTTGATCCTCATGGCGTCGCGCATGCGCGGCAGGGCGGGCGCGGTCGCCGGGGACCACCGGGGCGAGTTACGGCTGGCGCCCAGCATGAGCACCCCGGTCAGCGCCAGCACGGCCGCCATCAGCACGTGCGTGGCCGGCCGGCCGAACGCCTCGACCAGGCGCGGGGTGAAGAAGGCCGACAGCGCGGTCCCGCCCATCCCCGCGCCGAAGACGCCGGTGGCGAAGCCGCGGCGGGCGGGCTCGTACCAGGCGTTGACGAAGGGGATGCCGATGGCGAACGACGTCCCGGGGATGCCGAGGAGGAAGCCCCAGAAGAGCAGCCAGCCGTACGAGTCGGACCAGCCGACGAACAGCACGGGGATGATCGAGACGAAGCAGACGGCGGCGAACATGCGCCGCCCGCCGAACCGGTCGGCCAGCACCCCGACCGGGATCCGGCCGAGGGCCCCGACCAGGACGGGGATCGCGACGAGGAGCGAGGTCTGGGTGGGCGTGAGGCCGAGCTGCCTGTTGTAGGTGGCGGCGAGCGGGCCGATGAGGTTCCAGGCCCAGAAGGTGACGGCGAAGGCGAAGGTCGCGAGGACCAGGTTGCGGCCCTGACCGGCGCGCAGGACCGCCGCGTCGGGGTCCGGGGGGCCGGGCGACCGGGAACCTTTACGAAGCTCAGACATACACCCTGTGTAACAGAGAGTCACTATCCGTGATGAAGTGGGGGTATGAGCGCCGAGGACGTCCTTCTCAAGACCGGCCGTTTCCTGCGCAGATCCGCGGCCACCAGCGGTGACCTGCACAGCCTGCACCTGGTCGGCGGCACCGAGGGCGACGCCTTCTACCGGGACCGGTGGAGCCACGACAAGATCGTCCGGTCCACGCACGGGGTGAACTGCACGGGTTCGTGCTCGTGGAAGGTCTACGTCAAGGACGGCATCATCACCTGGGAGACCCAGGAGACCGACTACCCGAGCGTGGGCCCCGACCGCCCCGAGTACGAGCCCCGCGGCTGCCCGCGCGGCGCCGCCTTCTCCTGGTACACCTACTCCCCGACCCGGATCCGCTACCCGTACGCGCGGGGCGTGCTGGTCGAGATGTACGCCGAGGCCCGCGAGCGCCTCGGCGACCCCGTCGCGGCCTGGGCCGAGATCACCGGCGACCCGGAGAAGCGGCGCGCCTACCAGCGGGCCCGCGGCCGGGGCGGGCTGGTCAGGATCGGCTGGGACCTGGCGGCCGAGCTGGTCGCCGCCGCGCACGTCCACACGATCGCCGCCTACGGCCCCGACAGGATCGCCGGTTTCTCGCCGATCCCGGCCATGTCGATGGTCTCGCAGGCGATCGGCTCGCGTTTCGTGTCGCTGCTCGGCGGCACCATGCTCTCCTTCTACGACTGGTACGCCGACCTGCCGATCGCCTCCCCGCAGGTGTTCGGCGACCAGACGGACGTGCCGGAGTCGGCCGACTGGTGGGACGCCGCGTACCTGATGATGTGGGGCTCCAACGTGCCGGTGACGCGCACGCCGGACGCCCACTGGATGGCCGAGGCCCGCTACCGGGGCCAGAAGGTCGTGGTCGTCAGCCCCGACTACAGCGACGCCGCCAAGTTCGCCGACGAGTTCCTGAGCGTGCGCCCCGGCACGGACGGCGCCCTCGCCATGGCGATGGGCCACGTCCTGCTGAAGGAGTTCTTCGTGGAGCGCGCGACGCCGTTCTTCACCGGCTACGTCAAGCGTTTCACGGACCTGCCCTTCCTCGTCCGCCTGGAGCGGCGGGACGGCGGGCACGTGCCGGACAGGTTCCTCACGGCCCGCGACCTCGGCCTGCGGGAGGAGGCGGCGGAGTGGAAGACGGTCCTGCTGTCGCGCAACGGCCGCCCGGTGGTGCCGAACGGCTCGGCCGGCTTCCGCTGGAGCGAGTCGGGCAAGGGCCGCTGGAACCTGAACCTCGGCACCGACCCCAGGCTCACCGTGATGGACGAGTGGAGCCAGGCCGCCGAGGTGCTGCTGCCCCGCTTCGACGGCGGCGGCCCGCTGGTCAGGGGCGTTCCGGTGACCAGGGTCAACGGGCATCTCGTCACGACGGTCTACGACCTGCTGCTCGCCCAGTACGGCGTCCGCCGCCCCGGCCTGCCCGGCGACTGGCCGGAGGGCTACGAGGACGCGGCGCGGCCGTACACGCCGGCGTGGCAGGAGCCCATCACCGGCGTGCCCGCCGAGCGGGCCGCCCGCCTGGCCCGCGAGTTCGCGCGGACCGCCGAGGCCACCGAGGGACGCTGCATGATCGTGATGGGCGCCGGCGTGGCGCAGTGGTTCCACGGCGACACGATCTACCGGGCGTTCCTGTCGTTGCTGCTGCTGACCGGCTGCCAGGGCCGCAACGGCGGCGGCTGGGCGCACTACGTGGGCCAGGAGAAGTGCCGTCCGCTGGCGGGCTGGCAGGTGCTCGCGAGCGCCGCCGACTGGGCGCGGCCGGCCAGGCTGGTCCCCGGCACGCCGTTCTGGTACCTGCACACCGGCCAGTGGCGCTACGACCGCTTCGACGCGGGCGAGCTGGCCTCGCCGCTGGGGCGCGGCGCGTTCCGCGGCAGGCGCACGGCCGACCTGGTGGCCGAGGCGGTGCGCAACGGCTGGGTGCCGATGGCCCCGGCGTTCGACCGCAATCCGCTGGAGCTCGGGGACGCACCCGATCCGGTCGCGTACACGCGGGAGGAGCTGCGCTCGGGCCGGCTCCGCTACGCCGCCGAGGACCCGGACGACCCGCGCAACTGGCCGCGGGTGCTCACGCTCTGGCGCTCCAACCTGTTCGGCTCCAGCGCCAAGGGCAACGAGTACTTCCTGCACCACCTCCTCGGCGCGGCCTCGAACCTGGAGCACCCCGATCCCGGGGCGGCGAGCGGCAAGCTGGACCTGCTGGTCACGCTCGACTTCCGCATGACGTCCTCGACGGTCTTCTCCGACGTGGTGCTGCCGGCCGCCACCTGGTACGAGAAGCACGACCTCTCCTCGACCGACATGCACCCGTTCGTCCACGCCTTCAACCCGGCGATCAGCCCGCCCTGGGAGACCCGGACGGACTTCGCCGCCTTCCACACGATCGCCCGCGCCTTCAGCGACCTCGCCCGCGAACGGCTCGGCGTGCGCAGGGACGTGGTGGCGACCGCCCACCAGCACGACACGCCGACCGAGCTGAGCCACGACCGCGAGCCCGCCCTGCACGTCGTCGAGCGTGACTACGGCGCGCTCGCCGACCAGCTCGCCGCCCTCGGCCCGCTCACGGAGCGGCTCGGCCTGCCGGTGAAGGGGGTGACGTTCCGGCCGGAGGAGGAGGTGGCCTGGCTCGGCGCGCGCTGCGGCCTGGTGCCGCGCGGCGTGGCGAAGGGACGTCCCGAGCTGGACACCGCCGCCAAGGCGTGCGAGGCGATCCTCGCGCTGTCGGGCGCGAGCAACGGCCGCCTGGCCGCGCAGGGCTTCCGCGAGCTGGCCGAACGCACCGGGACCGACCTGTCGGGGCTGGCCGACGAGGGCCACAGGATCGTCTTCTCCGACACGCAGGCGCGGCCGGCGCACGTCGCCACGAGCCCCGAGTGGTCGGGCAAGGAGTCGTCGGGCCGCCGCTACGCGCCGTTCACGGTCAACGTCGAGCACGGCAAGCCGTGGCACACCCTGACCGGCCGGATGCACTTCTTCCTCGACCACGACTGGATGCACGAGTACGGCGAGTCGCTGCCGGTCTACCGCCCGCCGCTGGACCTCGCCGCGCTGCTCGGCGAGAGCGGCCGGCTGCGCTACCTGACGCCGCACAGCAAGTGGTCGATCCACTCGGAGTACCAGGACAACCTGCTCATGCTGTCGCTGTCGCGCGGCGGCCCGACGATCTGGATGTCGGACGAGGACGCCGCCCGGCTCGGCGTGGCCGACAACGACTGGGTGGAGGCCGTCAACCGCAACGGCGTGGTCGTGGCCCGCGCCGTCGTCTCCCACCGGATGCCGCCGGGCACGGTCTACATGCACCACGCCCAGGACCGCCTGGTCGACGTGCCCCTGTCGGAGGCGACCGGGCGCCGGGGCGGCATCCACAACGCGCTGACCCAGGTGCTGATCAAGCCGACGCACCTGATCGGCGGCCACGCCCAGCTCTCGTACGGCTTCAACTACTTCGGCCCGACCGGCAACCAGCGCGACGAGCTCACGACCATTCGCCGCCGCTCCCAGGAGGTGCGCTACTGATGCGGATCATGGCCCAGATCGCCATGGTGATGAACCTGGACAAGTGCATCGGCTGCCACACCTGCTCCGTCACCTGCAAGCAGACGTGGACGAACCGTCCCGGCGTCGAGTACGTCTGGTTCAACAACGTCGAGACCCGCCCCGGCCAGGGCTACCCGCGCCGCTACGAGGACCAGGACCGCTGGCGGGGCGGCTGGACGCTGGACCGCAAGGGCAGGCTCAAGCTCCGGGCGGGCGGCCGGCTGCGCAAGCTCCTCACCATCTTCGCCAACCCGCTCATGCCCTCCATCCAGGACTACTACGAGCCCTGGACCTACGACTACGGGAACCTCACGCGGGCCCCGCTGTCGGCCGACGTGCCCGTCGCGCCACCGAGGTCGCTGCTGAGCAACGAGCCGGCCGCGATCCGGTGGAGCGCCAACTGGGACGACAACCTCGGCGGCGACCCGTCGCCCGACCCGGTGCTGGCGCGCCTGTCGGAGCAGGTCAGGCTGTCGTTCGAAGAGGCGTACATGTTCTACCTGCCGCGCATCTGCGAGCACTGCATCAACCCGTCGTGCGTGGCCTCCTGCCCCTCCGGCGCGCTGTACAAGCGCGAGGAGGACGGCATCGTGCTCGTGGACCAGGACCGGTGCCGGGGGTGGCGCATGTGCGTGACCGGCTGCCCGTACAAGAAGATCTACTTCAACCACCGCACCGGCAAGGCGGAGAAGTGCACGTTCTGCTTCCCGCGGGTCGAGGTCGGGCTGCCGACGGTCTGCTCGGAGACGTGCGTCGGCCGCCTGCGCTATCTCGGCGTCCTGCTGTACGACGCCGACCGGGTCGCCGAGGCCGCCGCGGTGCCGGACGAGCGCGACCTGTACGAGGCCCAGCTCGACCTGTTCGCCGACCCGCACGACCCGGTCGTGGCGTCCGCCGCCCAGGCCGCCGGCCTGCCCGCCGAATGGCTGGAGGCCGCGCGCCGCTCGCCGGTGTACGACCTGGTCAAGCGGTACCGGATCGCGCTCCCCCTGCATCCCGAGTACCGGACGCTGCCCATGGTCTGGTACGTCCCGCCGCTCTCGCCGGTCGTGGACGCGCTCGCCGGCACCGGCCACGACGGCGAGGACGCGGTCAACCTGTTCGCCGCCATCGACGCGCTGCGCATCCCGGTCGGCTACCTGGCGGAGCTGTTCACGGCGGGCGACCCCGCGCCGGTGACCGCGGCGCTGCGCCGGCTCGCCGCGATGCGGTCGTACATGCGGGCGGTCAACCTGGGCCTCCCGCCGGTCCTGCCGCCGGAGGCGGGCCTGGAGGAGGAGGACCTGGCGGCGATGTACCGGCTGCTCGCCCTCGCCAAGTACGACGAGCGCTACGTCATCCCGACCGCGTACGGCAACCAGCCCGGCGTCGTGGAGGAGGCCGGCTGCAGCCTCGACTACGACGGCGGGCCGGGCATGCAGGGGCCGTTCGGCGAGGCGTCGGGCCGCCCGCAGCCGGTGTCGGTCGAGAGCTTCCACGGGCTGAGGGAGCGCCAGACCGGCGAGGACGTCACCCATCAGCGGGTCAACCTGCTCAACTGGGACGGCCGGGGCGTCCCCGCCGGGCTGTTCCCGCCGAGGAGGAACCGGCCGTGAAGGTGCTCTGGCAGGCCGCGGCCCACCTGCTGGCCTATCCGGACGAGCGGTTCTGGCGGCGGCTGCCGCTGATCAGGGAGGCGGCCGAGCCGCACTTCGCCGCGTTCCTCGACCGGGCCGCCGAGCTGGGGGCGGGTGAGCTGGCCGCGCACTATGTGGAGACGTTCGATCTGGACCGGCGCTGCTGCCTCTACCTGACGTACTACGCCGACGGCGACACCCGACGGCGGGGCGCGTCGCTGGCCGCGCTGAAGCGCCGCTACCGGGCCGCCGGGTGGGAGCTGATGGAGGACGAGCTGCCCGACTTCCTGCCGGTGGTGCTGGAGTTCGCCGCGCTCGACCCGGCGGGGGCCGAGGTGCTGCGGGAGCACCGGGTGGGGCTGGAGCTGCTGCGGGCGGCGCTGGAGGGGCGCGGGTCGCCGTACGCGCTGGTGGTCGGCGCGGTGTGCGGCACGCTGCCGCCCGCGACCGCCGAGCAGCGGGCGGCGGTGCGGCGGCTGGCGGCCGGCGGGCCGCCGGCCGAGAGCGTCGGGAGGCAGGCGTGAGCGGGGGCGAGAGCCTGCTGTGGGTCGCCGCGCCCTACGTCACCCTGGTGATCTTCGTGGGCGGCCTGATCTGGCGCTACCGCTACGACCAGTTCGGCTGGACCACCCGCTCGTCCCAGTTCTACGAGCGGCGGCTGCTGCGGGTGGCGAGCCCGCTGTTCCACTACGCGCTGATCGTCGTGATCGCCGGCCACGTCACCGGCCTGCTCGTCCCGCCGGCCTGGACCGACGCGATCGGCGTGAGCAACGACACCTACCACGCGAACGCCCTCTTCTGGGGAGGGATCGCCGGGGTGGCCGCGCTCGCGGGGCTGGCCCTGCTGATCTACCGCCGGCGTACGCGGGGGCCGGTGTTCCTCGCGACGACGGCCAACGACAAGACGATGTACGCGGTGCTGGCGGCGGCGATCATCACCGGCGTGGTGACGACGGCGGCGGGGTTCGCGCCGAGCGAGGAGAGCTACCGGACGACGGTCGCGCCGTGGTTCCGGGGGGTGCTCACCCTGCGTCCCGACGTGATGGCGATGAGTAGGGCGAACGGTCTTTACAAACTGCACACGGTGGTGGGGATGGGGCTGGTCGTACTCTTCCCGTTCAGCCGCTTGGTCCACGCACTTTCCGCCCCTGTGGGGTATTTGTTCCGTCCTTACATCGTGTATCGGAGGCGGGCGAGGTAGCGTGGCGCGGGTCCCGGGAGGGGTCCGGGTGCGCCAGAATCGTCCCTTGTGAAGCACGGGTACACCAACAGCACATTCGGCGACGGCGCCCTGGTCGTGAAGTGCTACCAGGGCCCCGAGGCGGCGTTCAGGCTGAGCACGGAGAGCAGATACCTGCGCCGCCTGCGCGGCCGCATCCCCGTCCCGCGCGTTCACCAGATCACCTCCACCAGCCTGACCACCCGCTTCGTCTCCGGCGAGCACGGCCAGGACCTCATGGACGACGGCCACGCCGTGGAGGTGCTCACCGAGTGCGGTCGCGTCCTCGGCGGCATCCACCGCCTGGGGATCGTGCACGGCGACTACGGCCCCCAGAACATGCTCTTCGACCCGGCCACCTTCCGCACCACCGCGATCCTCGACTGGGAGTGGGCCCACCCCGGCCGGCCCGTCGAGGACCTCGCCTGGTGCGAGTGGATCATCCGCAGCCACCACCCCGAGCACGTGCCGCTGCTGGAGCACTTCTTCGCCGCCTACGACGGACTCGTCCCCGACTGGGCGGAGCGGCAGGCGGCCATGCTGGCGCGCTGCCGGGCGCTGCTCGAGTTCTGCGCGCGGTGGGAGCCGGGCGGCGACGGCGAGAAACTGTGGCTCCGCCGCCTCGACACCACCACCGCCTGGTCGGAGTGACCGCCCCTTTACGGAGCCGCCTCGGCCAGCCGGGCACTCCCTTGCATGGGAACACTGCTCGCCCGCTTGACCCTTGTCAAGAACCTCGTCAACCCCTACTGGCTCCCCGCTCCACGCGAAGAGCGCTCCCCCCGACGGGTTCACCCGCCTGAGGAAGCGCTCTCTGAGATCTGTCCCTCGACGTCAGCCCTTGATGCAGACGAGCTGGCGCAGGTGGGCGACGACCTGGACCAGGTCGGTCTGGGCGGCCATGACCGACTCCAGGTCCTTGTACGCCCCCGGAATCTCGTCCAGCACCCCCGCGTCCTTCCTGCACTCCACCCCGAACGTCTGCTCCTGCAGGTCCTTCAGGGTGAACGTCTTCTTCGCCTTGTTCCGGCTCATCTTGCGGCCGGCGCCGTGCGAGGCCGAGTTGTACGCCAGCCCGTTCCCCAGCCCCTTGACGATGTACGTCCCGGTGGCCATGGAGCCCGGGATGATGCCGAGGTCGCCGGAGCCGGCCCGGATCGCGCCCTTGCGGGTGACGAGCACGTCCACGCCCTCGTAGCGCTCCTCCGCCACGTAGTTGTGGTGGCAGGAGATGGGCTGCTCGAAGGTGATGTCCGGCAGGTGGCGGCGGAGGACGTCGCAGACCAGGCCCATCATGAGCGCCCGGTTGCGGCGCGCGTAGTCCTGGGCCCAGTAGAGGTCGCGGCGGTAGGCGTCCATCTCGGGCGTCCCGCCGAGGAAGACGGCGAGGTCGCGGTCCACCAGCCCCTGGTTGTGCGACAGGCCGCGGGCGACGCCGATGTGGTGCTCGGCCAGTTCCTTGCCGATGTTGCGCGAGCCGGAGTGGAGGACGACCCAGACGGCGCCCTCGTCGTCGGCGCAGATCTCCAGGAAGTGGTTGCCGCCGCCGAGGGTGCCCATCTGCGCCTCGGCCCGCTCGCGGCGGTCCCGTACGGCCGGGGCGAGGTCGTCGAAGCTCTTCCAGAACTCGGCCCAGCCGGCCGTGCGCATCCCGAAGATCTTGCCGGGGTCGACCGGGCGCTTGTGGTGCGCGAAGCCGACCGGCACCGCCTGCTCCAGCTTCCCGCGCAGGTAGGCGAGGTTGTCCGGGAGCCGGGCCGCCGTGTACGAGGTCTTGACCGCGCTCATCCCGCAGCCGATGTCCACGCCGACGGCGGCCGGCGAGACGGCCTCTCGCATGGCGATGACCGACCCGACCGTCGCGCCCTTGCCGTGGTGGACGTCGGGCATGACTGCGACGCCGTGGACCCAGGGGAGGTTCGCGACGTTGCGTAGCTGCTGCATCGCCTGGGGATCGACGGTCTCCGGCCGCGCCCACATCCTGATCGGGTGCTTGGTCCCGGTCACCTCGTGGTACGTCATCGCGTCTTGCCTCCTCTCGCGGGTCCACCGTGGAACGCGATCTATAAGGCCAGACATCCCATACCCGCCGCAACCGAATTAGGCGCTGTCAACACGGACTCAACACCGGCTCAACACCCGACCGCCTACGTTCCTCTCGTCCACCACGCCGAGAGGAACCGCCTTGAACAAGAACCGCCGCCACCTGGCCAACGCACTCAGAACGGCCGGCGTCGCCGCCGGCGCCGCGATCATCGTCTTCGGCGCGCTTCCCGCCCAGGCGGCCACCGCCGACAGCGCCACGGTCCAGGCGTACCTGGCCGCGTTCCCCGGCGGGACGCGGGTGAGCAGCAACGAGATCGTCTGGAACGGCGGCGACGTGCGGGTGGTCCTCGCCGCCACCGCCAAGGCCTGCCCGAAGGGCTATTACTGCGTGTACGAGCACCAGTACTGGCGCGGCGCCATGGGGGCGTGGCGCGCCTCGGCCAAGAACTGCAAGAAGTTCGACTTCACGAAGGGGTGGCGGGACCGGGTCTCGTCGTTCTGGGCGCGCGGCTCCTGCCCGTCCGACAACTACTTCCTGAAGAACAAGAAGAAGTTCCAGCCCGACCCGTTCGAGCCGCTGGTCGGCAAGAAGGCGTACGTCCGCTTCAACGACGCCTACGACTACGCGGCGCGCGGCTACACGGGCTGACCGCCGGCGGGCACGGCGGAGGGGCGGCCGGGCAGGAGCGGTACGGCGGCCAGGACGAGCGCGACCATGACGACGGACAGCCAGGCGACGCGGTGGAAGCCGGTCATCGCGTCGCCGGCGGTCTGCAGGACGAGCGTGACGAGGGCGACGCCGAGGGCCGCGCCGAGCTGGTTGAGCATGTAGAGCACGGAGCTGCCCTGCGCCACCAGCGGCGCCGGCAGCGTCCGGTAGAGGGAGCCCATCGTCGGCGCGCTGAAGCAGCCGCTCCCGAGCCCGAACGCGAAGGCCGCGAGCGCCGGCCACGCCTCGGGCGTGTCCGCCCCGATCCGGGTGAGGGCGAACGCGCTGAGCACGGCCCCGATCGCGCCGGCCGTGGCCAGGCCGCGGGCGCCGATGCGGTCGGACAGCCGCCCGGCCAGCGGCATGGCGAGCGAGCCGCCGAGCCCGATGGGGGCCATGAGCAGCCCGGCGGCGAGCACGCCGTGGCCGTGGGCCTGCTGGTAGTACAGGGGCAGGGCGAACAGGGCGGCGTACAGGCCGAGGCCGCCGATTCCCATGATCGCGACGCTGGCGCTGAACCCCCGCCCGGCGAACAGCCGCAGCTCGATCAGCGGCGCGGCGGCCCGCCGGGCGTGCCGCCCGTAGCCGAGCAGCAGCCCGGCCCCGAGCGTGAGCGGCAGCAGCGCCTGCCAGGTCGCGAAGCCGCCCTGCTCCGCCGTCTGTGACAGCGCCAGCACGACCGCGGCGAAGCCGGGGCCGAGCAGAGCCAGCCCGAGCACGTCGAGCCGCCCCGCCGCCTCACCCGCCGTGGCGGCGCCGGCGTCGGCGGGGACCACGCGCCGCGCCAGCACGTACGCGACCGCGGCAAGCAGCACGCTGAGCAGGAACATCCACCGCCACGACAGCGCGTTCAGCACCACGCCGCCCGCGATCGGCCCCAGGACGGGCCCGAGGGACAGGACGACGCCCATCAGCCCCATCACCCGCCCGGCCCGGTGCGGCCCGGCGGCGCGGGCCAGCAGAATCAGCACGAGGGGGTCGAGCAGCCCGGCGCCGAACCCCTGGAGCACGCGGAAGCCGATCAGCGCGCCGACGTCCCAGGCGAGCCCGGCCCCGAGCGAGCCGGCCGCGAACAGCGCCAGCCCGGCCAGCCACAGCCGCCGGCCGCCGAACCGGTCGACGGCCCAGGTGGCGAACGGGATCGTCGCGGTCACCGCCAGCAGGAACCCGGTGGACGTCCAGCCGGCCGTGCTGAGCGACGTGCCGAAGATACGTGCGAGGGTGCCGGTGGCGACGGCGGCCATCGTGCTGTTGAGGATGCCCAGCAGGCCGCCGAGCAGCACGACGCCGATCAGGGCGAGCAGCCGGCCGTCGAGGCGATCGACAGGATTTGAACTCATGGGTTCAACATAGTGATCTCATGCGTATGCATGCAACAGCCCGGTCCATGAAGCTGAACCGGGCAGTACAATCAGCGCCATGGGCAGCACCACGCGAGGCCGGATCGACAAACGCCAGGCGATCCTGGAGGGGGCGTTCACGGTGTTCGCCCGTCAGGGCTACGCGCAGGCGTGCGTCCAGGAGATCGCCGCCGAGGCGGGCGTGGCCAAGCCGACGGTCTACAACCACCTCACCGACAAGGCCACGCTGTTCAGGCACGCGATGGAGGAGAGCGCCCGCACGGCGCTGGAGGAGCGGCTGGCCGCGCTGGAGCCGCTGGCGCGTCCCGGCGACGACCTCGCCGCCACGCTCACGGACGTCGGGCACGCGCTGCTGCGCCTGCACACCGGCGGCCGCTGGTGCGCGCTGCGCCGCCTCCTCCACGCCGAGATCGCCCACTTCCCCGACCTGCTGGAGATCATCGACCGGTACGGCCCCGACCGGCTCGACCAGGCGCTCGCCGACCGGCTGGCCAGGCTCGCGCTCGCCGGCCGGCTGCGCGCCGCCGATCCCGACCTGGCCGCCGAGCAGTTCACGTCCCTGCTGCTCGGGCCCCTGGAGGCCAGGACCAGGCTCGGCACCCGCACCCTGGAGGACACCGAGCTGCGCGAGCTGGCCGAGGCGGCCGTACGGACGTTCCTCGCCGCTTGGGGGTGAGGGTCAGCGGCGCGGCCCGCTGTCCGTCCAGCCGGCCTCCAGCACGGCGACCGAGCTGAACACCGAGCCGGGCTCCAGACCGGCCTGGAGGCCGCCTGGCTCGACCACGATGTTCTCGTTGGCGAGCCCGCGGCCGGTCTCCTCGTCGAAGACCAGCCGGTTGCGCAGCAGCGCGCCGCCCTTGACCCGCTCCTCGACCGAGACGGCGGTGCCGGTGCGGCCCTCCGCGTCCGTGACGTCCTCGGTGACCTCGACCGTGTCGAGCCCCGCCAGCATCCGGAACGCCGCCCCGCGCACCTGCGGCGTCACCGGCATGTCGGTGATCAAACCAGCGCTCACCTTGAACAGCCAGACGTCCGAGGCCATCGGCACGCCGTCCGACTCGGTGTCGTGGCCCTCGTACGAGCGCAGCAGCCACCTCCGCAGCGCCTCCGGCTCGTCCGGCAGCCCGCGCAGGTCCTTCATCGTGACGTTGCGGCCCAGCCAGAACACCTTGTCCCCGTCCACGAGCGGGCTGTGGCCGGTCCTGACCTTCCCCGGCGCGGCCGGCATCGTGAGCGTCCCCCGCTTGCCCGGCACCTTGATCTCGAACTCGGCCGGCGACCCGGCCGCCTCCCACGCCCGGCGGTCCGCCTCGGTGGCGGGGGCCGCGCCGAGGGACTGGCCGCGGCTCCACTGCTCGCCACCCGGGGCGCGGGGCGTCCACATCTCGTCACGGCCGCGCGACTCGACCAGGTAGCCGCCGCCGGCCGCGGTGAACAGGGTGCGGGACACGGTCGCGGTGTGCCACCAGTCGCCCGTGGCCTCGGCCTGCCGGCCGGCGTTCGCGGCGGCGGCGAGCAGCACCTCCCGCGCCGACAGGCGCGTCTTCTCCGTGGCGTCCGGCGCGTTCGCCGCGACGGCGGGCGCTCGCGGCGGCGGAGCCGCGCCGCCGCCCGGCAGGACGACCGCCGCCGCGGTGACGGCCGCCGCCGCTGCCCCGGCCAGCGCGAGTCCCCACGCCGGGCGGCGGAAGGCCGGGCGCCGCCGCCGCGGCTCCGCCTCACGCGGCCGGGACATCGCGTACGCCAGCTCGGCCGCCCGCGTGCGCTCGTCCACAGGACGGTCGCCGAGGTGGGCGGGCCGGGCGGCCCTGAGCTCGTCGATCGGATTCATGACCACTCCTCACTGAGGCTCCGTACGGGGGACGGGGACGGGGACGGGGACGGCGGCGGGGGATTCTCCAGGGCCCGTTCCAGCCGCTTGCGGGCCCGGTGCAGGCGCACGCGGAAGGCCGCCGACGAGCAGCCCACGACCCGGGCCGCCTCCTTCGGCGACAACCCCTGCCAGGCCACCAGCAGCAGGATCTCCCGGTCGTCGTCGGACAGCCCGGCCAGCGCCCGCAGCACACCCAGGCGCTCGGTCACCTGCTCGGCCACGTCCCCTTCCGCCCAGGAGCGCAGCTCCGCCGCCAGCGCCTCCCTGCGCGCCTCGGCCCGCACGTTGTCGCGCAGGACGTTCCTCGCCACGCCGAGCAGCCACGGCAACGCCGGCTCCGGCACGTCGCCGAACCGCCGCCAGGCGATCGCGAACGTCTCGCTCACCACCTCGTCGGCCACCTGCCGGCCCGCGCGGCTGACCACGTAGGCCCAGACGCGTTGCCGGCAGTCGTCGTACATGCCGGTGAACCGGTCCGCATCATCGGACACCGCCCAGCCCCTTCGTTCGGATGTGTGCAACTGACACCACGAAGTGGTCCGGACGACCCCTTTGTTACACCCCGTCCGGCACGACGGCCGGCTCGCCGCAGCCCGCGACGGCGGCCAGATCGACCAGCAGGACATCTCCTCTGCGCCGCGCCAGGTCCACGAGGTCCGGCTGGAATCCCTCCATCGAGAACAGCGCCAGCACCGCCTTCCCCGCAGCATGCCCCTGCTCGGCCAGCAACGCCTTCAGCCGGTCGAGCCGGTCGAGGTCCGCGACGCTCCGCCGGAGCAGCGTGGCCTTCGCCTCCCCCACGAGGGCGATCTCGGCCCGCCCCGCCCGCTTGTCGAGGGCGACGACGTCGATCTCGTGTTTGGCCTGCCCCTTACGGTCGTTCACGACGGTCGAGGTCACCAGACCGGCGTGCCCTCGCAACGCGGGATCGGCCCGCGCCCTGAGCCAGGCTCTGGCGCAGCTCTCGAAGTGCGGCCCCAGGACGCGGGCGACGAACGTGGGCCGGGACCGGCGCCAGGCCTCAGCCGACTGCCCGATCTCGACGAGATCGCGCTGCGCCACGGTGATGAGGTTGTGGAACCGGATGACGGGGTCGGCCACCGTGATCACCGGTCGCCGTTCCCACAGGGGGTCGGTGTCGTAGCGCAGGTAGCCGGCACTTGTCAGCGCCTCAAGCGGACGTGTCAGTGACGAGCGCTGCTGCTCCAGCAATCCGCCGATCTTCGAGGGGCTGGTGGCGCCGTTCGCCACCGCGTTGATGATGGCGTAGTGCAGAGCGCTGCCGGTGAACTTGGGGTCCTCCCGCAGGAGATACTCCGCCTCGCTGCCGGAGAACAGCGCCTGCCGCGGGTCCAGCACAGTGGCCGGAGCCCATACGTCCACCTCGGCCGCGCTCTGCGGCGGATCGACGTTGGCGAGATTGCGGTAGCCCGGCGCCCCGCCGAGGATGGCGTGCACGCGCAGGGCCGCCGCCGGGTCGCCGATCCCCCAGTGCCGCGCCGTCGTGGTCAGGTCGAACGGGTGCAGGCGAAGGTCGATGGCCGCCCGTCCGCGCAGCGCCTTCGTCCCGGACAGCAGTTCGTTCATCACCGACATGGCCGATCCGCAGACGATCACCCGGCCACCGGGCGCACCCTCGCCGGTCTGGGAACGGTCGTAGAGGAGCTGGAGCAGGCCGGGCAGCTCCGGCGAGTGGGCCATCCAGTACGGCAGCTCGTCGATCACGAGCACGCCGGGCCCCGCGCCGCCGCTCCGCCGGGAGGACAGCTCGATGGCGGCGGACAGCAGTGACTCCCAGTTCGCGTCGGACACGAGTTCGGGGCCGATTCCCGCGTACCGCGCGATGGCGGCGGCCAGGCGCCGGCGAGCGGCGACGACCCCTTCCTCCGCGACGGCCGCGACGTAGAGACCGCCGGTGGCCTCCGCCAGCGCGCGCAGCAGGAAGCTCTTGCCCACCCGCCGCCGTCCGGAGACCACCCCGAGGCGCAGGCGGGGATCCCGATGCTGGACGAACTGGGTGAGAGCCGCCCACTCGGCGTCGCGCGCCAGCACTCGCGCCGGCTTGTGGATGAGAGTCACCTAATTAGTATGCAGGGCAGCATACTAATTAGGCACCAGTTCGCCGCCTACTCCCCTGTGTACATGCGGGCCAGGTCGACCAGTTCCACGTCCGGCCGCCCGCGGGCCAGCTCCGTCAATTCAGCAGTGAAGCCCGAGCGGGCGAACAGCAGCAGCTTGGGCTGCCGTTCGATCCTGGCGTCGGGAAGCAGCGCCCGCAGGTGTTCCAGCCGGTGGAGCTGCCCGGCGTCCATGGGCCCGGACGTCGCCTTGGCCTCGCCGATCGCGATGATCCGGTCGGCAGCGAAGGAGTCCGACTCGGTGATCACCAGGTCCAGCTCATGGCCCTGGCGATGGGCGCGGCATGGGATGTCGCTGGGACGTACGGCGGTGGCGATGCCGCCCAGCGTCTCGCTGGAGGCGTGCAGGAAGCACCACTCGCGGGCCAGATCCTCGAAGTGCGGGCCATAGATCCTGGAGGCCACCGTGTCGGCGCTGGTCCACCAGACCCGCTCCGCCCGACCGGCGACGAGCTCCGGCTCACGACGCTGAATGATCAGCTGGTGAAGGCGGACGACCGGCTCGGCGATCCGGAAGACGCTCCGCTTGTCCCGTAGCGCGTCATCGACCTGCTCGACCAGACCGATGTCGCGAAGACCCTGCAACAGATGCGCCAGCCCGCCGGAGGGGCGGCCGAGGGCGGCGGCTATCTCGGAACGCCGGTGACTGCCCGCACTGATGGCGCTCAGCACGGCGGTGTAGGACGTGGGGTCGGAGATCGACGGCTCTTCCCGCAGGAGAAGGCCACCCTCCCGGAACATCGCCGAGGCAGGGTTGAGCAGCCGCCGCCGCACCCAGCGGTCGAAGTCTTCGCGGGCGGCGGGACGTGATCCGCCGCACATCTCAAGATAGGCAGGGGTGCCGCCGACCAGGGCGTGAACTCGGAAGGCCAACTCCGGATCGTCCGTCAGACCCCAGAAGGACGCGGCGTCACGGAAACCGAAGGGCCGTACGACCAGTTCGAGCACGGCCCGGCCGCGCAGGGGCGCGCCGCCGCCGAGCAGCTGAGCCATCGTGGTCAGGGCACTGCCGCAGAGAATCAGCCGGGTACGGGTGCGCTCCTTCGCGTGTCCCCTCGGGCTGAGCGCGTGCTGCAGGTAGGACGGTAGCGCGGGGGTCGAGGAGACCAGGTAGGGGAACTCATCGATGATGACCGGTGTCGCCCGTTCCTCGCCCAGCCGCAGCAGCTCCTCGAGTCCTTCGCGCCAGTCCCGGAACGTCACCGGCTGCCGCAGCCCGCGGTAGGCGGCGTACGCGGAGCCGAGGTCGGCCAGGTTCTGGGCCTCGCTCTGCTGGGTGGCCGCGAACACCATGCCACCGGTCGCCTCGGCGAGCAGTTCGAGCATGAGGGTCTTGCCCTGGCGCCGGCGCCCGTAGACGAGCCCCAGTGTGGCGCCGTTCGCCGGGCTGGTGGCGAAGTCGGCGAGCTCTTCCCACTCGGAGTCCCGACGGAAGAGACGGTCAGGCTTCGGTAGCACGCGCCCCCCAAAGGACGGACGAGAATGATAGCTGCGACTATCATAGTTACAGCTATCATTCGTTGCCCGGCTCCTACTTGGAGTTGGCCTTCAGGTAGTCGGCGTTCATGCGGGCGATCGTGTCCAGCGGGATGCCCTTGGGGCAGACCGCGGTGCACTCGCCGGTGTTCGTGCAGCCGCCGAAGCCCTCGCCGTCCATCTGGTCCACCATCGCCTTGGCGCGGGTCAGCCGCTCGGGCTGGCCCTGGGGCAGGAGGCTCAGGTGGGTGATCTTGGCGGCGGTGAAGAGGGAGGCCGAGCCGTTCGGGCAGGCCGCCACGCAGGCGCCGCAGCCGATGCAGGTGGCCGCGTCGAAGGCGGAGTCGGCGTCCTCCTTGCGCACCGGCACGCTGTGCGCGTCCGGGGCCGAGCCGGCCGGCACCGAGACGAAGCCGCCCGCCTGGATGATGCGGTCGAAGGCGCTGCGGTCCACGACCAGGTCCTTGACGACCGGGAACGGGGCCGCCCGCCACGGCTCGATGGTGATCTCCGCGCCGTCCTCGAAGTGGCGCATGTGGAGCTGGCACGTGGTGGTCGCGCGCTGCTCGCCGTGGGCGACGCCGTTGATCACCATGCCGCACATGCCGCAGATGCCCTCGCGGCAGTCGTGGTCGAAGGCGATCGGGTCGTCGCCCTCCAGGATCAGGCGCTCGTTGAGGACGTCGAGCATCTCCAGGAAGGACATGTCCGGGGAGATGTCCTCCACCCGGTACGTCACCATCCGTCCCTTGTCCTTGGGACCGCTCTGACGCCAGACCTTGAGGGTCAGGTTCACTTGTAGCTCCGCTGGGTCATCTTGACGTACTCGTACTCGAGCGGTTCCTTGTGCAGCACCGGGCCGTCGGGGGTGCGCTCCCACGCCGAGACGTGCGCGAAGTTCTCGTCGTCGCGCAGGGCCTCGCCGTCGGCGTCCTGCGACTCGGCGCGGAAGTGGCCGCCGCAGGACTCGGTGCGGACCAGGGCGTCCAGGCACATGAGCTCGGCCAGGTCGAAGAAGTCGGCCACCCGGCCGGCCCGCTCCAGCACCTGGTTCAGCTCCTCGGCGGTGCCGCTGACCTTGACGTTCTCCCAGAACTCCTGACGCAGCTCGGGGATGCGCTCCAGGGCCTTGCGCAGCGACTCCTCGGTGCGCTCCATGCCGCAGTAGTCCCACATGAGCTTGCCGAGCTCGCGGTGGAAGGAGTCGGGCGTGCGGGTGCCGTTCACGGACAGCAGCCGCTCGATCCTGGAGCGGACCTTGATCTCCGCCTCGGCGACCGCCTCCTCGTCCACCTCGCCGAACGGGCCGTCGGCCAGATAGTCGCCGATGGTGGTCGGCAGCACGAAGTAGCCGTCGGCCAGGCCCTGCATGAGGGCGGAGGCGCCGAGGCGGTTCGCGCCGTGGTCGGAGAAGTTGGCCTCGCCGATGACGAACAGGCCGGGGATCGTGGACTGCAGGTCGTAGTCCACCCACAGGCCGCCCATCGTGTAGTGCACGGCGGGGTAGATGCGCATCGGCACCTCGTACGGGTTCTCGCCGGTGATGCGCTCGTACATGTCGAAGAGGTTGCCGTACTTCTTCTCGACGGCGTCGCGGCCGAGGCGGGCGATGGCGTCCCTGAAGTCCAGGTAGACGCCGAGGCCGCCGGGGCCGACGCCGCGGCCCTCGTCGCAGACGTTCTTGGCGGCCCGGGAGGCGATGTCGCGGGGCACCAGGTTGCCGAACGCCGGGTAGATGCGCTCCAGGTAGTAGTCGCGCTCGTCCTCGGGGATGGCGCCGGGGGCGCGCTCGTCGTTCTTGCGCAGCGGCACCCAGACGCGGCCGTCGTTGCGCAGCGACTCCGACATCAGGGTCAGCTTCGACTGGTAGTCGCCGGAGACCGGGATGCAGGTCGGGTGGATCTGGGTGTAGCACGGGTTGGCGAAGTACGCGCCCCGCTCGTGCGCCCGCCAGATGGCGGTCGTGTTGCAGCCCTTGGCGTTCGTGGACAGGAAGAACACGTTGCCGTAGCCACCGGTGGCGAGCACCACGGCGTCGGCCAGGTGCCGCTCGATCTCGCCGGTCACCATGTCGCGCACGATGACGCCACGCGCCCGCCCGCCGGAGACGATCACGTCGAGCATCTCGTGCCGGGTGTGCATCTTCACCGTGCCGGCCGCGATCTGCCGCTCCAGCGCCTGGTAGGCGCCGAGCAGGAGCTGCTGTCCCGTCTGGCCGCGGGCGTAGAAGGTGCGCGAGACCTGCGCGCCGCCGAACGAGCGGGTGTCGAGCAGGCCGCCGTACTCGCGGGCGAACGGCACGCCCTGCGCCACGGCCTGGTCGATGATGTTCACCGAGACCTGGGCGAGGCGGTAGACGTTGGACTCGCGGGCGCGGAAGTCGCCGCCCTTCACCGTGTCGTAGAAGAGCCGGTAGATCGAGTCGCCGTCGCCGCGGTAGTTCTTGGCCGCGTTGATGCCGCCCTGGGCGGCGATGGAGTGGGCGCGGCGCGGGGAGTCCTGGTAGCAGAAGGACGTGACGTTGTAGCCGAGCTCGCCCAGTGTCGCGGCGGCCGAGCCGCCGGCCAGGCCGGTGCCGACCACGATCACGTTGAGCTTGCGCTTGTTGGCCGGGTTGACCAGGCGGGCGGAGAACTTGCGCTTCTCCCACCGCTCCTCGATGGGCCCGGCGGGCGCCTTGGTGTCCCGGATCGGCGAGCCTTCGGTGTACTTCACTTCACAACTCCGAACGTGATCGCGAGGGGCGGGGCCAGGAAGCCGATCACCAAGGCGACGGAGACCAGCGCGGCGATCCCCTTGAGCGCCTTGTAGCGGTCGCGGTTGGCCCAGCCGAGCGTCTGCACGGCGCTCCAGATGCCGTGCCGCAGGTGCAGGCCGACCATGACGACGGCGACGACGTAGAGGAGCGTCACCCACCAGCGCGACGGGTCGAACCCAGCCACCATGCGGTCGGCCGGCTCGGAGCCGAAGCCCTTGGGGTTGACGACGCCGAAGGTGAGGTCGAGCAGGTGCCAGACGACGAAGAGCGCGATGGTCAGGCCGCCGAAGCGCATGATGTGCGTGGCGTAGCCGTTCGCCTGCGACTTCTTGGCGACGTACTTGACGGGCCTCGCGTGGCCGGCGCGGCGGGCCAGCGAGATCGCCGCCCACATGTGCGCGACGACCGACACGACCAGCACGATCTCCAGGATGGTCAGCGCGGCCCGGTACGGCAGCAGCGGCTCGAACAGCGTGCGCAGCGCGTGCGCGTACTCGTTGAAGGAGTCCTTGCCGAGGAAGATCTTGAGGTTCCCCAGCATGTGGGTGATGAGGAACAGCACCATCACGGCGCCCGTGACGGCCATCACGACCTTCTTGCCGTTCGACGAGCGGAGGAACCCGCCGGGCCGCTTGCGCGTTGGAGTGCTCTTGGGAGCGGGAACTGGCGCGGTGGCGGCGCCGCGCTCAATCGTGGCAGTCACGTTTTCGAACGCTATGTACGCAGGTACGATCCGTCCAAGTCATCAACGGCCTGGTTTCGATAGCCGTCGGCTATGATGCTGGTACGACCGGTCTTTTCCTCACCATACGGCCGGCCGGTGCGAGGAAAATCACATGCAGCTGCAACAGCTCGCCTACTTCGTGGCCGTCGCAGAGACCAGGCACTTCACCCAGGCCGCCGAGCGCATGCGGGTCGCCCAGCCCTCCCTGAGCAAGCAGATCAAGGCCCTGGAGTCCGACCTCGGCGCGCCGCTGTTCTCGCGCGCCCGGGGCAACGTCACGCTCACGCCCGCCGGCGAGGCGCTGCTGCCGCTCGCCCGCCGCATGCTCGCCGACGCCGACACCGCCCGGCAGGAGGTCGCCCAGCTCGCCGGGCTGCGCCGGGGCCGGGTCCGGCTCGGGGCCACGCCGTCGCTCTGCGCCGGGCTGCTCGCCGACGCGCTCGCCCGCTTCCACCGGGCCTATCCCGGGATCGAACTGCTGGTCGAGGAGGGCGGCTCGCGCGACCTGGTGCGGGCGCTGGCCCGTGGGCAGCTCGACCTGTCGCTGATCATCATGCCGTTGCAGAGCGACGACCCGGCCCTCGTCACCGAGGAGATCCTGCGGGAGAACCTCGTGGTCGTCTCGCCCTCGCACGAGCGGTCGCGGCGGCCGTACATGGAGATCGGCGAGCTGCGCGGGCGGCCGATGGTGATGTTCCGGCGCGGCTACGACCTGCGCGAGGCGACGCTGGCCGCCTGCCGGCACGCGGGCTTCGAGCCGCGCTTCGCGGTGCAGGGCGGCGAGATGGACGCCGTGCTGCGGTTCGTGGAGGCCGGGCTGGGGGTGGCCGTGGTGCCGTCCATGGTGCTCGACGGCCGGCCGGGGCTGGCGGGCACCCCGCTCGCGCCCCCGGGGCTCAGCCGGACCATCGCGCTCGCGCACCGCAAGGACGTCGAGCCGACCACGGCGGCGCAGGCGTTCCGCGGCGTGCTGCTGTCCTTCGTCGTGGAGGCCGGGGTGGAGGGCACGCTTCCGCAAGGGGTCGAACTCATCGCAGAATGAGCAGCAACGATCCCGAGCGCGCGGTGAGGCGGAAGGTTGACGGCACATCTCAGCGAGACGCTGACGCTGCTCCTCGTGGAGGACGACGACGGCGACGCCTTCCTCGTCGAGGAGCTGCTCCAGGAGGCCGCGGCGCCGCCGCGGATCTTCCGGGCGCGCAGCCTCCAGGAGGCGCGGACGAAGCTCACACCCGGGATCCAGTGCGTGCTGGTCGACCTGTCGCTCCCCGACGCCACCAGGCTGGAGGCGCTTGAGGAGGTCCTGGCCATGGCGCCGCACGCCGCCGTGCTGGTGCTCACCGGGTTACGCGACGCGCACGTCGGCGTCGCCGCCGTCTCGGCGGGCGCCCAGGACTACCTGGTCAAGCAGGACATCGACGCGCCCCTGCTGACCCGCGCCATCCGCTACGCGATGGAGCGCAAGCGCGCCGACCAGACCCAGCTCAGGCTGGTGCAGGCGGAGCTGATCGCCAAGGAGAACGCGCGCACCCAGCGCGGCCTGCTGCCCAGTCCCCTGCTGACGTCCGACGCGATCGAGCATCTGACCCGCTATCTGCCGGGCAGCGGCGGCACGCTGGCGGGCGACTTCCTCGACGCGGTGCAGACGCCGGACGGCGCGTTCCACGTGGTGGTGGGCGACGTGTGCGGGCACGGTCCGGACGAGGCGGCGCTGGGCGTGGCCCTGCGCATCGCCTGGCGCACGCTGGTGCTCGCCGGCCAGACCGGCGGCACGCTGCTGCGCACGCTCGACACCCTGCTGCGGGCCGAGCGCAAGGCGCCGGAGATCTTCACCACGCTGTGCACGGCGACGATCGCCCCCGACCTGCGGAGCGCGCGGATGCGGGTGGTCGGGCACCCGCCGCCGGTGCTGGTGCGCGACGGCACGGTCGAGGTGCTGGAGGGCGGGCCGTCCGGGCCGCCGCTCGGCATCTTCCCCGACGCCGAGTGGTCGGTGATCGACGTGCCGCTGGGCGACAAGTGGTCGATCATGTTCTACACCGACGGGCTGATCGAGGCGGCCGTGGGCGACCGCGACGAGCTGCTGGGCGTGGACGGCCTGGTCGGCCTCGTCCGCGAGCACGGCGCGGTCGACCTCGACCGGCTGATCCGGCACGCGGGCACGCTGAGCGACGACCTCGCCGTCGTCGTGGTGAGCAGGAGGACGGCGTGAGCAGGAGGACCCCGTGATCATCCATCCCCTGCCGCCCCCGAGGGAGCCGACCGGGCTCGGCCGGCTGCCGCTCGCCCGCTGGTTCCTGTTCATCGGCGCGGTGGCGGGCACGGCCTTCGCCGCCGGCGCCGTGACCACGATGATGATGATCGCCGACACCCAGGCCCTGTCCCCCCGCCCCGAGGTGGACGCGCAGGTCGCGCGGCTCAACGGGGCGCTGACCGTGCTGTTCGCGGTGCTGCTGGCCTGCGGCGTGGGGCTCGCGTTCATCGTGCGCTACGCCGTGCTGAAGCCCATCCGCCAGCTCACCGAGCAGGTGCGCACGGTGGCGGCCGGCGACTTCGACCACGCCCTGCACGTCGACCGTCCGGCCGAGCTGGCGGAGCTGTCCAGCCACGTCGACGCCATGCGCGACCGCATCGTGTCGGCCTGGCGGACGGCCAGCGACCAGGCCGAGGAGCTGCGCCGCTCCAACGGCGAGCTGGAGCAGTTCGCGTACGTGGCCAGCCACGACCTCCAGGAGCCGCTGCGCAAGGTCGCGAGCTTCACGCAGATGCTGGAGCAGCGCTACGGCCCGCAGCTCGACGACCGGGCCCGCCAGTACATCCACTACGCGGTGGACGGCGCCAAGCGCATGCAGCTCCTGATCAACGACCTGCTGGACTTCTCCAGGGTCGGCCGGGTCACCGGCGCGCGCACCACGGTCGACTCCGGCGCGGCCCTCGACCAGGCGCTGGACAACCTCTCGGCGACGATCGAGGACACCGGGGCCACGGTGACGAGGGGCGAGCTGCCCGCGATCCACGGCAACCGGGTGCAGCTCACCCAGCTCTTCCAGAACCTCGTCGAGAACGCGGTGAAGTTCCGCTCGGAGGAGCCCCCGCGCGTGCACGTCGAGGCCCGGCGGGAGGGCGAGATGTGGGAGTTCAGCTGCGCCGACAACGGCATCGGCGTCGAGCCCAAGTACGCCGACCGCATCTTCCTGATCTTCCAGCGCCTGCACGCCCGCGACGTCTATCCGGGCACCGGCATCGGGCTGGCGCTGTGCCGCAAGATCGTCGAGTTTCACGGCGGGCAGCTCTGGCTGGACGACACCGGCGAGGGCCGGGGCGCGACGTTCCGCTGGACGCTGCCGCCGGCGGGAGGCGCCGATGAGTGAGGGACGGCCGATCGAGGTGCTGCTGGTCGAGGACGACCAGGGCGACATCCTGCTCACCCGCGAGGCGTTCGACCTCAACAAGGTGCGCAACCGGCTGCACGTGGTCAACGACGGCGAGCAGGCGGTGGCGTTCCTGCGCCGGGAGGGGAGCTACGCGGGCGTGCCGTGCCCCGACCTGATCCTGCTCGACCTCAACCTGCCGCGGATGAGCGGGCTGGAGGTGCTGAGCGAGATCAAGGCGGACCCGGCGCTGGCCACGATCCCGGTGGTGGTCCTGACGACGTCGGAGGCGGAGGAGGACATCCTGCACAGCTACCGGCTGCACGCCAACGCGTACGTCACCAAGCCTGTCGATTTTGAGCAGTTCATCCGGGTTGTGCGCCAAATAGACGATTTTTTCGTGACCGTGGTTAAGTTGCCGGCCCATGGGTAGCGCCCCTGACGGGCTACGTGACAGGAATCACAGCCGGTCATCGAAAAAGTGAGTGACCCCGCTCACAAATCGAGATGCGACCGTCGTAACGTATCCCCCACCAATGCGCGCCTGGAGCGGCGAGCACCGCCGGCACGCGCGCCCAGTGAAACGAACCTCGGACCCCCTGCGCGACGGGTCCGTGGGAGGTGGAGAGGTCCGCGATGACCCAGACGACGCCCGAAGCACCGGTCAGAAGGCAGCGTGCGCAAGTCAAGGTGCGCACCCTGCGCACCGACAGATGGTGGCTGGCCCCACTGGTCACATTCCTCGGGCTCAGCTCGTTCCTTGTCTACGGTGTATGGGCGATCATCGACAACAGCTACTTCGTCGATCCGTACATCGCACCGTTCGCCTCACCCTGCCTGGCGTCCTCCTGTCCCGAGGGCGCGCGGTTGTTCGGGTGGGCGCCGTTCGGTGACTGGTACACCCTGCCGCCCGGCCTGCTCATCCTCGGGCTGCCCGGCGGGTTCCGGCTCACCTGCTACTACTACCGCAAGTCGTACTACCGCTCGTTCTGGTTGTCGCCGCCCGCGTGCGCGGTGCAGGAGCCGCACGGCAAGTACACCGGTGAGCGCCGCTTCCCGCTGATCCTGCAGAACATCCACCGCTACTTCTTCTACGCGGCCATCCTGATCGGCCTCGTCCTGGCCTACGACGCCGTCCTGGCGCTCGTCCACAAGCCCCTCGGCCTCGGCACCTGGATCCTGGTCATCAACGCCGTCCTCATCAACATGTACACGCTGTCGTGCCACTCGTGCCGGCACATCACCGCGGGCAGGCTCAACCACTTCTCCCGCCATCCGCTGCGCTACCGGGCCTGGACGTTCATCTCCAAGCTCAACGCCAAGCACCAGCAGCTCGCCTGGGCCTCGATGTTCTCGGTCATGATCGCCGACTTCTACGTCCGCATGGTCGCCAAGGGCATCATCGCCTTCCCGTTCGCCTAAAAGGATCAACCAGTGGAAATCGAACGTCACGAATACGACGTCGTCGTCATCGGCGCGGGCGGAGCCGGCCTGCGCGCCGCGATCGAGGCCCGGCAGCAGGGCAAGAGGACGGCGATCGTCTGCAAGTCGCTGTTCGGCAAGGCGCACACCGTCATGGCCGAGGGTGGCGCCGCCGCCGCGATGGGCAACGTCAACCCCGACGACAACTGGATGGTGCACTTCCGCGACACCATGCGCGGCGGCAAGTTCCTCAACAACTGGCGCATGGCCGAGCTGCACGCCAAGGAGGCGCCCGACCGGGTCTGGGAGCTGGAGGCCTGGGGCGCGCTGTTCGACCGCACCAAGGACGGCAAGATCAGCCAGCGGAACTTCGGCGGTCACGAGTACCCGCGGCTCGCACACGTGGGCGACCGTACCGGCCTGGAGCTGATCCGCACCCTCCAGCAGCGCGTGGTCGCGCTGCAGCAGGAGGACTACGAGAACCACGGCGACTACGAGGCCTACATCAAGGTCTTCGCCGAGTGCACGGTCACCCGGCTGCTCAAGGACGGCGAGCGCATCTCCGGCGCGTTCGGCTACTGGCGCGAGACCGGCAACCTCGTCCTCTTCGACACCCCGGCCGTGGTCCTCGCCACCGGCGGCATCGGCAAGTCGTACGTCGTCACCTCCAACTCCTGGGAGTACACCGGCGACGGGCACGCCCTGGCCCTGCTGGCCGGCGCGAAGCTCATCAACATGGAGTTCATCCAGTTCCACCCCACGGGGATGGTCTGGCCGCCGTCCGTGCGCGGCATCCTCGTCACCGAGTCCGTCCGCGGCGACGGCGGGGTGCTGCGCAACTCCGAGGGCAAGCGCTTCATGTTCGACTACATCCCCGACGTCTTCAAGGACAAGTACGCGACCACCGAGGAGGAGGGCGACCGCTGGTACACCGACCAGGCCAACAACCGGCGCCCGCCCGAGCTGCTGCCCCGTGACGAGGTGGCCCGCGCGATCAACGCCGAGGTCAAGGCCGGTCGCGGATCACCGCAGGGCGGCGTGTTCCTCGACGTGTCCACCCGGCTGCCCGCCGAGGAGATCAAGAAGCGGCTGCCGTCGATGCACCACCAGTTCAAGGAGCTGGCCGACGTCGACATCACCGCCGAGCCCATGCAGGTGGGCCCGACCTGCCACTACATCATGGGCGGCGTCGAGGTGGACGCCGACACCGGCGCGGCCGACGTCCCCGGTCTGTTCGCGGCCGGCGAGGTGTCCGGCGGCATGCACGGCTCCAACCGGCTGGGCGGCAACTCGCTGTCCGACCTGCTGGTGTTCGGGCGCCGGGCGGGCGCGGGCGCGGCCGCGTACGTGGACGGGCTCCCCGCCCGGCCCAAGGTCAGCCCCGAGTCCGTCGAGTCGGCCCGCGAGGAGGCGCTCGCCCCGCTCGGCCGCAGCGGCGAGAACCCGTACGAGGTGCACCACGAGCTGCAGCGGACCATGAACGACCTGGTCGGCATCATCCGCAAGGCCGAGGAGGTCGCCGAGGCGCTGCAGACCGTGGAGAAGCTCAAGGAGCGCGTGCGCATGGTCGGGGCGGGCGGGTCCCGCATCTACAACCCCGGCTGGCACCTCGCGCTCGACCTGCGCAACATGGTGCTGGTGTCGGAGTGCGTGGCGAGGGCCGCGCTGCTGCGCGAGGAGAGCCGCGGCGGGCACACCCGCGACGACTTCCCCGGCATGAACCCGGAGTGGCGGCGCAAGCTGCTCGTCTGCTCCAGCGAGGACGGCTCCTCGGTGCAGGTGGTCGAGAAGGAACAGCCCCCCATGCGGGACGACCTGATCACCCTGTTCGACCGGGACGAGCTGCAGAAGTATCTCACCGACGAAGAGATGGCCGAGTTCGACGGGATAGCGAAGAAGTCATGAGCTACAAGGCAAAGTTCAAGGTCTGGCGCGGTGAGGGCGGCGAAGGCAAACTCGAGGACTTCACCGTCGAGGTCAACGAGGGCGAGGTCGTCCTCGACATCATCCACCGGCTCCAGGCGACGCAGGCGCCCGACCTGGCCGTACGGTGGAACTGCAAGGCCGGCAAGTGCGGCTCGTGCAGCATGGAGATCAACGGCAAGCCACGGCTGGGCTGCATGACCCGGATGTCCACCTTCTCGGAGGACGAGACCATCACGGTCACGCCGATGCGGACGTTCCCGGTCATCAAGGACCTCGTGACCGACGTGTCCTTCAACTACCAGAAGGCCAGGGAGGTCCCCTCCTTCACGCCGCCCGCCGACGTGCGGCCCGGCGAGTACCGCATGAAGCAGGTCGACGTCGAGCGGTCCCAGGAGTTCCGCAAGTGCATCGAGTGCTTCATGTGCAACAACGTCTGCCACGTGATCCGCGACCATGAGGAGAACAAGGCCAACTTCTCCGGGCCGCGCTTCCTCATGCGGATCGCCGAGCTGGACATGCACCCGTACGACGTGGCCGACCGGCAGGAGGCGGCGCAGTCCGAGCACGGGCTCGGCTACTGCAACATCACCAAGTGCTGCACCGAGGTCTGCCCCGAGCACATCAAGATCACCGACAACGCGCTCATCCCGATGAAGGAGCGCGTCGTGGACCGCAAGTACGACCCGCTGGTGTGGCTGGGCAACAAGATCTTCCGTCGCGCCAAGTCGTGACCCGCGCATGAGGAAGGGGGCCGGTACGGACACCGGCCCCCTTCCTTCATGTTCGCGCTCAGTCCTTGGCGTGGCGGCGGAAGCGCCTGCGCTTCTCCTCCGGCAGCTCCCTGGTCGGCTCAGGCTGGACCATCGTCGCCTCCCCGTCGGCCGGCACGTACGGCGGCGGATCGTACTGTCCCTGCTCCTCCTGAGGCCGGTCGTACGGCTGCGCGGGCTGGAACAGCGACCCGGCGGGCGCCTGCTGCCACGGCTCGGAGTCGCCGGGCTCGGCCGCCGCGGCCGGGCCGAGCGGGTGCTCGTGCCCGTCGTCCACCGGCGCGCCCCCGCCCGGCGGGATGTCCGCCGGCGGAGCGGGCGGGACCAGCGGCTCGAACGGGTCGCGGTAGTCCTTCTCCTGAGCCTCCTGGACGGGCTCGTGGCTGTAGTCGTCGGGGTGCAGCACCACGGGCGGTGGCTCGGGCGGCGCCGCGGGCGGCTCCTGCTCGTAGCCCTGCGGCGGGTACGGATGGCCGGGATCCTGGTACATCGGGGCGTACTGCACCGGGCCGCTCGCGTACGTCTGCACCGGCACGAAACTGATGATCGGCGCGTACGCCGTGCCGCCCGGATAGCCGGGAGCGGCGAAGCCCGCGCTCGCGTACCCGGGGCCGGCCGGATAACCGGGGCCACCCGGCGGGGGCGGATAGCCGGGAGCGCCCGCCGGCGGGTAGCCCGCAGCCGGGCCCGCCTTGCGCACGGCGGCCGCGTGGGCCATCCGCCGCAGCCTTCCCTCGAAGATCAGCACCGCGAACAGCGCGAGCAGCACCAGCACCAGCGCAGGGATGCTGAGCTTCTGCGTCAGCGTCTTCTCGTCGAACTCCGGCGCCGCGGCCCGCAACTCCAGCGGCACCTCCTCGGAGGAGGCGACCTGCGTCTCGCTCGGCACGGTCGTCGGCGTGTCCTGGGCGACGGAGGGAACCAGGACATCCGGCTCCTCCGACGTGGGGGACGCGGTGGGCAGCACCGGGGGCTCTTCGGCCTGGGTGGTCGGCGGCGCGACGTTCTGGGTGGGCGGCTCCGGCGCCTGCGTGGTCGCGGGGGCCGTGGTGGGCCTCTTGGTGGGGGCGGTGGTCTTCTTCGTCGGGGTCGCCGTCACCGTCCTGGTGATCGTCGTCTCCGGCACGTCGGTCGGCTCGGGCGTGCCTAACGTGGTGGTCACCGTGACCGTGGTCTGGGGGTCGTTCTGGCACGTGGTGTCGCCGGCGTCGCAGGGCTCGACCGGGTCGAGCGCCACGGAGGCGCTGGCGCTCTGCACGATGAACGGCGTCGCGCCGACGCCGGCCAGGCCGAGCGCCAGGACGATGGCGGAGACGGCTGTCGCTCGCGTGCGTGCCACCAGTGCCCTCCGCGTAGTCCCGGAACCATGGTCAAGGGAATACTAGTCGGGTCAAAGTAACAGTAAAGCCCGTTTTACCGCACCATCTTACGTTTGCTGCGCTTTTGTACCGTGACAATTCCCCAGAGCCCTGCAAGAAGCGTAGCAACAGCGGCCGCGGCGAGCACGTGGCCGAGGCTTCCCTTCAACGGATTGACCACAGCGGCCACCGGCCGCGGCTTCTCGTGCGCCATCCGCAACTCGACCGGCAGAGGCACCCCGAACCCGCCCTCACCACCCGGCGGCACACCCGGCCCACCCGGGAGCACCCCACCCGCCAAGGACGAACCCGCCAGCGACCCACCCCCGGCCGCCCCGCCGCCGGACGCCCCACCGCCGGACGCCCCGCCGCCGGACGCCCCACCGCCGGACGCCCCACCGACCCCGGACCCACCGTCCGCAGGGGACCCACCGACCCCCGACCCACCATCCGCGGGGAACCCGCCGACCCCGGCCGACGGCACAACCGGCCCAGCCCCCAGCAACCCACCGACCCCAGCCGGCGGAACCGCCAGAGCCCCAGCCTCCCCCGCCACCTCCGGCGACCGAACCCCGGAAAGCCCCTGCCCCACAGCCCCGACCCCCTGGGGCACCTGAGAACCAGCCAACCCCGGCACCTGAGGCACGGCCGACACTCTTCGACCCACGTGCGCGGGAGACGCGGCTTGGGCTCTTGGAGCCGTGTGCGTCTGTGGCGCGACCCGGGCCTGTGGCGCGGTCGCCGCGGGCGGAACGTCCTGCGCGGACGGGGCAGTGCGGGCTTGCGGCCCGGCCTGCTCCCTGTGACCCCGCCGCTCCCCGTGCCCCACTCGCCTAGCCTGCCTGGCACGCCTGATCTGCCCCGCCTGCCCTCTCTGCTCGGGCGCACGGGCGAAGGGCCCCTGGGGAAGGACTTGCGGCGCCGAGGGCTGCCCCCCACCGGTCACCTGCCCCTGCCCCTGCGCTTGCCCCTGGCCCTGTCCTTGCCCCGGCGCCTGCGCCTGTCCCACTCCCTGGGGTGCGACAAGCACATCCTCGGAGCCCTGCAGCCACCCGGCTCCCGCCCGGTCCTGGTGCGCCACACTCGGCTGGGCGGGCTGGGCGTTGCCTGTGGCGGTGTCGGTGTACGGGGGCGGGGCCTGGTCGAGGACCGGCACGGGGCAGCGGTGCGCCGGGAAGCAGTGGTGGGTGGTAGGGGCGCCGCCCACGCGATCCGGCTCCACAGGGGCCGGCAGAGGCTGGCGGCCCCCGTTCACCGCGGCCGGCGCGGCGGACTCGACCGCCGCCCCAGCAAGCACCGGACCGCCGCTCACGACGGGCGTGGTGACGGTCTCCTCCACCGTCTCCGCCGCGCCGTCCGCCTCGTGACGCACCTTGGCGACGGCGGCCAGCACCACCTCACCGGTCCCCTCCGGAGCGGTCACCGTCACGTCGACGGAACGCGCCCCCGCCTCGCTCCCGAGCCGGCACATCCGCGCCCCGGACACCGTGGCCGCGTCACCCCGTTCGGTGACCCCCGCCAGGGTCAGCGCGCGGTCGGCGAGCCGCGCCGCCACGCCCGGCTGCACGGCGAGCGCCTTACGCTCCGTAACCGGCGTCTGGAAGCCCGGGGCCGGAGCGGCAGGGCTCGGACGTTCGCAGGTCACCGCCGACAGCGCCGCCGCCGGGGCGGCCGCCACGACGACCCGCCCGCCGCCGGCGGACATCCCGTTGACGCGGACCCGGAACCGCTGCATGTCCCCCGTACGGAGCCACTTGCCCACGCCGTCCTCGGCCGGTTCGACCCGCTCCAGCACCAGCGACACCCCGCTCGCCGCCACCGGCACGGCGGGCACGGCGGCCAGGATCACCACCCCGGCCAGCATCCAGCCACGACGCATCGCCAAACTCCCCCGCTGTGACACAAACCCGTAATCACGCCTAGTAACCATTGTGTCACAGAGCGGGAGGACTCAATCAGCCAGGAGGATGCTCTCCACGGTCTTCATGACGGGCAGGTCCGCCCCGAGCCAGTCGACGTCGTAGTACTCGTCCGGCGCCAGCCACCGCAACGCCATGTGCTCCCGCGCCTCGGGGGTGCCCGAGGCGAGGGCGGCCAGCCAGACGCGCATCACGTACCCCGGGGAGAGCGGCCAGTCGCCGCCGACGCGTTCGCCGACCGCGATCTCGACGCCCAGTTCCTCGCGGCACTCCCGGACCAGCGCCTCCTCCTCGCCCTCGCCGGGGTCCACCTTCCCGCCGGGGAACTCCCATCCGCCGGCGAGCGCCGGCGGCTCGGCCCGCTGCGCGGCCAGGACCCGGCCGTCCGGGTCGACGATCACGGCGGCCACGACCACGATCACGCTCATGCGTCGAGTTTCCTCACAGGGCAGGATTCTGCAGCTTCTGGAGCTGGTCGAGAACAGCCGGGTTCTGCAGCGGACGGGTGAAGCCGATGCGGTTGCCGCGGGCGGAGTAGCTGGTCACCTTGATGGGACCGCACAGCGTGCACCGGGCCTCCAGCATCTTTCCCTTGGAGACGACCAGCCCGACGTGTCCCGGGTTGTTCGCCGAGGTGCCCGGCCCGGCGTTGAAGAAGACCAGGTCGCCGGGCTGCTCCTGACCTTCTAACACGCGCACGCCGAACGGCCACTGCCCGAACGTCGTACGCGGGATCTGCAGCCCCGCCGACCGGTACGCCGCGTAGATCACCCCCGAGCAGTCGAAGGCGTCCGGCCCCGTGCCGCCCCACAGGTACGGCTTGCCGCGCTGCGCCAGCGCGTACGCCAGGATCTTGGCGACCACGGTCGTCGGCGCGGCCTCGATCAGCGGCTCGTCGCACTCCTCCTCCGCCTGCGGCGGCACCTTCACGTCGCCGGACTTGGCGTACTTCCTGGCGATCTCCTCGACCTGGTCGACGTACCACCAGGCGCGGTTGTAGACGAACAGCGCCTGCCGCACGTTCTCCGGCGCGCCGTTGCGCTTCAGCATGCGGGCCGCGCCGAGGATCGCGTCGGCCGGGTTGTAGACGTCGCCGATGCCGTCGCCGTCGCCGTCGGAGGCGTACCCGGTGAACGGCGTCTCCACGGGCACCCTGGCCTTGCCGCCCCAGGTCGAGATGAGGAACTGCATCGGCCCGGCCGCGCCGGCCGAGTTGGTGCCGCTGCGCACGCCGGGCAGCGTGGAGCGGCCGTGGTCGGTCTCGCGCTTGCCCACGGCGGCCAGGATGTTCCACTGGACGCCGATCCTCTTGCCGTACTCCTTGTAGAGCTTCAGGTAGTCGTCGGGGATGTCCGAGGTGGCGGTGTCGGAGACCTCCTCCACCTGGGCGTCGTCGGTGCAGTCGAACGAGGTGCGGCCGTCGCTGATGAACGAGGGCATCGACATCAGCAGCATCGGCGAGACGATGACCAGCACCAGCAGGAGCGCCCCGGCCAGCCCGACCAGGAGGGCGAGGCGCGTGCGCGAGACGTTCACCCGGTGTCACCGTCCTGGCCCTCGTCGGCGGGCATGATGTCGAAGATCCGCCAGTCGCTGCCGGACTCGCTCACGGTCACCGCGTACTCCTCGGTGAGCAGTTTGTCGCCGCTCTTCGCCGTGACCTGGCGGTTGCCGGTCACGACGAAGATGATGGAGCCCTTGCCGACCTGTCTGATCTCCTTGAGCTTGGCCGTGGCCTGCGAGACGAGCTCGTCGGCGCGGTTCTGCTCGACGGCGCCCGCCGACGTGACCGTGCGGGTCAGCAGGGCGCCGAGCTCGGGCGTCGTGTACGCCTTCAGCCGGCCGGCGTAGTCCGCCGGGTCCTCGTCGTAGCGGAAGGTGCCGTACACGGCGGTGAACCGCTCGGCGAGGTCCGCCGCCGCGGCGAGCTGTTCCTTCCGCATCGGCAGGTAGTCGTAGACGTCGAACGGCGCGTTGCTCGCGGTCGCCAGCGGCGTCGGGGTGACGATGGCCACCCGTGTGGGCGGCGCGGCCTGCGGCTGCTGCTCGGGAGGATCCTCCCAGTCCGCCCACATGAGGTAGATGCCGACCGCGGCGATGATCACGACGATGACGGCGAAGGCGGCCCCCCGCCTGTCACCTGGCTGCGCCATGTTACGTCCCTGTTCAGTCCTTGTCGGGGGTGTTCGGCTTGAGCCAGAACGGTACGGACGTCTCCTCGGAGCCGCCGTTCCTGCCGCTGCCACGCAGCCACAGAGGCGGGGCCTCGGAGGCGCGCGAGGCGGGCTCGTCGGAGCCGCCGAAGATCCGCGAGCCGCCGGAGGAGCGGGCGGGGCCGCCGTTGCCGCGTGCGCCGCCGCTCGGCCGGGCTCCGTTGCGCGAGCCGCCGCCGAACAGGCTGCCGCCACCGCCGCCGCCGGACCTGCCGCTGGATCCGCCGCCGGACCTGCCGTTCGAGCCGCCGCCCGACCCGCCGGAGCCGCGCGACCGGGTGCCGCCCGAGCCGCCGAACCTGGAGCTGCGGGCGGAGCCGTTGCGCACGCCGGACGAGCCGCCACGCGAGGCCCAGCCCCCGCCCGACCCGCCGCCGAACCAACCGCCACCACCGCCACCGCCGCCACCGCCGGAGCCGCCCGAACCGCCCGAGCCGCCGGAAGAACCACCCGAGCCGCCCGGGGACGCGCCGGAGGCCGCTCTGGGCGAGCCGCCCGCGCCGCCCACCCGGGGCCCGCCCGCGCCGCTCACGCGCGGCCCGGCGGCCCCTCCGCCGGAGCGGGCCGCGCCGCCCAGGTTGAGCGGCGGCGCGGTGCCCCGGCGCGGCTCCAGCGGCGCCCGCGCGCCCGCCTTGCCGCCCTGGGCGTCGGTGTCGAGCGGCGCGGCCGTGGCCGGGATGCGGGTGCCCGCCGCCGCGGCGTCGCCGTCCTCGGCCCGTACGCGCGCCTGCCCCGCCGTCGAGGCCACGGCAGCCGCGCCCGCGCCCGCGCCGCTCGCCGCGGCGGCCGCGCGGATGACGGGCTCGGCCTTGCGCAGCCCCCAGCGCCCGATGCGGGCCGAGGCGACCGGCGGCAGCACCGCCGCCGAACGCTCCAGCACCGACGAGCTGGCGGCCTCGCCGAGCATCCGGGTGGCGACCGTGTGACCGTTGAGTGAGGCGAACAGGTGCTGGAACGGACGCCGGTAGAAGAACACCGCGATCGTCAGCAGGGCCATGAACAGCACCTGCATGCCCCACGGCATGGTGGTGGAGATGATCAGCGCGTACCCGTACACGAGCACGCCGAGCACCAGCGTCAGCACCGCCTGCCGGAGCAGCGTGCCGACGAGCATCTCCACCCAGCGCATGGCGACGATCCTGCCGCTGCCCGGATGCACGCCGATGAGCAGGAACACCGGCCCGAGGATCAGCAGCAGCAGGAAGCCCACCTTGAGCACCAGCAGCGAGACCGCCACCAGGAAGATGAGCAGGCCGGCCACGATGGCGGCGATGAACGCGCCGACCGCCACGCCGAGCCGGTTGGACCAGTCGCGGCCGGAGAAGACCGTGTAGCGGGGGTCGTTCCTGAGCTTGTCGGCCAGGGAGGCGTACTCCTGCTGGCGCGCCCCCACGTCGGGGGCCGCCTGCCCGGCCACGGCGGGCGGGATCGACTGCATCTCCAGGACCTTGCGGCCCCAGTCGCGCACGATCGGCTGCTGCGGGTCGGCGGTGCCGAACAGGCCCACCAGCCACGGCTTGCAGACCAGCGTGGACCACAGCGCGTCGGCGTTCTGCTCGACGCCTGGCGTGCCGACCTGGCCGTAGCCGCCGGGCTTGAGCTCGGCGTTCGTCTGGCCGGGCGGCGGCAGGCAGGACGCGCCGCCCGCGCCGGGCAGGCCGGAGAAGGCCGAGTTGACGACCTCGCCGGTCTTGTCCGTGACGACCTTGCCGAGGCCGGTGAAGTCGCCGGGACGGCTGAAGAACCAGGTCGCGACGGTGACCGCGAGCACCATCCAGATGACGCCCTCGGCGGTCGTGGTGGCGCGCTTGCGGATCAGGCCGTACCAGGCGAGCCAGATCGCGCCGAGGATCACGATCGGCCGCAGGAACGGCCAGTACATGGCGTTGGCCAGGTTCGTGACGATGTCGTCGACGACGTCCTTGATCGCCTGGAGCGGCCCCTCGGTGGCGGCCGCCTGGTACGTGGTGATCGTCAGCCGGTCGATGGCCTTGGCCGCCGTGAAGATGCCGTTGGCCCACATGTTGCCGAGCACCGCGACGTAGTCGCTGCAGCCCAGCTCGTGCGTGTGCCAGAACTGGCCGCTCATGCCGAACTGGCCGTAGTTGGTGACCGGGGCGCTCGCCTGGGCGCCGGCCGGGGTGGGGGCCTGGATGAGCCCGTCGGTGCCGCCGCCCACCACCTCAGGCGTGAGCGGACCGGAAAGGTCGCACGGTGCCGCCGCGGCCGGCGCGGACAGCCCGCCCACGACCAGCGGCACCACGATGATGCCGGTGACCAGCGCGAGTGCCAGCGCCAGTCGTCGGGATAGCCGGATCTTCATGACCGTACCTCCTGCGGCCTGCCCACGCCCCCTTGAAGATCATCATGCCCGTCGCGATCGGGTTTGTCGTGTGTCGGGTTCGTGTCGAGCCAGCGGAGCAGCTCGTCGGAGACCAGGTCCACTCCGATGCGGCCGGCCCTGCCGTCCAGATCGCGGAAAATGCACTCGCCGTTGCCGAGCGAGCGCAGCACGGCCTTGTGCTCCTCCGACGCCTCCACCCCCAGGAGGGACATCACGTGGTTCACCTCCACCCGCTCGGTGGACCTGAACGCGAACACCGACGACAGGCAGTTGGTCACCTGCTCGTTCAGCAGGTCCCCCGCGTTCTGCGAGACCAGCACGAGCGCGGTGTTGCGGGAACGGCCCATCCGGCTGACCTCGGGCACCAGCTTGGCGCCCTCGGGCGTCGAGGTGATCGCCCACGCCTCGTCCAGGAAGATCGCCTTGGGGGCGCGCCGGTCGAGGCCGTTCATCAGCCTGCGCGCGAACTGCGACACCAGGTAGAGCAGGGCCACCGACAGCCGCTGCTCGTAGGAGTAGTCCTCCCTGGTCGTGGCCACGTCGGGGAGGGTGAGGCCGCCCAGCGTGAAGACGGTCGTCCACCCCTCGGTGTCGATCTGGTCGCCGCCGGAGGGATCGAAGCAGAGCCGGGCGAGGTGCATCTCCGACATCGAGCGCAGCACCGCGCCGAGGTTCTTCGACGCCGGGTCGTCGGCCTGCTCCAGGTGGTCGACGACCTTGCCGAGCGACGGGTCGGGCTGGTTGGAGACCGCGGCGACCGCCTGGATCATCGCCGACTCGCGCTCCTCCGACATGCGCGGCAGCAGCAGCCGCAGCGTCTCGGTGGCCATGGTCTTCTTCGCCGCGATGTCGTCGCCGAACGAGAACGGGTCCAGCAGACCCGGTGCCGCCGAGCCCAGCGGGATGGTCCTGGCCTTGCGCCCGCGCTTGTCCAGCAGCCGCACCAGCGACTCGGCGTCGCCCTTCGGGTCGATCACCGCGACCGTGACGCCGCGCAACGCCATCTGGTAGATCATCAGCAGCGCGAGCGTGGTCTTGCCGCCGCCCGGCTCACCGGTGATCGCGATGGCCGTCGGCCGGTTGCGGGTGGCCGCCACCAGCGGGTCGAAGTGCACGATGCTGCGAGCCCTGCCGACGGTCTCCCCGATGTACGGCCCCAGCCAGCCCTCGCTGCCCTCGCCCAGCCGGTCGCCGAGATCGACGGTGGCCGTGGCCATGCCGCCCGCGATCGTACGCAGCGGCTGACGCTGGGCGTAGGCGTTGACCCGCACCTTCTCGCCCGGCAGCGCCTCGCAGAACAGCGAGAACTGGTCACCGGTCGAGTTGACCACGTCGATGCCCATGTCCCTGTAGTGCTCGACCACCGCCTCCACCCGCTGCACGCAGATGTCCTCGGTCGGGGCCGAGACGATCAGCCGGTGCCAGCCGTACACGAAGGGCAGGCGCTCCTTGGTGATGCCGTGCTCCAGCATCCGGGCCGCGTCGATCTGCTCGGCCAGCGCCAGCGGCGCCTCCGCGCCCGCCTCACGGATGTGGTGGTCCATGTCGCGGGCGTGCGCCAGCTTGCGCGCCACGTCCTTCGACGCCTTCACCGGCGGGATCAGCCGCATCCTGGAGGAGATCTCCACCGGGAACGGGAGCTGGTCGGCGAAGTGCATCCACGGCTCGCCGTCGGGGAACGGCATCAGGTCGGGGAAACGGGCGAACGACAGGTGGGCCACGTACGAGTCGCCCTGCGGCTGCACGATCCGCAGCAGGCTCCTGCCGTTGTGGATCTCGCCCTCGACCAGCGTCTCGATCTCGCCCCTTCCCCACCGCCTGCGCGGGCTCGCCGACGGCGCGGGATCGCCCGACGCGCCCGCCGCCGCGTGCTGGAACAACCACGCCACCTCGACGGAGGTGGCGTGGCGGGCGTAGAGGGCGCTCGACGCGAGTGCCCGGCCGAGCCGCTCCGCCTGCTCGGTCCAGCGGCCGATCTCGCTGTCGGGAACGTGGTCGTCCGTCATGCCGAGCGACTTCTCCGTCTTCTGGTAGAAGCCGAGGAGCTGGGCGAGCACGCCGCTGCCGAGCTGCTTGCCGCGCGGCCCCAGGCGTACGCCGAGATAGACCTCCTTGGTCCAGAAGTCCTTCGCCCAGACGTGGCGGTACATCTCCTCCAGGTAGTCGCGCCAGCCGGGACCCTCGTCGGAGGTGGCGTTGAGCGCCATCGCCCACTCGGCGGCCGGGTAGGTGCGGTGCGCCACCCGCAGATGGACCTCGGCGTCGGGCATCCTGATCGCGGCCAGCGCGATCGTGATGTTGGTGGCCAGCGCCTCCCGTTCCTCAGGAGTGACGAACTCGTAGCTGACCGTCGGAAGGCGGAAATACGCCCATGCGCAGGAGTCTGTGAGCAGGATGCGGTCGTCGAAGTAGCGGACCGCGAGGCGCTGGTGCGCTCGGGACGCCCTGCTCATGCCGCCCCCTCGGCGCATGAACGGGCCAGACCTGCTCGCTTGTTCACTTAACGCTCACCGATTCTCGTGCCCGGGGGGTCACTCGCCAACTCCTCATCGCTCGGTCGTACGCTCTGCGCCGACTGCGCTGTCCGCGCCGTCTGGGCCGACTGGGCGGCGAAGCCCGCGACCACCACGCCCGCGAGGGCGAGGTAGGCCCGCCGCCCGGCCGCGCGCAACTGCCCGGGATCGACGACCTCCGCCCCGCCCGGGGCGAGATCGTCCTCCCAGGGGACCCTGACGATGGCCCGGCACCTGCCCCTGGCCACCGACTCCGCCTGCTCGACATCGGCCATCGAACGCCTGCTCACGCCGTTCACGACCATCACCGCACGCCTGCGCAGCTCCGCGCAGCCGTGCCCGTCGAGCCACTCGTACGTCATCGCCACCGCCTCCGACGCCTCCTCGCTCGCCGGGACCACCAGGACGAGCTGGTCGGCGTACGGCAGGAGGCGGGCCGCCAGCGCGGCGGCCGGGTCGATGACGGCCAGCTTGTAGTGGCGGTCGAGCAGCCTCATGGACTCGCCCAGGCGGTGGTCGGAGAAGAGCGACCGGTCCGCCAGGCGCTGCTCGGCGCCCGCGTCGGTGTCGGCGCTGATCACCTCAAGGCCGGTGGCCGTCCTCGTGGTGTAGCCGCGCATCGTCAGATAGCCGCTGACCCGGTCGAGACCGGACAGCAGCGAGGTGAGCGTCTCAGGAGTCTCGGGTTCGATCCTGCTGGTCAGGGTGCTGCCGCCGGTGTTGGCGTCGACGGCGACGACCCTGTCGTCACGGTACAGGGCGAAGGTGTGGCCCAGCATGAGAGCCGTGGTGCTCTGACCGGCGCCGCCCGTGCAGCCGAGGACCAGGATCCTGCGGCTCCCGCTGAACACCGCCCTGGCGCGGGCCTCGTCGATCTCGGAGCCGTCGGTGCGTACCGAGGAGCCACCGACCACGACCTGCGCGATGCGCCGCCACCCGCCGGAGTCCCGGCCGACGACGGACTCGACCCGCCTCACCCGCCCCTCCCCGGGCCTCGGCCCCGGCACAGGCGCCACGTACTCACCGGTCCGCCCATCCCCCGCCCCGCCGGCCCGCCCCCTCAGCGGCGCAACCGGCCGCTCAGAAGCAACGCGCTGCTCGGAGGCAGCCGGCCGCTCGGAGGCAGCAGGCTGTTCAGAAGCAACCGGCCGCTCAGAGGCAGCGGGCCGTTCAGAGGCAACCGGCCGCTCGGAGGCAGCGGGCCGCTCGGAGGCAGCGGGCCGCTCAGGAGCAACCGGCCGCTCAGGGCCGCGGGGCGCTGCGGGTGCAGGCGCGTCGGACGGCACAGGTGCCAACCGCGGCCACCCTCCGGCCCGCCGACCCCGCTCCCCTCCGGCAGCTCCGCCACCCTCAACCCCACCAGCACCGGCAGCCTCACCGCCCTGCGCGGACTCACCGCTCTCGATGGGCTCGGCACCCCCAGAGGGCTCGGCACTCCGTGCGGCCTCGCCACTCCCAGTGGATTCAGCGCCCTGGCCAGGCTCGCCACTCCGAGTGAGCTCATCGCTCTGGCCAGGCTCAGCACTCTGGATGAGCTCACCGCCCGGGGCGAGCACGCTGCTCCGACCGGGCTCGCCACTGCCCGTACGCCCGGCACTGCCGTCATCCTCGGTGGTCTCAGTGCTGCCGGTGGCCTCGGCGCTGCCGGTGGCTTGGGCGCCGCCGGTGGCCTCGGTGCCGCCGGTGCTTCTGGAAACCACCTGCCCCTCGGCACCGCCACTCTCAGCGAGGCTGATGTCCTTGGTGTCGCCGGCGGAGGGAGCGTTCGCTACCTTGCCGCCCGCCGAAACGTCGCTCGCCGTCCCGCCGTCTGCTCCGGCGCCGTGGCCGTCGTCGGTGCCGACAGGCGTGCCGCTGGCCTCAGGGGTGCTGTCGGCGGGGTCGGTGCCCGGTGTCGCCGATTCCCTCGGTGCGAGGTGGTCGTCCCCCCGAGTACGCGCCGACTCCGCGTCCGCGCCGGCAGCGGGACGGCCAAGAGTCGTGCCGCCGGGGGCGCTGGACGTGGTCGCGGGTGTGCCGTCGCCGCTGCCCGCCCGCGCATCAGTGGCCGCGTCGCCGGCTGACCGCTCGGGGCGGGGGGCCGGGGGGCGGGGCAAGGGCTTGGCGTTGGGGTCGAGCGGTGGCCAGGCCCGGTGCGGGCCCGAGAGCACCAGGGCCGGGCCCAGCCTCGGCGGCTGCCCCTTCCGGTGCTGGTCGCGGGCGATCTCGTCCTCGTGCCGTTCGCTGTCCACCCGGTCACCGGTGTCCGTACGGGCATCCGCACGGGCCGTGGCGTCGGACGACGGGGCGTCGGCGCTCGCCGCCAGTCTCCTCAGCCGCCGCAGCGCCTCGGTGTCGATCGGCTTCGCGGCGGCGGACTTACGGCCCTGACCCGAGCGAATCGGCACGACCGTCCCACCACGGACGTCCCGGCTCTGGGTCTCGGCGGCTTCGTCAGGGACCTGCGCCTCAACCTCGGTCTCGGTCTCGGCCTCGGTCGGGAGCTGCGCCTCTGCTGAGCGCCCCCGAGCGGACGCAGCGCCTTGCCCCTGACCTGGGACATCCTCACGCTCGCGGTCACCCAGCTCGCCCAGCTCACGGGCCTGCGCCTCGCCGCGCTCGCGGGTCCTCGGCTCGGGCTGCTCGGGAGCGGCGGGCTCCTGCGTGGGATGCGGCGGGTTCGCGAGCCGGCTCACCGGCTCCTGGCCTGCTCCCTGCGCGGCCTCGCGAAGGGCGGCCTCGCTGAGGGTCGCCTCGCGCAGGGTCGCCTCACGGAGGGCGGCCTCGCGCAGCGCGGCCTCTCGAAGGGCACTCTGCTGGCTGGCGGCCTCCTGGACCGCGTCCTCCCGGCCGAAGATCCGCCGCTTGCCGCCCTTACGGCGCCCGCCGTCCTCCTGCCGCCCCTGCCCGGGCATGGCCTGCGCGCCGTCTTCCTGCCGGACCTGCCCGCGCACGACCTGCGCGCCGTGTTCCCGCCGGGCCTGCCTGCGCGCGGTCTGCGCGCCGTCCACCTGCCGGGCCTGCCTGCGCGCGGTCTGCGCGCCGTCCTCCTGCCGGGCCTGTTCGCGGGCCGCGGCCGAAGGCCGGTCCGGGGTGGGTGGCTCGTTGCCGGGGGTGCGGCCTGGGGAGCGGTCGCGGCCGGCGGGGAGGGCTTCGGCGGTGCCCTGCCGGACCCGGCCGCGCAGGGCGGGTGCCGTGCCGCGGCGGGTGCCCCAGCCCGTACGCCCGGTCGCCGGCTCGGCGGCGACCGGCGCCTGCCCGGCCGCGGCGGCAGCGGCGGCGACCGCCGGCCGGACCTGCCTCGGGCCCGCCGCCCGCTGCGCCTCGGCGCGCCGCTGGGCCTGCCGCGCCTTGGCGGGGCGCCGCGCCTTGACCCGGACCGGCGTGGTACGCCACACGCGGGCGGAGAAGGTGACCGTTTCCGGCTCGGCCCCGGGCGCGAGGCGGTACCAGGCCTTCGGCTCGCCCAGGTAGCGCATCTGGGACTCCAGCAGCTCGTTGAGCCGCTTGCCCTCGATGACGGGACGGGTCGACAGCCACGTCACGATGCCCGGCGGCACCAGGAACAGCACGTGCCACGGCATCGCGACCGGCACGCCCACCAGGATCAGCAGGAGGGACCACGGGACGAACACCCCGACGAAGACGCCGATCCAGACGATGGGAAGCGGCATCGGCAGGCGTAGGTCGTACAGCTTGTAGAGCCGCTTCTCGATGCGCCAGATGTTCGTGTACGTGGGCAGGTCCACCCGGTCCCTCCTCCTCTCCACCCGCTCGTGTATGACCGCCGCCGGACGGTCTCAACCCTTTACTTGATGCCCAGTGCGCCGGCGATCGCCTTCGCCGTCACCTCGATGATGTTGGGAACGTAGAAGATCACCCCGATGGCCACCGCCAGGATCAGGAACTGGACGAACCGGGTGATCTCCCGGGTGAAGAGGAAGAAGAGCGCGACCACCGACACCACCACCAGGAACAACGGGGCGAAGAACGCCCGTAGGAAGTCGGCGAGCCCTCCGGTGTCGATGCCGGTCGACGTGGGCGCCGGCGTCAGCTGCAGCAAGGAGAGCACTATGGTCTTCAAGGTCACTTCTCGTCCTCCCGGGGGGTACCGTTCGGCGGCGCGGACGGGCCTTTAGTCAACGACCCGCCCGGCGCCACGTATGTCGGCGACGAACCATTTGTCGCCCTGCTTCTCGACGGTGAGCCGGTAGGCCTGTTCCAAACGCGCGCCGACCGCCGCGGGGTCGGTGGTGTTCGGGGTGGGCGGGGCGTCGCCGTTCGGGACGACCCACACGACCACCGCCTGGATCTCTCTTGTGGCACCCCCCACAGGCACCACGACCTTCTTGAGCTCGGCGAAGGTGAACGCGCCGCCGAAGCTGGGCAGGCTCTTGCCGGCGGCGACGTAACGCTGCAGCCCGGCGGCGTCGCCGGAGGCGTAGTCCTTGAAGAAGCCTTCCAACTGCGGCTTCAGCTCGGCGGCGGCCGCGTCGTCGGTCTCCGGGGGCGCGATCTGGGGCAGCTCGGCGGGAGCGGGGGCGGGCAGGATCGCCGGCCGCCCTGACACCACGAACCGCCTGCCGCCCTCGTCGCCCGAGTAGTAGATCGGCACCGACAGCATCATCCGCCGCGGTCCGGACTGGAAGGCCACGCTGACCACGGCGTTCTGGTCGTCGCCGACCTCGATGTCGTACGCCTGGATCGCGACGGCGGCCAGCTTGCCGAAGCCGTCCCAGCCCATCTGCGGGTCGGAGGCGTCGGGCAGGAAGGCCGCGAGCTTGCGCGACCTGCTGTCCGCGTCGTCGGGACCGAAATTGAGATAGACGCCCGCGAACTGGGCAGCGAACGCCATCCCCCGCTGCGTGGGGAAACCTGTCTCCGCCACCGGAGCACCCGCATTGGACGTTGGGCCCTCTTGCTGGGTAAATCGCTCAAATGGGGCACGAATCCCATTCACCACGATAACCACAATAAGCGCCCAGAGAATGATGCGGCCCACCCAGACGAGCCACCGTCCGCCACCGCCGGACCAGCCACCGCGCCGCGGCCTGCGGGGCGGCGGCACGTCGTAGTCGGCTGGGTCCAGGGTCGCGGAAAGCCCGGGCCCGTCAGCGATCCGAGGATCGTGCTGGACGGTAGACCTACGAGCCATCACGCCTCCGCTCGCGCCGATCCCCCCGGCTGGCGCGGTGTCGTCCGTTGCCGATCCCCATCATCCGCGGTGAAGTAGTCACCCTATCCGGTCTCCGCCATTGTTCCAGGAAAGCCACGCCCATGCTGCAGGCACGACCGCCCTCACGGCAAACCGGGGCCCCACGGCAGGCCCCAGTGCCGATTCCTGTGAGTTCCCGGTAGAAACGGCTTTTGACCAGGACAAACGCCTAAAACCGCCTAGCGCGACGGCCACGGATTCCTGTCCAAAATAGGCATGGACCTCTCACGACCTGCGCATTCGGTATGGGCCGGGGACGCGGAGGCCGGGTCAGGCGGGCTCGGGATCCTGCAGGGAACGGCCCCGTCGCCGGCTCTGCAGGTCGACGACGCCGGTGCGGCTCTGCGGCTCGGAAGCCATGCTCTGGACGGCGGCGGCCCCGCTCTCGACGGCGGTCCTGCTCTGGAGGTCGACGACCGTCGGGCGGACCGACCGCTCCAGCGAGCCGCGCAGGTCGGCCAGCATCTCCGCGGCGTCGCGCTCGCGCATCCGGCTGACCATCTCGTTGCGCTCGTCCACCTTCCTGCGCAGGTAGGCCTCCCTGTTGACGCGCAGGCCGTACATGAGCTCGACCCTGATCAGGGCCAGCTCCTCCTCCAGGCTGATCCCCGCGAGCGTCGGAGCGGGGCGTCGTTTCCGGATGATGCGACGGATCATGAGGGGCCTCCCGAGTCAGCGTGAACGCCGTGACGATTCGACGCGCGGGGGCCCAAAGTGGTTGACACTTAAACACGTTCGGCACGTCACCATGACTGTGTCGGCAACACAGCGTAGCGAAGTGTCACGCACCGCCGCCGGAGGCGCGCGGGAACGGCCGTCAGACGTTGAAGCGGAAGTTTTGACGCGACGCCATGACCTGCAAGGACGCTCCCATATTGCGGCTGACCTGCACTTTTATGCGTTGGCTAGCGTTGATCGTTATCGGGCGTGTCCGAACGTTCTGCGGACTCGGCGCGGACTGGGCCCCATTCCTTCTTCGGTCCAGCCTTCACCTCTCCCAGGACGTAGCGGACCGCCAGCCGGCGAATGGCCTCCGGACCACTGATGCCGTCAACGTCCTTCGCGCGAGCCTGGAACGCCTTCCAGAGGTCATCCGCCATGCGGATGTGCTGGATAGGGGTCTCTCCTCGCCCCGTACGAGCCGCTGCCATGTCTCCTCCTAGCTGTCTACACAGTGAGCCTAGAGGAATCATGCACCAACCCCTTGTGCTGTGTACACAGCTCATGCTTAGCTGTGTACACAGCACGACGAACGGAGCAGCCGAGATGAACGAGACGCCCGAAGGCCGCGAGATCTGCGAGTACTGCGACGTGGTCATGGAGACGGGCGCGTGCCTCTCCCACCCGCTCACCCCGAAGTGCCCCAACTGCGCCTGCTCCGGATGCGAGCAGGAGGCGGAGGGCTTCTAACCCCAGAAAGACGGGCGGGCCAGGTGTCCAACCACCCGGCCCGCCCTTGATCCCCAACCAGCTCAGACCTGGAGGAGACCCAATGGCCAAGACTACGGCCACCGTGCGCGACCTCGCGCAGGCTCGCGCCAACACCGACGCCGCCCTGGCCGCGCTCAGGAACCTCATGGCGTCCGGCGTCGCGTCGAGCGTCAGCGAGCCGTTCCTGATCGCGTTCCTCGCCGAGATCGAGGCGACCCGCTCCGAGATGGACGCCCTGCAGAAGCAGGCCAAGGCGCAGCAGGAGCACATCCTCATGGCGTTCAAATGGGGCAGCGACGCCGCGTGGTCGCTCGCCGACGAGCTCGGCCTGGACGCCGGCGGCATCGCGCGGGCCGCGCGCAGCCAGATCGACAAGGGCGTCTTCACCGCCGCCGAGCGCCAGCACCTCGTGTCCGCGCTCAACGACGTGCTCGACGCCCGCGACGGCGTGCGGGTGGACGGGTGGAAGCCCGCCCCGATGCCGTTCGACAGCGACGGCCGGTGCGGCGACCCGTCGTGCCTGTCCTGCCACGGCGCGCAGGCGTCGGCCTGATGGCGGGCAAGGTCACGTACGGCCTGCTGTTCGACGTGCAGGCCGTACTGGAGAAGCACGGCTTCAAGCTGCCCGAGGGCGAGCGGGAGCGGCACATCGCGCTCGGAGAGACCCTGCTGGCGGTGACGCGCCTCGCCGCCGTGTTCGAGGGGCGGGAGGACGCATGAGCAGTCTGCGCCGCCGCCGGAACCTCGACACGATCGTCCACCTCGACCACGACGAGGTGCTGTTCGAGATCAACGTCCAGACGGGCGAGGACCCGCACATCGAGGTCAACTACACCGACCGGGACGGCCAGAACCACCGCGTGCGCCTCGACGCCGAGCAGGCCGGCGCGGTCTGGTTCATCCTCACCGCGTTCGACCGGCGGGCGGTCGCCGAGTTCGCGGCCCTGCTTCACGAGGGCGTACACGAGATCAGCAACGAGGGGGACGAATGACCAGCAAGACGACGCAGGATCACTGCCTGATCGGGTGGTGTGTAAGCAACCACGACGACGGCGACCCGATGCACTTCGGCGGCGGCGCTGACTTCCTGGTCCTCGCGACCCCGCTCCTGACCAGGGGCCCGAGTCCGGAGATGCTGAGCGTCGGCATCGAGCAGGTGGAGCACGACGGCAAGGTGCAGACGATGATCTCGCTCGACGTGCGGGAGAGCTCCGTCTACCTGACCCGCGACCAGGCGAAGCTCGTGGCGCTGCACCTGCTGAAGCTCGACATCGACGCGAGCGCGGTGGACCGCGGCTAGACTGCCGTTCGTCCTCGCCGAGAGCCCCCGTCACCTTCCCTGGTGGCGGGGGTTCTCTCGTTCCCGGACCGGTTCCGAAGCGGTTCCTTCACGGTTCCCGGCCGGTTCCCGTTGGTCGCCGAACCGGTCGCGTCCACAGTCGCCGGCCGCGACCAAGTTGCGTCCATTCCGGCGACCGGTCGCGGTCAACTCCGAGGTCAACTCGGCACTCAACAACACCGACACACCGGGTTCGTGTCAGCGCAGGTCGAGCCGCTTTTTCTGGTCGCGTCCTGGTCGCCGAACCGGTCGCCGGTCGCGACCAAGTTGGCGACCGGTTGTTGACCCTCGACGTGACCCGATGCGCGCGGCTGTGACGGTCGCCGAGCCCGACGACAAGACCGCGCAGGACCGTCACAGCACCGCCCGGACAAGGCGACGAAAAGTCGGCCTCAACCAGCGCTGCGACGGTGCCCGGAGACCGTCACAGCATCACGTCCGAGGAGCAGGTCGAGGAGCAAACCGAAGGGCATTCCGCTACCTGCTCCGCTACCTCGACCGCCACCCGCCGGGAGGTAGCGCTCCGGGTGGCGGTACACCCTCGGATCAGCGGCGGTACAACGGCGCGGTGTGGGATGCTGGCGCACCTCGGGGACTCATGACCGCATCAACGGAATGGAGATGCCGTGAACCTCGGCGGACCCGAACTGCTGCTCATCCTCCTGGCCCTGATAGCTCTCGCCGGCTTCGTCGCCCTGATCGCCATCGTCGTGGTGAAGGCGACCAACCGCGGTCGTCGCTGAAGTTCATCTTCATCTTCATGTTCATGTGGCGCGGCCTCGCGCGCATTATGCGGACGCGCGGACGCGGACGCGCGGACGCGCGCGAGGGGCTGTTCCTCGCCACCTTCCGGTCAGGTCGAAACTCTCCCGCTCGCGGGGAAGTTTCCGTGTTAGCTGGCGGGTCAGGTCGCAGGTAACAAGGTTAGTGATCTCACATCCGGGTTCCCGGCGCCGGGAACCCGTCTGACCTGCGAAAGGTTAGGTGTGTTAGCTGGTTGGGCCTGTGACTTCGGACTGCTGAGGTACCCTCGCGCGCGTTACGCGACGGCGTGCGCGTTACGTAACCCGGCTGCGTATAGAGCCTCAAGAGCGGGTCAAGAACGGGACCCGCGGCCTCAAGAACTTGAGGCACGGACGGCAGCTCTTGAGGCGGTCTTGAGTCTGTTCTTGAGTCGCCAGAACGCCGTGAGCGCCACAGGAGCCGCCGTCCGGTCCTGTCACACCGGCGACGCCGGGAACGCGCGTCTCCGTGGCTCTCAGCGCCGTGACGCGGTATGGCGCGGCAGGGTCTAGGAACGGGTCTAGGACGCCCCTAGGACTAGGCAGGCGGGCCCTAGGACCTAGAGGGGGTGTCTAGGAATCTAGGGGCTCGCAACCTGGGAAGACGCGATTCTAGGGGGCCTAGGGGCACCTCTACGGAGGGTCTACAGGTAGGCGTTTCGCCTCTACGCGGCAGACGGGGGGCCTACTGAGGTAGAGGCTCGCACCCTGGAGAAACGCTCCGGTAGACGCTGTAGAGGGCGTGCGGGCGGCACCTTCACTCGCGTTAACTGCCTGAATTCCGGCAGTTGCCGCCCCCGCGCGTACGGGGGGCGCTCGGTAGCAGAAACCCATTACTCAAGTAATGGGTTGCCGCCCCCGCGCGTACGGGGGGCGCCCTTCCCGGCCTGCTACTCCTGCGGCCACTCGTCGGCCGGCAGCACGTACACGCCCTTGCCCGGCAGCACCCTGACCAGGCCGCGCTCGACCAGCTCCCGCGTCGTCCTGCGGACGGTTCCCAACGCGATGTGCATCTGCTCGACCAGGGCACGCTCACCGGGCAGCCTCGACCCGGGCGGGATACGCCCGTCACGGATGCGGGCTTCGAGGTAGTCGGCGGCGGCGCGGTACACGTACTCGCCCTGTACGGCTTCTGGGTCGAACTCCTGGTCATCGCTCACGCTAGCAGCCTAAAGCGGCTCTGAGCTGCACAAACATGTAGGTAGCGGCATGACGCTTTACACCGCGTCACACCGCGTCATACGGTGAGTACATGCCCTCTGACCCTCCGGAAGACGAGCACCTAGCCCACGCGGCGCCCGAGGACGAACTGATCCGCCTCGAACGCGATGCGACCCTTCGCCGCCGTCTCGCCGAGATGCGCCGTATCGAGGCGGTCCGCCAGCCGCCGGCGGAGACCGGCTTCACGACCGGCGACCTGCCGTGACCCGCCACATCATCTCCGCCTGGAGCGACAATCAGGGCCGCGTATGGCTCGACACGGGCGCCACCGACGCCGCCACCAAGCAGCCGATCATCGAGCTGTTGAACGGCCAGGCGCGAGGCAGCCTGCAATGGGTCGCCGCCCAATTCGGCCCGCTGGACGACCTGAGCGTCCTCAGCCGGGCGAGGCCGGCCGACCCCACCCCATGACCCCCCGCCCGGAAGTACACCGGAGGGCTTCCGGGCGGGGCCACAAACGTCAGCCCGCCGTCAAGCTGGTAACGGCGGGCTGACTTGTGTCCTGGTCAGCGACCCCGGCCGCGGACCCGCATCGCCGCGGACTCGGCGAACCGGTCGGCGTCGGCGTCCTGGTAGATGTGCTGCTCCTGGATCACCACGGCGGGCGACGATGACCCGCCCGCGGCTGCCGCGCCCGCCTGCGCCGTACTCAGCCCGCCCGGCGACGAACTGGACGCCGGCGTGTACGACGACGGCGCCTGTTGCGGCGCGGACACGCGCGCTGTGTTGGCCAGCGACACGCCGCCGCCACCCAGGCTGAGCCCGTACTGTGACGGGTTGAGGACGACCTTCTCCGGCTGCAGCGGAACGGAGCCGGAGGTCAAGGTGGCGCCGACCTTCGGCAGCTTGAGCGAACCGCTCGTCAGCGTCGCACCGACGCCGGACGACGACCCGCGCTTGATCGTCCCTGCGGTGAGCGTCGCCCCCACCCCGCTCTTGCCGGCCTTGGTCACGGTCGCGGCCTTGAGCGACGCCCCTACGGCGGCCTGCAGTTGCTCGACGGCGCCGGTCAGGCCGTTGATGCTGCCGGCCATCGTGTCGGCCATGCCCGTGACGCTGACCTGTACCAGGCTGCCCATCTCGGCGACCGCGCCGCCGATCACCCCCGATCCGGTCTCCCAGCCGTTCACGAGCGACTGACCGACCGTGCCGACCTGGCCGATCGCCGATGTCAGGCTTCCGGACTGGCCGAGCGCCGCGTCGAGTGTGTTGATCGCGCCGCCTAGGTGAATCTCGTACTGGTCAGCGGTGAGCTGTACCGACTCGGCGAAACCGGAGATCGTCTGCGAAGCCGCCTTGTTGATCAGCAGATAGCCGAAGTCGTCGGCCACGCGGGCGAGCACTTCCGACGCCCTTTCGCGATGCTGCGAGGCGTACGGGATGAACGCCTCCCGGCCGGCCTCAGCGAAGATGGCGTTGTTCGTGGGCGAGTACGTCGCCTGATCCGTGATCATCGGCTGGAGTACGCCGCCCGACGCCATCAACCGCACACCGTTCTGGGCTATGCCGCCGCGGGCATAGTTCTGCTTGCGTTCCAGCGCCGCCCGGCCCGAAGGGGTGTCGTAGATCGTGCGGACGTGGACGTCGATCGTGCCCTTCTGCCTGGCCACGTACAGAAGGAAGTCCGCCAGCTCGGCCTTGCCCTTCGCCGTGTCTGCGTCGATCGGGACCTTCTTCCCGTTCGGCAACAGCTTGATCGCGTTGCCGAGGGAGTCCACTGCGACGATGCCGTCCTTCGTCTTCATCGTCGTGATGCCCAAGCTCTCGCCGAGCGCCGCGACCGTGTCCTGAGCGGCCTTGTTGCCGCCCGCCCACTCCTGCAGCTTCGGGAGCTGGTCGAGGAACGCCTGCCCCGACTTCTCCGTCTTCCCGGTCCGCTCCGACTCCGCCCGAGCAGCGTCCGCGATGGCGCCCGTCACCTGCTGGAGCGTCTGCAGCCGTTCCAGGCCGGTCAGCTTGTCCTTGCTGGCCGCTTCCGTCGCCCGCTGGATTGCTTCCTTCAGCCGGATCTCCGCATCCAACGCTTTCGACGCAGGGTCGAACACCCCTTCGAGGGAGTCCTTCAGGTTGCGCATGCTGACCGTGGCCGCGTCGCCGCCGCCGGACAGCCCGCGCAGCGCGGACACGCCCGCCGCCATGTCGGCCTCGAACCGGCCCATGAGCCGCGGGAACTCCTCCATCCCCGACGTGATCTCATCCAGGCTCGCGCCGAACATCTGCTCGAAGAAGTAGTCCCGGCCCATCTCGCTGCCCGCCGGCCCCAGCGGCGCCGAGAACGCCAGCTTGATCTCATCAGCCCAGGACAGCACCTCCGCGCCCGTGCTCAGCAGCGACGTGGCGTCGTTGAGCAGGTCGGCCAGCATCGTCGGGTTCTCGTCCATGATCTGCCCGAACGTCGTGAACGTGTCCGACAGGTTGCCCATGATCGACGGCATCTGAGCGGACAGGCTCGACAGCAGCGTCCCGAAGGAGTCGCCGATCTTCTCCAGGCCCGGCCCGAGCCGCACCAGCCCGTCACCGACCGCCTTTACGAACTGATCGACGTCCGGGGCCAAGTCGGCGAAGATCCGCGCCAGCGTCGGCTTCAGCCGCTCGAACGAGCGCAGCGCCACATCGGACGCCCGTACCGCGCTCACGGCGAACGGCTGAGCAGCGTCCGCCAAATCGCCCTTGATCGCGTCGGCGGTCTCCGACCAAGCATGCTTGACGTCGTCCGACGTCGCCGCCGCCGTGAACCCCACCGTCGCCAGCGCCGACCCGATCGAGAACACCAGGCCCGACGCCGCCAGACCCGCCACCGCCGGCAGCGCCGCCACCGCCGCCGACAACGCCGCCACCCCCGCCGGCCCCGCGTTGCCGATAACGCCGATCGCCGAGTTGAACGCCGACCCCATCAGGTCAGCCGCGGTGATCGCCGGTCGCGTGTCGACGTCCACCTCCGTCTGAACGCGGCGGCTCCCGATGCGGTCCAACTCAAGATCGACCTTCCGCAGCGCTGACAGCGCGTCGTCGATATCGACCTGAACCTGAGGATCGAAATCCTTCGTCGCCAGCTCGTTGAGCTCGAACTCCAAATCCCGCAACTCCGCCAGCGCCGCCGCCGAGTCGACGTCGATCCCGATCCGCTTGGACGACAGCGACTCAAGCCGGCGCCGCACCTCCGCGAACTTCAACTCCGCCGCCGTCGAGTCGGCGTCGATCTTCACCTTCGGCAGCGCTCTGGTAGCCGCCTCCAGCCGCGACCGCATCCGGTCCGCCGACGCGCCCGTCTCCGACAGCCGCACCGACAGCGACCGCGACTCCGCCGCCATCCCCTTCATGTTCCGGACAGCCGCGGCAGTCTCCGCCTGGAGCCGGATCGACACCGACCGGTCAGCCATCGCCCATCACCGCCTGCGCCGCGGCGAGCACCTGCTCCAGGCTCGCCCCAGGAATCGCCCTCGCGACGTACGTCGCGAGGGGCACCTTGAACAGCGCCTCGCCGAGCAGCGCGCCCGCCATCGTGTCGTCCGTCCACACCACTGAGTTGATCGCACGGCCGAACGCCATCAGTTGCTCATCCGTCGCCGCCTCACACGCCCGCCTGGCGTCGGCCAGCGCCTCATCAAGCGCGCTCATCAGCCCTCCCGGTCCTCGACCAGCAGGCGCCGGGCCGTGGCCGTGCCCGACAGGGACACGCCCACCACGTCCAGATGCCGGCCGATCAGCCACCCGTCTTCCGACTCCATCACCCGCACCCGGTCCTCGCGCTGGATCTGCGGCGCCGTGTCCCACGGCAGCGACACCACGAGCTGCGCCAGCGTCACCTCGCGCTCGCCCCACTCCGTCTCCGACGACGACCGCGGCTTGACCCGGCAGACGCCCGTGTAGACCGTCGTCCACGGCTGCTCAAGCTGCCCGGTCTCCTCGTCGAGCACCGGTTCGCCGTCCTTCCGCTCGATCACGCACGTGTCGCGCATCAACTGCAACGCCGCCACACGGCCACGACCGAGCACACCCGACACGCTCACACGTCCTCCCCGATCGAAAAAGCCCCAGACCCGTACACAGGAAAATCCGCCTCCCCCGCGGTCTTACGCCCGCCCTGGTCAGAGGGTGGCCGCCACCCCATGCGGATGCGGAGACTGTCCTGCTGCGCCCGCCAGATGCCGCGCAGCGCGTCCCGGCCATCGATCACCAGATTCGGGTTCGCCCTCTTGAACTCGCACCACTCCCGGACCCGCGAATCAGGCTGCCGGTGACGCTCCATATACAGGCCGCGCCCGGCAAGCCAGTCACGCGCCGCGGCGTGCCAGCGCTCCTTAGCCGCCAGCCACACCTCCGGATCGCCGGTGAACCACCCCGACTGATCCGGATCCGGACGCTCCGGCGAGCACCCCGGAAGCCAGGCCGCGTAGTCGAACCGGAACAGCCACGCCGGCGGGTCCGAGGCATCGCCCTTCGGCCTGCCCGCATCCATGCGCGCCCGCCGCCGCTCACTCACTGCCACCCCCCGGCGTCGGCAGCGCCCACCCGAGGCTGAGCATCCCCTTCGGCGTGAGCCCGAGCTGTTCGCCGAGATGCCGCATCTCCTGCGCCGCCCACGCCGATGCGTCCCCCGACAGCACCGCCGTGAAGTGGCAGACGTACGCGGCCACGGACGGGATGAACGAGTCGTCCCACTGCGACGCCTGCGGCGCTGTCCACAGCTCGTGCCACAGCGTCCGCTCCTCCTGCGACCATTTGCGCCCGCCAGGCATCGCAGGCACCGGCAGCTCACACACGCCAGGAAGCACAATCAGCGCCCGCCCGCCACCTGACGGCCGATAGCGGCTGTACGGCTTTGACGGGTCCCTCTTAGGCCCTCCGGCCACCCTCCACGCCCCTTCCGTTGACCCTGGTTGCTTGAGCGACCCCCCGGACGTCTCTCCCGCGGTCCCGGATCGGCGAAATGATCAAGGGATTGGTCCCCAGGGGGGGTGCGGGTCATAGGAGCTTCCCGAGTAGGTCTTTGATCGCCTGGTCGAGCTTGGGTTCCTGCTGGGTCAGGGCTCGTGTGCCGTCGAGGTGGGGCGGCTGGTTGACGCTGCCGAACTCGAATCCGCGTCCCATTGATCCCTGCTTGCGTCCGATCTCTGGGCCGATCTCCCAGATGGCGGCGCTGGTCGAGGGGATCTGCTCGCTGGTGATGCTGTTGGGGTAGTGCTTGCCGTGTCGGCCTGCGGTGCGTCGGGCGTTGTCTCGCCATGCCCGCTGTAGCTGGGCGGCCTGGTCCTTGACGGTGTCGTAGGTCTTGCGGCGGAGTTCGGCCGCGGCCTGGTCGAGCTGGTCGGCGAGGTCGTCGAGTCCGGTCATGCCGGCCAGGTCCCGTGTCCGGGCATGCTGGGGCCTGCGATGTCGGGGAACTCGCGCGCCATCTTCTGCCCGGCTACCTCGCTGGGCTTGGGCCAGGCGAGGTAGCGGGGCCGGTGCTGGAGCGCGTTCTTGACGATGGCGTTGCGGATGGCGAGTTCGACGGCTTCGTGGGGTTGGATGTCGGCGCGGCGCCGGAAGTCGAGGCTGCCGTCTTCGCACCGCCGCCGGTAGGTGATGCCGTTCATGGGGTCGGCGGACCAGACGCCGGCGGCCTTGAGGTCGCCTTCTTCTCCGTGCTGCTGGGCTTCGATCTGGAGGGTTTGGCCGCGGTTGCTGATGTCGAGGAGGCGTTCGTGTCGCTGCCGCGTGGTCTCGTACAGGTGGGCGAGGGCGTGTTCGGCGGCGCGGTAGGCGTCGAGGAGTGCGGCGCTGTTGCTGGTGAAGTGGGCCAGCTCGTTGGCGAACGCGGTGTAGCGGCGCTGCCGGTCGGCTTTGCGGGTTTCGGCTACGCGGGTCTTGGTCTGTTCGACGAGGAGTTCGGCGAAGTCGACGAGCTCGTTGTGCTCGGCGAGGTCGCGTGGGGTGATGCTGGTGTCGCCCTCGACTACGCGGCGCTTGAGGTCGTCGAGGAGGGCGCGGGCGTCGGCGGCGTCCTTCTCGGCCTGCCGCACGTCGGGGTCCATGCTGATGGGGGTCACGCGGCGTCGCCTTCCTGCTCGGCCTTGCGGGCGCGGTTGGCGTCGGTGAGCTGGAGCTGGGCGAGCTTGTACCTGTCCTGCGGGGACAGGCCGGCCATCAGCGCGGGGTTGTCCTTGGCGAGCGCGGCCATGTCGCGGAGGTAGTCGAGGCCGGCGAGGTGGCCGTAGCGCTTGTTCGTCTCGACGCGCCCGTCTGTGGTCTTGCTGGCGTAGTGGCGGACTACGGCGTCCCCGATGCCTGCTGGTCTGTCCATGTGCCCCTCTTGTCGGTCAGGTAGTGCTCGACCGATTCGGGGCTGACGTGCCAGTGTGCGCCTGGTCCTGCCTGCCAGCCGTCGATTCGGCCTGTCTGGCAGAGGTGGCGCAGGGTGCGTTTCGCAAGGCCGTACCGCTGCGCCACCGCTGTCAGTGAGTGCCTGTCACTCGTGTTCATGCTGGGGTCGGTGGTTGCGGCTGGTCCAAAAGCGGCAAGACGGTTTGCCGCTTTGTCCGTTTCGAGGGCTTGCTGTAGGAGGGCGGGCAGGCCGGGCGGGAGTGGCCGGCCGTGCTCGACGTCGGCCCGCGCGTGGCGGAGCAGCCATTGGGCGAGGGGTGAGGCGGCGGCCGTACCTGACTGCGGTGCGGCCGCCGCCCGGTGTGGCGCTGGCAGGTCTGTGGGCGCAACGGGGTCGTTTTCCCTCGCTGCCATGTCTCCCCGCGTTGCGCGGAGTGGATTTGACGCCATGTCGGTGGTTACTCGGGAAGCTTCCCGGCGTCGGGAAGCATGAGCTGCGTCACGATGAGCGTGATGGAGGTCATGAGGTCTCCTCGGCAGGGATAGGCCGACCGGGGCAGATCAGCTCCACGGTGTTGCTGGTCCTGACCACATCAACGATGCCGTCGCTGTCTGAGCTGATCGGCTTCGCGCCGCCGTCCGAATCGATGATCCAGGCGAGCACCGGTTCCACGTAGGCGCTGCCGTCCTCGTTGCTCCACTTGACCTGCCAGTCACCACCGGGGATCGCGGCGACGACGGGCGCGTCGTCCTGGTGGATGCCCTCGAAGTTGCTGTAGCTGTTGGCGGGAACAAGGGAGTGCTTGCCGGGGACGTACGGGTAGCCGCCTTCGTCCCATGCGACGACGGGCATGCGGCTGTAGGCCGTCCTGGTCTCGCCCTTCGCGTCGGTGCGGTCGTGCTTGAAGAGAGCGACGAACGGGATGGTTGCGGGGATCAGCATGAGGTCTCCTGAGGGGTTTCCGTGCCGGGGAAGAGTTGGACAACTTCGGCCGTCTCCGGCGAAGGGAGCGCCGAAGAGTGCGAAGGGTGCATGTCTCCGTGTCCTGCGCCCTTCGCTCCCTTGGCGCTCTCTTCGGGGTCGCTGAGCGCCCAGACCCATCCCTCTCCGAAGGCGGCTTTGCGGGACTCGATCTTGGCTTTAGCCTTTGCTCGCTTGAGCTGATCGCGTGAGAATCCGGCCGCTGTACCGTCCCGCATGACATCGGTCGCAGCGGCTTCCTTGTTGGCCTTCGCGCCGATGTAGTTCTTCAGCCACTCGGCGGCTTCCGCCCGGCTGCTCTTGTCGTCCCCGTCGCTGTTGCCGAGGATGTCGGTCACGCCACGGTCGGACTCGCCGATGAACCTGAGCTTGCCGACCTTGGCCGGCCCCTCCTCGGTGTCGAGGGTGACTTCATCGACGACGTACCGGAGGTGCGGCACGCTCAACCGGCCGAGGTTGTTCTTGGCCTGCGACAGGACGCAACTGCCGTCTTCCGCCTCATCGTCCCGGGCAACGGCGACGACAGCCCGTGCCACGGCGGAGAACGCTCGACTGCCCGTGATGAGGTTGAGGGCGTCGTTGCTGCTCGACTTGTTGAAGTGCGCCAGGGCGCCGATGGCGCAGCCCGTCTCGTCGGCGAGCTTCGCCAAGGGGTCGAGCGCGGTTCGCAGTTCGCGATCCCTGTGAGTGTCGATGCCGTGCCCGATGACGCTCATCAGCGGGTCGAGGGCGAGCATTGCCACGCCTTCGGCTCTGATCTCGGCAACGAGCCCTTCGCAGTCGTCGGGCAGCGTCAGCGGCGCCTCGCGCCCGGCCTGCGTGACCACATCGACGCGGTACACCATCTCCAGGTCGGCACCAGCGACCATGAGCCGGGGCACGATGGTGTGCGCCCAACTGTCCTCGGTGGCGGCGTAGATGACCGGCCGTGGCGCGCCGAAATGGACGCCAGGGAGCGTTCCGCGGGTGAGCTGGGCAGTCAGCCAGACCAGCGTCAGCGACTTGCCGATGCCCTCGCGTCCGGGAATGAGCGTGATCGACCCTGAGGGCATCCGGTCTTCCCAGACCCATCGCACAGGCCGCGGCTTGATAGTGGACGCCTTCGTGAGGCGGACTCGACGCGGCGCCTCCTGCTCTGTGACGACGGGCGGTGGGGTGGGCGCTTCACCCGCCGGCAGGAAGTCCACCAGGGTGTGCCCTGCGAAGAAGTGGTCGGTGGCGTCCTTCCCGGCAGCCGCCTCGACCACCACCACGGACTTGGCCTTGCCTTCGAGGTCGGCAAGCACCCTCCGAGCATGCTCGCGGCCCTTGTCGTCGCGGTCGGCCACGATCACCACGTCTGCACCCTTGAGCGCGTCACCGTACGACGGATGCCACCCCATGCCGACGCCGCCAGGGTTGCAGGTGGCTACCTCGCCCGCGCGCTCGATCGCGGCGACGTCCTTCTCTCCTTCCGCGACCCATACGGTGCGGCCTTCGGCGACGGCGGCGAGGACGGCGGGCAGGCGGTACAGCACTCGGCGGACACCCTCGGTGTTGTAGACCCATCCGCCCTTGCCGTCCGGCCTCTTCTGGCGGAAGCCCTTCGGGAACCGGCGTTCGACGCGGAACAGCAACTCGCCGTGCTCGTCGAGGTAGTCGTACTCGGCGACCACGACCGGCGTGGGCAGCCGCGACTTGTCCAGCTCGTCGTCGAACAGATCGGCCAGAGAGAGGTTCAGCGCCTCGCGCACGTCCGCCTTGTCGCAGCCTGCCCAGCAGTGCAGCCACACCTTGCCGACGACCGGACGGATGCTCAGCGACGGCTCGCGGTCCGGATGCGTGGGGCACTGCGCCATGAAGTAGCCACGCCTATTGCGTACGGCCAGGCCGCGCTCGTTGAGTGCGGCCATGACCCTTTCAAGAGCGGCGCCCACTAAGCGGCCTTCCTTCCACGCCTGGTCGCGCGGAAGCGCTTAGGGACGATCTGGTAGCGCGCGCCGCACTCGGCCGTCTTCGTCCTCGTGAGGGCGGGCGGCGGGAGCGGGCACGTGTGGCGATGGTCCTGGCCGCACTGCTCGCAGTCGGGCACCTGTATGTCCGCGGTCTTACGGCTGGGCCCGCCGACGAACAGCAGGCCGGCCACGATCGGCAGGGAAGCCTGTCGCGGGAAGTCGTTCCGCTTGTCGCCGCTGGGCTGTACGCTGGCGAAGTCTTCTGTGGCCTTCTGGCCGCTTCCGAGAGCCGCCCCCGCCAGGGCGGCTTTCGTCTTTTCAGGGCTCATCAGGCGGCACCGCTCTCCGCCGCTTCGCGCTCGCGCTCCCACCGCTTTACTTCCGAGTCGCGGTAGAGCACTCGCCTTCCGATCTTCACGCCACGCGGGCCGATCCCAGCGTGACGCCAATACCGCACCGTGGAGGCTTCAGTGCGGAACCAGTCCGCAACCTCTTCGGTGGTACGCCAGGGGTCGTCATCCATGAGCGGACCTTTCAGTGAGACTTCCGCATGTGTTTCATGGCAAGCTAAGCGTAACCCACATGAGGATGCAACTTCTGCGGAGGTTAAACGACAATGGCCGCGCCCTATGCAGAACCAACGGCTGAATGCCATACGGTCGATCCCATGAAGCACCGTTGGCTCATCGGCGATTGGCACCCTGGCGACCCGGAGGAGGACCCGGAGACGGGTAACTACGACCTCCAGCAGTTGGAGGCGAAACTCAAGCAGGACTTCGGCGGCGACCTTTGGCGGGTCTGGGATGCTGACGTGAGCGTGCCGGGCGCCGGCCTGGCCGCTGGCTACACCAAGAACGCCGCAGGCCGGTACGTGCTGTCCGCTGTGATGCTGGTGGGCGACGCCATCACTGCCGATGTGCTGCGCAAGGTGCCTGTTGCCGCCCTCGAAAACTCGATCAACATCAGCGCGACACAGGTTCGCGAAGAGGTCGACAAGCTTCCGCCGCTGAGGCGTGAGCCCGGCATGGACCCCGCCGACTTTGCGCGCCTGGTGGCCGAGCATTACCGCACTTGGAACAAGGCGGTGCCGCACCCCGCCGGCGCAATGGCCGCTGACGCAGGGGTGAGCGTTGGGACCGTACACAACTGGATTCGGGAGGCGCGGCTCCTCAAGCTCCTCCCGCCCGCCAAGAGAGGGAAGGCGATGTAGTGGCCAGCATCAAGAAGCGCCCGAATGGCAAGTGGCGGGCTCGGTATCGGGATGCTGACGGCAAGGAGCACGCCCGCCACTTCGGCAAGAAGCTGGACGCTCGGCGGTGGCTCGATGAGGTCACCGCGAGCGTCCTCACGGGTCAGTACGTTGACCCTCGGGCGGGTCGTGAGACGTTCGACGCTTACGCCGAGCAGTGGCGGGAGGCTAAGCCGCACCGGCCGAGCACAGCGAAAGCGGTCAAGCAGCATCTCACCCGGTACGCCTACCCGGTGTTCGGCAAGCGGCGCCTGTCGTCGATCACCACGTCTGAGGTGCAGAGCTGGGCGACCGGGCTGACGAAGACACACAAGCTCGCACCCTCGACGGTGCGCACGGTCTTCAACACGGTCGCCGCGGTGTTCCGCGCCGCAGCGAAGGACCGGAAGATCGCCCGTACGCCGTGCGAGGACATCGACCTTCCGCCGGTACCTCGCAAGAAGATCGTGCCGCTGACGATCGAGCAGGTTCTACGGCTAGCCGATCAGATGCCTGACCAGTACCGCGCTCTCGTCATCTTCGGGGCGAGCACCGGGTTACGGCCTGGCGAGCTGTTCGGGGTAGAGGTGCGGCACATCAACTTCTTCAAGCGCACACTCGACGTCGAGCAGCAGGTGCAGCAGACCGCCGGCCACGGCGTGCGGGTGTGCGAGCTGAAGACGCCCACCTCGTACCGGACGATCCCGCTCCCACAGATAGCCATCGACGCTCTGGCCGCTCACCTGCAAGCGTTCCCCGCCGAGCTGGACGGGTTCGTGTTCACCGCGCCCGAGGGCGGACCGATCGTCTACAACCACTTCATGGACAACGTCTGGCGTCGGGCGGTGAAGGCGGCGGACCTCCCGGCCGGCACGGGACCTCACGCCCTGAGGCATGCCTACGCCTCGACGCTGATCGCCGCCGGCGAGTCAGTGAAGGCGGTCTCTGAGCGCCTGGGGCACAAGAACGCGGCCATGACGCTGAACGTCTACAGCCACTTGTTCCCGGATTCGGAGGACCGTACGAGGCGAGCGATCGACGCCGCATTTCAAGATCATGCGGACTCTGTGCGGACTGAGGCGACACCTACGGTCGCCCCCTCCCAGCTCAGGCCGTGAATCAGTAGATCATCTAGACGTTGAAACGGAACTCCACCACGTCGCCGTCGCGCATCACGTAGTCCTTGCCCTCGATGCGCGCCTTACCCGCCGCGCGGGCGTTGGCGATCGAGCCGGCCTCGACCAGGTCGTCGAACGAGACCACCTCGGCCTTGATGAAGCCCCGCTGGAAGTCGGTGTGGATCACGCCGGCCGCCTCGGGAGCCGTGGCGCCCTTGCGGATGGTCCAGGCCCTCGTCTCCTTGGGCCCCGCCGTGAGGTAGGTCTGCAGGCCGAGCGTCTCGAAGCCGACCCGGGCGAGCTGGCGCAGGCCGGACTCCTCCTGGCCGACCGACTGCAGCAGCTCCAGCGCCTCCTCCTCGTCGAGCTCGACCAGCTCGGACTCGATCTTGGCGTCGAGGAAGACGGCCTCGGCCGGGGCGACCAGCGTCGAGAGCTGCTCCCTGAGCGCGGTGTCGGTGAGCTCGTCGGCGTCGAGGTTGAACACGTAGAGGAACGGCTTGGCCGTCAGCAGGTGGAGCTCGCGCAGCTCCTCGCGGTCGAGGCCGCTCTCGAAGATGGTCTTGCCGGTCTCCAGGACGGCCAGCGCGGCCTCCGCGGCCTCCAGCGCGGCCTTCTTGTCCTTGTTGTTGCGCGCCTCCTTCTGCAGGCGCGGCACGGCCTTCTCGACCGTCTGCAGGTCGGCCATGATCAGCTCGGTGTTGATCGTCTCGATGTCCCGCTTGGGGGAGATCTCGCCGTCCACGTGCGTGACGTCGGGGTCGCCGAAGACCCGGATCACCTGGCAGATCGCGTCGGTGTCGCGGATGTTGGCGAGGAACTGGTTGCCCCGCCCCTGCCCCTCCGAGGCGCCCTTGACCAGGCCCGCGATGTCGACGAACTCGACCTTGGCGGGCAGGATGCGCGCCGAGCCGAAGATCCCGGCCAGCACGGGCAGGCGGTCGTCCGGCACGCCCACGATGCCCACGTTGGGCTCGATCGTGGCGAACGGGTAGTTGGCCGCGAGCGCGTTGCCGGTCTTGGTCAGCGCGTTGAACAGCGTGGACTTACCGACGTTGGGCAGGCCGACGATGCCGATGGAGAGACTCACGGACAGCGAGTTTACTTGCCGCCGCACCCGGGCGGTTCGCCCGTAGCGTGTCGGGCGGAACCGGGCGCGGAGTCCTGCAATCATCGATCAAGTGGACGTCGTCGCGCTTGTCATCGGTCTGGCCGTCGGGCTGCTCGTCGGTTTCCTCGTGGCGAGGACCCGCGCGGCGGTGCGGGTGGCCGAGGCCGACGCCCGCGCCAAGGCGTCCGCCGACAAGCTGGTCTACGTCGAGGAGCAGCTCGCCGAGCGGTTCCAGGCACTGTCCACCCGCGCGCTCGACGTCAACAACCTGCGTTTCCTGGAGCTCGCGGAGACCAGGCTCGCCGCCACCAGGGCCGAGGCCGCCGGCGACCTGGAGCAGCGCAGGCAGGCCGTCGAGCACCTGGTCGAGCCGCTGAAGGACGCGCTGACGCGGGTCGAGGCGCAGCTCCGCGACACCGAGTCCGGCCAGCGCGCGGCGCGGGCCGAGCTGGCCAAGCAGATGGAGTTCGTCCGCGAGAGCAGCGAGCAGCTCCGCTCCCAGACGACCGCCCTGGTGCGCGCCCTGCAGCGGCCGGAGGCCCGGGGCCGCTGGGGCGAGCTCCAGCTCCGCCGGGTCGCCGAGATCGCGGGCATGCAGCGCCACTGCGACTTCGACGAGCAGGTCGCCGAGGGCGCCATGCGGCCCGACATGGTCGTACGGCTGGCCGGCGGCAAGAACATCGTGGTCGACTCCAAGGTCTCGCTGGCGGCCTATCTGGAGGCCGCGGAGGCGTCCGACGAGTCGCTCGCCACGGTCCGCCTCGACGCCCACGCCAGGCACGTACGCGAGCACATCGACCGGCTGGCCGCCAAGTCCTACTGGCAGGCGTTCAACCCGTCGCCGGAGTTCGTGGTGCTGTTCATCCCCGGCGAGGCGTTCCTCGCGCCCGCGCTCGAACGCGACCCTGGCCTGCTGGAGTACGCGATGACGCGCCGGGTGCACATCGCCACGCCGACGACGCTGATCACGATGCTGCGCACCGCGCACTACGCCTGGCAGCAGGCCGCGCTGAGCGAGAACGCGCGGGCAGTGTTCGAGCTGGGCAAGGAGCTGTACGAGCGGCTGTCGTCCCTCGGCAGGAACGTCGACGCGCTGGGCCGGGCGCTGAGCCGGGCGGTGGAGGCGTACAACAAGTCGGTCGGATCGCTCGAAAGCCGCGTGCTGGTCACCGCACGCAAACTCAACGACCTGGGCGTCGTGGACGGAGACCTGGACCCTCCGGAGATGCTCGACGGCCTGCCGAGACCCCTCGCCTCCCCCGAACTGCTGGAAACCCCGTCACTGTTCTCCCACTCCAACGGTAAGTTGGCCAACGGGACGTAGTGAACGGGGGTGGACCGGTCGTGGAGAAGGGCAGAAAACCCGCCGTCAGGCTGACCGCTCGGGGCGCCATCGCGCTCGCCCTGGTCGCCACCCTGGCCGGCTACGTGCTGGCGGCGCTGCTCGGCATCCAGCAGGTCGTCGGCGCGGCCTTCCTGGTGTCGAGCCTGCTGGGCGTGCTGCTGGTCAACCGGCGCGAGCTGCTGTCGCTGGTGGTGGCGCCCCCGCTGGTGTTCTTCTGCGCCACGCTCGTCGTCGAGCTCGGGCGGGCGCTCGGCTCCGTGTCGATCGTGCAGTCGCTGGCGCTCGGCCTCTACACGTCGCTCACCCGCGGCGCGCCGTGGCTGTTCGCCGGCTCGGCCGTCGTGCTCGGCGTGGCGCTCCGGCGCGGCCTGTGGGACAACGTACGCGACCTGCGGGCGGAGCTGAAGGCGGGCGCGGAGACGCCGCGCCCGCGGCAGCCGACGTTCGTGCCCGAGCCCGAGGGCTACTTCGAGCCCAAGGTCTACGGGACGCCGCGCGGCGAGGACTGACCGCCCCCGCCGCCTCGGGGTCCGGATCTCAGGAGCGGGCGCGCAGGTCCTTGCGCAGCTCGTGGGGCAGGGCGAAACGCATGCTCTCCTGCACCGGCTCGACCTCGGTGACGTCGCCGAAGCCGTGCTTGGCCAGCCGCGCCAGCACCTCCTCGACCAGCTCCTCGGGCACCGACGCGCCGCTCGTGACGCCGACCGTGGTGACGCCCTCCAGCCACTCGTCGCGGATGAAGTCGGCGTTGTCGACGAGGTAGGAGGCGTCGGCGCCGTAGTCCTTCGCCACCTCGACCAGGCGCTTGGAGTTGGAGGAGTTCTCGGAGCCGACCACGATGACGAGCTGCGACTCGGCGGCGATCTCCTTCACCGCGATCTGGCGGTTCTGGGTGGCGTAGCAGATGTCGTCGCTCGGCGGGTCGAGCAGGTTGGGGAAGCGCTGCTTGAGCCGGGCCACGGTCTCGGTGGTCTCGTCGACCGAGAGCGTGGTCTGCGACAGCCACACCAGCCGGTCGGGGTCCTTCACCTCGACCCGGTCGACCGCGTCGAGGCCGTCGACGAGCTGGATGTGCCGAGGCGCCTCGCCGGAGGTGCCCTCGACCTCCTCGTGGCCCTCGTGCCCGATCAGCAGGATCTCGTAGTCCTGGCCGGCGAACCGCTTGGCCTCGTTGTGCACCTTGGTGACCAGCGGGCAGGTGGCGTCGATGGTGCGCAGGCCGCGCTGATCGGCCTCCTGGTGCACCGCGGGCGACACGCCGTGGGCCGAGAACACCACGATCGAGCCCTCGGGCACCTCCTCGGTCTCCTCGACGAAGATGGCGCCCCTGGCCTCAAGCGTCTTGACGACGTGCGTGTTGTGGACGATCTGCTTGCGGACGTAGATCGGGGCGCCGTACTGCTCCAGCGCCTTCTCGACCGCGACCACGGCTCGATCGACTCCGGCACAGTAGCCCCGTGGCTTGGCTACGAGGACTCGGCGGGAAGAGGGGGTCTGGGGCTCCATACTTCTTATGCTACGTGGAGCGACCATCTGGCCCGCCCGTGCGTGGTAGCCCGCGGCTTGCCAGACTGGCCGTCCAATACTGACCTCCCAGGGAGACGTCATGTCCCTCAGCGACGTGATACGCAACATCGCCAAAACCGTCACCAACAAGGACGAGCTGAAGGAGAAGGCGAAAGACCTTCCGCTGCTCGTCATCCAGAGCACGCTCAGCGCCGCCGGGCAGGCGCTGCTGGTCGTCGACCGGGTGAAGAACTCGATCAAGGGCATCGGCGGCAAGGCGGAGCGCGAGGAGACGGACGAGTCGCGTCCCTCCGCCGCCGACCAGATCGCCGCGGCGCCGGCCGTCAGCGAGGAGGACAAGCCGGCGCGCAAGGAGCCCGTCATCTTCGCGCCGCGGCCCGCCGCCGGCGAGACGAACGGCACCGCCAAGGGCAAGCCGGACCCGGTCATCTTCGCCCCGTCCAAGCCCGCAGCCCAGCCCGAGCCCGCCGCCGAGCCCGCGGCCAAGGCCGAGCCGAAGACCGACCCCAAGACGACGGCCCAGACCGAGCCGAAGATCGCGGACGAGCCGAAGGCCACGGACACACCGAAGGCCGCGGACGAGCCCGCCGCCAAGGTCGAGCCGGTCGCTGCGCCTGAGCCCACCGCGGCCGCCGAGCCGGTCGCCGCCCCTGAGCCGGTCGCGGCCCCTGAGCCGCCCGTCGCGCCCGAGCCCGCCGCCAAGGTCGAGCCGGTGTCCGTCGCCCCGGCCGAGGCCGCCGTCGAGAAGCCCGCCGCCGCCGAGGCCGTCATCGAGGAGCCCGCCGCCGCCGAGGCCGTCGTCGGGGAGCCCGCCGCCGCCGAGGCGGCCGCCGGGGACCCCGCCGCCGAGGAGCCGGTCGTCGGGGTGCCCCCGGCCGGGCTGGTGGAGCCGCTCCCCGGGTACGGCGACCTGACCGTCGCGTCCCTGCGCGCCCGCATGCGCGGCAAGTCCGCCGCCCAGATCAGCGACTACCTCGCCTACGAGCGCGCCACCCAGGACCGCCCCGAGGTGGTGCGCATGTTCGAGAACCGCCTCACCAAGCTGCAGGCCGGCGAGTAGACCGCACCGAGCCCGTAGTCTTCCGCCATGACCTCGAAGACCACACCGGAGTCCCCGCTGCCGATCCGCACGGTCCTGCAGATGGTGGGCGGCTGGATCGGCAGGCTCGGCACGGTGTGGGTCGAGGGCCAGATCACCGATCTGAGCACGCGCGGCGGCACGGTGTTCCTGACCCTGCGCGACCCGGTCGCCAACGTCTCCGCCAGGGTCACCGCTCCCCGGGGCGTCTACGAGGCGGCCGTGCCCCGGCCGGCCGACGGCGCCCGGGTGGTGCTGCAGGTGAAACCGGATTTCTGGGTCAACAAGGGCACGTTCGCCTTCACGGCGCTGGAGATCCGCCCGGTCGGCGTGGGCGAGCTGCTGGTCAGGCTGGAGCGGCTCAGGCAGCTCCTGGCGGCCGAGGGGCTGTTCAACGCCGACAGGAAGCGGCGGCTGCCGTTCCTGCCGGGCACGATCGGGCTCATCTGCGGCCGCGAGTCGGCGGCCGAGCGCGACGTGCTGGAGAACGCCCGCCGGCGCTGGCCCGCCGTGCGCTTCAAGGTCGAGGAGGTGGCGGTCCAGGGCCCGTACGCGGTGGGCGAGGTCACCGAGGCGCTGCGCAAGCTGGACGCGGACGCCGAGATCGAGGTCATCGTCGTCGCCCGAGGCGGCGGCTCGCTGGAGGACCTGCTGCCGTTCTCGGACGAGACGCTGGTCCGCGCGGTGGCCGCGTGCCGCACGCCGGTCGTGAGCGCGATCGGGCACGAGCAGGACAGCCCGCTGCTCGACCTGGTGGCCGACGTACGCGCGTCCACGCCCACCGACGCCGCCAAGAAGGTCGTGCCCGACGTGGGCGAGCAGCTCGCGCTGGTCCGCCAGCTCCGCGACCGGGGCCGCCGGGTGGTGACCGGCTGGCTCGACAGGGAGATGTCCTGGCTGACGTCGGTGCGCTCGCGACCCGCGCTCGCCGATCCGGTACGCGAGCTGGAGCGCCGCGCCGAGCAGGTGGACGCGCTGCGCGAGCGGGCCAGGCGCTCGCTGTCCGGCTCCCTGGACCGCGCCGCCGACGATCTGGTGCACCTGCGGGCCCGCCTGGTCGCGCTGTCGCCGGCGGCCACCCTGGAGCGCGGCTACGCCATCGTGCAGCACCCGTCGGGCGAGGTCGTCCGCCTGGCGAGGGACGTCCCGCCGGGTTCGCCGCTGACGGTCCGCCTGTCCGACGACCGCCTGTCGGTGCGTACCGAGGAGTGACCTGTCAGGCGCGGACGGCCGCCGCGGCGAGCGCGGCGAGCCCGGCCTTGATCTGCCCGACGCTCATCCCCCGCTCCTCCCGCTGGTACGCGATCAGCCCGGCGTTGACCGGCGCGAGCAGCGCGTCGGCGAGGTAGGCGGCGTCCGCGTCCGGCCGGACCTGCCCGATGAGCGTGGCCAGGTGGATGTGGTGCACCCGGTACGGCCTGCCGCGCCAGGGCTGCCCGCCCTTCTCCAGCAGCAGGAACAGCTCCCGCTGCGCCAGGACGCGATCGACCAGCGCGCCGAGGAAGGCCACGATCCGCTCCTCGGCGGGCGCGCCGGGCCCGAGCGGCGGCGGCCCGGAGAGGAACTCCGTCTGCAGGCGCCGCTCCTGCTCGTCCAGCAGCGCGAGGATGAGCCCGCTGCGGTCGCCGAAGCGCCGGTAGACGGTGCCGACGCCGACGCCCGCCGTTCTCGCCACCTCGTCGAGGGAGAGCCCGGCGGCGCCGCGCTCGGCGATGATCCTGGCCGTCACGTCGATGATCTTCTGCCGGTTCCGCGCGGCGTCGGCCCGTTCGGGCTGGGGTTGCCCGAGGACGGGAAGGGAGGGACGGCCGCGCATGGTCGGAGCATACAAGGTTGTAACCGGAGACCCCTCCGGTTAGGCTGCCGAACCGGAGAACTCTCCGATTGAAAAGGGAGCCAAGCATGGCCAACGACTTCAACCAGCAGATCATCGACGAGTTCCGCGCCAACGAGGGGCGGGTCGGCGGCATGTTCGAGGGCTCGCCGCTGCTGCTGCTCACCACCACCGGCGCGCGGAGCGGCCGGCAGACCACCACACCGGTGATGTACCTGCCGGACGGCGACCGCTATGTGATCATCGCCTCGAACGCCGGCGCCGACCAGCACCCGGCCTGGTACCACAACCTCCGGGCCCACCCGGTCGCCACCGTCGAGGTCGGCACGGACACGTTCCAGGCCAAGGCCGTGCCCGTCGAGGGCGAGGAGCGCGACCAGCTCTACGCCCGCATGGTCGCCGTCGCCCCCGGCTTCGCCGAGTACGAGCGCAAGACCAGCCGCCGCATCCCGGTGCTGGCGCTGAACCCCGAGAGCGCCTAGAAGGGCGTGTCGTCACCGTGGCCGGGCTCGGCCCGGCGGGCCATGGCGGCGGCGAGCTTGACCCGGGCCCCCTGGAGCCACTCCTCGCAGACGGCCGCCAGCCGCTCGCCGCGCTCCCAGAGCTCGATCGACTGCTCCAGGGTGAGCCCGCCGGTCTCCAGGCGCCGTACGACCTCGGTCAGCTCCTCGCGGGCCTGCTCGTAGGAGGGCGTCTTCTCGTCTGCTGCTGCCACGGGAACCACCCTAGACGCCCGGACGCGCCCCGGCGGACGGCTACGACGTCTTGGGGCGCTGCTGGAGCAGGCCCGCCAGCTCGGCCAGCTCCGGCCAGTCGGCCGTGCCGGTGACCACGAGCGTCACGTCGGGCAGGACGCGCACCAGCGTGCGCTGGTTCTTGTCCTCGCGGAAGCGCCGCTCCCAGGTCTCGCCGCCGATCTCCTGCGTGCCGACGGCCTTGTCGGAGTTGGCCATGCGGTTGGCGAACTCGGCCGCGGGCCGCTCGTCGCTCTGCGCGAACATCGCGTGCTCGCGCTTGGCGGTGGCGAAGCCGAGGTAGAGGACCTGGGCGCCGTTCTTGCCCTGGGCGATGCGGTTGCTGTTGGGCACCCAGCCCGCGGGGTCCTGACGCGGCGACCATACCTGGTAGGGCACGTCGTGGGAGAAGTTGGCGACGGTGATGGAGTAGTCGCGCCGCGGGATGTGCTCCTCCCGGCCCTGCGGCGCGATCAGCACGAAGGCCACCGCCCCCGCCAGGCAGATGAAGAGCGCTACCGCGTAACCGTAGAAGCCGTCCGTGAACCGTCGCACATCGCCCGAGGTTACCCGCTGGAGGAGGCGGTCGCCCCAGTGGTGGTCCCCGAGACGACCGGGCGGATCTGCCCGATGATGGCGAGAACCTCCTCGGCCAGCGCCCGGTCGCCGGTGCGTACGACCTCCGAGACCGCCGCCGCCAAGGCGCCCGTGATCACCACCACCAGCGCCGACTCGTCCTCGAACAGCGCCGCGTTGAGCTGCGCCCACTTGCGCAGCCGGTCGCGCATGACCACCTCGAAGCCGGGCGGGCCGTCGCCGCGCAGGAACAGCGCGGCCAGCTCGCGCTCCTCCAGGCAGCCGTCGAGGTAGGCGCGGGCGGCGCTCACGAACACCCGCATGCGGTCGCTCTCGCCGGCCGCGCGGGCCTCCCTGGCCGCCTGCTTGGTGCGCTGCGACTGGCGGGCCTGCCACTCCTCGAAGAGCGTGAGATAGAGGTCGGCCTTGCCGGAGAAATGGTGGTAGAGGCTGCCGACGCTGGCCTCCGCCCGGGACACCACATCGGTCACGCCGGCCTCGGCGAAGCCCTTGGAGACGAAGATCTCCCTCGCCGCGGTGAGCAGCGCGCTGCGCGTCGCCGCGCCCCGTTCCGACGTGCGCGGCTGGGTCACGACGGGTTCCACTTCGCTCATACGCTCTCCTCCACGCACGACGCCCTGCTCCATGGTGAAGGCGAGATGTCTGCCGCGCACGTGAATGGCGCAAAATCCGTTCTCCGCCCCGCAGGCGCAGCTCGAAGCTTACCGACCGGGTACGGCCGGGCCGAGATCCGAAGGCAGCACATCATCCGCCTCAAGCCGGGAAAAGTACGGCATCTACCATCGAGTAAGTCGTCTTCGAGGAGGCCAATGATGTCCGAGTCGGTCCCCGCGCCGCTCGCCACGAGCGAGCACGCCCCTGATCGCAACCTGGCGCTGGAGCTTGTCCGCGTCACCGAGGCCGCCGCCATGGCCGCCGCCCGCTGGGTCGGCAGAGGTGACAAGAACGGCGCCGACGGCGCGGCCGTGAACGCCATGCGCCAGCTCATCAACACCGTCTCCATGAACGGCGTGGTGGTCATCGGCGAGGGCGAGAAGGACCACGCCCCCATGCTGTTCAACGGCGAGCACGTCGGCGACGGCAGCGGCCCCGACTGCGACGTGGCCGTGGACCCGATCGACGGCACCCGGCTGACGGCGCTCGGCATGCCCGACGCGGTGTCGGTGATCGCGGTGAGCGAGCGCGGCTCGATGTACGACCCGTCGGCCGTTTTCTACATGGAGAAGCTGGTCACCGGCCCAGAGGCGGCCGACGTCGTGGACATCGACGCCCCCGTGTCGGCCAACATCCAGGCCGTGGCGCGGGCCAAGCACTGCTCGCCCTCCGACGTGACGGTGGTCGTGCTCGACCGGCCCCGGCACGAACGGCTGGTCAAGGAGATCAGGGAGACCGGGGCGCGGATCAAGTTCATCACCGACGGCGACGTGGCGGGCGCCATCATGGCGGCGCGCACCGGCACCGGCATCGACCTCATGCTCGGCATCGGCGGCACGCCCGAGGGCATCGTGGCGGCGTGCGCGCTCAAGTGCCTGGGGGGCGTGATCCAGGGCAAGCTGTGGCCGCGGGACGACGCCGAACGGCAGCGGGCCATCGACGCCGGGCACGACCTCGGGCAGGTGCTCACCACCAACGACCTGGTCCGCTCCGACGACGTGTTCTTCGCCGCGACCGGCATCACGCAGGGCGAGCTCATGCAGGGCGTACGGTTCCGGGCCGGCTCGGCGATGACGCAGTCGCTGGTGATGCGCGGGCGGTCGGGGACCATCAGGAAGATCGAGAGCGAGCACCAGCTCTGGAAGTTGCGGGCTTACAGCGCCATCAACTTCGACACGGCCGGCTGAGACCTGGCGGTGGTTGAGGCCCGTGGGTGGGGTCAGCGGCGGCGTTTGCGGCGGGGGGGTTCCTTGACCTTGACCTCGCCGGCGAAGTTCGTCGTGCGGACCTCCACCACGGGCGCGCCGGGCTCGGTGGGCTGCTTGGTGAGGCGGACGGTCTTGCCCTTGGCGACCCTGATGACCTCGAGGTCCTCGGGCACCTGGATCTCCAGCCCGCCGAAGACCAGCGTGGCGTTGATGACCACCCGCCGGTTCTGCAGGATGGCGTCGCGCAGGTCCAGCTTGGTGGTGCCGAACATGGCCGTCACCGCGAGCTCGGCGGGCACGACCCAGCGCCCGCCCCGCCGTTCCTGCTTGAAGATGGCCGAGACCGGCCGGCCGTCGAGGTTGAGCGGCTGCTGGTCGGCGGGGAGCAGGTCGGCGGTGAGCCCGGCGAGGTCGCCGAGGGTGCGCGCCGAGTAGAGCACGCCGAGGCGTTCCTCCAGCTCCTCCAGCGTGATCCGGCCGTCGGCGTGGGCGTCCTGGAGCACCTGCGCGATGCGTTCGCGGTCGGCGTCGGAGGCCCGCAGCTCGGACGGAGCCGGCAGGTCGGCCGCGGCGGGCGGACGCCGCGCGGACACGAACTCCTCGGCCAGCCGTTCACCGACTTCCTGCAGCTTCGGCAACCAGGACCCTGCGCGTTCGTTCACATCTCCGACGATATCCCCCGACGGGCGGTTTCGCTCGGCGCGCTACGCCGGAATCATCGCGCGATTCGCTCCGTTGATCCCGTCAAAAGGCCGGGCAAAGGCCGCGCAGACGGAGGTGGGCGTGCATCAACCGGCACGATGGGGACTGGGCGCGGCCGGGGCGGGCGTCCTCCTGGTCCTCGGCCTGGACCTGACCAGCGTGGACGAGATCAACCCGTTCAGGCGGACCATCAGCGAGCACGGTCTCGGTCCCGGCGGCTGGGTCTTCGGCCTCGGCGTGGGCCTGCTGGCGGCCGGGTCGGCGGCCATCGCGGTGTCGCTGGCCCGCAGGCGGCTCGCCGGGATCGTCGGCACGGTCGCGCTGCTGGGCTGGAGCGTGGGCCTGTTCCTGACGGCCTGGTTCGAGAAGCACGACTGGTCGGTGGGGCCCAGCATGAGCGGCAGCATTCACCGGGTGGGCAGCTTCGTGGCGTTCCTGTGCCTGCCGCTGGCGGTCCTGGTGATCGCCAGGCCGCGTTCGCGGGCGTGGCGGCGGGAGCGGTCGCGGGCCACGCTGGTCGCCTTCTGTCTCGGCGTCTGCTCGGTGCTGTGGGTGGCGGGCATCGCGACGATGATCCTCATAGGGGCGCGGGCGGGGCTGCCCTGGTATCGGGTGATGCCGCTCGGGCTGGTGGAGAGGGGGCTGGCGGTCACCGAGGTGGCCGCGCTGCTCGCGCTCGGCGTGTGGGCGGCGGCAAGGCGGCTCGACGCCGCCCCTGCCGGGACGGCGCCGGAGCCCGGCGGGGCGATGAGGTCGTCCGCGTAGCCCGTCGCGATGCCCCTGCTCCGCTGCTGGCGCGACGGCCTGGCGTGCGGCTAACCTGACTCCGCCTCACGTTTGATCTCCCCCCAATCAGGAGGCCGCCGTGCCGTCCCCGCGCGACCGCCAGGCCCGTGTGGCCACGTCCGCCGTCTTCGCCCTCCAAGGGCTGTCCTTCGCCTCACTGCTGGTCCAGGTCGCGAACCTGCAGGCCAAGCACGGCATCGACGACGGCACGCTCACGCTGCTGCTGCTCATCGTGCCGGTGTTCGCGGGCGTCGGCAGCGTGGCGGCCGGCACGTACGCCGCCCGCCACGGCAGCAGGCCGCTGCTGCGCGCCGCCCAGCCGGTGGTCGCCGCCGCCGTGGTGCTCGCCGGGCTCGCGCCGAACGTGCCGCTGCTGATCCCGGTGCTGCTGGTGTTCGGGGTGTCGGTCGGCGCCGTGGACGCGGGCATGAACATGCAGGGCGTCGCGGTCGAACGCCGCTACGGCATCCAGGTGCTCAACGGGTTCCACTGCGTGTGGAGCGTGCTCAGCCTGGCCGGGGCGCTGTGGGCGTCGGCCGCCTCCGGGCTGCCGCTCCACTGGATCATGGCGATCCCCATGGTCGTCGTCGTGGCCGGCTCGCTCTACGCCGGGCCCCGCCTCTGCGCGAAGGAGGAGGAGCAGCCGGAGAGCGAGGTCTCGCCCATCGGCGGCTCGCTCCCCTGGCGGCCGCTCATCCCGCTCTGCCTGGCCATGGCCTTCCTCTACATCGGCGACGCCGCCGTCTCCAACTTCAACACCGTCCTCATGAAGAACGAGCTGCACGCGAGCGCGGGCGTCATCCCGCTGGCGTACGCCGCCTACCAGGCGACGACGCTCGCCGTCCGGCTCGGCGGCGACGTCGCGGCCCGCCGGTACGGGCCCGCCGCCATCGTGCGCATCGGCGCGGTGATCGCCACGGCCGGCTTCCTCGGCGTGGTCCTCGCGCCCAACCAGGTGCTCGGCATCGTCGCGTTCGGCCTGACCGGGGTGGGGCTCGCGGTCGTCGGGCCGCAGTCGTTCTCGGCGGCGGGCAAGCTCGACCCGGCAGGCACCGGCGTGGCCATCGCCCGGGTCAACCTCTTCAACTACATCGGCTTCATCCTCGGCGCGGCCCTGATCGGCGGCATCGCGGAGGCGGCGAACTACCGGGTGGCGTACGCGGCGCCGCTGGTGCTGGCGGCCGCGATCTTCGTGCTGGCGCCCGCCTTCCAGCCCAGGACCCCGGCCGCTCCGGCCGCCGCCTGATCACCTGCCCTGATCACCTGCCCTGGTCAGCGGCCGGGACGGACGACCTCGGCCAGCTCGACAGGACGGTTCTCGCGCAGCGACAGGTCGGCGGCCTCGGCGACGTACAGGGCGGACAGGGCGTCGAGAATGGTGCAGGGGTTCTCGGCGCCGGTCAGGAAGGCGTCGATCTCGCTGCGGTAGGCGTGCTCGAACCGGGTGACGAAGTCCGGCCAGGGCTCATCCGGCTCCGGCAGGCCCTCGACGCTGCGGAGCGGCGCGCGCGGGCCGAGGCCGACCGCCTGGGTGCGGCGGGTGCCTGCCAGCTCCATGCGCACGTCGTAGCCGGCGCCGTTGTAGCGGGAGCCCTGGAGGGTGGCGAGCGTGCCGTCGTCCAGCGTGAGCAGCGCCGTGCTGGTGTCGACGTCGCCGGCCTCGGCGAAGAACGCCGCCCCCCGGTTGGCCCCGCGCGCGAACACCGAGACCACCTCGCGGCCGGTGACCCAGCGCAGCGCGTCGAAGTCGTGGACGTGGCAGTCGCGGAAGATCCCCCCGGACAGCGGCAGGTACGACGCCGGCGGCGGCGCGGGATCGGCCGTCACCAGGTGGACGCGGTGCAGCTCGCCCAGCTCCCCCGCGCGCAGCGCCGCCCGCGCCGCCGCGTATCCAGGGTCGAACCTGCGCTGGAAGCCGATCTGCACCCGGTGCCCCTCGGTCGCCTCCAGCACCTTCAGCGTCTCGGCCACCGTGCCGGCCGCCGGCTTCTCGCAGAAGACGGGGATGCCCCGGGCGCACGCCTTGAGTATCAGGTCGGCGTGCGTGCTGGTGGGGGTGGCGATGACGACGGCGTCCACGTCGAACGGGTCGCCGGGCTCGCCGTACGGGGTGCTGCGCACGGGGTCGGCCACGACCAGCTCGTCCACCAGCGGGTGCGCTGCCAGGGTGGCGGCGTGAAAGGCTCCGATCCGGCCGAGACCCAGCAGTCCCACACGCATGGCGGCTCCAGTGACGCGACGTGCCTCCTTTCTAGGCGAGGCGTCAGCCTGGGTCAACCATTTGTCCTGACATTCGGACCTTCAATCCGTGGACGACCTCGGGCGCCTGGCGCGCCGGCAGCCGGGCGAACCCGACGACCACGGCGGGCGGACCGGCGAGCTCGCGCATCGGACCCACCGGCTCGGCCGACAGTCCGAGCTCGCGCGCCGCGCGCACCACGTCCCGCTCGGCCCAGCCGTCCGGGAGCTCCAGGTATACGTGCAGCCCCGCCTCGATGCCCTTGACCCGCACCTGTGGCAGCTCCTCGGACAGCGCCGCGACCAGGGCGTCCCTGCGGCGGCGGTACTCCCTCCGCATGCGCCGCAGATGCCTGTCGTAGCCGCCGGTGCGCAGGAAGTGCGCGAGGGCGTACTGGTCGACGACCGGGGAGCCGAGGTCCAGCTCGCCGCGCGCCCGGCGGACCTCCTCGGCCAGCTCCGGCGGCGCGGCCACCCAGCCGAGGCGCAGCCCGGGGGCCAGCGCCTTGCTCACGCTGCCGGACAGGACCACCCGGTCCGGGGCGAGGCCCTGGAGGCAGCCGACGGGGTCGCGGTCGAAACGGAACTCGGCGTCGTAGTCGTCCTCCAGGACGTACCGGCCGCCCGCGTGCGCCCACTCCACGAGCGCCGCGCGGCGCGGCGGGGACAGGACCACGCCCGTCGGGAACTGGTGCGCCGGGGTGACCAGGGCCGCCTCGCCCGTCAGCCGCCGTACGTCGAGGCCCTCCTCGTCCACGGGCACCGGCACGAGCCGGGCGCCCGCCCGCCGCAGCAGCGGGACCTGGCCGAGGCTCGTCGGGTCCTCCACGGCGAGGCGCAGGCCGCGTTCCCGGCTCAGGACGTGCACCACCAGGCTGAGGCCCTGGGCGACGCCGCCGACGACGACCAGGTTCTCCGGGCGCACGTCGGCCGCCCGGACCCGGCGCAGGTAGCCGGCCAGCTCCTCGCGCAGCTCGGGCACGCCGCCGGGGTCGCCGTAGTCGAGGGCGTCGGACGGCACGGCGGTCAGGACGTGGCGGACGGCGGCGAGCCAGCGCTGCCGGGGGAAATGGGCGAGATCGGGCGAGGTGGGCCGATGCCCGTAGTAGCTCCCCCGGCGAACGTCGCGCGCGGGCGCCGGGGGACGGGGGACGGGAGGGCGGTCGGGGGCCGGGGCGAGGTCGGGGGTGGCGGGGGTTCTCGGGGTGACGTGGGTGCCCGTGCCGACGCGCGAGGCCAGGAACCCTTCGGCGACGAGCTGCTCGTACGCCTCCACCACCACTCCCCTGGACACCTGGAGGTCGGCGGCGAGGTCGCGGGTGGCGGGCAGCCGGGTGCCGGGCGCGAGCCGCCCGCCCCGGATGGAGTTCCGCAACTCGGAGGCAATTTGCCCCGCAATTCCACCTTTTTCCCGATTTATCCGGATGTGTAAGTCGGCCACATTGGTCCTGTCTTCCGGCGCTGGATTGGACTGTTTACGCGAACCAATGTCTTTCTAGCATCCTTCGCATGAAGCACGGCATCCTCGGCGCCTCGTCCGCCATGTTCCTGGTCGGCACGCTGGCCGGCGTCTCCGGTCTCGTCGGCGCGTACCCGCTGTACGGCGGCCAGGCGGTCCGGTACCTCGTCGCGGCCGCCATCCTGCTCCTCCTCACCCGCCTGCTCGGCCTGCGGTTCGTCCGCCTGACCGGCCGCGAGAGCGGGTACCTCGGCCTGCTCACGCTGCTCGGCCTGGTCGTGTTCAACGTGTGCGTCATCGAGGCCACCCGCGCCGCCGGCCCCGTCCTGGTCGGCACCGTCCTCGGCACCGTGCCGCTGTGGCTCGCCCTGGCCGGCGGCCGTCCCGCGCCACGGCTGCTGGCCGGCGCGGCGGTCGTGGTGGCCGGCGCCACCCTCGCCACCGGGCTCGGCACCGGCAACCTGCCCGCACTCCTCTGGTCGCTCGGCGCCCTGGCCGGCGAGGTCGCCTTCTCGCTGCTGGCCATCCCGCTGCTGCCCAGGCTGGGGGCGATCCGGGTGTCGGCGTACTCGACGGCGCTGGCCGTCCCGATGCTGCTCGCCGTCGGGCTCGTGGCCGAGGGCACGGCGATGTTCCGGGTGCCGACGATGCCGGAGACGCTCGGCTTCGCCTACATGTCGGTCGTCATCACGGTGCTCGCCTTCTTCCTCTGGTACACCGCGCTCCCCCGGCTCGGCCCCGGGACGGCGGGCCTGTTCGCCGGGCTCATCCCGGTGGGGGCGATCGTGACGGGAGCGGTGCTGGGCGTCGCCGTGCCCTCCGCGTACGACCTGATGGGCGCCGCGCTCGTGATCGCCGGCATCCTCGTCGGGCTCACGGCCCCGGCCCCGGCAGGGGAGCCCGTACGGGCCGCCGCGGGAGGCGCGTAATCTACAGGCCGGACGAAAGGATGGACATGGGCGAGTTCGACTACACCGACCTGCTGCCGCTGGGAGCCGATGAGACCGAATATCGGCTGATCACGACGGAGGGGGTGCGGAAGGTCGAGGCGGCCGGGCGGACGTTCCTGGAGGTCGAGCCGGAGGCCCTGCGGCTGCTCACCGAGACGGCCGTGCACGACATCTCCCACTACCTGCGGGCCTCCCACCTCGCCCAGCTCAGGAAGATCATCGAGGACCCCGAGTCCAGCGGCAACGACCGCTTCGTGGCGCTCGACCTGCTGAAGAACGCCTCCATCTCGGCCGGCGGCGTCCTGCCGATGTGCCAGGACACCGGCACCGCCATCGTCATGGGCAAGCGCGGCCGGCACGTCCTGACCGACGGGCGCGACGCCGAGCACGTCGCCCGCGGCGTGTACGACGCCTACACCAGGCTCAACCTGCGCTACTCCCAGATGGCCCCGCTGACCATGTGGGAGGAGAAGAACACCGGCACCAACCTGCCGGCCCAGATCGAGCTGTACGCCGAGGACCCGCACGGCCACCCCGACGAGTACAAGCTGCTGTTCATGGCCAAGGGCGGCGGCTCGGCGAACAAGTCGTTCCTCTACCAGGAGACCAAGGCCGTGCTCAACGAGAAGCGCATGATGGCCTTCCTGGAGGAGAAGATCCGCTCGCTGGGCACCGCCGCGTGCCCGCCGTACCACCTGGCGATCGTGGTGGGCGGCACCTCGGCCGAGTACGCGCTGAAGACCGCCAAGTACGCGAGCGCCCGCTACCTCGACTCGATCCCCACCGAGGGCTCGCCCGCCGGGCACGGCTTCCGCGACCTGGAGATGGAGGCGAAGGTCTTCGAGCTGACGCAGAAGCTGGGCATCGGCGCGCAGTTCGGCGGCAAGTACTTCTGCCACGACGTGCGCGTCATCCGCCTGCCGCGGCACGGGGCGTCCTGCCCGGTCGCCATCGCGGTGTCGTGCTCCGCCGACCGCCAGGCCCTCGCCAAGATCACGCCGGAGGGCGTGTTCCTGGAGCAGCTGGAGACCGACCCGGCGCGGTTCCTGCCGGAGACGACCGACGAGCACCTGTCAGACGACGTCGTACGGATCGACCTCAACCGCCCGATGCCCGAGATCCTCGCCGAGCTGACGAAATATCCGGTCAAGACCCGGCTGTCGCTGACCGGCCCGCTCGTCGTGGCCCGCGACATCGCGCACGCCAAGATCGCCGAACTGCTGGACGAGGGCGGCGAGATGCCGCAGTACCTGAAGGACCACGCCGTCTACTACGCGGGCCCGGCGAAGACGCCCGAGGGGTACGCCTCCGGCTCGTTCGGCCCGACGACGGCCGGCCGGATGGACTCCTACGTCGAGCGCTTCCAGGCGGCCGGCGGCTCGATGGTGATGCTGGCCAAGGGCAACAGGTCGAAGCAGGTGACCGAGGCGTGCCAGAAGTACGGCGGCTTCTACCTGGGCTCCATCGGCGGCCCGGCGGCCCGGCTGGCCCAGGACTGCATCAAGAAGGTGGAGGTCCTGGAGTACCCGGAGCTGGGCATGGAGGCGGTGTGGAAGATCGAGGTGGTCGACTTCCCCGCCTTCATCGTCGTTGACGACAAGGGCGACGACTTCTTCACCGACCGCACGGGACCCGTGCTGTCGATCGGCCGTCGCTGAGGAACGGCGGAGGAGGTGCCGGGTGGGGGGTTTCGCCGCTCGGCACCGGCGGGCGAGGGGTTGTCAGGCGGCGAGCTGCATGGGCTCCCGGTGCGGCGGCACCACGGTGCCGTCGGGCAGCAGCAGGCCGGTGTCGTCGAACAGGACGACTCCGTTGCAGAGCAGGCTCCACCCCTGGTCGGGGTGGGCCGAGATGACGTGCGACGCCTCACGGTCAGGCGCGTCGGCACTGGGACAGGCCGGATAATGACTGCACATCGCGCACCTCTCTGATTGCGCTCCGACGATGTGTCGTGGGTGGGCATGAGTCGTGGGTGACAGCTTCAGAACGGGAGCGGGCGGCCTGACGGCGTGCGAAGGTCGAGCGCCGGGGCGCTCGGCTTCCTCGGCCGGCGGCGGACCTGGATCTGGCGCATCTTCATCACGTCCTTCGCGTGGCCGTCTGCGGTGCGTCGCGGACCCGTCGCTCCGGTTCGTTCCGGCGATGGCCCGCTGTTTTCGGCTTTACCATGCGCCCGCCCCCTTACGGCACCCTTACAACTCGCTGACCGACCCCTGTTTCCCCTGCTGGCCGGCCGTCGGTTGAGCTGAACGTCCCCTACAAGGCATCATGCCCGTTTTCTGGACGGATGAGTGTGCCGGCCGGCACAGACCGTGGCCGCGCGGTCTCGACGCCAGAGGGACACTCGTACTACCTTCGGACAGAGGCCCGGCACAGGTTTGCTGACGTGACGAGTCAGGCAGGTTGACTTAAGTTCGCAACAATTTATCGGCCGCGCCTCTACTGGTCGGTTTACACAAATAGGTAAGCTGCCAGGCATGCGTGCGCCCTCCGGTTACCTTCTCGCCGCGCGCTATCGGCTTGTGGAGCCGGTCGGTCGCGGCGGCATGGGCACCGTCTGGCGGGCACACGACGAGCTGCTCAACCGCTACGTCGCGGTCAAGGAGGTGCGGCTGCCCTCCGTCCTCGACGAGGAGCTGCGCGCCGAGCTGTGCGCGCGCACCGAGCGCGAGGGCCGGGCCACCGCGATGGTGGCGCACCCGTCCGTCATCACGGTCTTCGACGTCGTCACCGAGGACGACCGGCCCTGGATCGTCATGGAGCTGCTGCGCGCCAAGTCGCTGGAGCAGCTCATCCAGGAGGAGGGCCCGCTGGAGCCGCGCCGGGCCGCCGAGATCGGCCGGCAGATCCTGGGCGCGCTGCGCGCCGTGCACGCCAAGGGCATCCTGCACCGCGACGTGAAGCCCAGCAACGTGCTCGTCACCGAGGACCGCGCGGTGCTGACCGACTTCGGGCTGGCCGCACTCGAAGGTGACGTCTCCATCACCCAGGCGGGCATCGTTCTCGGGTCCGCGGGTTACATCGCTCCAGAACGGGTGCTCGGCTCGAAGGCCAGCCCGGCGGCCGACCTGTGGTCGCTCGGCGCGACGCTCTACACCGCGGTCGAGGGCCGTGGCCTGCACGGCCGCCGCACGGCCGCGGCGGCGCTGGCCGCGCTGACGAGCGGCGAGCCGATCCCGATGACCAAGGCGGGCCCGCTCGCGCCGGTGCTCGACGCCCTGCTCAGGATCGATCCACACACCCGGCTCGACTCGGTGCGCGCCTCGCTCATGCTGGCCAGGGTCGCGGCCGGAGGCTCGGCGGAGGAGCCGCTGGCCCCGCGCAGGCCGCCGCGTGCCGCTCAGGGGCGCTCGGGGCAGGGCGTCACGCCGCCCGCCTTCGCCCGCCGGCCCGCGCACCGGGGGATGCACCGGGCCGACGTCACGAACTCCGCCCCGGTGAGCGTTCCCCGGCAGGAACGCCGCCCCGGCGAGGGCGTCCACCGCAAGCGCGTGGAGCAGCGGGAAACCCCGTCTGCTTATGCCCGTCTGAAAGCCACGGTGATAAAGTTGTGCCTTCCTCGGCGGTTCTGGCCAAGAGAACTTCGCAAGCGAGGGTAAAGCACTTCCCAAGCGAGAATCGATATCTTCTTCGTATGCCGGAACAGCAGACACGCCTGCTCGCGGAGCGTTACGAGCTCATCGCCCCGCTGGGCCGGGGCACCATGGGCACGGTGTGGCGCGCGCGCGACCGCGCGCTCGGGCGCGAGGTGGCGGTCAAGGAGATCCGCCATGACCCGGGGCTCACCGAAGAACAGCGGACCGAGCTGCGCGAGCGCATGGTCCGCGAAGGCCGCATCGCCTCCCGGATCAACCACCCCGCCGTGGCCGCGATCCACGACGTCCTCATCGACGACGGCAGTCCGTGGATCATCATGGAGCTCGTCGAGGGCCGCTCGCTGGAGCAGGTCATCGAGGAGGAGGGGCCGCTGCCCCCGCGCCTGGTGGCCGAGATCGGCGTCGACCTGCTCGGCGCGCTGCGGGCCGCGCACGGCCAGGGCATCACGCACCGCGACGTCAAGCCGGGCAACGTGCTCATCACCGAGAACGGGCGGGTGGTGCTGACCGACTTCGGCATCGCCAAGGCCGAGGGCGACTCGCGGCTCACCAAGACGGGCATGGTGATCGGCTCGCCGGGCTACACCGCCCCGGAACGTGCCAGGGGCGAGTACACCGGGCCCGAGTCCGACGTCTGGTCGCTCGGGGCCACGCTGTACTTCGCGGTGGAGGGGCGGCCGGCCTACGAGCGCTCCACGATCGCCGAGACGCTGGCGGCGCTGCTCACCGAGAGCGCCGACCCGCCCACGCAGGCGGGGCAGCTGCGTCCCGTGCTGAACGGCCTGCTCAACAAGGACTACCGGCAGCGGCTCAACGCCGCCAAGGCGGAGACCCTGCTCCGCATGGTCGCCGACACCCCGACGAGCGAGATGCCGGTGATCACGGCCGAGGCTCTGATGGCTCAGGAGGTCGCGTTGCCCGACCCGTTCGCCAAGAACTCCCCGGCGAGTTCCCCGGCGGGGCCTGCCGGGCAGCCGCAGCCGCCCACGGCGGCGCCGCAGGGCCCGCGCGGCCCAGGGGCGCCGGCCCCCGGCCCCAAGGCGCCCACGGCACCGCAGAGCGCCGCCCAGGGCCAGCCACAGGGCCGCCCGCAGGGCCGGCCGCAGGGCCGGCCACCGGGTCAGCCGCAGGGTGGTCCCCAGGGCGGCCCCTCGCAGGGGCCTCGCGCGGGAGCTCCGACGGGCCCGCAGCAGGCGCCGGGCAACGCCTTCGGGTCCTCCGGGGAGGGCTACGACCCCGACCGTACGGTCAGCGTGGCCCGTCCGAAGGGCCCGTTCCCCACGCCGCCTCAGCAGCCGCCGGCCGACGAGGGCTCGATCAACACGATGCGCATCCAGTCGCCGATCGGCTCGCCCGGCCAGCAGGTCTACCCGCCGGCCGGCCCCCCGTCCGGCGGGCGGCCCGGCCCGGCGCCGAACCAGGCTCCCCCGCAGCAGCCGCCGCAGCCCGGCGGCCCGCAGTTCGGCCCCCAGCAGGGCGGGCCGCAGGTCCCCTTCGAGGGCCAGGGCCTCGGCACGGACCTGTTCTCCATCGCGGGCCCTGAGGAGCAGCAGACGGGCAACCGCAACGGGATGCTCGTCCTCATGGCGGTGGCCGCCGCGGCCGCCGTCGTCATCGCCGTCCTCATCGTGGCCCTCTTCAGCAGCTGACCCCGCCCGTCGCGGGTAAGACTGGGAGTCATGAGCGAGTTTCGCGTTGAACATGACTCGATGGGCGAGGTGCGCGTGCCGGCCGGGGCCAGGTGGCGCGCGCAGACCCAGCGGGCGGTGGAGAACTTCCCGATCTCTGGGCGGCTTCTCGAGCCGTCCCACATCGCCGCGCTGGGCCTGGTCAAGGCGGTCGCCGCCGAGGTCAACGGCGAGCTGGGCGTGCTCGCCGCAGACCTGGCGGAGGCGATCGCGCAGGCGGCGGCCGACGTGGCCGACAACGAGCACGACGACCATTTCCCGATCGACGTCTTCCAGACCGGTTCCGGTACCTCGTCCAACATGAACGCCAACGAGGTGATCGCCGCGCTGGCCGAGGAGCGGCTGGGCCGCCCGGTCCATCCGAACGACCACGTGAACGCCTCCCAGTCGTCCAACGACGTCTTCCCGACCTCGATCCACGTGGCGGCGGCCACCGAGGTGACCTTCCACCTGATCCCGTCGCTGCGGCACCTGGCGGAGGCGCTGCGGGCGAAGGCGGCCGAGTTCGCGGGCGTGGTGAAGGCGGGGCGCACCCACCTGATGGACGCCACGCCGGTGACGCTGGGCCAGGAGTTCGGCGGCTATGCGACGCAGGTCGAGCACGGCGTCGTACGGGTGACCGCCGCCATGGACCGCGTGCTGGAGCTGCCCCTGGGCGGCACCGCCGTGGGCACGGGCATCAACACGCCGCCGGGGTTCGCGAAGGCGGCCATCGCCAAGCTGCGCGAGGCGACCGGCATCCCGTTCACCGAGGCGGCGGACCATTTCGAGGCGCAGGGCGCGCAGGACTCCATGGTGGAGCTGTCCGGGCAGCTCAAGGTGGTGGCGGTGTCGCTCAACAAGATCGCCAACGATCTCCGCTGGATGGGCTCGGGCCCGCGCGCGGGGCTGGGCGAGATCAACCTGCCCGACCTGCAGCCCGGCTCGTCGATCATGCCGGGCAAGGTCAACCCGGTGATCCCCGAGGCCACGGCCATGGTCGCGGCCCAGGTGATCGGCAACGACGCGGCGATCACGTTCGCGGGGGCGTCCGGCTCCTTCGAGCTGAACGTGCAGCTCCCGGTGATCGCCCGCAACGTCCTGGAGTCGATCCGGCTGCTGGCGAACGTCTCCCGCCTGCTCGCCGACCGCTGCGTCACCGGCATCACGGCGAACGTCGAGCGCCTGCGCGAGTACGCCGAGTCGTCCCCGTCGATCGTCACCCCGCTCAACAAGTACGTCGGCTACGAGGAGGCCGCGCGGATCGCCAAGCAGGCCCTGGCGGAGCGCAGGACGATCCGCGAGGTCGTCGTCGAGCGCGGCCACGTGGCCGACGGCACCCTGACCGAGGAGCAGCTCGACGCCGCGCTCGACGTGCTGTCGATGACCCGGCCCGGCTAGGCCGTACGGGTGGCGTGGCCCCAGCGGGTGAGCAGGGAGAGCGCCGCGCCGGAGTCGACGGCGTCGGCGGCCCGCTTGTAGGCGCCGGCGAGGGCGGGCACGAGCTCGTTGGCGCGCGGCGCGCCCTCGGCGGCCACCACGGCGGCGGCGGCGTTCAGCAGGACGATGTCGCGCACCGGGCCGCGCTCGCCGGCGAGCACGGTCCGCGCGACGGCGGCGTTGTGCCGGGCGTCGCCGCCCCGCAGGTCCTCGGGACGGGCGCGGGCGATGCCCAGTTCGGCGGGGTCGAAGGCGGTGCGGGTGACGGAGCCGAGCCGGACGACCCAGATGGTCGAGGGGCCGCAGGTGGTGAGCTCGTCGAGCCCGTCGTGGCCGCGGAAGACCAGCGCCGAGCCGCCCCGCGCGGCCAGCACGCCGGCGATGACGGGCGCCATCCGCTGGTGGAACACCCCGACCGCCTGCGCGGGCGGCAGGGCGGGGTTGGTGAGCGGGCCCAGGAAGTTGAACACGGTGGGCACGCCCAGCTCGCGGCGCGGCCTGGAGGTGCGCCGCAGCGCCGGGTTGAACACAGGGGCGAAGCAGAACGTGATGCCGAGCTCCTCGGCGATGTGGACGACGGCGGCGGGCGGCAGGTCGATGACCACGCCCAGCTCCTCCAGCACGTCGGCGGCGCCGGACCTGGAGCTCGCGGCCCTGCCGCCGTGCTTGACGACCTTGACGCCCGCCGCGGCGGCCACGATGGCGGCCATGGTGGAGACGTTGACGGTGTCGGCCCGGTCGCCGCCGGTGCCGACGAGGTCGACGGGGTCGCCGGAGACGCGGATCGCCGCCGATCTGGTCAGCATGCCGTCGGCCAGCCCGGAGACCTCCTCCACGCTCTCGCCCTTGGCGCGCAGCGCGACCGCGAACGCGGCGATCTGGGCGTCCGTGGCCTGGTCCGACATGATCTGCTCCATCACCCAGGCGGTTTGGCGCGAGGTGAGCGACACCCCGTCGAGGAGCAGGGACAGCAGTTCGGCCCAGGTCTTCCTGACGGCCTTGGCCGAGGTGGCGGCGGAGGTGGCGGTGCTGGTCACGCGAGGCGCCCCTTTCGTGAAGTGCTCGACGGGGGCGCGTACGGATGCCGGCGGCCGCCTCGTCGAGGCGGCCGGGTGCGTGTGCGCTGGAGGTCCGCCTAGGAGGCGGGCCACCACTGCTGCGCATACGCGATCATGTCGCCCACCGTATCAGACGGGATGATCCACATACCGGAGCGCTCATCTATGTCGTCCGCCCCCATGCGGGCCGGTCCGGGAAGCGCCTAGGGTGCGGAGTATGGCGAAGGAGCTGACGGGGCGCACCGCGCTGGTGACGGGGGCGGGCAGCGGCATCGGGGCGGCGTGCGCCCGCAGGCTGGCCGCCGGCGGCGCCCGGGTGCTGGTCGCGGACCTGCGGGCCGAGTCCGCGGGGAAAGTGGCCGCCGAGGTGGGCGGCGTGGCCGTGGTGGCCGACCTGTCCGATCCCGGGTTCGTCGCGGCGCTGCCGGACGAGCCGGTCGACATCGTGGTGAACAACGCCGGGTTCCAGCACGTGGCGCCGATCGAGGAGTTCCCGCCGGAGGTCTTCTCGGCCATCCTGCGGGTCATGGTGGAGGCGCCGTTCCTCATCGCGCGGCGGGTGCTGCCCGGCATGTACGAGCGCGGCTGGGGCCGGTTCGTCAACATCTCGTCGGTGCACGGGCTGCGGGCGTCGCCGTACAAGTCGGCGTACGTCACGGCCAAGCACGCGCTGGAGGGCTTCTCCAAGGTCGTGGCGCTGGAGGGGGCGGCCCACGGGGTGACCTCGACCTGCGTCTGCCCGGCGTACGTGCGGACGCCGCTGGTGGAGGCGCAGATCGCCGACCAGGCGCGGGTGCACGGGATCGCGCCCGAGGAGGTCGTGGAGAGCGTCATGCTGCGGCCTGCGGCGGTCAAGCGGCTGATCGAGCCGGAGGAGGTGGCCGAGCTGGTCGCCTACCTGTGCGGCCCCAGCGGCTCCTTCATCACGGGAGTCTCCCTTCCCATGGACGGGGGGTGGACGGCCCGCTGATGTCCCGCCGTTATCTGGAGCTGCTGGCGCGTGAGGCGTCGGCGGTGGAGTTCGAGGGGCCGATCGTCGAGGCGCGGGCCCGGGGGGCCGACGCGGCCGAGATCGAGGAGCTGGAGCAGGCCAAGATCGAGGCGCTGAGGGTGCGCGCGCTGCTCAGGCGGCGGGCCCGGCGCGAGGCCGAGCTGTCCGCTCTCTACGACACCGCCGGCGACCTCGCCGCCCTGCGCGACCTGGACGCCGTCCTGGAGGCGATCGTGCACCGGGCGAGGCAGCTCCTCGCGACGGACATCGCGTACATGACGCTGCACGACCCCGAGCGGGGCGACACGTACATGCGGGTCACCGACGGGTCGATCTCGGCCAAGTTCCGGGCGCTGCGCCTGGCGATGGGGGCGGGCCTCGGCGGGCTGGTGGCGCAGACGGCGACGCCGTACGCGACCGCCGACTACTTCGCCGACCCGCGCTTCCGCCACGAGGGCCACATCGACGAGGCCGTCGAGGAGGAGGGCCTGGTCGCGATCCTCGGCGTGCCGCTGCGGCTGGGGCAGCGGGTGATCGGCGTGCTGATGGCGGCCAACCGCAGCGCGCGGCCGTTCCAGCAGGAGGAGGTGGCGCTGCTGGCGAGCCTCGCGGCGCACGCGGCGGTGGCGATCGACAACGCGCGGCTGCTCCAGGAGACCAGGAACGCGCTGGAGGAGCTGTCGCGGGCCCACCGCACATCGCGGGCGCGCGGCGAGGCGGTGGAGCGGGCGGCGCTGGCGCACGACCGGATGACCTCGCTGGTGCTGCGCGGCGGCGGCATCGAGGACGTGGCGGCCGTGGTGACGGACGTACTGGGCGGCGCCCTCGCGGTCCTGGACGACCTGGGGCGCCCGCTCACGGGCGACGTGGGCGAGCTGGACGCGGGGGTGTTCGAGGCCGCGCAGGCGTCGCGGGCGCTCGGCCGGACGGTGCGGCGCGGTGAGCTGCTGGTGGCGTCCGTGGACGTCGGCGGCGAGCCGCTGTGCACGCTGGTGCTGCGCAGCGACGACGCCGACGAGCGCATCCTGGAGCGGGCGGCGCTGGTGTGCGCGCTGCTGCTGCTGTTCAGGCGGAGCGTGGCCGAGGCGGAGGGCCGGGTGCGCGGCGAGCTGCTCGACGACCTGATCGCCCGGCCGGACTCCCCCGGCCTCGCCGACCGGGCCAGGCGGCTCGGGGTGGATCTGGGGGCGCCGCACGTCGTCGTGGTGGTCAAGCACGGCGGGCAGCGGGAGCGGGCGGCGTTCTGGGCGTCCTCGCAGGCGGCGATCCGGCACGGGCTCGCGGCGGGGCGGGGCGACGAGGTGGTGCTGCTGCTGCCGGGCGAGCGTCCCGGCGCGCTCGCCGCGCGGGCGGCCGCCGAGCTGAGCGCGTCCCTGGGCCGGCAGGCCACGGCCGGCGCGGCCCTCGCGGCCGCGGAGGGCGTCGTCCCCTACGCCTACCAGGAGGCGCGGCGGTGCGCCGAGGCGCTGATCGCGCTGGGCCGGGCCGGGGAGGGCGCGAGCGCGGCCGAGCTGGGCTTCGTCGGGCTGCTCGTCGGCGACGGCCGCGACGTGCGCGGCTTCGTGGACCGGGTGCTGGGCGCGGTGATCGGCTACGACGCCCGGCGCGGCACCGCGCTGACCGACACCCTCGCGGCCTACTTCGGCACGGGCGGCTCGCCGTCGCGTACGGCCGAGGCCCTGCACATCCACGTCAACACGGTGACGCAGCGGCTGGACCGGGTCGGCCGGCTGCTCGGCGACGGCTGGCAGGAGCCGGAGCGGGCACTGGAGCTCCAGCTCGCCCTCCGGCTGCACCGCCTCGGCCACACATCCACCCGGCAGAGTGTGGGCCCCGACTCCATATGAGTGACGCCGGTCACTCCCTACCGTGACCGGCATGGCCACCTCCATCAAGAAGATCGTCGCCGCCAGCCTGATCGGCACGACCATCGAGTGGTACGACTTCTTCCTGTACGGCTCCGCCGCCGCCCTCGTGTTCAACCAGCTCTTCTTCCCCGAGTCCGATCCGCTGACCGGCACGCTGCTGTCGTTCCTCACCTACGCCGTCGGGTTCGTCGCCCGCCCGCTCGGCGGCCTGGTCTTCGGCCACTTCGGCGACCGGGTGGGCCGCAAGACCCTGCTGGTCGTCAGCCTGGTGATGATGGGGACGGCGACGTTCCTCATCGGCTGCCTGCCGACGTACGAGACCCTCGGCCCGGCCGCCGCGCTGGTGCTGACGGGGCTCCGCCTGGTGCAGGGCTTCGCGCTCGGCGGCGAGTGGGGCGGCGCGGTGCTCATCGTCTCCGAGCATGGCGACGACGCCCGCCGCGGCTTCTGGGCCTCCTGGCCGCAGGCCGGGGCGCCGGGCGGCAACCTGCTGGCCACGGGCGTGCTGGCGGCGCTGGCCGCCTGGCAGCCGGAGGAGACGTTCCTGGCGTGGGGGTGGCGGGTGCCGTTCCTGCTGTCGGGGGTGCTGGTGCTGATCGGCCTGTGGATCCGGCTGACGATCACGGAGTCGCCGGTCTTCCAGGAGTCGGCGCCGGAGGAGCGGGCGCCCATCGTGGGCGTGCTGCGCCACCACTGGAAGGACGTGCTCGTCGCCATCGGCGCCCGCCTGGCCGAGAACATCTCCTTCTACCTGCTCACCGTCTTCGTCATCACCTATGCCAAGACCGCCGGCGTCGAGAACTCGACCGTGCTGACCGCGGTGCTCATCGCCTCGGCGGTGCACTTCGTGACGATCCCGATGTGGGGCGCGCTGTCGGACCGGGTCGGCCGCCGCCCGATCTACCTGGCCGGAGCGGCCGGCATCGGCGTGTGGATCTTCGCGTTCTTCCCGCTGGTGGACACCGGCAACTTCCTGGCGATCACCGTCGCGGTCATCGTCGGCCTGCTGTTCCACGGCATGATGTACGGACCCCAGGCGGCCTTCTTCTCCGAGCTGTTCGGCACCCGGATGCGCTACACCGGCGTGTCGATCGGCGCTCAGCTCTCGGCCATCGTGGCGGGCGCGCTCGCGCCCATCATCGCGGTCGCCCTGCTGCGCGCGTACTCCAGTAGCCTTCCCATCTCTCTCTACCTCGGGCTGGCCGCGGTCCTCACGCTGGGCGCGGTCTACGCCGCCCGGGAGACCCAGGGCCGCGACCTGGCCGAAAGGATCCACACGCGATGAAGGTCACCACTCCCCGGCTCACCCAGAACGTCCTGACCGTCGAGGGCAGGGACGGCGGCGAGCCCGTGCTGTTCGTCCACGGCAACGTCTCCTCGGCCGCGTTCTGGCGCGACACGATGGCGGCGCTGCCGGACCGCTACCGCCCGCTGGCCGTGGACCTGCGCGGCTTCGGCGACACCGATCCTGCCCCGGTGGACGCCACGCGCGGCCTGCGCGACTACTCCGACGACGTGCTGGAGCTGGTCGAGACCCTGGGCCTGGCGCCCGTCCACCTGGTCGGCTGGAGCATGGGCGGCGGCGTGGTGCTGCAGGCCCTGCGCGACCGGCCCGCGGCGGTGCGGAGTGTCACGCTGGTCAACCCGGTCTCGCCGTACGGCTTCGGCGGCACCGAGGGCGCGGACGGCCGGATCACGCACCCCGACGGCGCGGGCGCGGGAGCGGGCGGCGCGAACCCCGACTTCGTGGCCCGCCTCCAGGCCGGCGACCTGTCGGAGGAGTCGCCCACCTCGCCGCGCAGCGTCTTCCGCTCCTCCTACGTGAAGCACCCGGTCCCCGACGAGGACTTCTACGTCCGCGCCATGCTGACCACCCGCGTGGGCGAGGCCCACTACCCGGGCGACGCGGTGCCGTCCGACGCCTGGCCCCACCTGGCTCCCGGCAAGAGCGGCGTGCTCAACACCATGTCCCCGACCTACTTCCGGCTGGACGACCTGCCGGAGATCGACCCCAAGCCGCCCGTCCTGTGGATCAGGGGCGCCGACGACGTCATCGTCTCCGACACGTCCCTGTTCGACCTGGCGCACCTCGGCGCGCTCGGCGTCGTGCCCGGCTCCCCCGGCACGCCCGCCCAGCCGATGGTGACGCAGACGCGGGCGGTGCTGGAGCGCTACGGCCCCTACCGCGAGGTGGTCATCGCCGAGTGCGGACACAGCCCGCACCTGGAGCACCCCGCCGAGTTCGGCCGGCTGCTGGCCGCCCACCTGGAGGAGGCGTGATGCTGGTCGCCCTCACCCTCGTCGCGAGCCTGCTGACGCCCGTCCAGCAGCCGCACCAGCAGCTCGCCGTGCCGGGCGCGGAGAAGCAGGTGGTCGCCCGCCTGGCCGACCTCACGACCGCGGGCACCGTGGCCACCGGCCACACCGACCCGGCCGACTGGGCCGGGCTGCACTCGGCCGCCACGGTCAACCCGACCGGGGTGCCGGGCACGCAGATCGACGGCTACTTCCCCGACACCTCCACCGGCAACGCCACGCACGGCTGGAACCACGACGCCCAGTTCGTGATCAGGCTGCCCGACCGCTGGAACGGCGGCCTGGTCGTCAGCGGCACCCCGGGCAACAGGGAGCAGTACGCCAACGACTACACGATCTCCGACTGGGTGCTGGCCAAGGGCTACGCCTTCGCCGCCACCGACAAGGGCAACGTCGGCACCGCCTTCCACGAGGACGGCCGCGCGCCAGGCGACGCCATCGCCGAGTGGAACGACCGCGTCACCCAGCTCGCCGTGGCCGCCAAGGCCGTGGTCCGCCAGCGGTACGGCAGGCAGCCCGCCCGCACGTACGCGGCCGGCATCTCCAACGGCGGCTACCTCGTCAGATGGCAGCTGGAGAACCGGGGCCACCTCTACGACGGCGGCGTCGACTGGGAGGGCACGCTCTGGCGGCTCAAGGGCGACAACCTGCTGAACGTCCTGCCGGCCGCGCTGAAGGCGTACCCGGACGAGGCCGGGGTGCGGGCGGCCGGGTTCGCGGCCGGGTCGGAGTTCCTGTGGCCCTTCCACCGGCAGTACTACTGGGAGCTCACCCAGGAGCTCTACCAGAAGGAGCTGGATCCGTCCTACCAGGGCGCCCCTGCCGACTACGACTACGACGCGCGCAGGCCGTACGCGGCCGTCGCCAAGATCGCGCTGACCGGCCGGATCACCAAGCCGCTCATCACGATCCACGGGACGCTGGACACGCTGCTGCCGATCTCCCGCGACTCCGACGTCTACGCCCGGATGGTCGGGCCGCACCGGCCGTTCCGCTACCACCGGATCGAGGGCGGCAACCACCTGGACAGCCTGGTGGATCTCTACCCCGACCGGCTCAAGCCGATGCTGCCCGCCTTCAGGAGCGCGTTCGAGGAGCTGGAGGCGTGGGTCAGGTGAGGTAGCGGTGCCGGCCCGCGCGCGCCAGGCGCACCACGTGCCGGACGCCGGGCAGCCGGCGGCCGAGCCGGTGCAGCGCGGTGTCCCTGCCGAGCGGCGAGGGCCGGCCCGGGTCCACGGCGGCGGACGGGCGCACCTCCACCCGTCCCCGCCGTACGGTCAGGGCGAAGCGCAGCCCCAGCTCCTCCTCGGCCGAGCGCAGCGACGCCAGCCAGGTGCCGGGGCCGAGGTGGTCGGCGGCCGGCCAGCGCCGCACCGGCAGCTTGGCCACGAGCTGCCCGGCGAGCTTCCCCGGCAGCCCGGCCTCGGCCAGCGCCGGGGCGCTCACCTCGCGCTCGCGGCCGTGTCCGGTGCTGTGCAGCACCAGCTCCAGGGGCGGGCCGCCGCTCGGCGGCACGTACGGCACCGGCAGCACGACGTAGGCGTGCCCGTCGAGCTGCTTGACCTCGGCCGCCGCGGACACGAGCGCGATCGACTCGGCGAACGAGCGTGGCTCGACGGCGAGCCCCAGCTCCCCCTGGTCGGACCAGCAGGGCACGACGAGCCGCATGCGGGGCCGCTGGGCGAGCACGCCGAGGCAGTTGAGCGGGCCCTCGGGCCGGCGCACCCGGCTTCTCGCCTGGTTGGCGCCGCCGTACATGCGGACGTGCAGCTCCCACTGGCCGGGCAGCAGCGGCTCGCCGTACGCGGCGCTGCTCACGTCGACCCTGGCCTCGGCCTTGATCTGCACGCGGGCCCTGCGGCGGCCCTCCTGGACCACCTCGACGCGCTGGGCCAGCGGCAGGAAGTGGATGACGCCGGTCGCGGCGTGGCGTACGTAGACCTCGATGCGGGCCCGTTCGACGGCGTCGCTCACGTTGGTGACGCTGGGGTTCAGCAGCTTGGCGTCGATGGAACGCGGCGGCACCCAGTGCAGGCGGGGGCCGTCCACGCGGTAGCGGTCGGGCCCGCCGTCGACGCCCTTGACCTCGACGGTGAGCCCGAGCACCAGGACGTGGGCGTCCCAGCGCACCTCCGTCAGCTCCGAGATCAGGCCGCCGCGGCGGGCCGAGGTGGCCAGCAGCACGATCTGGTCCAGGCGGCCCAGCCGGACGAACGCGGCCACGGCCCGGAGCTGGACGGGCAGGTGGCGGTCCAGCTTCTCGGGGAAGCGCTCCTCCATGAGCTGCTGGACGAGGCGGAAGTGCCGCCCCCGGTCCACGGAGGAGTCGGCGAACCTGCTGGTCAGCAGGGGCCGCAGGACGGCGTAGCGGTACCAGTAGGCGTACATGCGGTCGCGCTGGCGGCCCTCGCCGACGTAGGTGTCGATGTCGTCGAGCAGCGACCGCAGCTCCTGCGCCATCGCGTGCGGCTCCTCCTCCAGCCGGGGCCGCTCGCCGAGGTGGCAGCAGACGTGCTCGGCGAGCACCGCGATCACCTTGGCGTGCAGGTAGGCGCGCATGACGAACGCCTGCTCGGCCAGCCGTCCGCCGGTCACCGAGAAGCCGAGCTGGTGCTCCTCCAGGTAGGCCCGGCGGTAGAGCTGCTGCGGGCCGAGCACGCTGAGGAGGCGGTCGCGCAGGATGTCGGCGCGGGCGGTGCTGCGGGCGAAGGCGACCATCGGCGGGCCCGAGGCGCGCACCAGGCGGCCGATCAGCACGTCCGCGTCGGTCTCGACGGCCCGCTCGTACATGCGGGCGAGGGCGTCGCGCTCCAGGCGGTCGCCCTGGTCGAGGAAGAAGACGTAGTCGCCGCGGGCGTCGGCCAGCCCCACGTTGCGGCCACGGGCGGGCGAGCCGGTGCAGGGCAGGTGGAACGCCCGCACATGAGGACGGGCCGCGGCGATGGCGTCCAGGCGCTCCGCGGTCCCGTCCGTGGACCCGTCGTCCACGAGCAGCACCTCGACGTCGCCCGCGGGCATCGTCTGCTCCATGGCGGAGCGGATGGCCGCGTCCGCGGTGTCACCCGGGTTGTGGACATTGACGATCACGCTGACCTTCACACCCATGCGGCCAGCCTCCGCCCCGGCTCACGGTGGGGGCGCGGCGGCTTGCCGATTGCAGAAGGAAAGTTGACCTGTCCGGGCGGCTCTTCTGGAGGTCTAGTACCAGCCGACCCGCTGGGAGTGGCCCCAGGCGCCGCAGGGCGTGCCGTAGCGGCCCTTGATGTAGCCGAGGCCCCACTTGATCTGGGTGGCGGCGTTGGTCTGCCAGTCGGAGCCCGCGCTCGCCATCTTGCTGCCGGGCAGCGACTGCGGGATGCCGTACGCGCCGGAGTAGCGGTTCATGGCCCGCTCGTTCCAGCCGCTCTCCTTGTGCCAGAGCGCCTCCAGGCAGCCCCACTGGTCGGCGCCGAAGCCGAACGAGGCGAGCATGGCCTTGGCGGTGGCCTTGTTGCTGCCGGGCGAGGGGTTGGTGCCGGGCGGGAAGTTCTGGGCGGGGAAGCCGTCGCCGCCGGGGGCCTGCTTGGGCACCACCCAGGACAGCTCGTCCTTGTGGTCGTCGGCGCCGTCGCGGTTCTTCTTGAGCTGCGCGGCCCGGAACGCCTGCTCGGCCGCGGCCTTGAGCGCGTCGGTCTCGGGGTCGGGCGCCGAGAGGTCGCCGCTGGCCAGCTTGCCCATGTCCTCGATGGTGAACGCGGGGGTGACCGGCTTGTTCGCGTTGTCGATCGCGCGCAGGGCGACGAAGGCGCCGCCGCCGCCCACGACCGCCACGGAGACGACGGCGATGACGATGGTCTTGGGTCTGACGCGCCGCGACGACCGGCGTGCCGAGGGGACATCGGTTGTCGGGGGGCGCTCACTCAAACGCGGACCGGGGCTCACGATCCATGAGCTTGCCCTGTCCTGGGGGGTGCCGCGCAACCGAAACGCGGTAATCGCTTGGTGTCCCCTTGGCTAAGCAGCACGTTAGCGTGCTATTTCCGGATACTGTGAGATTAGTCACACTATGGAGACTCCCCTTCGTGCCCCCGTTGACCGAAGGGAAGCCACTTTCAGGGTTTCTGTCCTTCTTCCCGATGCCTTCAACACGACGTCACAGTTTGGTGACACAACCCGGCTATACAGGACATGGAACGATAATGTGCGCGTGGCAGGCATTCTCCTCGTCGAAGACGACCCCTCGGTCCGCACCGCTCTTGAGCTGGCGCTGACCCGTCAGGGGCACTCGGTGACGTCGTACGCGACCGGCGAGGAGGCACTCGACCACATCAGGGCCCGCCGCCCCGAGATCGCCATCCTCGACGTCATGCTCCCCGGCATCGACGGCATCGAGGTCTGCCGCCGGGTGCGCAAGCTCGACCAGCTCCCCGTCATCCTGCTCACGGCCCGCGGCGACGACCTGGACATCGTGGTCGGCCTGGAGGCCGGCGCCGACGACTACGTGGTCAAGCCCGTCGAGCCCCGCGTGCTGGACGCGCGCATCAGGGCCATCCTGCGCCGCGCCGAGTCCGCCGCCTCCGACCGCATCACCTTCGGCGACCTCGTCATCGACCGGGGCGCGCTCAAGGTCACGCTGGCCGGCAAGGAGATCCACCTGACGCCCACCGAGCTGCGGCTGCTGCTGGAGCTCGTCCGCCATCCCGGCCAGGTGCTCAACCGCCGCTACCTGCTGCGGGCGGTCTGGGACCACACGCACATCGCCGACTCCCGGCTCGTGGACGCCTGTGTGCAGCGCATCCGCGCCAAGATCGAGCCGAAGCCCGCCGAGCCGGTGTTCATCCACACCGTGCGCGGGTTCGGCTACCGCTTCAGCCCTCCGTGACCGTGATGCTTCCGTGATCCCTCTTCCCACCGGACTGCGCGCCCGGCTCGTCATCACGTTCACGCTCGTCGCCGTCACCGCGTCCATGCTCGTGGCCACGATCGGCTTCGAGCTGGCCAAGACCGCCCTGGTGACCAGGACCGAGCGGACCTCCATGGACCTCGTCGTACGGGAGCTCGGCGGGCTCGACTTCCCCGTCGGCCGGCTGCGGCCGGGCGAGGCCGCGCCCACCAGCAAGGAGCTCAACCACCTGGCCCAGACCCTGAGCGCCCCCGGCAGGAGCGTCGTGATCGAGTACGGCGACCTGGTCTCCGTCACCGGCCCGATGACCCTCCGCGACGTCCCCAACGAGCTCTACGGCCGGGCCAAGCAGAGCGTCGTGACCCAGCGCCGGGTGCTCAGGGGCGAGCTGTGGCTCATCGTCGGCACCGAGGTCCACCGCGCCACGAACGGCGTCCCCGAGGCCACCGGCCTGCGCGCCTTCGTCTTCTTCCCCATGCGCGCCGACGTCAGCCAGCTCGACACCCTCCGCGCCAGGCTGTTCCAGGGCGGCATCGCGATCGTGATCATCGCGCTGGTCGTGGCGCTGTTCTCGGCCCGGCAGGTGCTGCTGCCGGTGCGCCGGCTGAGCGCGGCCGCCCAGGCGCTCGGCGAGGGCCGGCTCGACACCCGCCTGCCGGTCCACGGCCAGGACGAGCTGGCCGGGCTGACCGCCAGGTTCAACGACGCCGCCGCGGCGCTGGAGCTGAGCGTGTCCGAGCTGCGCTCGCTGGAGGCCATGTCCCGCCGGTTCGTGGCCGACGTCTCGCACGAGCTGCGTACGCCGCTGACCGCCATGACGGCCGTGGCCGACGTGCTGTCCGAGGAGGCCGGCCGGCTGCCCGAGGCGCCCGCCGAGGCCGTCCGGCTGGTGCTCAGGGAGATCGAGCGGCTGCGCGAGCTGGTCGAGCACCTCATCGAGATCAGCCGCTTCGACGCGGGCACCGCCACGCTCAACCTGGAGCCGGTCAACGTGGCCGACGCCATCGGCGACTGCCTGGAGACCCGCGGCTGGAACGAGCAGGTCAGGGTCAACGCCTCCCAGGGGCTGACCGCCAACCTCGACCCGAGGAGGTTCGACGTGATCGTGGCCAACCTCGTCGGCAACGCGCTCAAGCACGGCGGCCCCCCTGTGGTGGTCAACGCCCGCAGCACCGAGAACGGGCTGGAGGTGAAGGTGCGCGACCACGGCAAGGGCATCCCGCGCGAGGCGCTGCCGCACGTCTTCGACCGCTTCTTCAAGGCCGGCGCGGGCCGGGCGCGCAGCCACGGCAGCGGCCTCGGCCTCGCCATCGCCCGCGCGAACGTGCACCTGCACGGCGGCACCATCTCGGTCCGGGCGCAGGAGCCCGGCACCCTCTTCACCGTCTGGCTGCCCCACTCGTGAGAGCCAGGACCTCCCTCGCGCTGCTCGCCTGCGTCCTGCTGGCCGCCTGCGGCATCTCCCCCACCGACGTGCAGGAACGCGGCAACGCCCCCACCGTGAGCATCCCGCCGCCGTCCAAGACGATCTACCTGATCAGGAACGGCAAGCTCGCGCGGGAGCCGGCCGACGTCGGGGACGACACGGTGGAGAGCCTGCTCGGCGCACTGTTCGCGGCGTCCGGGCAGCCGCTCGGCGACCGGGACACGGCGCTGCGCGGGTTCACGTACCTGCGGACCAAGGACTCGCTCAACCCCGTGCAGCGCGACGAGATGCAGCTCCCGCGCACGCTGACGCTGACCGTCTACATCAGGGGCTCGGCATCGCTGAGCGACCTCGGCAAGGCGCAGATCGTCTGCACGGCGCAGCAGGACGCGGCGTACGAGCAGGTCAAGATCGTCCGGGACAACGAGAACCGCCCCCCGAAGGACGAGGGGCGGTACACGTGCGGCGATCTCCGCGGCGCTACATCGTGATGTCCTCCAGCATCTCGGTGACCAGCGCGGCGATCGGCGAGCGCTCGGAGCGGGTCAGCGTGACGTGGGCGAACAGCGGATGGCCCTTGAGCTTCTCCACCACCGCCACCACACCGTCGTGCCGCCCGACCCGCAGGTTGTCGCGCTGGGCGATGTCGTGGGTGAGCACCACGCGGGAGTTGGCGCCGATCCGGCTCAGCACCGTGAGCAGCACCCCGCGCTCCAGCGACTGCGCCTCGTCCACGATCACGAACGCGTCGTGCAGCGAACGGCCGCGGATGTGCGTGAGCGGGAGCACCTCCAGCATGCCCCGGTCCAGCACCTCGTCGATCACCTCGGGCGTGGTGACCGCGCCCAGCGTGTCGTAGACCGCCTGCGCCCACGGGCCCATCTTCTCGCCCTCGGTGCCCGGCAGATAGCCGAGCTCCTGGCCGCCGACCGCGTAGAGCGGACGGAAGACGACCACCTTGCGGTGCTGGCGGCGCTCCAGCACGGCCTCCAGGCCCGCGCACAGCGCCAGCGCCGACTTGCCGGTGCCGGCCCGGCCGCCCAGCGAGATGATGCCGATCTCCGGGTCCATCAGCAGGTCGAGCGCGATGCGCTGCTCGGCGGAGCGGCCGTGCAGTCCGAACACCTCGCGGTCGCCGCGCACCAGGCGCACCGACTTGTCGGGCAGCACCCGGCCGAGCGCCGAGCCCTTGGCCGACAGCAGCCGCAGCCCGGTGTGCGTCGGCAGTTCCCTGGCCTCCTCGATGTCGGCGGTGCCGTGCTCGAAGAGCGTCTCGACGTCCTCGGCGGTGACCTGGATCTCGGCCATCCCGGTCCAGCCCGACTCGTGCACCAGCTCGGCGCGGTATTCCTCCGCGGTAAGGCCGATCGAGGCCGCCTTGACCCGCATGGGCAGGTCCTTGGAGACCAGCACGACGTCACAGCCCTCGGCGGCCAGATGACGGGCCACCGTCAGGATGCGCGTGTCGTTGTCGCCCAGGCGGAATCCGACCGGCAAGATGGACGGGTCGCTGTGATTGAGCTCAACCCTGAGTGTGCCGTCCCCAGTCGGCGTCGGCATGGGCTCGTCGAGCCTGCCGTGCCTGATCCGCAGATCGTCGAGGTAGCGCAGGGCCTGCCTCGCGAAATAGCCGAGCTCTGGGTGATGCCGCTTGGCTTCCAGCTCGGTGATCACGACGATCGGCAGGACCACGTCGTGCTCGGCGAAGCGGGTCAGGGCCGCCGGGTCGGCCAGCAGCACCGAGGTGTCGAGCACGTAGGTACGCTTGGCCGGCTGGGTCGTAGGGTTGCTCGAGGACACTGCCACACGTTCTCCCCCGGGCGCCCCACGTGCGGGCGCCCTGCAGACGAGGCGGGAATCGGACCGGACCCGCGTTCCCCGACCGCGAGACGCCGTCGGCGCCGGGTTCCGGCCCCCCTCGGCGAATCGTGGTGCAAAGGCGGGACCTCTCCGGAGTGTTCGACCTGTGGTCGGACACTTTCAACGTTACGTCCTCGATACCCGAATGTCGTGTCAAGAACCGTAACGTCGATGTCTCGCAGCGTAATCGCGCAGCGCCCGCAGGAAGTCGACCCTGCGGAAGTCGGGCCAGTAGGCCTCGTGGAAGTAGAACTCGGAGTGAGCGCTCTGCCAGAGCATGAAGCCCGACAGGCGCTGCTCGCCCGAGGTCCGGATGAGAAGATCCGGATCCGGCTGGCCGCGAGTGTAGAGATGCTCCGCGATGTGCTCCACATCGAGCACCTCGACGAGGTCCTCGATGCTCGCTCCCTTGCTCGCTTGCTCCTGGAGCAGTGAGCGCACCGCATCGGCAATCTCACGTCTTCCTCCATACCCAACTGCAACGTTCACAATCAGGCCCGGACGGTGTGATGACGCTTCTTTCGCGTTTTTGAGGACATTCGCCGTACGGTCCGGCAGCAGGTCCAGTGCCCCGACGGGGATGATCCGCCAGCCCTGGTCCACCAGCTCCCGCGTCACGTCCTCGATGATGCGGAGGAGCGGCTCCAGCTCCTCCCGCGGCCGGTTGAGGTTGTCGTTGGAGAGCATCCAGACGGTGACGACCTCGACGCCGGTCTCGCGGCACCAGCAGAGCAGCTCGGAGATCTTGTCCGCGCCCTTGCGGTGGCCCGTGGAGACGTCGCGCATCCCCATGGAGCGCGCCCAGCGGCGGTTGCCGTCGATGATGACCCCGACGTGCCGGGGAATGCTGTCCTTCGACAGCTCGGCCTCCAGCCGGCGCTCGTACAGCCGGTAGACCAGGTCGCGCAGGCCCACGGAGTGTCCTCCCCAGCGGTTGCCCTCGGTCAATGACCCAACAGGCAATTATCACCGCGTTTCGCCTGTGCCTGCTCCCTCTCTGGCATTCCTTGCCATATCTCTGCCTTCCAGACATCCTTCGGCCTCCTCCAGGAGACCTCGGACGAACGACGACAGCTCCGCCGAGGTCAGCACGGCCCGCATGCCGACGCCCGTGGCGCCCCACGCCTCCACGTACGCCCGCCGCGTCACCCGCCAGCGGCTCCCCTCCCACAGCGGGATCGTGCGCAAGCGGCAGCTCAGCTCGCCGCCGGACGGACCCGACCTGCTGCGGTAGCGGAAGGAGAACAGCTCGCCTTCCGGCTCGCCGCCGGGGAACCTGTCGTCGGGATCGGCCCACCGCCTGGCCGGGCCCCGGCCCGTACGGGCCTCGTCCACGCCGCGCGCCAGCCGGGTCAGCAGCCAGCCGCAGCGCTCCCCCACGCTGCCGTACGGGGCGCCGTCGCGGTGCAGCTCAAGGGTGACCTCGTACGGCTTGCCGACGCTGTCACGGCACGCCACGGGCGTGACGGTCAGATAGGATCCGTCGACGCAGCGCAGTCCCCCCATGCACCCCTGCGTTTCCCGGCCGATGACCCCTAAACCCAGACGTGGGAGCGCCATTCCGGCGGCTGGTGCCACTCCGTCCAGCCGTGGCCCGAACGCCCGTCCTCGGCCTCGAAACGGCACATCGCCCGCGGGAAGACCGCCGTCGCCCCCTCCGGCGAGGTCAGCGTCACCGGCGCGAACGCGACCGGCCGCGCGGTCACCGCCATCCCCGGCAGCCGCAGCACCGTGCCGGCGGGGCGGTCGCCGTCGAAGGAGGTCGCCGCCGCGAAGCCCTCCGCGTGCGCGGGCTCGCCGCCCGGCGGCACGGTGAACGCCGGCCAGGGCAGGTCGAGGCCCAGGTTGGCGCGCATGCCGTGCACGTACGTGCCGTCCGTCAGCCGGCCGCTGCTCCACATCCAGGAGATCGACCACCAGTCGCGCACGCCCCAGCTGTGGTCGCGCTCGCCGTGGCCGTGGAAGGGCCGGCCGCCGACCGTGCCGGTCACCACGCAGGGGACCTCGTAGCGCGGGGTGAGGGCGTAGCCGTACACGCCGCCCTCGGTGCGCCACTCCAGGTCGAGCGCGAGCGCGTCGGAGACCAGCCGGACCCCGGCCGCGCGGAACGGGTCGGCGATCCGCTGGGACGCCTCGTAGCCCGCGCCGCGGACGGTCAGGCCGGGATCGTCCGGCAGGGGCGCGTCGTGGTCGATCACGGACGCGACCAGGCCGCCGGGGGTGACCAGGCAGGCCCAGTACCAGGCGCGCCTCCAGTTGGGGTAGAGGCCGAGCCGCACGTAGCCGCCCAGCTCGCCGTCGTCCGCCACGAAGTCGAAGTAGTAGGACTCGTTCCACAGTGGCTCGCCGCCGGGCTCGTGGAGCCGCTCGTCCCGCTCGTCCAGGGGCCAGTCGCCCATGTTGACCACGCGCATGCCGCCTCCCAAGCGCATGCTACGGCACCCGCCGCCGCCACCACGGCGTGCGGCGGCGGGGCGGATCCGGCAGCCGGCCGCGCTCGCGCAGCCAGGCGGCGAAGCCGTCGGCGTCGGCGCGGTAGCCGGGAGGCGGCTCGCCGCGGGCCCGCGCGTACGCGGCGAACTCGGCCGCCAGGTCGGCCCCGGCGGCCACGGCCGCGTCGGGGCGGAGCCGCGCCACGATGGAGCGCCGCTTGGCGACCAGGCTCGCGGCCTGGGCGCGCAGGCGGGCCGCGTCGAAGCCGTCGGGCACCTCACCGCCCGCGACCAGCGCCCGCACCACCCGCCCCTGCGCCTCCGCCAGCCGCCCCCGCGCCACCGCCAGATCCTCCCCCGGCCCCGCCAGGTTCTCCCCCGAGCCCGCCCGACCCTCCGCCTGTTGCACAGGCTCAGGTCGTGGCGCCATCGAGGCTCCCCCTCGCCGCGCCGGCCGCCGTCGCGGCCCTGATCCGCTCCAGCTCCCCCGCCAGCGCGGCGTCGCTCGGGAAGTGGTCGTCCCACTCCAGCAGCACCCCGGGCGGGCGGGTACGGGAGCACAGCTCGGTGAGCAGGTCCAGCACCGGCGCCGGCACGGCCGTGGTGTGGGTGTCGTGCCAGATGCCCTGGTGCTCGTAGCCGCCGGCGACGTGCACGTACGCCAGGTGCTCCAGTGGCAGGGCGTCGAGCGCGGCCACCGCCGACAGGCCCAGGTTGACCTGGTTGGTGTAGAGGTTGGCGACGTCGACGAGCAGCAGCACCCCGGTCCGCTCCACCAGCTCGGCGAGGAAGTGCCCCTCGGTCAGCTCGTCGTCCGGCCAGCCGAAGATCGCGGCCACGTTCTCCAGCGCCAGCGGGACGGGCAGCGCGTCCTGCGCCCGGCGTACGTTCTCCGTGACGACCCGCAGCGACTCCCGCGTCCGCGGGATCGGCAGTAGATGCCCCGCCTCGACCCCGTCGCCGCGGACGAACGCCAGATGCTCGCTGACGAGCGGCGCGTCCAGCGCCTCCGCGCACGCGGCCAGGTGCGCGAGCCGGCCGGCGGCGGGCGGCTCGGCCCCGCCGACGCCGAGCGACACCCCGTGCGGGATCACCGGCACGTCCCTGGCCCGTAACAGGCGCAGCGACTCCGGCAGCGCGCCGGGCCTCAGGTTCTCGGCGATCGCCTCGACGAAGTCGACGCCTTCCATGCGCTCGATGGTGAGATCCAGCTCGGCCCGCCAGCCGATCCCCACCCCCAGCTCCGCGGTCCTGTCCCGGTCCCCCGCCATGCCGTCCTTCCTCTCCCCGGCGCGCTTGTCAGCCGCCGCCACCGCCGCCCCCGCACCCGCCACCGCCGCCGCATCCTCCGCCGCCGCCGCAGCTCGACCCGCCGCCGCCGTCGCCGCCGCCGGAGGAGCCGAAATCGGAGCCGCCGAAGGACACGCCGTCACCGCCGCTGTGCGCCCCGCAGGACCCGGAGCTGTCACCGCCGGGGAAGCTGGTCATCAGCTCCTTGCCCAGCGCCGGATCCCCCGCCTCCTCCAGCCCGTAGAGCGCCACCAGCACCCCGACGGCCAGTGCGGCCGCCCCCTGGTCGCGTACGCCTCTCGGATGCCGGGCCCTCGCCGCGTTCAGCACCGTGCGCCCTTCCCTGGTGACGACGTTCCTGAGCCGCCTGCCGTGCTTGGCGCAGTGCACGAGCCCGAGCACGGGGGCGGCCACCCCGATGAGGATCGTGGGGACGAAGACGGCGTCGGGGCCGAGCGCGTCGGAGGACTCCAGCACGAGCACCGCCACCCCGAAGACCGCCGCCGCCCAGGTGACGGCCACCAGCCGCGTCCTGCGCCGCCACGCCTCCTTGAACGCCTCCTGCGGCACGAGGAGGCCGCGCGCCTCCAGCCCGGCGGCGAGCGCGACCAGCGCGGGATGCGTCTCCAGCTCCCGCCGCAGCTCGGCGGCCCGGTAGCCGCCCGGCCTGGACGCGAGCGCGTCGAGCACGGCCTGCTCGATCGGCACCGGTGAGGGCGCCGCGCCGTCCACGGCGGTGACCTGGGAGCCCCTGGAGACGCGGACGGCGCCGGCCGTCGCGAGGACGGTCAGCGCCGTGTTCAGGGCTCTCCGGGGCCCGCCCGTGAGGTAGGCCAGCTCGTACGGCCCCAGAGGATGCCCGCGCCCGCCGGGCTCGGCCTCGGCGACCCGCCGGATCTCGGCCTCGACCCAGCCGCTGGCGGCCTGGACCGTGATCAGCATGCCTAGAGCGGCGACGAGCAGGACGTAGCCCACGTTTGCCCCCCTGTGATCGGTACGGCGGCGCCACCAACGTACGACCGTGCCGCCGCACCGCACAAGGGCGCCTACCCGAGCCGGTCGAGCAGGGCGTCGTACTCCTTCCACAGCTCCTTCGGCAGGTGGTCGCCGAACTTCTCGAAGTGCGCCGGGATGAGCGCCGCCTCCTCGCGCCAGACCTCGCGGTCCACGCTCAGCAGCGTGCGCAGGGCGTCCTCGGAGAGGTCGAGGCCCTCGGTGTCGAGCTCGGCGGGCAGCAGGCCGATCGGCGTCGGCACGGCGTCGGCCTCGCCGTTGAGGCGGTCGACGATCCACTTGAGCACGCGGCTGTTCTCGCCGTAGCCGGGCCAGATGTAGCGGCCGTCGGCGTCCTTGCGGAACCAGTTGACGTAGTAGATGCGCGGGAGCACGGCGCCCTCACGCCGGCCGACGTTCAGCCAGTGGCCGAAGTAGTCGCCCATGTTGTAGCCGCAGAACGGCAGCATGGCGAACGGGTCGTGGCGCAGCTCGCCGACCTTGCCCTCGGCCGCGGCGGTCTTCTCGGAGGCGACGTTGGCTCCGAGGAAGACGCCGTGCTCCCAGCTCAGCGATTCCGTGACCAGTGGCACGGCGGTGGCGCGGCGACCGCCGAACAGGATCGCGGAGATGGGCACGCCCTTGGGGTCCTGCCACTCGGGTGCGATGGTCGGGCACTGGGCGGCGGGTGTGGTGAAGCGGGCGTTCGGGTGGGCGGCCGGCTCGTCGCTGTCGGGCGTCCAGTCGCGGCCCTTCCAGTCGGTGAGGTGCGCGGGCGGCTCGTCGGTCAGGCCCTCCCACCACACGTCGCCGTCGTCGGTGAGCGCGACGTTGGTGAAGATGCTGTTGCCCCAGAGCGTCTTGACCGCGTTGGCGTTGGTGATCTCGCCGGTGCCCGGGGCGACGCCGAAGAAGCCGGCCTCCGGGTTGATGGCGTAGAGGCGGCCGTCCTCGCCGAAGCGCATCCAGGCGATGTCGTCGCCGACGGTCTCGACCTTCCAGCCCGGGATGGTGGGCTGGAGCATGGCGAGGTTGGTCTTGCCGCACGCGCTCGGGAAGGCGGCGGCGATGTAGCGGGTCTCGCCGGACGGCGGGGTGAGCTTGAGGATGAGCATGTGCTCGGCCAGCCAGCCCTCGTCGCGGGCCATGACGCTGGCGATGCGCAGCGCGTAGCACTTCTTGCCGAGCAGCGCGTTGCCGCCGTAGCCGGAGCCGTAGGACCAGATCTCGCGGGTCTCGGGGAAGTGGCTGATGTACTTGGTGGAGCTGCACGGCCACGGCACGTCGGCCTGGCCGGGCCGCAGCGGGGCGCCCACGGAGTGCACGCACTTGACGAAGTCGCCGCGCTCCTCGATGAGGCGCAGCGCCCGCTCGCCCATGCGGGTCATGACGCGCATGGAGACGGCGACGTACGGCGAGTCCGTGATCTCGACGCCGACCTGAGAGATCTCGCCGCCGAGCGGGCCCATGCAGAACGGGACCACGTACATGGTCCGGCCGCGCATGCAGCCCTTGAAGAGCTTGCCGAAGGTCTGCCGCATCTCCGCGGGCGGGATCCAGTTGTTGGTGGGCCCGGCGTCCTCGGGACGCTCGGAGCAGATGAAGGTACGGTCCTCGACCCTGGCGACGTCGCTCGGGTCGGACTTGGCGTAGAAGCTGTTGGGACGGGCGGCGAGCCGGATGAGCGTGCCCTGCTCCACGAGCAGGTTGGTGAGACGGGTCCACTCCTCCTCGGAGCCGTCGCACCACTCGATCCGATCGGGCTCGGTAAGGACTGCTATCTCTTTCACCCACGCTGCCAATTCGCTATTGCTCGTCGGCGTGGGCACTTCCACGGTCACGGACACGACTGCGCTCCTCCACTCTCTCAGGGCCCAGTCATCATTAACGACGGAACGACCGGAAGGCCAATTGGCATAGACCTGTTGGCGGGGCCGTCGTCGCAGGCAGAGGCCCTGGCGATTGGGGGAGCCTACCCAGGCGCGGCAGACTTAAAAGAGAATTAACATTGACTGGTCCAGTCCAATGCCAATGGTCTAAACCAATTCCCGCAGTGGTTTAGTCCATTCCTCTCGCTGTTTCCCCTGGACCGCTTCACGAATGGACGTCGGGGCCCGCGGCGCGAACGCGGTCGACGTGCTGGAGGGCGTCGCGAAGATCGGCCAGCCAGGTGTCGGCGTTCCTGCCGACGAGGCGTACGCACCAGGCGAGCGCGTCGCTGCGGCTGCGGGCCACCCCGGCGGCGACGAGCGTGTCGAGGACCTGTCGCTCCGACTGGCGCAGCCGGGTCATGACCGGCACGGACAGTGTGGTGAACATCACAGTGAATCCGCCGCAGGACACGCCCCAGGACACCTTCTGCCGGAACCTCAGCTCGGCCTCGCGGGCGATCTCGATGCGCCGCTCGCGGGTCTCCTCCCTGAACCGGCGGGCCAGGCCCTCGACCAGGGCCGCGCGCTCGGCCTCCGGGGTGTCCTCCGGCGGGTCGGGGAGCGTGCCGATGACCGCGATCTCCTCGCGGTCCCTGACGATCTCGGGGGCGCCGGTGAACCAGCCTTCGGGGAGCCGCCCGGTGAACCAGCCCCGGACCTCCGCCGTCATGTCTTCTGCACTCATGTAATCACCATTACACATTTGCACGCCGCAGGCACGTGAGGGAAGGAGGGTGTCGCCTCAGGGGAGTATCGGTCAGCGGACCCGGGCGGCGGCGACCGGGCTGACCCGTACGACGCCGGCGAGGTTCTTGGTGTAGACCTTCGAGATCTTGACGACGTCGCCGGTGCGCGGCGCCTGGATCATCTGCCCGTTGCCCCAATAGATCGCCACATGGGAGATGTAGTCGGGGTTCGTGGGATCGGACCGCCAGAAGATGAGGTCACCCGGCTGCGCCTGCGAGAGCGGCACCTGCGGCCCGGTCACCCACTGCTGGTGGGTCACGCGCGGCATCCGCACGCCCGCCTGGGCGAAGGCCCACTGGACCAGGCCGGAGCAGTCGAAGGTGTTCGGCCCCTCCGCGCCCCACACGTACGGCCGCCCCAGCTTGGACGCCGCCGCCCTGAGCGCCACGTGGACCTGCTCGACCGTCATGAACGAGCCCGCCGGCCAGTTGCGCGTGGTCTGCTGCCGCGGCTGCGGCAGCACCGGGTTGACGCTGGCGACCTGGGTGCCCTTGGGCAACACCTTGAGGATCTTGCTCCGTAAGGCGGCCGAGCTGGCGGTGGGCGCGCTGACGATGAGCGCGTTGTCGCGCGGCAGGCCGAGCGTCCGCCCGACCTGCTTGGAGACCACCGCGTCGACCGCGCCGAAGCCGGTGGTCGCGTACGCGCCGATGCGCATCGTCCCGGCCGGCCCGCGGACCTGCCGGTGCAGCGTGAGCCCGCCGTCGTTGCCGAGCACGAACGACACCGCGACGTCGCCCGCCGCGACGTTCTGCCACAACGCGTCGGAGGAGGCGGTCACCTTGGGGGTGTAGGCGCGGAACGTGGACGGATCGACGGCGAGGGTCTGCACCCGCTTGCCGTCGAGCGTGATCGAGGCGGCGTCGGCCAGCTCCAGCGCCCGCACCCCGCGCAGCCGGCCCACCTTGCGTAACTGCGCCTCGGTGAACGGCTTGCGGGTGAGCACGAACAGGTTGGGCTTGTGCAGCTTGCGCAGCGGCGCCACCGGCTGGACCGTGCGGACCGGCGGCTGCTTCTGCGGCCGGCGCTCGGCGAGCAGCGTCTGCCTGGGCGTCGGATGGCCGGCCGCGGCGGCCTCCGGCTCGTCCCGCGGCGGCTGGGCCAGCAGCAGCACGTCGGCGGTCAGCACCGCGACCAGCGCCACCACGATGAACGGCACCAGCTTGACCGGGTCGCGGCGCTTACGGGACCGGACGAGGAAGGTGAGATCCTGCCGGATCCCTCCCGGCCCCGGCCCCTGCCCGGGATACCCCGGATACCCCTGCATGGGGGGTCCGGGCAGGACAGGGGGGTGCATCACGGGTCCACGCACGAAATCCGCCGGACCAGCGGGGGCCCGGCGGTTCGTCTCAGGTGGCGTCAGTTGCCGACGTACGGCACTGCCTCCAGGATCTCGACGGTGTTCTGGCGCCCGTTGGGCATGGAGTACGTCGCCTTCTCACCGATCTTCTTACCGTTGATCGCCGCTCCGAGGGGAGACTTCGGCGAATAGACGTCGATCGGCGCACCGCTCTCCTCGCGCGAGGCGAGCAGGAAGGTGACCTCGTCGTCGTCACCGACGAACCGGATGGTCACCGTCATGCCGGGCCCGACCACGCCTTCGGCCTTGGGGGCCTCGCCCACCTGGGCGTTGTCGAGGATCTGGCGGAGGTGGAAGATCCGGGCCTCCATCTTGCCCTGCTCGTCCTTGGCGGCGTGGTAGCCGCCGTTCTCGCGCAGGTCGCCCTCCTCACGGGCGGCCTCGATCTTCTTGGCGATGTCGACGCGCCCGGGGCCGGAGAGATATTCGTACTCCGCCTTCAGGCGGTCGTACGCCTCCTGCGTCAGCCATGTGACGTTCTCATCGCGAGAGTCGGCCACGGGTTCTCCTTGCTTGCCTAGGGGGCCCTGAGATCACTTGAGGTTTCCAACGGTTGAATTGCGAAAGGCTAACAAGTCAACCGTCGGTTCGCTTCCCCAAATGTCTCACTATACGAGATTGCAGTACTGGACGTGGACGGAAGTCGCCTGGGCACTGGTGTCCAGGCTTTCCTTGAGCTGCTTACTACCCTCACCAGCCCGGATTCTTACTTCCTTGCTCCCGACTTCCCCGTGGTTCACGTCCAGCGCCCTGATCCGGCAGACGGCCTCCCTGTCGTCCGGCTTGTAGACCTGGAAGGTGATCTCCGCCCGCGTCGGCCCGACCACGTCGAACATGATCACCTGCGCCGGCGCCTCCGACCCGCCCGCGGTCATCGACCACATGACGTAGCCCCACCCGCCCGCGATGATGGCCACCAGGACGCCGATGACGACGTGGACGACCAGCCTGCCCCGGCGCCTGGGGCCGTCGGGCAGCTCGTCGGGGGTGCCGAGAACGGGTCCGTTCCCGACATCTCTGGTGACCATGGTGGAATCTCCCTGCACTCCCTGAGCGTTATCCGAGACAATTGTCGCCCGCGGGGGTCCCGGTACACGACCTGACCCTCACGACCGCCTGCAGACAAACTAAGTGACCGGTCCGACTGAGGAGACATCGAGCCCGTGAGTGCACCGCTGAGGCTGATGGCCGTCCACGCCCACCCCGATGACGAGTCGAGCAAGGGCGCCGCGACGATGGCGCGCTATGTGCGCGAAGGTGTGGAAGTCCTGGTGTGCACCCTGACGGGTGGTGAACGCGGATCCGTGCTCAACCCCAAGATGGACCTCCCCGAGGTCGTGGCCAACATCGGCGAGGTGCGCAGGGCCGAGATGGAGCGCGCCCGCGCGATCCTCGGCGTGGAGCAGCGCTTCATGGGCTTCGTGGACTCCGGGCTGCCCGAGAACGAGGACGAGCCGCTGCCCGAGGGCTGCTTCGCCGTGCAGAAGCTGGAGGACGCCTCCCTGCCGCTGGTGGCGGCCGTGCGCGACTTCCGGCCGCACGTGATCATCACGTACGACGACGACGGCGGCTACCCGCACCCCGACCACATCATGACCAACCGCGTGTCGGTGGAGGCGTTCGAGGCGGCCGGCGACCCCGACCGCTACCCGGGCACCGGCGACCCGTGGCAGCCGCTCAAGCTCTACTACCAGATGGGCTTCACCAAGGAGCGCTTCGAGGCGCTGCACGAGGCCATGACCTCGCGCGGGCTCGGCTCCCCCTACTCCGACTGGATCGCCCGCTGGGAGGACCGCCCCGCCAAGTGGCCGGTCACCACCCGGGTTCCGTGCGGCGACTACTTCGACCTCCGCGACGCGGCGCTGCTCGCCCACGCCACGCAGGTCGACCCCGACGGCTTCTGGTTCGTCTGCCCGCGCGAGCTGCAGCAGGAGATCTGGCCGACCGAGGACTACCACCTGGCGCGCTCGCTGGTCGACACCGAACTGCCCGAGGACGACCTGTTCGCCGGCATCCACGCCGACGACGTCTCGCCCGCCTGCCACTGACCCCGCCGACGGCCGGACCACGAGGTCCCGGCGGCATACTGGAAGTGTGACCTATCTAGCAACAGGTGATGTGAGTCCGGGTCTGCTCGGCTTCGTCGTCGTGGCACTCATCGGCTTCGCCCTCTATTTCCTGATCAAGTCCATGAACAAGCAGATGGCGAAGATCGAGGTGCCGCGGGCGGGCGACCCGGACGACACGGACGACAAGAAGGCCGAGTAGATGCCGATCGAGGTCGTCGACAACTCGTCGGAGAGCCGTTTCGAGATCCTGGTGGACGGCAAGGTCGCCGGGTTCGCCGACTACCGCCTGCTGCCCACCAAGGTCGTCTTCACGCACACCGAGGTCTCCCCCCTCTACGAGGGCCAGGGCCTGGCCGGCCGGCTCGTCGACCACGCCCTGCGCATGAGCGCCGACACCGGCCTGCGGGTCGTGCCGCTGTGCCCGTACGTCGCCAAGTACATCGAGCGCCACCCGGAGTTCAAGGACCTCGTCGAGGCGGCCGGCTGACCGGGTGTGACGCTCACTCGGCGGGCGTCCAGGCCCGCTCCAGCGCCTCCGGCAGCCCCCACCAGCCGAGCGGCGTGAGCACCCCTCCGGCGTCGACGATGCCGAGACACGCCCACAGCGGCACCACGGACCTGAAGAAGCCCTCGGTCGCCTCCAGCTCGTCCTCGTCCTGGTCCTGCTCCTCGCTCTCGATGTCCTCCGACTCGGCGATGAGGCGGGCGATCCGCTCCGGAGAGGCGAGCACCCCCGGCCCCAGCCGGGCCAGCGCCGTCACGGCCGCCAGCCAGTCGGCGTGCTGGATGGCGCACAGGTTGGCGAGGGTGAGGTCCTCCTCGCTGAGCCGCCGTTCGAGGTCGGCGAACTCCAGCAGCTCGTCCCCGCTCTCCGGCAGGTCCGCGACCGGGCCCGCGATGCCCGCCGCCACCTCCAGCCACAGCTCGCGGTCGTCGCGCGGCATCGGCCGGTCGTCGAGCCCCGCGCAGGCGCGCAGCACGTTCGCCGGATAGCCCGGCTCGGCCAGCAGCTCGCGCAGGCGCGCCCCCGCCGCGTCCAGCTCGGCGACCGGCGGCTCCGGCCGGCCCGGCAGGCCGCCGAGGATGCGGCGCAGCTCCGCCAGCGCGAACGCCTCCTCCTCGTCCCAGGCGGCGAACAGCTCCTCGTCCTGCTCGTCGTGGACCGCCCGCTCGGGCACCCGGCCGTCGGGCAGCGGCCTGGTCAGCCAGCGCTCCTGCAGCTCCTCGTACGCCGCCCGCGCCTCCGGATCGCCGCCGGCCAGCGCGTCGGGGTCGATCTCGCCGGCCGCGACCCGCTCCTCCAGGTGGGCGACCAGCAGCCCGTGCATCTCGGCCGTCACCGGACCGCGTTCGTCCTCCTCGGGCCAGACGAAGTAGCCCTGCGTCATCAGGATCGGCTCGGTGCCCGTGGACTCCAGCCAGCGCTGCACGTCACCGACCGTGGCGACGCCCGCCTCGATCGCGCCGAGCGTCGCCTTGGCGGACTCCCAGAAGGCCCGTGACAGCGGGTTGCCGGCCGCGAGGAGCGCCCGCCGCAGGTCGGGCAGCGCCACCAGCGCCACGCCCGAGGGTACGGCGAGCAGCGCCCTGGCCACGTCCCTGCGCGTCAGGCGGCCCGCGGGCCGCGTGGCGAGCGCGCAGACGAAATCCACATCCACCCTCCGTAACCTACGCCGCCCGGGGCCACGGCGCTGGCGGTCGCGGGAGTCCGCGGGCCCGCGGTTTAGGGTGGGCCGAGGAGGTCGTGATGAACCACTTGGCAGGCTCCACCAGCCCCTACCTGCTCCAGCACGCCGGCAACCCGGTCGACTGGTGGCCGTGGGGGGAGGAGGCGTTCGCGGAGGCCCGGCGACGGGACGTGCCGCTGCTCATCAGCGTGGGCTACTCGGCCTGCCACTGGTGTCACGTGATGGCCCACGAGAGCTTCGAGGACGCCGGCACGGCGCGGCTCATGAACGAGCACTTCGTCAACGTCAAGGTCGACCGCGAGGAGCGGCCCGACGTCGACGCCGTCTACATGGGCGCCACGCAGGCCATGACCCGCCAGGGCGGCTGGCCGATGACGGTGTTCGCCACGCCGGACGGCCATCCGTTCTACTGCGGCACCTACTTCCCGCGCCCCCACTTCCAGCGCCTGCTGCAGGAGGTTCACAGGGTGTGGACGGGCGACAGGGAGTCGGTGCTCAGCCAGGGGGCGAAGGTCGTCGAAGCGCTCAACGACAACACCGCCCTGCCCCCGGGCCCGCTGCCCGGCGCGGACACGCTCGCGCGGGCGATGGACAACCTGCGGGAGTCGTTCGACCCGGTCCGTGGAGGTTTCGGCGGCGCGCCGAAGTTCCCGCCGTCCATGGTGCTGGAGTTCCTGCTGCGCTCGGGCGAGCGCGAGATGAGCGCGCGGACCCTGGAGGCGATGGCCCGCGGCGGCATCCACGACCAGCTCGGCGGCGGCTTCGCCCGCTACAGCGTGGACGCCGGCTGGGTCGTCCCGCACTTCGAGAAGATGCTCTACGACAACGCGCTCCTGCTGCGCGTCTACACCCACTGGTGGAAGGCGGGCGGCGGCGACCTCGCCAGGCGGGTGGCGCTGGAGACGGCCGGCTGGCTGCTGCGCGAGATGACCACCCCCGAGGGCGGCTTCGCCTCGGCGCTCGACGCCGACAGCGAGGGCGTCGAGGGCAAGTTCTACGTCTGGACGCCCGAGCAGCTCGCCGAGGTCCTGGGCGAGGACGACGGGCGGTGGGCGACCGGCCTGTTCGAGGTCACCGGCACCTTCGAGCACGGCACGTCGGTGCTGCAGCTCCCGCGCGACCCCGACGACCCCTCGCGCTTCGAGCGCGTACGCGAGCGGCTGCTGGCGGCCAGGGAGCGCCGCGTGCGGCCGGGCCGCGACGACAAGGTCGTGGCCTCGTGGAACGGCCTCGCCGTGGCGGCGCTCGCCGAGGCGGGCGTGGTGTTCGAGCGGCCCGAGCTGGTGGCCGCCGCCGGACGCGCGGCGGAGCTGCTGGCCCGCGTCCACATGGTGGACGGCCGGCTGCTGCGCACGTCCATGGACGGCCGGGCGGGGGCCAACGCCGGCGTGCTGGAGGACCACGCCAACCTGGCCGAGGGCCTGATCGCCCTCTACGGCGTCACCGGCGAGGCCCGCTGGCTGCGGCTGGCGGGCACGCTGCTCGACGTCGTGCTCGACCGCTTCGCCGACGGCAGGGGCGGCTTCTACGACACGGCCGACGACGCCGAGCGGCTGTTCCAGCGGCCCCAGGACCCGACCGACAACGCCACGCCGTCCGGGCAGTTCGCGGCGGCCGGCGCCCTGCTGTCGTACGCGGCGCTGACCGGCTCGGCCCGGCACCGGGAGGCCGCCGAGGCGGCGCTCGGCACGGTGTCGGTGCTGGCGCCCGGGCACGCGCGCTTCGCGGGCTGGGGCCTCGCCGTGGCGCGGGCGGCGCTGGACGGGCCGGTGGAGGTGGCGATCGTGGGCGCGCCCGACGACCCCCGGCGGGCGGCGCTGCACCGCGCGGCGCTGCTGGCCGACGTGCCGGGGCTGGTGGTCGCGCTCGGCGACGGCGACGCCCCCATGCGGGGCGGCACGGGCGAGCCGCTCGCCCCCACCGAGAGCGTGTTCCCGGCCTTGCTGGAGGGACGCGGCCCGATCGACGAGGCCCCCGCGGCGTACGTGTGCCGCGGCTTCACCTGCCGCCTGCCGGTGACCACGGTGGACGCACTACGCGCGGAGCTGACGCGCGGCTGACCGGCGCGGAACCGCGGGGCGGCTCAGCCGTCGGGCGTGCCGCGGTCGAAGCCGCCGGCGGGGCTCTGGTCGTTGCGGGCGAAGGGCTGGTCGGCCTCCTGGGAGGACGGCGGGTCCGACTGGTCGGGCTGGTCGCCGCGCCTGTTGTTCGCGTCGTTCGGGCCGTTCTGGTCGTCGACGCTGTCCTGGGCGTCGTCGGCCGGGCCCTCGCTGAACGGCCGGCCATCCTCGGACGGCTCGCTCGGCTCGGCCGGCGGCGTGCTCCAGCCGTCGTCGGACGGCGGCGAGGAGTCCTGCCGGGGCTCGTCGCCGCGGTCGCGGAAGGGTGAGTAGCCGTCCCAGCCGTAGTCGGACGGCTCGGGGAACTCCTCGACCGGCTTGCCCGCCATGGCCTCGGTCATGAACGCCCGCCAGATCTGCGCGGGAAGCTGCCCGCCGAACTGGGTGCCGTAGCCGGGGACGGTCACGGTCTTGTTGTCGTCACGGAACATGTTGACCGCCACCGCGAGCTGCGGCGTGAACCCGTTGAACCAGACCGAGCGTGAGTCGTCGGTGGTGCCGGTCTTGCCGGCCACCGGCCGGTCGTAGAGGCGGGCGGCGGTGCCGGTGCCGTACTTGACGACCTGCTCCATCGCGTACGTCGTGTCGGCCGCGGCCTGCTCGCCGACCACCTTCGTCGCGACCGGCTCGACGACCTGCTTGCGCCCTTCGCCGTCGGTGACCGACCTGAGCACGTGCGCCTCCACGTGCACGCCCTTGTTGGCGAACGTGGCGAAGCCGGAGGCGTTCTGGACGGCGCTGACCGAGGAGACGCCGAGCGGGAAGGAGGCCGCGTCCTTCTGGGTGAGCTGGGCGGCCGGGATGCCGGCCTTCTCGGCGGTCTGCGCCACCTTGTCCAGCCCGACCTTCTGCCCGAGGTCCACGAACGCGGTGTTGACGGAGTTCTGGGTGGCCTGGACCAGGTCGATGTGCCCGTAGGAGCGTCCGCTGTCGTTGGGGATGGGCTTGTCGGCGGAGGCGACCCGGAGCGGCGAGTTGCCGTCGACCCGCGTGGACAGGTCGAAGCCGTTGTCGAGCGCGGTGGCCAGCGTGTACGGCTTGAACGTCGAGCCCGCCATGACCTTGGCGGAGAAGGCGTTGTCGTAGGCGTAGCGCTCGGGGTCGCCGCCGTAGAAGGCGACCACCTCGCCGGTCGCGGGATCGACGGCGGCCAGCCCGGTGCGCACCTTCTGCGGCGTGCCGTCGGGCAGGGTCTCCTTGACCGCCCGCTCGGCCGCCGTCATGAGCTTCTTGTCGAAGGTCGAGACGATCTTCAGCCCGCCGCTGTTGATCTCCTCGTCGGTGTAGCCGCGCCGGTTGAGCTCGTCGGTGACCTGCTGGAGCATGTAGCGGGCCTGGCCCTTGAGCTCGAACGGCTTCTTCGGCGCGACCAGCTCGGGGAACTTCTGGGCGGACGCCTCCTCGGCGCTCAGCGCGCCGGTCTCGCGCATGGCGTCGATCACGGACTTCCAGCGGTAGCGCGCCGCCTGGAGGTCGGCGCCCTCGGGGTCCGCGAAGCGGCTGGGCTGCTGGATCACGGCGGCGAGGTAGGCGCCCTCGGCCACGCCGAGGTCCTCGACGTCCTTGCCGAAGTAGGCGCGGGCGGCCGACTGGACGCCGTTGGCGCCGCGGCCGAAGTAGATCGTGTTGAGGTACTGCTCCAGCACCCAGTCTTTGGACTTGGACTGGTCGACCTTCATCGCGATCAGGATCTCCTTGAACTTGCGGGTGACCGAGCGCTCCTGGCTGAGGCCGCTGTAGTAGTTGCGGACGAGCTGCTGGGTGATGGTCGAGCCGCCCTGGAGCTGCTGCCCGGTCATGGTGGACCACAGGGCCCGCGCGGTGCCCTTGGCCGAGACGCCGGCGTCCTCGTAGAAGGAGCGGTTCTCGGCCGCGATGACGGCCTCGCGGACGTGTCCCGGCACCTTGTCCAGCTCGACGACCTTGCGGTCGACGCCCTGCCGGGCGAGGACGCTCTTGCCGTCGCGATAATAGATCACCGAGCCCTGCGCGGTGGCCTGTTTCTGGGTGGTGTCGGGAATAGGAGTCATCGCCCACGCGACCGCGAAAAGGCCGACGAGTACGAGGATTCCCGCTCCCGAACAAATCAGCAGAAGCCGGAGAATCCGCCGTTTCGGCATTCCGTCCCCTCCACCGCTCCGCACCTTCGACCCCCTAGTCGTAAGCCTGCAAGCTGGGCGAACGCCAAGGGTAAACGATCGATATCAGTGCCCCGTCCCAGAGCGATACTACGTCGAACGGCTCTCACGACGCGGAACATCGGCGACCAAGGGCAGCACTCGGTAGGGAACCGGGGTGTCCAGGGCAATGATCGAATTAGTCCGCAACACGCCTTGGACATCAACTATTTGATCGATAACTCGCTGCAGATCCGCATTTGTCCGAGCGACCACCCGGCAGAGCAGATCGCTGGCGCCGGTGATCGTGTGCACCTCCAGCACCTCGGGGATGCGCGCCAGCCGGTCGGCCACCGGATCGTGCCCGGAGACCTGGCGGATCTCCATCGTGACGAAGGCGGTGACGCCGTAGCCGAGCGCGGCCGGCGACACGTCGGGGCCGAACCCGGTGATCACCCCGCGGGCGGTCAGCCGGTCGAGCCTCGCCTGCACGGTGCCGCGGGCCACGCCGAGCCGGCGCGAGCACTCCAGCACGCCGAGGCGGGGCTCGGCGGTCAGCAGGGCGATGAGCCGGGCGTCGAGATCGTCGATCGTCGTCATGCTGTACAGAAATAGCGGATGGATCCGCTCATGGCTAGGCAGATTGTCCACTCTTTCAAGTAACTCTTGCGCAACTCGTCTAGGAATATCGAGAGTTGAGGGCATGAGTGATGTCTTTCCGGTCAACGGCATGGACGCCGTCGTGTTCGCGGTCGGCAACGCCCGCCAGGCGGCCCACTACTACTCCACCGCGTTCGGGATGAAGCTGGTGGCCTATCGGGGGCCGGAGAACGGCAGCCCCGAGACGGCGGCGTACGTGCTCACCTCGGGCGGCGCCACCTTCGAGTTCCGTGCCTCGATCCGTCCTGGCACCGATCTGGCGCGGCACGTGGCCGAGCACGGCGACGGGGTGATCGACCTGGCCATCCAGGTGCCGGACGTGGAGGCCGCCTACCGGCACGCCGTCGAACAGGGGGCGAAGGGGCTTGAGGAGCCGTACACGCTGGAGGACGAGCACGGCAAGGTGGTGCTCGCGGCCATCGCGACGTACGGCGAGACGCGGCACACGCTCGTCGACCGCGCCAACTACAGCGGCCGCTACCTGCCCGGCTACGCCCCCGCCGAGCCGCTGGTCGCCCCGCCGGCGACCAAAACCGGCCGGCTCTTCCAGGCGGTGGACCACTGCGTCGGCAACGTCGAGCTGGGCAAGATGGACGAGTGGGTGGAGTTCTACCGCAAGGTGATGGGCTTCACCAACATGGCCGAGTTCATCGGCGACGACATCGCCACCGAGTACTCCGCGCTCATGTCGAAGGTCGTGGCCGACGGCACCCGCAAGGTCAAGTTCCCGCTCAACGAGCCGGCCGTCAGCCGCAAGAAGTCGCAGATCGACGAATACCTGGAGTTCTACGGCGGCCCCGGCGTGCAGCACATCGCGCTCGCCACCAACGACATCATCGCCACGGTCGACCACATGAGGGCCGCCGGGGTGCGCTTCCTCGACACGCCGGACTCGTACTACGACGACCCCGAGCTGCGCGAGCGCATCGGGCAGGTGCGGGCGCCGATCGAGGAGCTGAAGAAGCGCCGCATCCTGGTGGACCGCGACGAGGACGGCTACCTGCTGCAGATCTTCACCCAGCCGGTGCAGGACCGGCCCACCGTGTTCTTCGAGCTGATCGAGCGGCACGGCTCGCTCGGGTTCGGCAAGGGCAACTTCAAGGCCCTGTTCGAGGCCATCGAGCGCGAGCAGGAACGCAGGGGCAACCTTTAGTTTGTCCCGACTTGTCCCGGGTGATCAGACCATCATGGGACCGTCGTCACCGTTAGGCACGAGGACGCCGCCGCATCGACGTGCGCCGGCGTCCTCGTCCCGCACCCCGTCAACCCCCGTGTACGAGAACCGCCGACCAGGCCACGTCGCGGCCACGGCCTGACCCAGCGTAATATCTTGGTCACGGATCGAAGGGGGCTGATTCGGGGATGCGTTACGAAAGGCGCTCAGTCGCGCTCTTGGTGGCGCTGGTCAGCGCGCTCGCCTGCACACCGGCCGACCAGCCGCCTCCGTCCACCGGCCCCACGGCCGCCGCGCTCTCCGACGCCCGCGCGGGCGCGGCGGGCATCGGCGACGCCGACTTCCCCAACGACGGCAACGGCGGCTACGACGTCGCCCACTACGGCATCTCCATCGACTACACGCCCGCCGACAAGCGCCTGAGCGGCATCACCACCATCACCGCCGCCGCCACCCAGGACCTCTCCAGCTTCAACCTCGACCTGACCGGCTACGACGTCAGCGGCGTCACCGTCGACGACGAGGCCGCCACCTTCTCCCGGCAGGGCCAGGAGCTCACCGTCCGGCCGGCGCGCCCGATCGCCGACGACGACCGCTTCACCGTCCGGGTGTCCTACGCCGGCACCCCCCAGCCGGTCAGAAACTCCGCCAACCTCGGCACCTACGGCTTCATCCCGACCCGCGACGGCGCGTTCGTCACCGCCGAGCCCAACGGCGCCAAGACCTGGTTCCCGTCCAACGACCACCCCGCCGACAAGGCCACCTTCGACTTCGCGATCACCGTGCCCGCCGGGCTCACCGCCCTGGCCAACGGCGAGCTGGCCGGCCGGCCCACCACCGCGAGCGGCAGGACCACGTGGCGCTGGCGCGAGAAGCAGCCGATGGCGACCTACCTCGCCACGGCCACGCTCGGCACGTTCGAGCTGCGCGAGGGCCGCACCGCCGCGGGCATCCCGCTGCTGGCCGCCGTCGACCCGGCGTTCAGGAGTTCGCTCGACAAGGTCTACACCGTCTCCGGCGAGGTCACCGACTACTGGGCCACCGTCTTCGGCCCCTACCCGTTCGGCTCCACCGGCGGCGTCGTCGACGACTTCGCCACCGGCTACGCCCTGGAGAACCAGACCAAGCCGATGTACGGCGGCTTCGCCCCCGACGAGGCCATCATCGCCCACGAGCTGGCCCACCAGTGGTTCGGCGACAGCCTCAGCATCCGGCGCTGGAAGGACCTCTGGCTCAACGAGGGCTTCGCCACCTACGCCGAGTGGCTGTGGGCCGAGCACAAGGGCAAGGGCACCGCCGAGGCCACCTTCCAGCGCAACCTCGCCCGCCCCGCCGACGACCCCATCTGGGCCTACCCGCCCGGACGCGCCAAGCCCGACGACCTGTTCAACCAGTCCGTCTACACGCGCGGCGCGATGGCCCTGCACGCCCTGCGCAAGGCCGTCGGCGACGACACGTTCTTCAAGCTGCTGCGCGCCTGGACCGCCGAGCACCGCTACAGCAACGTCACCACCGAGCAGTTCGTCGCCCTCGCCGAGAAGATGTCGGGCAAGGACCTCGGCCCGCTCTTCGACGCCTGGCTCCACGAGCCGCGCCGCCCCGCCTGACCAGGGCCGCAACGCTTTCCGTCGCCCGGCCCAAGTAAAGGTGTAAGGCGAACGACGGAAAAGGAAGTGGCGGGCCATGCGCCTCAACGAGGACCCCGCGGCCTTCGAGGCCTTCTACCGCCGCCATGTCGACGCGGTGCTGAGGTTCGTGACCAGGCGGGTGAGCGACCCGCACCTGGCCGCCGACCTCACGGCCGACATCTTCGTGGCGGTGCTGGACTCCGCGCACACCTACGTCCCCGGCCGCGGCAGCGAGGTCGCCTGGCTGTACGGCATCGCGCGCAACGTCGTGTCGGCCCAGCACCGGCGGGCGGCCCGGGAGGCCCGGGCCGGCGGCCGGCTGGCCGGCAGGCGGCTGCTCGACGACGACGACCTCACCCGGATGGAGGAGCGGATCGACGCCGGGCGCCGGATGCGCCACGCCTGGGAGGCCCTCGCCGGGCTGCCCGAGGGCGAGCGCGCGGTGCTGGAGCTCGTCGCGATCGACCAGCTCAGCGTCAAGGAGGCCGCCGAGGCCCTGGGGATACGTCAGGTGACCGCCCGGGTCAGGTTGCACCGGGCCAGACGAGCCCTGGAAGACGTCGCTTCGCCGGCATCCGTGTACCTGGAAGGACAGGCATGAGCAGCTTCGAGGAGCGCCTTCTCAGTGCACTCAAGTCGGAGATCACCACAAGAACGGCGGACGACATGACGACGACGAGCAATCCCCCGGTTCTGGACGGACGGCGGCGGCGCGGACGGCGGCTGGGGGTGGCCGTCGCGGGCGTGGCGGCCGCCGCCGCGGCGGTCGTGGCGCTGAACGCGACCGTGCTCCAGGGCCCCGCGTACGCGGTCACCAAGGCGGCGGACGGGACGGTCAGCGTCCGGATCAGCGCGTTCACCGACCCCGGCGGGCTGGTGACCGAGCTGGGACGCAACGGGGTCAAGGCGGTCGTGGACTACCTGCCCGAGGGGCAGACGTGCCGGCCGGAGCGCGGCCGGCCGGCCCGCGCGGGCGGCGCGGTCGGCCGGTTCGGCAGCGAGATCAGGCGGGACGGCGACGGGATCGCCTTCTCCCTCACGGCCGGGCAGGTGCCGGCCGGAGCGACGCTCGTCCTGGCCGTGACCAAGGGCCCTGACGGCGACCGCGGGATGCCGTCCGCGACCTCGCTCCAGGTGGTGGAGGGTGCGGTGGCGCCCTGCGCGGCCACCTCCCTGCCGCTGCCGTCATCCGGCACCGGCGGCACGGGTGAAGGGCGGAAGGACGACGGTCCCGGCCTCACGACGCGCGAGGAAGACGGCCCGGGGACGTCCCGGAGCGGCGAGTGACACCCTCCGCGTCCGCCCCGGCCCGGCCCTGAACCCCGGGCCGGAGCCGGAGCGGACCGGTCCGGCGGCCTCCCTGCCCTCCCGGGCAGCGGGCCGCCGGGCCTCCGGGCCTCCGGCTCACGCGCCAGTAGGCGGGATCCAGTAGCTCTCGCCCGCCAGGAGGAGGGCGGCGGCGCCGATCAGCCCCGCCTCCTGGCCCAGGGCGGCGGGCATGACCTTGACGCGGCGGGCGAACCCCATGCGGGCGTGCTCGCGCAGCGCCTCCTCCAGCGGGCCGAACAACGGCTCCCCCGCCTGGGACAGGCCGCCGCCGATGGTGACGACGTCGAGGTCGCACAGGTGCGTGGCGGAGGCGATGGCGATGCCCAGCGCCCGCCCCGCCCGCCGCATGGCCCGCACCGCCGCCACATCCCCGGCCCGGGCATCCGCGGCCAGCTGCCGCGCCGTCACCACCCGATCCTCCCGATACGCCGGCCTCACGCCCTCCTCCGAAGCATCGGCGTAGAACCCCGCCACCCCTTGAGCGAGGGGAACGGCCCCTTCGCCGGACGTGTCGGCCCCTTGAACGGGGCTGGTGGGCCCGCCCGTGGAGGTGGCGGCCCCTTGTGCGGGGCTGGAGGACCCGTGAGTGGGAGTGGAGGACCCTTGAGTGGGGGTGGGAGGTCCTGCGGTGGGGGTGGGTGGACGGGGGTGCCAGCCGTTGGTGAGGGCCCAGGTGGTGAGGGCGGGGCCGCGGGCTACGGCCTCCAGGCAGCCGTGGCCGCCGCACTCGCAGCGGGGCCCGCCGTCGGGCTCGACGACGACGTGCCCGATGTGGCCCGCGTTGCCGGTGCCGCCGTTGACGAGGCGGCCGTTCAGGATGAGCCCGCCGCCGACACCGGTCGAGACGACCATGCCGAGCATGTCCGCGCTCCCCTGCCCCGCGCCCTTCCAGTGTTCGGCCACGGCCAGGCAGATGGCGTCGTTGTGGAGGCGTACCGGCAGGCCGGGGAAGTGGTGGGCGAGCCGGGCGCGCAGCGGGAAGCCGCGCCAGCCGGGGATGTTGAGCGGCGAGACCTCCCCGTCGGGCCAGGACATCGGCCCGCCGCAGCCGACCCCCACGCCCTCCAGGGGACCGGCGGAGAAGGGTGCGACGAGGTCGGCGAGCGTCCGCCACAGGACCTCGGCCGGGGCGCCCAGCGGGGTGGCGGCCCGCGCCGCGCGCACCACCGTGCCGTCCCCGGAGACCAGGCCGGCGGCCATCTTGGTGCCGCCGACGTCGATCGCGAGGATCACCGCCGCTCCGCCGCGCCGCGAGCGGTCACGACGGGCCCGACGTACTGGAGAAGACCAGGACGGACGCGGTGAACCCGTGGACGTGGTTGTGCCCGGCGACCGGCCCGACCTCGCCGGCGGCGAAGAAGCCCGCCACCCCGATCGGCCCGAGCGTGTCGCGCAGCGCGACCGGGTCGTGGTCGGCGGTGCCGAACATGGCCGAGCCGCGCCCGTTGCAGGAGAACAGCAGCGCCCCGTCCACGTGGCCGAGCTGCTCGCGGTGGGCGTCGAGGACGTCGTACAGGTCCTCGTCGGCGGTGGCGGCGTCGCGTACCTGGAAGCGGACGGTCCTGCCGACCTCCACGATGTCGCCGATGGCGACGGCCTCGCGTTCGGGGTCGATGCCGATCACGCCGCGGATGAGGAAGTCGCCGCGTTCGTGGCGTTCCGCGTACTCGTCCATGGCGATGCCGATCTGGAGCCCGGCGGCGACGAGCTCGCGGTCGTCCTCGTCGAGGTCGCTGACGATGTCCTCCAGCCGGGCCAGCGCGGGCTGCCCGGCCAGCTCCAGCAGCAGGTTCTCCTCGGACGCGGTCACCACCATGCTGGGGCCGATCGGCCGGCAGCCCTGGCTGACGACGGTGCTGACGTGCAGCGGACCGCCGAGCAGGACGCCGATCGCGCCTTCCAGGTAGACCTTGCCGTCGGCGAACAGCCGTACCGAGCCCCGGCCCTGCAGGCCGTTCGCCAGCCCGCCGATGAGCGGGAGGTCGCCGAGCACGTCCACCGAGCGTTCGACGAAGGCGTCGGTCGGAAAGCTGTAAGGGTCGGCCAGCAGGATCGCCACGTGATCGTCGGCGGCGCGCTCGGGCACCCCCACGACCACGAACTTGTCCTCGGCCGCAAGCGTGTCCAGCGCGAACGTGGTGAGTCTCGCCCCTTCCAAGGTCGCCGCCCAGGCGCTCACGGCGGGCGTCAGCTCCACCCCCTGCCCGTCACCGATCACCCCTGTGGCGCTGCAACCGATCACGTGCGCACCGGGCGCGAGCTCCATCGCGGCCTGTCCGGCCCTCGCGACGTCGTCGGGATCTTCGCCGCAGATGAAGAAGCAGACCAGGTCGGCTTGGCCGCTGAGCCTCGACAGGGCCCGGCCGACGGCGTTCTGCGCGGCCACCACCAGGTCGGAACCCACGGCGAGGCCGTCGGCGAAGCGACTCGTCATCAGTGCCACGGGTCTCGCCTCCCTCGACATGTCCAAGTTCCCTAGGTCCGGATTCTCCCCACTAAAGGGACAAGCACGCACACGAACCGTCACTCAATAGTCAAGATCCGAAATCTCCCCTGCTTGTGGAAGGCCCTGCCACATTCCCCTCAGGGGACGTAGTCTCGAACCCGTGCATCAGCCACAGCCACGAATTCTCCGCGAGCTGCGGGAGAGCGGACACGTCCACCGCACCGTGAAAGCCGAGGTCAGGGCGAACCTGCTGGCCAAGCTGCGGGCGGGCGAGCCACGGTTCCCCGGCATCGTCGGCTTCGACGAAACGGTCCTGCCGCATCTGGAGCGGGCCCTTCTCGCCGGGCACGACCTGGTCCTCCTGGGCGAGCGCGGCCAGGGCAAGACCCGGCTCATCCGCACCGTCACCGGGCTGCTCGACGAATGGACGCCGGTCGTCGAGGGGTGCGAGATCAACGACCACCCGTACGCGCCGGTCTGCACGCGCTGCCGGACGCTGGCGCGGGAGCTGGGCGAGGAGCTGCCGGTCGCCTGGAAGCACCGCGACGAGCGCTACGGCGAGAAGCTGGCCACGCCCGACACCAGCGTGGGCGACCTGATCGGCGACATCGACCCCATCAAGATCGCCGAAGGGCGGACCCTCGGCGACCCCGAGACCGTCCACTACGGCCTCGTGCCGCGCACCAACCGGGGCGTCTTCTCCGTCAACGAGCTGCCCGACCTGGCCGAACGCATCCAGGTGTCGCTGCTCAACGTGCTGGAGGAGCGCGACATCCAGGTCCGCGGTTACAACCTGCGCCTGCCGCTCGACATCCTGCTCATCGCCAGCGCCAACCCCGAGGACTACACCAACCGCGGCCGGATCATCACCCCGCTGAAGGACCGCTTCGGCGCCGAGATCCGCACCCACTACCCGCTGACCGTCGAGGACGAGCTCACGCTCATCCGCCAGGAGTCCGTCCCCGACATCGGGGCCGACATCCCCGAGCACCTCGTCGAGGTGATCGCCCGCTTCACCCGCCTGGTACGCGAGTCCACCGCCGTGGACGCCCGCTCCGGCGTCTCCGCGCGCTTCTCGATCGCCGCCGCCGAGACGGCCGCCGCCTCCGCGGTGCGCCGGGCCGCCATCGCGGGCGAGGAGCAGGCCGTCACCCGCGTGGTCGACCTGGCCTGCGTGGTCCACAGCCTGCGCGGGAAGGTGGAGTTCGAGGTCAGCGAGGAGGGCAGGGAGACCGAGATCCTGGCCCACCTGCTGCGGCGGGCGACGGCGGAGACGTTCCGCAACCGGCTGGGCGGCGCGGACCTCGCGGCGGTGACCGACAAGTTCGCCGAGGGCGGCCAGGTGGAGTCCGGCGAGCTGGTCGCGGCCGGCGAGCTGCTGCACCGCATGGGCCCGGTGACCGGCCTCGCCAAGATCATGTCGAGGCTGGGCATGGGCGCGGGCGAGGAGTCTCCCGGGCACGCGGCGGCGGCGCTGGAGTTCGCGCTGGAGGGGCTCTACCTCATGCGGCGCCTGTCGAAGGAGGACCTCGACGGGACGGCCGTCTATCGCACGTGAACGCGGACGCTGCCGCACGTGAACGCGGGCGCGTCTTTCCGCGTCAAAGTGGGTGACTGATCGTTTTTTGACGGGGGAGCCACCCATGCGCCGTTCGCTTGCCTGCGCCACCGCCACGGTCCTCGCCGCGGGCGCCTTCGCCGTGCCCGCGCGGGCCGCCACTCCCGCCACCCCGGCCAAGGTCGTGTACGGCTACGCCTGGCCCGACGGCAAGGGACACCTCCGGGTCGTGCCGAAGTCGGCCACGCTCGTGAAGAAGAAGGGCCCCCTCGGCTACCGGCTCACGCCGATCGCGGGAGCCAAGGAGGTCCGGCTCGACTACACGAAGGCCGCCGTCGGCCGGGTCACCGTGGCCTGCGGCCTGAAGGAGACCGAGGGGCAGGTCGCGCTCGACGCGAAGGGGCTCGGCCGCACCCGGTGCAAGCCCGCCGACCTGGCCGCTTCGCTGGAGTCCGGGGCGAGGCCGCTGCGCGTGGAGTTCCGGGGCGGGCGGGCCGTGCGGGTCAACGAGATCCTGGTCTCCAACTGGCCGAACCCGCGCACCGCCCGGGGGACGATCGCGCGGGTGGACGACCGTACGGTGCTGTTCGTCACGGGCGGGAAGACGTACAAGCTGGGCTATTCCTACCTGACGTACTTCTACCGGACCACCGCCCGCTGCAAGGACGGCTGGCTGGCGGGCCGGCCGGTCCACGCCGACCGCAACGGTCTCGGCACGCAGGCGTGCGACTCCCGCGACCTGGCCAGGGCCCTGCGGTCGGTCGAGCATCCCGTGCTCGCGAAGCTGCGCTACTCGCCCGAGACCGGCGGCATCGACGAGGTCTGGGAGGTCTACGGGGACGCCTAGGAGGGACGGCACGGGGGCGCGGGAAACGGGCATTCCGGGTTAGCGTGGTGGGGTGATGGCCTACCGCTATGGCGAGTACCACGACGGCCCCGACCCCCTCGCTCCCCCCTACGACGTACGGGCGGCGCTGGACGAGATGGGCGACGCGATCCTGTCGGGCTCGACGCCGGTCCACGCCCTGCGCGACCTGCTCAAGCGCGGCCTGCCCGGCGCCCAGGACCGCCGCGGCCTCGACGACATGCTCAGGGAGGTCCGGCGGCGCCGCCGCGACCTGCGCGAGCGCGGCCGGCTGGACGGCACGCTGGAGAAGGCGCGGGCGCTGCTCGACAAGGCCATCGGGCAGGAGCGGGCCGAGCTGTTCCCCGACCCTTCCGACGAGGCGCGGATGCGGGAGGCGGGGCTCGACGCCCTCCCCGACGACACGGCGAGCGCCATCCAGGAGCTGAGCACGTACGACTGGCGCTCAGGAGCCGCCCGCCAGACCTTCGAGGAGCTGCGCGGCCTGCTGCGCCGCGAGGTCCTGGACGCCCAGTTCCGCGGGCTCCGTGACGCCCTGGCCAACCCCGACCCGGAGGCCATGGAGCGGGTCCGCCAGATGATGGCGGACCTCAACGACATGCTGGACAGGGACGCCCAGGGCCGGCACACCCCGGCCGACTTCGCCGCGTTCATGGACAAGTACGGCGACCTGTTCCCGGAGAAGCCCCGCAACCTCGAAGAGCTGGTCGACATCCTGGCCCGCCGCGCCGCCGCCACGCAGCGCATGCTGGCCTCGATGACGCCGCGCCAGCGCGAGGAGCTGAGCAACCTCATCAACCAGACGCTGGAGCAGGCCGGGCTGTCGGACCAGATGCGCCGCCTCGGCGAGGCCCTGTACGCCCGCCGCCCCGACCTGGCGTGGAACGCCCCCGAACGCCTCACCGGCGAGGAGCCGCTCGGCATGGGCGACGCGGTGACCGCGCTGGAGGAGCTGGCCGACCTGACCCAGCTCGAAACGGCGCTGCGCCAGGACTATCCCGGCGCGCGGCTCGACGACGTCGACGAGGCCGCCGTACGCCGGGCGCTCGGCCGCTCCGCCGTGGACGACCTGGAGGCGCTCAAGCGCATCGAACGCGAACTGGAGGAGCAGGGCTACCTGCTGCGCCGCCGCGGCAAGCTGGAGCTGACCCCGAAGGCGGTGCGCAGGCTCGGCGAGACCGCGCTGCGCCGGGTGTTCTCCTCCCTGGACGCGGGCCGGCGCGGCGACCACGACCAGCACGACGCCGGCTCGGCGGGGGAGCTCACGGGCTCGTCGCGGCCGTGGCGGTTCGGCGACGAGCAGCCGATCGACGTGGTCCGCACGCTGGTCAACGGCGTGCGGCGGGGCGGGGTCGGGCCAGGGGGCGGCGCGGGCGCGGCGGTTCGCCTGTCCGTGGACGACTTCGAGGTGGCCGAGACCGAACGCCGGACGGCCGCGGCGGTGTGCCTGCTGGTGGACCTGTCGTACTCGATGGCCCTGCGCGGCACCTGGGCCGCCGCCAAGCAGACCGCCCTCGCCCTGCAGGCGCTGGTGGCCTCGAAGTTCCCGCAGGACGCCGTGCAGATCATCGGCTTCTCCAACTACGCGCGGGTGCTGCAGCCGGACGAGCTGGCCGGGCTCGACTGGGACATGGTCCAGGGCACCAACCTGCACCACGCCCTGCTGATCGCCGGCCGCCACCTCGACCGCCATCCCGACTTCGAGCCGGTGGTGCTGGTCGTCACCGACGGCGAGCCGACCGCGCACCTCATGCGCAACGGCCGCTCGGCCTTCGAGTGGCCGCCGTCGCACGAGACGCTGGAGCTCACCCTCGCCGAGATCGACAAGATGACCCGGCGGCGGGCCACGATCAACGTCTTCATGCTGGCCGCCGACGACCGGCTGAAGGAGTTCGTGGACGAGGTGGCGCGCCGCAACGGCGGCCGGGTGTTCTCGCCGAGCGCCGAGCGGCTCGGCGAGTACGTCGTCAGCGACTTCCTCCGGCTGCGCCGCGCCCGCTGACTTTCTGTCGGTGCCGGCTGCCAGACTGCCGGTCATGGACGACGTGGTGCTCAGAGACGTGGTGGAGGCCGACCTGGAGGTGTTCCTGGAGCAGGAGCACGATCCGGAGGCCGTCCGGCGGTCCCGGTTCCCCGCCCGGCCCCGGGAGCGCTTCCTCACCCACTGGCGCACCCGGGTCCTCGGCGACCCGGCCAACCGCGTGCGCGCGATCGAGGTCGACGGCCAGGTCGCCGGCAACCTGGTGGCCTGGTGGGAGGAGGACCGGCGCTTCATCGGCTACTGGATGGGGCGCGGGTTCTGGGGGCGCGGCATCGGCACCCGCGCGCTCGGCCTCTTCCTCGCCGAGGAGCCGGTCCGCCCGCTCTACGCCGACCCGCACGCGGGCAACACCGCCTCGGTGCGCCTGCTCGAACGGCACGGCTTCCAGCGGGAGGGCACGGTCCGGCACGACGGCGACGAGCACGTCATGCTCGTGCTGCGCTCGGGGTGACCGCGGCGGGCTCCGCGACCGCGCCCAGGCGGCGCGCCACGCCTACGGGACGGGCCTCGTCCGGCCGGGCGAACCGCCGCCCTGAGACCGCGAACGAGGAAGCCTCTCGTCCTCGTTCGGGGAGAGTCTGAAGGCATGAACGATGCGATTCTCCCGTTCCGGGTCGACATTCCGCAGGCCGAGCTCGACGACCTCGCCGCCCGCCTGGCGAGCACCCGGTGGCCCGGCGAGCTGCCCGGCGTCGGCTGGTCGTACGGCGTGGCCCAGGGCCACCTCGAAGAGCTGGTGCGCTACTGGCGCACCGGGTACGACTGGCGCCGCCACGAGGCCCGGCTCAACTCCTTCCCCCAGTTCACGACCACGATCGACGGCCAGAACGTCCACTTCCTGCACGTCCGCTCCCCCGAGCCGGACGCGATCCCGCTGATCATCACGCACGGCTGGCCCAGCACCGTGTACGAGTTCCTCGACCTCATCGGCCCGCTCACCGACCCGCGCGGGCACGGCGCGGACGGCGCGCCCGCCTTCCACGTCGTCATCCCATCGGTGCCCGGGTTCGCGTTCTCCGGCCCGACCGGGGAGACCGGCTGGGGCGTGAACCGGGTCGCGCGGGCGTGGGCGGAGCTGATGCGCCGCCTCGGCTACGAGCGCTACGGGGCGCAGGGCGGCGACTTCGGCAGCATGGTCTCGCCCGAGCTCGGCCGCGTCGCCCCGGACAAGGTCATCGGCGCGCACGTGAACGCGCTGGCCAACGCCTCGACGCCGACCGACCCCGACGACCTGGACCGGCTGTCGGGGGGCGAGCGGGAGCTCGCTCGCGAGCAGGAGGCGTGGTGGTACAAGCACTCCGGCTACGCCACCCAGATGTCGACCCGGCCGCAGACGCTGGCGTACGCGCTCAACGACTCCCCCGCCGGGCAGCTCGCCTGGAACCTGGAGTGGTACGTGGACTGGGACCCGGCGAACACGGTGCAGACCCCGGTGGACCGCGACGTCCTCCTCACGGACGTGACGATCTTCTGGCTGACCCGGACGACGGGCTCGGCGGCCCGCCTCTACTACGAGGGCGGCGACGAGGGGTGGGGCAAGCGCCCGGCCCCGTCAGGGGTGCCGACGGGAGTGGCCAACTTCCCCGGCGACAAGGCGCTGCGGGGTCTGGCCGAGCTGTCGCACGCGATCGTGCACTGGTCCACGCCGCCGCGCGGCGGCCACTTCGCCTCGGTGCAGGCCCCCGACCTGCTGGTCGAGGACATCCGTACGTTCTTCGCGAAGACGAACAGCCGGCGATAGGTCAGGCGTCCACGAGGCGCGTGTAGAAGGCCAGGGCGAGGTCGAAGCCGTCACGGCAGTTGCGGTGGGAGCGGTAGCAGGGGCGCCAGGCCGTGCTGGCGCCCACCCCGGCGCGCGCGTCGGTCAGCGCCTCGGGCACCCGCTCGGGGCGCGGCAACAGACCGTTGCCGAGGTAACGAACGCCCGTCAGCTCGGTGTGGGAGCCACGGCCGCCGGCCACGAAGGCGCCGAGGCGCCAGCCGCTCTCCTCGTCCCACACCAGCGCGCTGCCGTCGGCCAGCTTGACCGTGGCGTCACGCGGGTCGCAGGGACCCTCCCACCAGTCGGCCACCTCGGCGCCGAGCTGGTCGACGACTTGGCGCACGTAGCTGATCGGCTGCTGCAGCCACTCGTCGGTGTACGGCTCGACGTGCCTGATGGCCACGGACGGCACCCCCTTGTGCCCAGACGGTAAGGAAAAAGGAACGGTTACCAACCCTACCCGGACTGAACTTATTCCGTTGCACACCCGTCTAGTCATTCCGGACGATATTCACGTCCCCCACGGGGAAGGAGGCGAGCCCATGATTGCCACGATTCTTCTCATCGTCATGATGGCCGTGGCGGTAGCGGCCATGGAGCTCATCATGCGCTGTTCCGTCGTCGCCGGCAAAGAGAGTGTCGAGTCACACGGCGAGATCGTCGGCGACTAGTCTCTGCGGCATGTCCACCCTGCTTCTCTGGCTCCACGTCGGGTTCGCGATCTTCACCATCGGCCCGGTGACCGCCGCGACGATGGCCGCGCCCCGCCTCATCCGCACCAAGAACGTGCCCGCGCTGCAGAACATCGCGCGCCTGACGCGGATCTACAGCATCGGCTCACTCGGAGTGTTCGTGTTCGGGCTGGTGCTCGGCATCGTGATGGGCGGAGGTGTGCTCGGCAAGTGGTACATGACGGCCTCGATGACGCTGTTCATCGTGGCGGCGGCGCTGCTGGTGCTGATCGACCGTGACCTCCGCGCCGCCGTGCACGCCCTTTCGAGCGAGGACCCCGTCGACGACGCGAAGGTGCAGAACGGACGGATCGCCGCCATCAGCGGAGTGGTGTCCGTGATCTGGCTGGTGATCCTCTTCCTGATGATCGTCCCCACCTGACGGGCCTGACGGGGACGCGCGCCGCTCAGCCGGCGAGCGCCCGCGTGAGGTCGGCGAGCAGGTCGTCGATCGTCTCGATGCCGACCGACAGCCTCACCAGGTCGGCGGGCACCTCCAGCGGCGAGCCCGCCGCCGACGCGTGCGTCATCCGCCCCGGGTGCTCGATCAGCGACTCGACGCCGCCGAGCGACTCCCCCAGCGTGAACAGCTTGGCCCGGTCGCACACCGCCACGGCCTCGGCCTCGCCCCCGGCGACGCGGAACGACACCATGCCGCCGAAGCGCCGCATCTGCTTGGCCGCGACCTCGTGCCCGGGGTGCTCGGGCAGCCCCGGGTAGAGCACCTCGGTCACGCGCGGGTGCGCGAGCAGCAGGTCGACCACGCGCTCGGCGTTGTCGCAGTGGCGGTCCATGCGGACCCCGAGGGTCTTGAGCCCGCGGAGCGTCAGCCAGGCGTCGAACGGCCCGGCCACCCCGCCGATGGCGTTCTGGTGGTAGGCGAGCTCCTCGCCGAGCCCGGCGTCGGCCGCGATCAGCGCGCCGCCGACCACGTCGGAGTGGCCGCCGACGTATTTGGTCGTGGAGTGCACGACGACGTCGGCGCCGAGGGCGAGCGGCTGCTGCAGGTAGGGCGAGGCGAAGGTGTTGTCCACCACCAGCAGCGCCCCGTTGTCGTGGGCGAGCTGCGCGAGCGCCGCGATGTCGGCGACGCCGAGCAGCGGGTTGGTCGGCGTCTCGACCCAGACGACCCGCGTCTTCTGCGTCATGGCGGCGGCCACCGCGTCGAGGTCGTGCAGCGGGACCGGGTCGTAGTGGAGGTCCCAGCGCTGGTGGACCTTCGCGAAGAGCCGGTAGGTGCCGCCGTAGGCGTCGTTGGGGATGACCACGTGGTCCTGCGGCTTGCAGACCGTACGCAGGAAGGTGTCCTCCGCGGCCAGCCCCGACGCGAACGCCAGCCCGCGAGCCCCGCCCTCCACGGCCGCCAGCGCCTCCTCCAGCGCGGTGCGGGTGGGGTTGGCCGAGCGGCTGTACTCGTATCCGGAACGCAGGCCGCCCACGCCGTCCTGCTTGTAGGTGGACGTGGCATATATCGGCGGCACGACCGCGCCGGTCAGCGGGTCGGGCTCCTGACCTGCGTGGATGGCCAGAGTTTCAAAACCGTTGCTCATACGCCAACGGTAACGGACTCCGGGGTCAGGCTGCCTCGTCCGGTTCCCCCTCGAACCGGGAGATCAGCACGGGGTCCGCCAGCGCCAGCAGCAGCGCGACGACCAGCCCGGCCCCCAGCAACGCGAATCCGATGACGGCCATGTCCGTCCCCTTTCGACCTCTCCAGCATCGGCTCCGCCCCCGGACGGCCGCCTCCGCTGAAGGGCTGGTCCGCCCCTGCCGCGCTCGGCCGAACGGTTGATACGGAATGTCCGACTTGAGACCTAGGCTCTGAGCGTGGGTGAGACGAAACGCCTCCTGTACTGGGTGCGGCGGCTGAGCGAGTTCGCGATGCTCGGCTGGCTCGGCCTGATGCTCATGCTCGACCTGGTGATCGCCGCCTCCACCGGGGGCCTGCAGTGGCTGGTGCCGGTGTGCGGCGTGGTGGGCATCGCGGCGGTGGCGCTGCGGCGCGGGCACCGGCCCGACGGCTTCGCCGTCATGCTGGCCGTGTCCTTCTGCACGTCCGTGGCCATCGGGAGCGTGGATCTCGCCGGCGTGCCCGGCATGGCGGAGACCGGGTCGCTGCTCATCCTCGTCATCGGCGTGCTGCGGCACGTCCAGCCGGTACGCCGGGCGGCCGCCCTGGCCTGCGCCGGGCTCATCGTGCTCATGGCCGAGGCCCTGGGCCGCGACTACCACGGGGCGGGGCTCGCGTTCTCGTTCCTGCTGTTCGCCGGCTGGTCGATGGCCGCGGGGGTGGGCGGCTACCTGCGTTTCCAGCAGGAGCGGCGGACGGAGGCCGTCCACTCGGTACGCAGGGCCGAACGCCTGGAGCTGGCCAGGGAGCTCCACGACCTGGTCGCCCACCACGTCACCGGGATCGTGGTCCAGGCGCAGGCCGCCCGTACGGTGGCCGAGGCCAGCCCGGAGGCGGTGCTGCCCGCGCTGGACGCGATCGCCGAGGCCGGGACGGAGGCGCTGACCTCGATGCGGCGCATGGTGACCGTGCTGCGCGCCGAGGAGGAGGCGGGCCGGCGGCCCGGCACGACCCTGGCCGACCTGCGGATGCTGACCGACCGCTTCTCGGCCGACGGGCCGAAGGTCGCCTTCGAGATCGGCCCCGGCCTGGACGACCGCACGCTGCAGCCCGAGGTCATGACGACCCTGCACCGGGTGCTCCAGGAGGCGCTGACCAACGTGCGCAAGCACGCCACGCGGACCTCCTGGGTGGAGGCGGACCTGCGCCGCCACGAAAGGTCGGCGGTGCTGCGGGTGCGCAACTTCGGCTCGGCCCCGGACCCGCGGGTGTCCCGCCTGGGCGGCGGCTTCGGCCTGGTCGGGATGGCCGAACGGGTGGAGGCCCTCGGCGGCAGGCTCCACGCGGGCCCCTCCAGGGAGGGCGCCTGGGAGGTCGTCGCCGAGTTCCCCCTGGCATGACCCGACGCGCTAGACGGCCCGCGTACGCGCCGCCAGCTCATGCAGCAGGGGCGGGACACGTCCGGGCTGGTGCCGCATGGCCGAGATGAGCGCGATGACCGATGGCCGGCGCACCTCCTCCGGACCGGCGCGTTCGGCCGCGAGCAGCGCGTGAACAGCGCGGCCACGATCACCGAAGGCATGCCAGGCGCGGGCGGTGTCGATGCAGTAGCGCGCGTACCGTTCGGACGACGGCAGCCGCCGAGGGTCCACCTTCTGCGCCACCGTCAGGGACATGGCCGGGTCGCCCAAGGCGTTGTGGATGCTTATCCGGTAGGCCGCTACCGTGGCCGGCATAGAGGCTCCGGGCATCGCAGGCGTCACGACGAGCCGCCGGGCCGCGAGTTCGGCCTCACCGATGAAGTCCTCGGCGTCGTGCTGTTCACCGCCCTGGGCGCTGGCGTAAGCGGCGGTGCACAACAGGTCGATGTAGCGGGCGAGCACGGTCGGGTTCGTCCGGTCTGTGCCGGCACCCAGGCGGGCTGCGGTGTCGGCCAGCAGGGAAGTGGCGCTGGCGTGGCGGCCCTGCCGTCGCATCGCGATAGCCACCTGACGCGCTGCCCCCGCTACGGCGGACAGGTTTCCTGAGGCACGGGCGGCCCGCAGGGCGCGGTCGGCGGCGACACACGCCACGGCGTCGGTGTGGACCTTGGTGGCGAGCATGGCCGTCAGGACGTAGGCGTCGGCGAGCAGCACGTGAGCCTGATCCCGCATAAGGCCGCCGACTTCGGCGACGGTGGTCTCGGCGGCTTGGACGAGGGGCGGCAACGTGATCGACAGTGCGCCGTAGCTGGTGGCGGCGAACGCCTCGCGGGCTTTTCCGAGCTCGGCGGTTAGAGCGGCCAGGCTGGCCGGCGCGGCCGTACCGGCATCGGTCAAAAGACGTTCCAGGCGGTCGGAGATGGTGTCGCTGACCGTGTTGGAGGCAGTGGCACTCAACAGCGCGGGTCCGGCCACGCCGAGGAAGTGGCGGCGCTTCACGTTTCGTTCCTCCCCTGCCGCTGAAGGCACCACCCTAAGCTCTGGTCCTACGACAGCGCTCGTGAACGCGCGGACGGTGCGTCCCTGCAGCGGGTGACCGGAGAGTTGTTCCTCGGCCAGACCCAGCCACCGGCAGGGGATGTCCAGGGACTGAGCCAGGCGGCGCAACGTGGCGATGTCGTTCAAAGGCTGCCGTCCGGTCTCCAGGCGAGAGATGGTCGCGGCCGAGTAGCCGGTCGCGGACCCGAGCTGCTCCTGCGTGAGGCCCGCCTGCCGGCGGGCCAGTCGGACGACGAGGGGATAATCCGCGGCCCTCACCGCGGCGAGCAGCGCGGCGGGGATACGGGCGGGGCTGTGCGGCGTGTCCAGCATCGAGGTCACCGGCCCTGAACTGAGGACCCTCAGCGTAGCCCAGAGACACCTGGCCGCCCTAGGTGATCGCGATATGACGATGCGTAACTTGCGAGGTATGCAAACGATCTTGCGAGGTGCGCGCACATCCTCGCCGCACTCCCGGGAATCGGCTGTCGTAGCAGGTGACGGGCCGCACCGGTCCGGCCGAAAGGAGATCCCATGTACGACGAGACCACCTCCCACCCCGACCACGCTCAGCCCTACGCCACGCCCACCCTGGTCGACCTCGGCAGCGTCCGCGCCATCACCCTGGGCAGCGCCCGCCACGACACCGCCGACAAGAAGAAGTACTACAACTGACCGCCTTGGCCTGCTGCCGGCCGCACTGTGCAGCCAGTAGCAGGCCGGGTTTGAGGAGGAACAGATCATGCGCTGGTACGCCGGATGGTTCTCTCATTCACACGCCGGTCAGGACGCCGCTGCACCATCTCGCCCACGTGGAAGCCGCGTCTTGTCAAACCGGCCACCGTTGTGGGCAACAGGAGAATGGGGCCGGGAGCTACGCACCCTGACCATGGAGCACTGGCAGATCGCAGTTTTCGGCGCCTGCCTGGCCGACGACGCCGAACTCACCGGCACGCTGAGGCGCGCGGCGCGCACCGGCGACTGGGCTCAGTTGGCCGCCCTGCCCGGCAGCTTCGTGACCGTACGGACCGGCGCCGACGGCGTCCTGGTCGTCCCGGACCTCGCCGGAGCATGGCCACTGTTCTTCACTCCCTGGGCGGGCGGCATCGCCTACTGCTCCTCGCCGCTGCCACTGGGCGACCTCATCGGAGCCGACCCCGACCCGCGCTGGCTGGCAGCACGCCTGATAGGCGCCGACCTCACGCACGCCACCGGCGACCGGTCGCCGTTCGCCACGATCAACCGGTCACGGCCCGGCCACATGGTGCTGCTCAGGGGCCAGAAACCGTGCCACCGACCTCTGGACGTGCGCCTTGGCGGACTGCCCTTCGCCGAAGGCGCCGAACAACTCCGGCACGCGCTGCTGACCGCGGTCAGCAGGCGCGCGCACCAGGCCGAGCGCCTGTCCAGCGACCTGTCAGGAGGGCTCGACTCTTCCAGCCTCGCTCTGCTGGCCGCGCGCTACCGGACCTCGCCTCTGCCCGCAATCACCTACGTGGACCCCGTCGGTGGCGGCGAGGACGACTTGACCCATGCCCTGCTGTGCGTGCGGGCGGAACCCGCCTTGAAGCACATCGTCATCAGACCCGGTCCGGACGCGCTCCCGCTCACCGCACTGGACCGGGCGCCGCTCCTGGACGAGCCCGCCCAGGACGTACTGCTGTGGGCCCGCGATGAGGCCGTGCTCGCACCCGCGGCCGGTGGGCTGCACATGACCGGCGACGGCGGCGACTGCGTTCTTGCCGGTTCCCTTGCCTACCTGGCCGACCTGGCCCGGCCGCCGACCGCGGGGCGCTTCCTGACAGAAGCGGCGGCATGGGCGCGGCTGCGTCACCGCCCCGCCTACGCCGTCATCAGGGCCGCGCTGCGTATGGCCCGCACCAGCTACCCTCAGGCGCTGGCCGGCGTCGCCGAGCAACTGCGCGGCGGAGACCTGCCGACACGGCGAGGCGTGGAGGACACGCTGCGCTGGTGCGGTCTCAGCCCCGCTGCAGCCTGGGCGACCCGGGAGGCCCGCGTGGATCTCGCCGCCGGCATCGAGTCGCTGATCGCCGACGGTCTTGGCCATCAGCCTGAGCATCTGTTCCCTGAGGCCGGAGCCGATGCCGAAGCACTCCGGCTGGTGCGCGCGGCAGGCGCGGACTCCAGGCCGTACAAGCAGGTTGGCGAGGTTTCGGGGTGGACGTACACACTCCGTACCTCGACAACCAGGTCATCGCCGCCTGCTCCGCCGTTTCCGTCACCGAACGGACCACCGCCCAGACCCCTAAACCACTGCTGAGGGCCGCGCTGGCGGGGCTGGTGCCGGCACAACTGTTGTCCCGCCGGACCAAGGCGTCCTTCACCGCCTGCCTGTATTCCGGTCTTCGCCATGCCGCGCCGGACGTGCGTGACCTGCTGGAGGAACCCCGGTTAGCCGCGCTCGGCCTGATCGAAGCCGCGCCCGCCCGCCATGCGGTCGGCCGTCTGCTGGACGGCGCCGACGGCCCGATGGCCGCGGTGTGCGACGTGCTCGCCGCGGAGCTCTGGCTACGCCAGCTCGCCCAGCCGCGCCCCCGCCTGTGGGGCCCCGCCTCCTCGCTCGAACGTCAGGAGCCTGAACATGCCCGTCCTGCACGCCCGTGAAGGCATCCGCCGCACCCCCGCCGACGATCAGGGAGCGGTCCTGATGGACGCCCATCGGGACCGCTTCTACGGTCTCAATCCCGCCGCCGCCGTAATCTGGCATGCCGTGGCCGACGGCACCGAGGTCACCGCAGCCGCGGCCATCGCGGCCAGGGCCCTGCTCGCGGCCTTCTCCATCGACCCTGCCACCGCCCAGCGAGACGCCGAATCCCACCTCGCCGTGCTCACCGGGCACGGGCTGCTGCAGGAGCGGCCATGACCAGCCATATGGCCCTTCCCCCGCTTGAGCATCGGCTCACTCTCGCCCACCGGCTCTCGGCGGTGATCGCGCACCTGCTCGCCGCCGCCCTGATCCGGCTCCCGTTCCGTCTCCTGTCCCGGGTGCTCGGCATGGTCGGCCGGTGGTGCCGGCACGCCGCCACTCCGACACAAGCACGGATCGCCGCCGAGGCGGCCCGCTGGGCAGGACACTGGATGCCAGGGCGGGCCGCCTGCCTGGAGAACGCCGTGGCCGCCATGCTGACCGCGGCGGTCCGGGGCCGGCGCGTGCACGTGTGCATCGGGGCGCGCACGCAGCCCTACGCCGCGCACGCCTGGATCGAGACCACCTCCGGAGCCTCAGGCGAGCCGTACCACCCCGACCGGCCCTATCACCTGTTGCTCCGCATATGACTTGCCAACGAGGGGGAACCGCCGTGGCCACCGCGACGACCATCAGCCCAGCCGTCCAGAACGCGCTCGACCAGATCTCCGAAACCCACTACACGATGGAGGACGACGGCTCCCTGCTGCCGCAGACCTCCGACCGCGGCATCATCGCCACCATGCTGGACCTGCTCCAGGTGGAGCCCGGCCAGCGCGTCCTGGAGATCGGCACGGGGTCCGGCTACTCCACCGCGCTGCTGTCCCGCCTGGTCGGCGAGACCGGCAGCGTCATCTCCGTCGACATCGACCCGGCCCTCACCGGCCGCGCCGGGCGTCGGCTGCGCGCTGACGGCCGCACCAACGTCACCCTGCACGCCACCGACGGCACGACCACCGGCGGCGGGCAGGTCGACCGCGTCATCGCCTGGACCAGCCCGGAACGCATCCCCGGAGCGTGGACGCGCCACGCTGCGCCCGGGGCGATCGTGGTCACGCCGGTCCAGGTGACGGACCTGGCCAAGACTGTCCTCGTGGTACGGTGCCGCCGCGGCGCGCAGGACCCAACGCTCACCACCGACCGGCTGCTGCGGGCCGGGTTCGTCGAGGCCACCCCGTACGTCCTGGACCAGTGGCTCGTGCCGCCCCGCGACGTCGACGCCCTGGTCCACGACGAAGACGGACGGCCGCGGTGGCTGTCGGCGACCTGGCTGCGCAACGGGGGCGGCGACACCGGGCGGCGGCTGCTCCGGCAGCTCCGGACAGACGGCCGCCAGGCCGGCGGCCCACTGGACAGGGGGGAGGACCCGGCCGGCTTCTACGCCTTCCTGTTGGCCACCAGGCCCGACGCCCTGACCACGGCCGCGCTCGGCGACCCGCTGTGGCGCATCGGCGCCTCCACCCCCACCGGGATCGCTCTCATCACGCCCTCCGACGCCGAACGGCAGACCGCCGCCGGAGACGACAGCGCCATCGACCTCCTCGCCGCCTGGGCCGCCCAGTGGCGGACCCAGGGCAGCCCAGGTCTCGACCGGCTGTCCGCCGTGCTGCACCATGTCGGCGACGGCTGGACGGTCCGTCTCACGCCGGCCACCGGCGCGCACGCCTAGCCGGCGCCGGGCCGTCAGGGAGCGGGATCAGTGGTTGGCCAGGAAGGCGAGCAGGTCCTGCCGGGTGATCAGCCCGGACGGCTTGCCGTCCTCCAGCACGACCGCCGCGTCCGCCTTCTCCAGCGCTTCCACCGCACGCGCCACAGGTTCACCACTGCCGATCGTGGGTAGCGGCGCGGACATGTGGTCGGCGATCGGGTCGTCGGAGGAGAGCCTGCCGTGGTAGAGGGCTTCGAGGAGGTCGCGCTCGACGATGGAGCCGACGACCTCGGCCGCCATGACCGGCGGCTCCTCCTTCATGACCGGGAGCTGGGACACGCTGTACTCGCGCATGATCGAGATGGCCGTGCCGACCGTCTCGTGCGGGTGGGCGTGCACGAACTCCGGCAGGCCCGGCCCCTTGCGCGCCAGCACGTCGCCGACCAGGCCCTCGTCGGAGCTGGTCGTGAGGAAGCCGTAGTCGGCCATCCAGTCGTCGTTGAAGATCTTCGACAGGTAGCCGCGGCCGCCGTCGGGCAGCAGCACGACGACCGTGTCGCCCTCCTTGGCCCGCGCCGCCACCTGGAGCGCCGCGACGACGGCCATGCCGCACGACCCGCCGACCAGCAGCCCTTCCTCCCGGGCGAGGCGGCGGGTCATGGTGAAGGAGTCCTTGTCGGAGACCGCGATGATCTCGTCGCAGATCGTGGTGTCGTACGTGGCCGGCCAGATGTCCTCGCCGACGCCCTCCACGAGGTAGGGGCGCCCGCTGCCGCCGGAGTAGACCGAGCCCTCGGGGTCGGCCCCGACGACGCGCACCCGGCCGCCGGATATCTCCTTGAGGTAGCGGCCCGTGCCGCTGATCGTGCCGCCGGTGCCGATGCCGGCGACGAAGTGGGTGATGCCGCCCTCGGTGTCGGCCCAGATCTCGGGGCCCGTGGAGTGGAAGTGGGACTCCCGGTTCTCGGGGTTGGAGTACTGGTCGGGCTTCCAGGCGTTGGGCACCTCGCGGGCCAGCCGGTCGGAGACCGAGTAGTAGGAGTCGGGGTGGTCGGGCGGGACGGCGGTCGGGCAGACCACGACCTCGGCCCCGTACGCCCGCAGCACCGCGATCTTGTCCTGGGCGACCTTGTCCGGCACCACGAACAGGCACCGGTAACCCCTCTGCTGGGCCACGATGGCGAGCCCCACCCCGGTGTTGCCGGAGGTCGGCTCGACGATGACCCCGCCGGGGCGCAGGGCGCCCGACTTCTCGGCGGCCTCGATCATGCGGACCGCGATGCGGTCCTTCACGGATCCGCCCGGGTTGAAGTACTCGACTTTGGCGAGCACCTGGGCCGGCAGGCCCGCGCTCACCTTGTGCAGGCGGACGAGCGGGGTGTTCCCTATGAGGTCGACCAGGGAATCGTAAACGCGCACCGAGGTGTTCACCTTCTTTGCCAAAGCTTGATCAGCTATCGAAAGGCCGAGATCCGGTCGGGATGGCAGGCCCTCGGCTAGTTTCCTAGCAAACGCTACCGCCGAGTTCGACCAGGGAGGGACGTACGTGGTCTGGGCAGCTGGGATGGCGCGCGCCGCACGTAGGATCGCCACCGCGGCGGCGCTCGGAGGGGGCGGGCTGACGGCCTTGGGTGCGACGGCGTACGGGCTGCTGGTCGCCGAGGGACTGCTGGCGCGCAAGGCCATCGGCCGCCCGCACGGCATGGACGGGCCCCCTTCCGACGGCACGTACGGCATGTTCCCCGGCGAGGCGATCAAGCTGGCGATGCTGGGCGACTCCACGTCGGTGGGCCTCGGCATGACGGATCCGGCCCAGACGCCCGGCGTGCTGCTCGCCAACGGCCTGGCCGCGGTGTCCGAGCGCCCGGTGCGGCTGCTCGTGGCGGGCCGCTCGGGCGCGTCGTCGGCGGAGCTGGGCGAGCAGGTGGACCGGGCGCTCGCCATGGAGCCGCACCTGGCGGTGATCTTCGTGGGGGCCAACGACATCATCACCCAGACGCCTCCGGCGGTCGCCGTGCGCCACCTGACCAAGTCGGTGCGCCGGCTGCGCGAGGCGGGCGTCGAGGTGATCGTGGGCACCTGCCCCGACCTGGGCACGGTACGGCCCATCGCGCAGCCGCTGCGCTGGGTGACCCGGCGGTGGAGCCGGCAGCTCGCGGCGGCCCAGACGGTGGCGGTGGTGGACGCGGGCGGCCGTACGGTGGCCTTCGCCGACACGCTCGGCCCCGAGTTCGCTACAAATCCGACAGAGATGTTCGGACCGGATCGTTTCCATCCATCTGCCCGAGGTTACGCGCAGGCCGCTTACGTGGTGCTACCGTCGGTGTGCGCTGCGTTGGGGTTGTGGCCTGAGCCGCGCCCCGCGCGCCGCGAAGAACTGCAACCGATCTACCTCGCGGCGGCCACGGCCGCGGAGGAGCCCGGCACCGAGGTCACCGCGACCCGGGTCGACGGGCGGGCGACGGGGCTGCACGGCAAGTGGGCCGCGTTGTTCCGCCGGAGGCTCGGCGAGCAGCTCAACGACGCCTGACCCCCCGGTTCAGGCCCGTCGAGCGGCTCGGCCCGCGGCCGGTCCGCCCCCGTTCCGGCGTGGCGTGTCCTCGACCGCGCCCCGCACCGGTGACCTTCCGCGCCCGAGCCGTCACTCCTCGTCCCCTTGGAGGGTATCGCCCGTGCTCCGGCCCCTCTGGAAGCCGTCCGTCGCCCTGTTGGCAGGAACTTTCGCCGTCGCCGGGTGCGCCGGCAGCGACGCGGCCACCACCCCCGCCTTCCCCACCTGGCACAACACGCAGGTCAACGTCGTCAGCCGGCTGGCCGAGGCGGCCGGGGTGGTGACCACGACCTCGATGAAGCCCGACGGCTCCCTGGAGACGGTGGCCGTCCGGCTGCGCGACGGCCGGCGGCTGTGGGGCTATCCGGCCACGATGGCCGGCCGCCTGCCCGGCATGGGCGTCTCGGCTCCCGCGATCGTCGAGACCGGCGGCGGCGAGGGCGTGGTGGTGGCGCTCGACCCGGCGCGCAAGGGCCGGTGGAACGCCACTCTGGTGGCCCGCGACGCGCACTCCGGCGTGCAGAAGTGGACCCGGCCGGTGCACTCCTCGTTCGGGCCGCAGCGCTGCGGGCCCTACGTCTGCCTGTCGGAGCACACCGCGCTGGCCACGGCCCGCACGGTGGTGCTCGACCCGGCCAGCGGCAAGCCACTGTGGAAGCTGCCGGGCATCTCGGAGGTCGAGTGGTCCGACCGGACGCGGGTGCTGCTGCTGCGGCTGTCGGACGACCCGATGGTGGAGTCGTACGAGCTCAAGACCGGCAAGCTGCAGTGGCAGCAGCCGATCGAGCAGGCGCTCGGGCCGGGCGTCGACCTGTCGGGCGGCTGGGCGTTCGGCGCGGCGGGCGACGACCTGGTCGGCTACGTCGCCCCCTACACCGACCCAGAGACCAGGCGGCTGTCCACGTTCGGCCTGTTCTCGCTGCGGAGGGCCGACGGCACGATCAACTGGATCCGCCCGTCGGTCGTGCGCGTCTACCCGAGCGGCAACCCCGGCTACGCCCCCGTCGTGCGGCCGGTGGACCGCCAGGGCGCCTACGGCGGCTTCGCCCGGCTCGACCCGACGTCGGGGCGGGTGATGGGGCAGGTCGGCGCCGCCGACGTGCCCGGCTCCGGCTGGTGGCTGGCCTTCCCCGACCGCATGGACAAACTGGGCTTCCTCACCCACGGCGCCAAGGGCTCGGTCTATGACCTGGCCTCGGGCCGGTCGGCTCCGGTGGAGGAGGAGCGGAGCTGGTCCTTCTGCGTCACCGACCCCAAGCCGCTGCCGTTGAAGGGCCAGCCGCCCGGCTTCTACGCGACGGCGGCCGTCTGCGAGTACGACCTCGCCACCGGCAGGCGGGTCACCCCGGCGGGCCCGCCCCCGGCGTGGTTCACCGGCAGCATGGCGGGCTGGCGGCTGTGGCGCGACGAGAAGGGGGCCCTGCACGCGGTGAACGACAACACCGAGAGCGCGCCGGGCATGTACGGGTAAGTCCTTCTCCGGGGGCGGCGAGGCTTGCGCGAAGAACTGGAATATAGTTCTACTATTAGCCGCCGACAGAGGAGGGGCCATGCCCGAGGCAGTCATCGTCGCAACCGCGCGTTCGCCCATCGGACGAGCCTTCAAGGGGTCGCTCAAGGACATCAGGCCCGACGACCTGACCGTGCAGATGATCCAGGCGGCCCTGGCCAAGGTGCCCCAGCTCGATCCGCACACCATCGACGACATCATGCTGGGCTGCGGCCTGCCCGGCGGCGAGCAGGGCTTCAACCTGGCCCGGGTGGTGGCGGTGCTGCTCGGGCTCGACGACGTGCCGGGCACCACCGTGACCCGCTACTGCTCCTCGTCGCTCCAGACCACCCGCATGGCCTTCCACGCCATCAAGGCGGGCGAGGGCGACGTGTTCGTCTCCGCGGGCGTGGAGACCGTCTCGCGCTTCGTCAAGGGCAACTCCGACTCGCTGCCCGACACGCACAACCCGCTCTTCCTGGACGCGCTGGCCCGCACCAAGTCCTACACCGAGGGCGGCAAGACCTGGCACGACCCGCGCGAGGACGGCGACGTGCCCGACGTCTACATCGCGATGGGCCAGACCGCCGAGAACGTCGCCCAGCTCCGCGGGGTCAGCCGCCAGGAGCAGGACGAGTTCGGCGTGCGCTCCCAGAACCTCGCCGAGAAGGCGCTGGCCGACGGTTTCTGGGCCAAGGACATCACGCCCGTCACGCTGCCCGACGGCACCGTGGTGAGCCAGGACGACGGGCCCCGGCCTGGCACCACGTACGAGAAGGTCGCCGGCCTCCAGCCGGTCTTCCGCCCGGACGGCACGGTCACGGCGGGCAACTGCTGCCCGCTCAACGACGGCGCCGCCGCCGTGGTGATCATGAGTGACGTCAAGGCGGCCGAGCTGGGCATCACGCCGCTGGCCCGCATCATCTCCACCGGCGTCTCGGGGCTGTCGCCGGAGATCATGGGCCTCGGCCCGGTGGACGCCTCGCGGCAGGCGCTGGCGCGGGCCGGGATGGCCATCGAGGACGTCGACCTGGTCGAGATCAACGAGGCGTTCGCCGCGCAGGTCATCCCGTCCTACCAGGAGCTGGGCATCGACCTCGACCGGCTCAACGTCAACGGCGGGGCCATCGCGGTCGGTCACCCGTTCGGCATGACCGGCGCCCGCATCACCTCCACGCTCATCAACGGCCTCCAGCACCGCGACAAGACCATCGGCCTGGAGACGATGTGCGTGGGCGGCGGCCAGGGCATGGCCATGCTCCTGGAGCGCCTGAGCTGACGCGCGGACCCCGGCGCCCGGCCCCGGCGGGCCGGGCGCCGGGCCGCGGCGGCCGGGGCCGGTCAGCCCGACCGGTCGGGGCCGGCGTGGACCGGCGTGATGCGCAGCAGGACGCGCCGCTCGCGGACCATGGCGGCGCGGTAGTCCTCCCAGTCGGGATGCTCGCCCGAGATGTCGCGGTAGTAGTCGACCAGCGGCTCCATGGCCTCGGGCAGGGAGATGACCTCGGCGGTGCCGTCGACCTGGATCCACTGGCCGTAGAAGGCGCTCGTGAAGGCGCACAGCGACACGTTGGGGTCGTGCCGCACGTTGCGGGTCTTGAACGCCGTCTCGCGCGTGCTGACGACGATGTACGGCCCCTGCACGCCGACCGTCACCGGCGACATCTGCGGGCGCCCATCGCGATGCCGGGTGAGCAGGACGGCGTTGTGATTGCCGCGGAGGAAGGCCACTGCCTTGTCGAGGTCCATGACCTCATGGTGACGCATGACGACGCGCCCGCGCTTGCGGCACGGGCGCGGGTCGGTGGCGGGCCTAGATGAAGCCCATCCGGTTACGGCGGTGCCGCTCGTGCTCGTGGACGATCGCGGCGGCGTAGCCGTGGGTCAGCCCGTGCTCGTCGGCGAGCCAGTTGGCCCGCTCGGCACACCTGAGGAAGGCCGGGCCGTTGTCGATGGCTTGGAACCACTCGGGGAGTTCGCGTCCCGTTATCGTGGGGACCCTTGCGATCAGCTTCGTCTGCGTCTCCGGTGAGTGGTTCAAGGACATGGGCACCTCCGCGGATTAAGGTCCTTTGCTTGACACTGCAACACCATCCTGCGAAAGGCAAGCCCCCTGGCTGCCTGGAATCCGTGACGGCACGTAGATTTTCGGTCGCACAAAGAGAGGGCCCCGCGTGAACGCGGAGCCCTCGGAGGTGACGCGGATGTCTACGCTCAGTCACCGTCGCTGAAATAGCTGACGAAGCGCAGAACCTCCAGGTAGATCCAGACGAGGCTCAGCGTCAGGCCGAACGCGCACTGCCAGGCGAACTTCTCCGGCGCGCCCTGGCGGACGCCCTGCTCGACCGAGTCGAAGTCGAGCAGCAGGAAGAAGCAGCCGATCAGGATCATGACGATGCTGAACGCCCAGCCGATGGGGCTGTCGGTGCGCAGCCCGAGGCCGACGCCGTTGAAGATGCCGACCAGCAGGTTGACCAGCACGAGGCCCAGGGCCGCCATGGCGGCCGCGATCGTGAACTTCACCAGCTTGGGCGTCACCCGCACGACCCGCAGCGCGTAGACGGTCAGCACGGCGCCGAAGGCGAAGGCCGTGCCGAGCACCGCCTGCAGCACGATGCCGCTGATGGCGCCCTCGAAAAGCTGGCTGATCTTGCCCAGGAAGATGCCCTCGAAGAAGGCGTAGCCCAGGATGAGCGCCGGGTTGGTGCTCTGCGTGAACGAGGCGATCAGGCCAAGGACCAGCGCCACGACCGCGCCGACGATCGCGAACACGGGCGGCACGTTGAGCACCCAGGCCGCCGCCGCGGCGAGGATCAGCGTGCCCAGGGTCAGGAACCCGCGCACCACCACGTCGTCGAGGGTCATGGTGCGGAACGCGGGCCGGCTCGGGGGTGCGTACGACGGGGAGTCGTACATGTTCTGCAGCATGTCAGGAGACGGGGCCGGCCCTGACCATGCTCCCGCCTGGCGGCGGGTCCTGCTGAAAACGGGGTTCTTGCTCTCCATCGATGCCTCCTGTGTCGCCGAGCCTACGGGGCCTGGCGGCACCTTGGTCAACTCGCGCTCAGATCGGGGTTCGTGGGGGACTTCGGCAGCGTTGACAACGAACGTGGCCCGCCCGGAGTTCCCAAGGTCATCCCACGTGCCGAAAAACGTATTTCCAATGGTAGAAGCAGGTGCCCCCGGCGGGATTCGAACCCGCACGTCAACCCTTTTAAGGGGTTTGCCTCTGCCATTGGGCTACGGGGGCGCCGCAATCATACGAAACGGACCATGCTTCCGAGGAGCACAACTTCGCATCAAGCGTCACAACTGTGAAGTTCGATGTGAAGTGATAGCGCTCCTGGCACTCTGTCCAAGAAGAGTAGACCGTCCAGATGGTCCAGTTGGTGGCGAATGCAGCAAGCTTCGAAGGCATCGGCTTCGATGGTGGCGGCCTCCCCGGTGCCTGGCAAATGCGCATGTGGATGATTCGCGTGGCGCGCAGGACGTCCGCCGTGAGGCCGGCGATCGAGGCGCGCCCCTCACGCCCATGATCTCAACGCGCGGCCCCGACGAGGCGCGGATCGGCCAGAACGCCTTCTCCGGCGTACGAACGGCTCCGGGGGTCGATCCTGGTGCCGGAGGCGACGGGACGGCGGCTGAGGCCGATCTGAGGGGCCGCGAGCCCTGACGCAGCCGTCAGGCCGGTCACGACAGGTCCGGTTTGACCGGGCGGAAGGTGATCTCGGCGTCGAGCCCGGCCCCGACGGCCGCGAGCCTGCGCATGAGGGCCGCCACGTCCACCTCCTTCGGCAGTTCGACGTCGGCGATGAGCACGTAGAGGCGCCCGGTGAGCCGCGTGCTCATGCCGGTGATGTTGCCGCCGTCGGCGGCGAGCACGGCGCTGACGGCCGAGACGATCCCGGTCCGGTCCGGCCCGTGGACGGTGAGGACGTAGCCGAGCCCGTCGCCTTCCTCGCAGAAGTGCCGGCGGGCCTCGATGGCGGAGGCGGTCACCACCAGGTCGGAGGTCCGCAGCCGCTTGAGCAGCTCGTCGCCGTCGAGGTCGCCGGAGACCAGGAGCATCATGGCCACGTGCCCGCCGAGCAGCGTCATGGTGGAGTCCTGGATGTTCGCTCCGCAGTCGGCGAGCGAACCCGTGACGGCGGCGATCACGCCGGGCCTGTCCACGCCGAGCACGGTCACCGCCGAGAGCCCCACTGGTGCCACCCCTTCCGCTTGCGCCAGGGGTGCCGGAACGCCCCGGCCATGCGGGCCGGGGCGTCTGCCGTTCTCCCGGGCTAGCGGCGCATCGTCGCGACGGCTGCCCTGAAGCCCTCGCGCGGGTGCTCCATCTCACCGAGGGAGATCGTCTCGCGCTTGAAGAACAGGGCCAGGGTCCAATCGACGACGACGCGGACCTTGCGGTTCAGCGTCGGCACCCGCGACAGATGGTAGGTGCGGTGCATGAACCACGCAGGGAATCCGCGAAGCTTGACGCCATAGACGTTGGCGACGCCCTGATGCAGGCCGAGACCGGCGACCGATCCGACATACTTGTGACGGTATTCAACCAGTTCGTGCCCGCGTAGGTGGCGGACGATGTTGTCGGCCAGCACCTTGGCCTGGCGCACCGCGTGCTGGGCGTTCGGCGCGCAGTACTGCCCGGGGTTGGTGACGTCCGGCACGCCCGCCGCGTCGCCGGCCGCGAAGGCGCCCGGGCTGGCGTGGACGGTCAGCAGCGAGGTGGTCTTGATCCGGCCGCGCTCGTCGAGCGGCAGGTCACTGTCGTTGACGACCGGGCTGGGCTTGACGCCCGCCGTCCACACGAGGGTCTCGGCGTCGAACTCGGCGCCGTCGGAGAGCACCACGTGCCCGCCCTCGCAGGACATCAGGCGGGTCTCCAGCCGGACGTCGATGCCGCGCTCGCGAAGCTGCTCCAGCGTCCATCTGCCCATCTCGGGGCCCACCTCGGGCAGCACCCGGTCGGTCGCCTCGACGAGCACCCAGCGGATGTCCGAGGGCTTGATGTTGCGGTAGTAGCGCACGGAGTCCTTGGCCATGTCCTCCAGCTCGGCCAGCGCCTCCACGCCCGCGAAGCCCGCGCCGACCACCACGAACGTCAGCGCCCTGTGCCGCACCTCGGGGTCCTCGGTCGACTCGGCCACGTCCAGCAGGTGCAGCACCCGGTTGCGCAGCGCGATGGCCTCGCCGACGGTCTTGAAGCCGATGCCGATGTCGGTCAGGCCGGGGATGGGCAGCGTGCGGGAGATGGAGCCGGCGGCCATGACGAGCACGTCGTAGGCGATCTGGCGCGGCTCGCCCTCGGCCGGCTGGAAGGTCACCACGCGGTCGCCGTGCTTGACGGTGGTGACGATGCCGTTGAGGATGCGCACCTTCGGCAGGACCCTCCGCAGCGGCGCCACCAGGTGCCGGGGCGAGAGGTTGCCGGCCGCCGCCTCCGGGAGGAACGGCTGGTACGTCATGTAGGACTGGGGATCGATGATCGTGATGCGCACGTCGCCGCCGCGCAGCTCGCGAGCGAGCTTGCGCTGCAGCCGGAGCGCTGTGTAGAGGCCGACGTAGCCGCCGCCGACGATGAGAATGTGCTTGTCCATCTTGAGGCCCCATCCCTCGTGATGCTTGTGAAAGCATTCACAAGGCTACGTCAAGGGCTTCAGAAGAAGCCAATCCCGGCGTGGTGGGACGTATCACACTGCCATCGACCTGGCCTTCTCGAAGATCGAGTCCAGCATCTGGGCGGTGACCCGGCCGGTGAAGGTGTTCTGCTGGCTCGGGTGGTAGCAGCCGAGCAGGGTGACCGGCGCGCCACCGTGCCGGACCTCCACCTCCGCGCCGTGCCCGAACGGCGGACGGCTGCGCGGCAGCTCGTAGCCCGCCTCCCTGAGCGCCGGCCACATGGCCTGCCAGGCGTAGCCGCCGAGCGCCACCACCACCCGCACGTACGGCGCCACCAGCGCCAGCTCCCGCGCCATCCACGGGAAGCAGGCGGCCTTCTCCTCCGGCGTGGGCTTGTTCGCGGGGGGCGCGCAGCGGACCGAGGCCACCACGCGCGTGTCGATGAGCCGCTGGCCGTCGCCCGCGTACGTGCTGGTCTCCCGCTCCGCCAGCCCGGCGCGGTACAGCGAGGCGAACAGCCAGTCGCCGCTGCGGTCGCCGGTGAAGATCCGGCCGGTGCGGTTGCCGCCGTGCGCGGCCGGGGCCAGGCCGACCAGCAGGACGCGCGGCCGCTCCGCTCCCCATCCGGGAACGGGACGGCCCCAGTACGTCTCGCCGGCGAACGCGCGCCGCTTCACCGTGGCCACCTCCTCCCGCCACTCCACCAGGCGGGGGCAGGCCCGGCACACCGACTGCCTTGCGGTGAGCTCCGCGAGGTCGTCGCTGCCCGCGGCGAGGCGGCGTACGTCGGCGGGGTCGTGGGCGACGGGGGTGTCAGCGGTGGCCGGATCGCCCGGCCAGCCGGTGCCCGGTGGTACGAAGCTCATGACACCGATGGTGCCCGATCACTTGGCGCGCTCCGCACCCGGCGTGACGGCCGGGCTCACTGTCGGGCTCACTGTCGGGTTCGCGGTGGGGCAGGCGGCGGGGGTCTCCGAGGGCGTGGGCTCCGCCTCGAAGCTCTCCTTCTTGAGCGGCAGCGGATAGCGGTTGAGCACCGGCTCGCCGCACGAGCGGTCGACGGTGTAGCCCTGGCTCGCCGGGTCGGTGATGACGGGGTTGCCGTCCTGGTCGTAGAGGTAGACGTCGGTGAGCGGGGTGCCGTCCTTGGCGTACGGCCGGATGTTGGCCAGGCCGGAGGACTGCGAGTCCACGAGGACCACGCTCCTGCTGATGGGGGCGTCGTGGGCGACGGGCGCCGGCTCGTGGTCGAGCGGCTTGACCGCGACCAGTCCCGCGAACAGCGCGAGCGCGGCGAGCGCGTTGACCCCGCCGGCGAGCAGGACGGCCGGCCGGCCCCCGCGCCGCCGGCCGAGCCACACCGACGCCCACACCAGCGCCGCCACCACCGCCCAGTCGGCCGGGTTCTCGGGCACGGCGCGCCGGTAGCCGTAGAGCGACACCAGCAGCATCGCCAGCAGGTAGCCGCGCAGCACCCACCAGCCGGGCCGCAGCTCCGGCAGGAAGTCCGCGACGGTCCGGTACGGCCCGTGGCGCAGCAGGGCCGCGTGCGCCCGCGCCGCCCAGGCACGCGGCCGGAACCCGCGGGTCCGCCGGCTCTGCGCGCGGCCCCCGTAGGCGGCCATCAGCTCCTCGGCGTAGCGGGCGGGCGGACCCAGCCGGTCCTCCAGCGGCAGGCCGGGCGACTCGGCCGCGATCTCGGCCAGATGGTCGTCCAGGTCCTCCAGCAGTTCCTCGCGGTCGGGGTGGTCGCCCACGGCCTCGCGTACGGCCCGGGCGTACTGGGCGGGAGTCATTCTCGTCCCTCCTTCAGCAGGGATGCCATGGTGGCCACGAACGAGTGCCAGGTCCTGGACTGGGCGGCGTACATGTCTCTGCCGGCCTCGTTGAGCCCGTAGTACTTGCGGTGCGGCCCCTCGTCGGAGGCCATCACGTAGGAGGTCAGGGCGCCGGCCTTGTAGAGGCGGCGCAGGGTGCCGTACACGGAGGCGTCGCCGACCTCCACGAGGCCCGCCTCCCTGAGCCTGCGCACGACGTCGTAGCCGTAGCCGTCGCGCTCGTCGAGCACCGCCAGGACGGCCAGGTCGAGCACACCCTTGAGGAGCTGGCTGCTGTCCACGCCATGCACACTACTGCGCAAAGCGTAGTAGTGGCAAACGAGAAACCGGGTGGCGCACGAGGCGCCACCCGGTCCGTACGTTCCTGTCGAACCCTTCGATCAGGCGGCGGTGGACGGAGCCGGAGCGTCCGTCGCGGGCGCCTGCGTCGTCACGACCTTGCAGGCCGCGTACGACTGGAAGATCGACTCGGTGTTGTGCGGGCCGCTCACCGTCAGGCTGACCTTGCCGCCCTTGGTCGCCTCACCGATCAGCGCGCTCTCGGGCAGCGTGACCGTCCGCGACTCGGAGCCGCGGAAGAACGACTCGCCGGAGGACACGGAGACACCGTTCACCCGCCAGGTCCAGGAGACCTTGGCCGAGCCGGTGGTGCTGACCGTGGCGTGCGCGCCCAGCTTGCACCCGTCGTGGTTGGTGGCGGTCACCAGACCGGACACCGCGACCTTGCTCACCGGAGCGGGAGCCGGGTCCTTGCACCAGACCGAGTACGAGGCCCGGTTGGACCAGGCGCGGTCGGGGCCGAGGATCTGGAGCTGCGCCCAGCCACGGTGGCTCTCGCGCGGCGAGAAGCCGAAGCCGACCTTGGCGGCGTGGCGGACCTTCACCTTGCCGTAGTCGACGACGTCACCGTTGAGCACCCAGCGGTACTTGACCCAGGTCGGGCGGTTCGCCTTGATCAGGCCGGTGAAGCCGATCTTGTTGCCGGGGCTGCAGACACCGACGTAGGAGTCGGGGTTGGCCCAGGCGCTCGCGGACACCGACGGGGTGCCCGGGAGGTGGATGTCTACCTTCGGCTCCCTCTCCGGCTGGGCGCAGGAGACGGAGAAGTAGCCCTTCTTGGTGACGTACTTCTTCGGGGAGAGGACCTGAATGGCCTCCCAGCCCTTCACGTCCTCCTTGAAGGTGACCGACTGCCGGACGGTGACCGTCTTGGTGCCCTTGCCCTTGAGCTTGACCACGCTGACCTTGCTCTTGGACCCGTCGCCGTGCAGCCAGCGGTAGGCCAGCTCGGTCTTGCCCTTGACGGACACCTTGATCTTCGCCGAGAAGTTGACCTTGACGGGACAGTCGCCTTCGTACGTGCCCGGCTTGGCCTTGGGCGCGGTCGCCGAGACCTTGACACCGGTCTTGCCGGCCGTGGCCGCCTGCGCGGGACCCGCGACGAGCCCGGCGGTCAGGGTGGCGAGCACCGCGGCCGACGCGCCGAACGCCGCCGCCCTGCGTGCGGCTAACCCAGAGAACTTCATGGTGAGAGTGCTCCATTCCGTATGAGGGAAAAGGACGCGCTCGGGAACGGTCGCCACGCCGACACTTTCCGTGCACGGCAATATGGCAAAGCCCCCGTAATGCTCCTTTACCTAAGCACAAATATGATTGCACACTCAACACGGACGAAGATCCGGAATGTCCGTATTTCGCGACACCTACCGGGCAAGCGACCAGGCAATACCGTCCAGGATGTCGTGCTCGCTCACGACGACCTGCGAAAACGCAAAACGGCGGACGATTCGGTCCAGAATGAGCGCGCCCGCCCCGATGACATCGACGCGGCCCGGATGCATCACCGGCAGCGCGGCCCGCTCACCGTGCGTCATCCCGAGCAGCCGCCGCGTCACCTCGTGCACCTGCTCGGCCGACAGGCGCGCGTGGTGGATGCGCTCCGGCTCGTACGCGGGCAGCGCGAGCGCGATGCCCGCGACCGTCGTCACCGAGCCGGCCAGGCCCACGAGCGTGTGCGCCCGGCGCACCGGGACCTCCGCCTCCACCCGGTCCAGCGCCGCCTCGATGTCGGCCACCACGGCCTCCAGCGCCGGCGCGGACGGCGGGTCGCCCGCGTCCTTGAGATGCCGCTCGGTCAGCCGCACGCAACCGATGTCCACCGACAGCGCCGCCTCGGCGTGCGACTCGCCCACCACGAATTCGGTGGACCCCCCGCCGATGTCCACCACCAGGTAGGGAGGCAGCGGGCCCTGGGGCACCCCGGTCTCCGGCGACAGCCGCACCAGGCCCCTCGTCGCCCCGGTGAACGACAGCTCGGCCTCCTCGGCCCCGGACACGACCTCGGGCTCGACCCCGAAGATCTCGCGCACCCCGGCCACGAAGTCCTCGCGGTTGGCCGCGTCCCTGGTCGCGCTGGTCGCCACGACGCGGGTGGCGCTCGCGTCGTGGCGCTCGATGAGCTCCTGGTAGCCGCGCATGGCCTTGAACGTGCGCTCCAGGGCGTCGGGGGCCAGCCGGCCGGTCCGGTCGACGCCCTGCCCGAGGCGGACGATCTCCATCCGCCGCTCGACGTCGTCGATGAGGTCGTCGCCGACGTCCGCGATGAGCAGGCGTACGGAGTTGGTGCCGCAGTCGACGGCGGCTACACGCATGGTCCGTCACTCCACCACTCGGGGAGTGCGTCCAGCGCCTCCCTGCCGATCGGGTTGGCACCGGGCGCCGCCAGCTCGTGCGCGACGAGCGCGTGCAGGCACTTGACCCGCTTCGGCATGCCTCCGGTGCTCTGCATGTCGCGCGGGAGCGGCTCCAGGCCCTCCTCCTCGGCGGCCGCGTCCCGCCTGGCCACGTAGTCGTCGTGCGCGGCCTGGTAGGCGGCGGCCAGCTCAGGGTCCGTGGCGAGCCTCGCCTGCATCTCGCGCATCAGGCCGGAGCCCTCCAGCGTGCCGATGGCCGAGGCCGCCTTCGGGCAGGTCAGGTAGTAGAGGGTCGGGAACGGCGAGCCGTCGGGCAGCCGCGGCGCGGTCTCCACCACGTCGGGATTGCCGCACGGGCAGCGGTGCGCCACCCCGCGCAGCCCTCGGGGCGGGCGGCCGAGCTGCTGCCGGACGACCTCGACGTCTTTACTGTCCAACGCTTTCCTTCTTCGTCGGCCCAGTGGTGGGCTCAGGAGTGGCCTTCCCACTGGGCTGGGTGCTCGGGGTCGTGCTCGGCCGGGCGGCCGGGCCCGTGACGGCCCGGCGTCCGGTGCCCGCGTCGGCGGCCTCCACGGACTCCCACAACGTCTCGTACCACGGAGGCGCCGTCGCCGGCTGCTTGGCCGTGGTGCGCCGCTCGTCCTGGCCGGGCTCCATCACGACGAAGCACTTCTCGCCAGGACCGCAGTAGTGCAGCCGCTCCTTGGCCGTCTTCTTGATCCAGTTGGGATCGTTGGCCTGCTGGTCCCGGGCCAGCAGCGCCTGCTTCTCCGCCTCGACCCTGGCCTTCTCCGCGCGCAGCTCGGAGATGCTGCGGCGCAGGCTGACGTATTCGCGCACCGGGTAGGCCAGGCTCATCGCGATCGCGCACACCACGACGGCCAGGATGGCTGCCCGCCCGGTGAGCTGCGGCCTCTTCGCCACCGCTGCCACACCCCCCTCCGCGTACGACCCCGAGCCGGTTACCCGAAACTAGCGCCGGAAACGCGGAAACGCCGAACGACCCGCGTAACGGGCGGCGTCGTCGAGGAGCTCCTCGATGCGCAGCAGCTGGTTGTACTTGGCCACGCGGTCGGAACGGGCGGGGGCGCCGGTCTTGATCTGCCCGCAGTTGACCGCCACCGCGAGGTCGGCGATCGTCGTGTCCTCGGTCTCGCCGGAGCGGTGGCTCATCATGCAGCGGTAGCCGCTGCGGTGGGCGAGGTCGACGGCGTCGAGCGTCTCCGACAGCGTGCCGATCTGGTTGACCTTGACCAGCAGGGCGTTGGCCGCGCCCTCGGCGATGCCGCGCTCCAGCCGCTCGGGGTTGGTGACGAACAGGTCGTCGCCGACGAGCTGCACCTTGTCGCCGAGCGAGGCGGTGATGGCCTTCCAGCCCTCCCAGTCCTCCTCGTCGAGCGGGTCCTCGATGGACACGAGCGGGTAGTTGGCGACCAGGTCCTCGTAGAAGGCGATGAGCTCCTGCGCCGACAGGCCCTTGCCGTCGATCGTGTAGACGCCGTCCTTGTGGAACTCGGTGGCGGCCACGTCGAGGGCGAGCGCGATGTCCTCGCCCGGGGTGTAGCCGGCCCGCTCGACGGCGACGAGGATCAGGTCGAGCGCGTCGCGGTTGGAGGGCAGGTTGGGGGCGAAGCCGCCCTCGTCGCCCAGGCCCGTGGCGTAGCCCTTCTCCTTGAGCACGCCCTTCAGCGTGTGGTAGACCTCGGCGCCCATGCGCACGGCCTCGCGGAACGTCTCCGCGCCGATCGGCGCGATCATGAACTCCTGGATGTCCACGTTGGTGTCGGCGTGCGCGCCGCCGTTGAGGATGTTCATCATCGGCACCGGCAGCACGTGGGCGTTGGGGCCGCCGAGGTAGCGGAAGAGCGGCAGCTCGCCGCTGTCGGCGGCGGCCTTGGCCACGGCCAGCGACACGCCCAGGATGGCGTTGGCGCCGAGCTTCGACTTGTTGGGCGTGCCGTCCAGGTCCATCATGATCTGGTCGATGATGCGCTGGTCCTCGGCCTCGATGCCGCCGATCTCCTCGAAGATCTCGTCGGTGACGGCGAGAACGGCCTTCTCCACGCCCTTGCCGCCGTAACGCTTGCCGCCGTCGCGCAGCTCGACCGCCTCGAACTGACCGGTGGACGCCCCGCTCGGCACGGCCGCACGGCCGGTGCTGCCGTCGTCGAGCACCACCTCGACCTCGACGGTGGGGTTGCCCCGGGAGTCGAGGATCTCGCGAGCGTATACGACCTCGATGGTAGCCACGGGATGCGCTCCTAAATCGGAAGACGATATGCCTTCAGAGCCTATCGGTCCGGCCCGGCGAGACAGGTCGCCGGTCACGCGCGCGCGGCGGGGTCAGCGGCTCTCCCAGGCGCGGACGCGGTCGCGGTAGGCGCGGGCCGCGCCGCGCAGCTCCGCCTCGGCGTCGAGCCCGGCCTCCCCGGCCCGGCGGACCAGGTCGAACAGCTCGCGCGCCACGCCCTGGCCGACCCCCGCCGCCAGCGACCCCGGCGCGCCCGCCCGTTCGGCCCTGCGGATGAGCTGGGCGGCCAGCGACAGCGCCGGCTGGCCCATCGGGACGCCGTCGAGCGCCGACTCGCGCCCCTTGGCCGCCCGCTCGGCCGCCTTGATCGCCTCCCAGTTGTCGTTGACCTGGTCGGCGCTCTCGGCGCGGACCGAGCCGAACACGTGCGGGTGGCGGCGTACGAGCTTGTCGACGATGCCGGCGGCCACGTCGTCGACGTCGAAGTCCTCGGCCACCCTGGCGTGGAAGACGACCTGCAGCAGCAGGTCGCCCAGCTCCTCGCGGAGCGCCTGGTGGTCGCCCTGCTCGATCGTCTCCAGCACCTCGTACGCCTCTTCGAGCAGGTACGGCACCAGCGACTCGTGCGTCTGCCCCCGGTCCCACGGGCACTCGGTGCGCAGCCGGTCCATGACCGCGACGAGGTCGAGCACCCGCGCGCCCGGCAGGTCGTACGAGCCGGGCACGACCTCGATCAGCGGCGGGTCGGCCATCGCCACGGCGGCGTGCCCGACCGCCCGCATGAACTCCTCGTCGCCGCGCTCCGAGCCCGACCCGGCCAGCCACACCACGGTCTCGGCGACCGCCCGCGCGGCCAGCGCCCGCGGATCGGGCTCGACGACCTCGACCTCGACGCCGGCCTCGGCGAGGTAGGGGAGCTGCGGATGCGCCGCGTCCCCGGTGAGCACGGGACCGGAGCGCAGCGCCTGCCACGCCTGATGGCTCAGCAGCCCGGGTGCGACCCTGGGCGAGGTGGTGACGACGACGAGCGGCACGGGCTAGCCCTGCGGGGCCTGGGCGGCGTCCGACGGCTTGCCGAAGCGGCCCGCGTCCACGAACGGCCCGGGGTTCGCCTGCGAGCGCTGCGGGTTGAGGGTGCCGTAGCGGGGGTTGACCACCGGCTTGATCGCGTTGAACTCCTGGGCCAGCCGCTGCTGCCCGCTCTCACCGCCGAACTGCTGCTGCAGCTTGGCCAGCCCGACCATCGCCCGGCCGTAGTCGCGGGCGTCGGACGGGACCACGCCCTGCGACAGCAGGTTGATCTCGGCCGACTGGAACTGGCCGGGATCCTTGATCGCCGCGTCGACCTCGGTCTCGCTGACCTGCACGTTGTAGCGGGTCAGCAGCTGCTCGGTGACGGCCACGTTGACCAGGCGCTGGAGCACGACATGGCTGACCGGGATGCCTCCGAGGTCCGCCTCGCTGAGGTTGTTGCGCTGGAGCGCCGCCTTGTACGCCTGCGCGTCCGCGTTGACCTCGCTCACCGTGATGCGGTCGTCGCCGACCACGGCCGCGGCCCCGACTGAGGAGGGGGAAGAGCAGGCGGTCAGGGCCAGGCCCGCCGCGGCGGCGGCCATCGCCACTCGTATCGACTTCACATGCGTCCCTTTCCGACCGAAAAACCGCCGCTAGCTTACCCGTGCGGGCTCAAGGAACAGCGCCTCGACCAGGTCCCCGCACCATTTGAGCAGGTCGAGGTCGCGCAGAGGCTGCCCGCCGAGCGGCTTCGTCTTCGGGATCGGCACCAGCAGCGTCTCCGCGGCCTGCTTGTAGACGGCCTTCTTGTAGAGCCGGTCGAGCCGGACCTGCTGCGACTCGCGCAGCCTCGCCGGGCCGAACTTGATGTTCTGGCCCTGCAGCGTGACGTCGGTGAGGCCCGCCCTGCGCGCCTTGATCCGGAACGCGGCGACCTCCAGGAGGTTGCCCACCTCCACCGGCGGCTTGCCGTAGCGGTCGGTCAGCTCGTCGCGCACCTCGGCGATGTGGCTCTCCTCGGCGATGCCGGCGATCCGTTTGTACGCCTCCAGCCGCAGCCGCTCGGAGGTGACGTAGTCGTGCGGGATGTGGGCGTTGATCGGCAGCTCGACCTTGACGTCCGGCGTCTCCTCGCGCGCCTCGCCGCCGTCGAGCTTGGCCTTCTGCTCCTGCACGGCCTCGGCCATCAGGCGGACATAGAGGTCGAAGCCGACGCCGGCGATGAAACCGGACTGCTCGGCGCCCAGCACGTTGCCCGCGCCGCGGATCTCCAGGTCCTTCATGGCGACGTACATGCCGGCGCCCATCTCCGTGTGCTGCGAGATGGTGGCCAGGCGCTCGTGCGCGGTCTCGGTGAGCGGCTTCTCCGGCGGATAGAGGAAGTAGGCGTAGCCGCGCTCGCGGCCCCGCCCGACCCGGCCGCGGAGCTGGTGGAGCTGAGACAGGCCGTAGTTGTCCGCCCGGTCGACGATGAGGGTGTTGGCGTTGGGCACGTCGAGGCCGGACTCGACGATCGTGGTGGAGACGAGCACGTCGTACTCGCGTTCCCAGAAGCCCACCATGATCTTTTCGAGCTGGTTCTCGTTCATCTGGCCGTGGGCGACCGCGACGCGCGCCTCGGGCACCAGCTCGCGCAGCCGCGTCGCCACCCGGTTGATCGAGGCGACCCGGTTGTGGACGAAGAACACCTGGCCGTCGCGCATCAGCTCGCGCCGCACCGCGGCGGCGATCTGCTTCTCCTCGTACGGCCCCACGAACGTGAGGATCGGGTGCCGCTCCTCCGGCGGCGTGAGGATGGTCGACATCTCACGGATGCCGGTCAGGCCCATCTCCAGCGTGCGCGGGATCGGCGTGGCCGACATGGCGAGCACGTCCACCTGCGTGCGCAGGTGCTTCATCGCCTCCTTGTGCTCGACGCCGAAGCGCTGCTCCTCGTCGATGATGATGAGGCCGAGGTCCTTGAAGCGCACCTCGGGGCTGAGCAGCCGGTGGGTGCCGATCACGACGTCGACCGCGCCCGTCCGCAGGCCGTCGAGGGTGGCCTTGACCTCGCCGTCGGTCTGGAAGCGGGAGATCGGCTTGACCGTGACGGGAAAGCTGGAGAACCGCTCGGCGAAGGTGGACATGTGCTGCTGCACCAGCAGCGTGGTCGGCACCAGCACCGCCACCTGCTTGCCGTCCTGGACCGCCTTGAACGCCGCCCGCACCGCGATCTCGGTCTTGCCGTAGCCGACGTCGCCGCAGATCAGCCGGTCCATCGGGACGCCGCGCTCCATGTCGCGCTTGACCTCGTCGATGGCGGCGAGCTGGTCGCCGGTCTCGGCGTAGGGGAAGGCGTCCTCCATCTCGCGCTGCCAGGGCGTGTCGCCGCCGAAGGCGTGGCCTGGCGAGGCCATGCGGGCGGAGTAGAGCCTGATCAGCTCGCCGGCGATCTCCTTGACCGCCTTCTTCGCCCGCGACTTGGCCTTGGCCCAGTCGGCGCCGCCCATGCGGTTGAGCGTGGGCGCCTCGCCGCCGACGTAGCGGGTGACCTCGTCGAGCTGGTCGGTGGGGACGTAGAGGCGGTCGCCCTTGGCGTACTCGATGACGAGGTATTCGCGGGTCGCGCCCTGGACCGTGCGCTGCACCATCTCGACGTAGCGGCCGACGCCGTGCTGCTCGTGCACGACGTGGTCGCCGAGCTTGAGCTGCAGCGGGTCCACCATGTTGCGGCGGCGCGAGGGCAGCCGGCGCATGTCCTTGGTGGACGCCTTCTGGCCGACCAGGTCGAGGTGGGTGAGCACGGCCAGCGACGGCGTGACGAAGCCGTGCTCGATCAGGCCGGTGCTGACGTGCACGACCTTGGGCTCGGGCGCCTTGTCGAGGTAGGGGCGCAGCCGGGCGGGCACGTCCACGCCCTTGAGCAGCTCGACCATGCGCTCGGCCGGGCCGTGGCCCTCGCTGAGCAGCACGACCGCCTTCTCCTCCGCCAGCCAGCCCTTGATGTCGGCCAGCGCCTTGGCGGTGTCGCCGCGGTAGGCCTCGCTGTCGTGGGCGTCCAGCTCCACGCCGTTGCCGAACGGGGCCATCGTCCACCACGGCTGCCCGAGCACGTCGGCGTGCTGCCGGATCTCCTCCAGCGTGCGGAACGCGGCCGCGTCGAGGTCGATGGGCGCCTCGCCGCCGGCCGCGGCGTTGATCCAGGACGCCTCCAGGAACTCCTGCGAGGTGCGGACGAGCTCCTCGGCCCGGCCCCTGATCCGCTCGGGGTCGCACACGAACACCGCAGAACGCACCGGCAGGTGGTCGAGCAGCAGGTCCATCTCCCCCGCCAGCGCCGGCGCGAACGCCTCCATGCCCTCCACCGGGGAGCCCTCGGCGAGCTGGTCGAGCACCTCGGCGAGCGCCGGGTGCCGCTCGGCCAGCTCGCGGGCGCGGCGGCGTACGTCGTCGGTCAGCAGCAGCTCGCGGCAGGGCGGCGCGAACAGGCCGTCCTCGGCCGCCTCCAGCGAGCGCTGGTCGGCCACCTTGAACCAGCGGATCTCCTCGACGGTGTCACCCCAGAACTCCAGCCGCAGCGGATGCTCCTCGGTGGGCGGGAAGACGTCGAGCAGGCCGCCGCGCACGGCCACCTCGCCGCGCCGCTCCACCATGTCGACCCGGTGGTAGCCGTTGCCGACGAGCTGGGCCACGACCTCGTCGAGGTCGGCGTCGTCGCCGGCGCGCAGCCGGATCGGCTCCAGGTCGCCGAGTCCCTTGACGATGGGCTGCAGCAGCGCGCGGACCGGGGTGACGATCACGCTGAGCGGCCCGGCGGCGGAGTCGCCCTTGACCGGGTGGGCGAGCCGGCGCAGCACGGCCAGCCGCTGCCCCACGGTGTCGCTGCGCGGCGACAGGCGCTCGTGCGGCAGGGTCTCCCAGGCCGGGAAGACCGCCACGGAGGCGGGCTCGACAAGGCTGGTCAGCGCGGCGGCGAGGTCCTCGGCCTCGCGGCCGGTCGCCGTGACCGCGAGCACGGTCCGCTGGTCGTGCGCGGCGAGCGCGGCCACGCCGAACGGCCGAAGCGCGGACGGCGCGATCAGCGCGACGTCGCCGCCCTCCTCAAGGGCGGCGGTCAGCTTCGGGTCGGCGCGAACAAGGTCAAGCAGTCCGGAAAGACTCATCAGATACGCCCACAGCCCCACGACGGCATCACGATCACCCCCGGCCATGCCAGGTCCCGGGGGTGTGCTTCCCAGACTACTCGCCGCCAGACCTCAGCCGGCGCGCCCTCCGCGAAGGCGTCGCCGACGGAGATTTGGCCGCTCATGGGCCAGGACGCTAGCGGCGATATGCGTTACCAATACCGATCGGATGACTACTGTAGGTCACATGTCTGAGGTGCGATCGGTCGCCCAGCGGGGCGATCTCTTCGATCAGCGGGTCCGCGAGCACTGGACCGGCCAGCTCGGCAGACGGCTCGACGTGCTGGTCGCAGGGTGCGCCCACGGCGAGCCGCTGGCGCCGGAGCGGGTCGAGACCAGGTGCACGGGAGTCGACGAGGACCATCCGGCGATCCGCGGGGTGGTGGAGGAGCGGGCCGACCTGGTGGCCTGGTCGCTCGGCGACCTGCGCGGCGTGCCGCTGCCGCCCAGGTCCTACGACCTGATCCAGCTCTCGTTCCTGCTGGAGCGCGTCAGGCACGCCGAGCTGGTGCTCGACCGGCTGCTGCAGGCGCTGCGGCCGGGCGGGCTGGTGCTGCTGCGCATGCGTGACCGCGGGTCGGCGTACGGGCTGCTGGACCGCCTCACGCCGAGGTGGCTGCGCCGGATGCTGTGGCGCGCGGTGGTGCGGCCGGGCACGCCGGGGCCGCTCCCGGCCGTGTACGAGCCGCTGACCTCCGCCGACGGCATGCACGCGTTCTGCCTCAGCCGGGGGCTCATGGTCACCGACGAGGAGCGGCGGGCGAGCGGCCCCGCCCGGTCGAGCCGGCTGGGCCGGGCCGCGATCGCCGCGGTCTCCCGGCTGACCAGCGGACGCTGTCCCGCCGGGCACGACGAGATCACCATGGTCATCAGGAAGCCCCAGCATCACTTCGCCAGGGTGCTCTAGCGGCCTGCTTGAATGAGTCGGTACACTCCTTCCCTACCAAGTCAGTCGGATTAGTTGGGATGTAGGAACCGTGGAGTGGACCCCCGAACCGCACGAGCTGGCCGACCTGGAGCTGCTGCTCTCCGGCGCGTTCGCGCCCCTGACGGGGTTCCTGGGCCACGACGACCTGCACGCGGTGCACGAGCGCGGCAGGCTCGCCGACGGCACTCCGTGGCCCGCGCCGGTCACCCTCCACCTGCCCGCCGAGGTCTCCCCCGGCGACGAGGTGACCCTGCTGGACCCCGAGGGCCTGCCGCTCGCGACCCTGACGGTGACCGCCCGGGAGGCCGACGGCCTGGTCTCGGGCCCGGTCAAGGGCCTCGGGGCGCCGGAGCACGGCCCCTTCGCCCGCCTGCGGCGCACCCCGGCCCAGGTCAGAGAGGAGCTCGGCGGGCGCGCGGCGCTCGCCGTCACCATGCGCGGGCCGCTCGACGACCTCTCCGAGATCGTCGCCACCGCCAAGGACCTGGACGCGCTGATCCTGCTCCTCCCCCTCGCGTACGGCGAGGGCGGCCCGGCCGTCGTCCGCGCCGCGCTGCGCGCCAAGGAGCAGCTTCCCCCCGGCACGCTCGTGGTCCCCGTGCCGCTGGCCCCGCGCGCCGAGCCGGAGCTCGACCTGGAGCTGTGCGAGCGCGTCGCGGCCGCGTACGGCGCCGTCGAGCACTTCCCCGGCCCCGAGCCCGTCACCATCCCGGGGCCGCCGCACCGGCGCGGCCTCGTCGTCTTCTTCACCGGCCTGTCGGGCTCGGGCAAGTCGACCATCGCCCGCGGCCTGCGCGACGAGCTGCTGGAGCTGGGCGGCAGGACGCTCACCTACCTCGACGGCGACGTGGTGCGCCACCTGCTGTCGAAGGGCCTGACCTTCTCCAAGGCCGACCGCGACCTCAACATCCGGCGCATCGGCTTCGTGGCCGCCGAGGTCGCCAGGCACGGCGGCCTGGCCATCTGCGCGCCCATCGCCCCCTACGCCGCCACGCGCGCCGAGGTGCGCGCGATGGTCGAGGCGGTCGGCGCGGACTTCCTGCTGGTGCACGTGGCCACGCCGCTGGAGGAGTGCGAGCGGCGCGACCGCAAGGGCCTGTACGCCAAGGCCCGCGCCGGGCTCATCCCCGAGTTCACCGGCGTCTCCGACCCCTACGAGGAGCCGGACGACGCCGAGCTGGTCATCGACACCACACATCTGTCGATCGAGGCGGCGGTCTCCCAGGTGCTGGGGACGCTGCGGTCCGGAGGCTGGGTACGTTGATCGATCTCGCTCTGGTCGGCGGTTCCTTCCTCGTCGCCGTCGTCGTCGGGCTGACCGGCATGGGCGGCGGTGCGCTCATGACGCCGATGATGATGTTGTTCTTCAACGTGCCGCCGCTCGCCGCGGTCTCCAGCGACCTCGTGGCCTCGGCCGTGATGAAGCCGGTCGGCGGCTTCGTGCACCTGCGCCGGGGCACGGTCAACCTGCGCCTGGTGGGCTGGCTGTGCGCGGGGTCGGTGCCGGCGGCGTTCTGCGGGGTGTTCCTGGCGCGCGCGTTCGCCGTCAGCGACGCGGTGACGTACGCGCTGGGCGTGGCGCTGCTGCTGGCCGTGGCGGGCATGGCGGTCAAGACCCTGCTCGGCGGGCGGGGCGGTACGGCGAGCGCGCACGACATCGTCGTGCGCCCGATCCCTACCCTACTGGTCGGTATGGTAGGCGGTGTGGTCGTCGGGGTCTCCTCCGTCGGCTCAGGCTCGCTGATCATCGTGGCCCTGCTCGCGCTCTATCCGGCGCTCAAGGCCAACCAGCTCGTCGGCACCGACCTGGTGCAGGCCGTGCCGCTGGTCGCCGCCGCCGCGCTCGGCCACCTCCTGTTCGGCGACTTCCAGCTCCATCTCACGCTCTCGCTGCTCGTCGGCTCGCTCCCCGGCGTCTACCTCGGCGCCAGGATCTCCTCGCGCGCCCCCGGCGGCCTGATCCGCGCCCTGCTGGCCATCGTGCTGCTGGCCTCGGCGCTCAAGCTGCTGGAGGTGAGCAACGGCGTCACCGTCGCGGCCCTGGCCGCCGCCACCGCGGTCGTGGTCGTCGGCTGGCGGGTGCGGCGGCGTACGGCGGCCGGACCGGCCGAGCCGGACGCGGCCATGAGCCCGGCCGTCCGCTAGGGACGCGGCACCGGCGTCGAGCGGAAGTAGGGGTCGCGCGCGAGCCGGGTGAAGGCCCGGTCGGCCCCCGGGTCGGAGTCGAAGGTGGTGTCGCCGCGCGGCGCCTGCGGCGAGTCGAAGTAGATCAGCGCCTTGATCTGCGGATAACGCTTGATCTGCCGCCCCACCGACTCGAAGAAGCGGCGCTTGAACGAGGGGTCGCGCGGCCGCTCGAACACCCCCCACTCGGCCACCATCACCGGCTTGCCGGGGAAGCGGAGCTGCATCCACCGGTAGAAGCCCGGCCACTGGGCGAACTCCTTCTCCTCCCGGGTCTTGTTGACCAGCCCGTCGAAGTCCTTCACCCGGTCGTCCGCGTAGGGGTCCATGGCGACCCAGTCGACCACGTCGTCACCGGGGTAGAGCTGCTCGAACCACGGCTGGGCCGCCCAGTTGGGCGCCCCCATGTACGTCATCACGAAGACCGCGTTCCTGACGCCCCTCTCGCGCAGCCGCAGCACGACGTGCCGGTACATCGCCGCGTAGTCGGCGGCCCCCATGCCGGAGCCCGGCGCGACGTCCACGTCGTTCTCCGGCTCGTGGTGCAGCGTGAGGAAGAACCGCTCGGGGAAGGTGCGCCGCAGGTGGGCGGCCAGCCGGTCGATGCGGCGGTCGATCCTGCCGCGGGCGACCTCGGCCCAGGTGTGGTCGAGCGACGGCTTCCAGTTGATCATGAGCAGCCGCGGCCTGGCCGGATCGCGGGCCAGCCGGATCTCGGCCTGGGTCGGGAAGACCTCGCCGCCCCGGTGGTAGACGTGCAGCACGTCGGCCGCCGCCCCCATGCGGTCCTCCGCCCCCCGCAGGGCCTGCTCGACCGGCACTCCGGTGAAGATCTCGGGCGCCAGCCCCCACCAGGCGCCGCAGGACGGGATGAGCCGGGCGGTGGCCGTGCAGGCCGGCGATCCGGCGGCCCGTCTGGCCGGATCGCCGGCGTCGCCCGTGGAGCCCGCCGTGGAGCCTCCCCTGGCCTCCGCCGCGGATCCCGCCGTGGAGCCCGCCGCGTAGCCGGCGGCCGACTCGGCCGTGCCGGCCGTGCCGGAGCAGGAGCTGAGCGTCACGATCGCGGCGAACGCCGTGACCGTTCTGGAAGTAATTCCCCGTAGTTGCAAAATTGTCCACCCTCCTGGTCGAAGGACCCCCGTGATGTCACACCTGAACCTTGCCATGCCATTCCCCGAACTTCAGCCGGTGTGGAGAGTATTCGCAGGTCGGCAAGGGTAAAGCCGTGCCCGATTTTTCACGGAATATCGATCTATAAAGGCCATTCTTTCCCGCCACGCCAGAGAAATCTCCGCGGATGCGAGTCGGGCGCTGATCGTCCGCCCTATAGTGGGCGCACGCCTCGGCCCGTGACGCTGCGTCGCCGGGCGGCGACGACGCGCACATCATCCAGGAGGCCGCTCCCATGACCCAGCCGCCGGACGTCCACGCCCGCCGCCCCGGGGTCGAGCTGGAGGACCACCTCGCGCTGCTGCGCCGGCGGTGGCTGGTCCTCGTGGGCTGCGTCGTGGTCGGCGGCACCGCCGGGCTCGGGCTCATGCGGCTCACCCCCTCGGCCTACACCGCCGTCACCGAGGTCCAGGTCATGCCCATCGGCGCCCAGGAGCCCGGCAACCAGGTCACCGCCCGCCAGCGCGAGTCGCTCAACCTCGACACCGAGGCCAAGGTCGCCGCGTCCGCCGTGGTCGCCCGCCGGGCCGCCCAGACGCTCGGCCTCACCGTGCCCGAGCCGGCCGAGGTCACCGTGCCGCCCAACTCCTCGGTCCTCGCCATCGCGGTCACCGCCGCCGACCCGCAGACCGCCGCCACGCAGTCCGCCGCGTACGCCGACGCCTACCTCGCCCACCGCCGCGACAGCGCACTCGCCGCGCTGGCCGACCAGCAGCAGGCCGTGCTGGGCAAGCTCAGGCAGGTCAACGCCGGGCTCGACGCGACCATCCGCAGGCTCGCCCTGCTCGTCAGGGGCACGCCCGACCACACCATCGCGCTCCAGCGGCAGAGCGTGCTCAACAGGCAGGCCGCGAGCCTCGCGCTCAAGTACGACGCCCTCCGCACCGTCGCGGTCACGCCCGGCACCGTCATCAGCCCCGCCGCGCCGCCCGCCGCGCCCAGCTCCCCCAGCCTGCCGCTGTACCTCGGCACCGGGCTGATGGCGGGGCTGCTGGCCGGCGCCGCCGCCGCCCTGATCCGCGACCGGCTCGACACCCGGCTGCGCAGCGCCGCCGACATCGAGCGCCTGACCGGCCTGCCGGTGCTGGCCGACCTCTCCACCGCCGCCGATCCGGACGCGCTGCACGAACTGGCCGGCGCCGCCGAGCTGGACGCGCTGCGCGAGCTGGCCTCCGCCGTCGTCGCCGCCTGCCCGGGCAAGCGGCTGCTGGTCTGCGCCCTGCCCACCGACCTCTGTGTCTCCTCGCCCGTCGAACCGCTCGCCGTCAGCGCCCCGCTCACCGTGCTCGACGGCACCGACGTACGCGACCTCGCGCGGGCCGACGCCGCCCTGCTGCTCGTCGGCCTCGGCCGCGTCACCGCGCCGGAGGTCGCCGCCACCGCCCGCCGGCTCGGCCGCCAGGACGTCCCGATCATCGGCGTGGTCGCCGTCACCGACGTGGTGCCGGTGTTCGTGCCGCTGCTGGAGTCGCGCCCGCACACGCCGCTCGGCAAACTGGTGGCCACCGGCGAGTTCCCCACCGCGTCGGCCTCCGCCGAGCGGGGCGTCAGCACCTCCGCCGAGACGACTCCCCTGCCGCCGCTGCGCCGGCCCTGGCAGGGCCACTCGTGAGCCGGGCCGCCTGGCCGATCGCCGCGCTGCTGGTCGGCTACCCGCTCTGGTGGGCGCTCGGCTTCGGCGGCCTGTCGGTGATCGTCCTGGCGGGGCCCATGGCGGTGCTGCTCTGGCGGCGCAGGCCGATCCTGGTGCCGCCCGGGTTCTGGCTGTGGATGCTGCTGCTGGCCGGCTACCTCGTGAGCGCGCTGATGCTGGCCGAGTCGCCGCCCGGCACCTACGGCGACCTCGGCCCCGGCCGGCTCGTCGGCTGGGCGATGCGGCTCGCGCTCTACGCCAGCGTCCTGATCATGGTGCTCTACCTGGGCAACCTGACCGAGCACGAGCTGCCGCAGCTCCGGCTGGTACGCATGCTGGGAGTGCTGTTCGTCACGACGGTGGCCGGCGGGCTGCTCGGCGTGCTGGTGCCCGGCTTCGCGTTCACCTCCCCGGTGGAGCTGCTGCTGCCCGACTGGCTGAGCGGCAACGCGTTCGTCCAGAACCTCATCCACCCGACCGCCGCGCAGACCCAGAAGGTGCTCGGCTACGCCATGCCGCGCCCCGAGGCGCCCTTCGAGTGGGCCAACGCCTGGGGCAGCAACGTGTCGGTGCTGCTGGTCTGGGCGGTGGTCGGGTGGTGGGCGCACGGGAGCCGGCGGCAGCGCGCCCTGCTCGCCGTGCTGGCCGCGCTGGCCGCGGTCCCCATCGTCTACTCCCTCAACCGGGGCCTGTGGATCGGGCTCGGCCTCGCCGTCGTCTACCTGATCGTCCGGGTGGGCGGGCGCACCAGGCTCGCGCTGTGCGGGGCGGTGGCGGCGGCGGCGCTGGCGTTCGCGCTCAGCCCGCTGGCCCCGCTGGTCGCGCAGCGGCTCGACCGGCCGCACTCCAACGACATCAGGGCCTTCACCGTCACCGCCACGCTCGCCGCCGCCGCGCACTCGCCGGTGATCGGCTACGGCAACACCCGCAACGCCACGGGCAACCACCGCAGCATCACCACCGGCCGCACCGAGTGGTGCCCCGGCTGCGGTCATCCGCCGCTCGGCAGCGACGGCCAGCTCTGGCTGCTGCTGATGACGCAGGGGCTCACCGGGGCCGCGCTCTACGTGGCCTTCTTCGCGACCGCGATCCGCCGCCACTGGGCCGACCGCAGCCCCGTCGGTCTCGGCGGGGTGCTGGTGATGGGCCTCGTGCTGCTCTACATGTTCGTCTACGACGGCCTGGTCACCCCGCTCATCCTCTACCTGATCTCCTTCGCCCTCCTGTGGCGCAACGCCAGGCGAGGTGCCGCATGAACGACGCCGCCGTACGTCTGAGCTACCTGGCCGACACCGTCCGGCTGCTCTATCCCGGGCCGGGGTCGCCGCGGGCCTACACCGTGCTGCCGCACGCCGCCGTGCCCCGCCGGCTCGCGCCCCGGCGCTGGTGGCACGTCGGGTCGCCGGTCATGGTGCCCGGCGAAGGGTCGATCGCGGCCTACCTGGGAGAGGTCTTCGGGCGGCCGGTCGAGACCGTCCTGCACGTCCGGCCGGCCCGGCGGGCCAACCGCAAGCCGGTGCTGGAGGTGCGCGCGGGCGGGCGGCTGCTGGCGTACGTGAAGGTGGGCGACAGCGCCCGCGCCCGCGTGCTGGTCGCCGCCGAGGCGGCGGCCCTGCGCAGGATCGCCGGGCTCGGCCTGCGCACGGTGGTCGCGCCCGAGGTGCTGCACCTCGGCGACTGGCGCGGCCTCACGGTGCTGGCGGTCTCGCCGTTGCCCGTACGACGCCGCCGCCGGACGCCCCGCCCGCTGCTGCTGGCCGCCGTCGCGGAGATCGCCGCCACCGGCCAGGAGGAGGGAGCCGCCTGGCACGGCGACTTCGCGCCCTGGAACGTCTGCCCCGCGCCCGGCGGCCGGCTGCTGGTCTGGGACTGGGAGCGCTACGCGACCGGCGTCCCCTACGGCTTCGACGCCCTCCACCACTTCTTCCACCGCGCCCTGCGCCGGCTGCCGCCTCCCGACGCCGCCCGCGCCTGCGTGACGCGAGCGGCGCGCGAGCTGGCCCCGCTCGGCGTGCCGGCGGCGACCGCCCGGCAGAGCGCCGCGCGTTACCTCATCGCCCTGGCCGACCGGCACGCCGCCGACGGCCACGAACCGCTCGGCCCGCCGCACACCTGGCTCAACCCGGCCGTCGACCACGAGGAGTCACTCCTATGAGGACCGTGAAGCGGTCGGTCCTGTCGTTGTCGCGGACCGCGGGCCGGTTGACCGCCGGGGCGCGGCTGCTGCCGGCGTTCCTCATCGCGGGCGGCCAGCGGTGCGGCACGACGTCGCTCTACCGGGCGCTGGCGAGGCACCCGCTGCTGCTCAAGCCGGTGCTGCACAAGGGCGTGCACTACTTCGACGCGGCCTACTGGCGCGGGCCCGCCTGGTACCAGGCGCATTTCCCGCTGCGCGCGGGGGCGGCGCTGCTCACCCACCGCTACGGCGGCCGGGCGCTGGCCTTCGAGTCGTCCCCCTACTACCTGTTCCACCCCCTGGCCGGGGAGCGGATCGCCGCCGACCTGCCCGGGGTCAAGCTCGTCGTGCTCGTCCGCGACCCGGTCGAGCGGGCCTGCTCGGCCCATGCGCACGAGCTGGCCAGGGGGTACGAGACGGAGCCGCGCTTCGAGCGGGCCGTCGAGCTGGAGGAGACCCGGCTCGCCGGAGCCGAGGAGCTGCTGCGCGCCTCGCCGCACGCCCGGCACCACTCCCACCGCCACCACGCCTACCTCGCCCGCGGCCGGTACGCCGACCAGCTCGACCGGCTGGAGCCGCTGTTCGGCCAGGACCGCATCCTCGTGCTGGACAGCCATCTGTTCTTCCAGCAGCCCGAGCACGTCTACGACCGGGTGCTGGAGTTCCTGGGAGCGCCGCACCTGGGCTATCCGGAGTTCGAGCGCCACAACGGGCGTCCCCGGCCGCACCCGCTGCCCGCCGCGCTGGGGCGGACGCTGCGCGAGCGGTTCGAGCCGTACGACGCCCGGCTGGTGCGCTGGCTGGGAGCGGAGCCGTCGTGGCGACGGTGACCCCGGCCCGCCTGGTCGCAGGGCTGCGGCGGCCGGGCGGCGTGGCGCGGGGCGGGGCGGCGGGGCTGGCGGCGGCCGGGGTGTCGGCGGCGGCGCAGTTCGCGCTGGTCGTGGTGGTGACGCGGGCGGTGAGCGCGGCCGAGGCCGGGGCGTTCTTCGCGGCCACCGCCGTGGTGCTCATGGCGGCCGGCGTGGCGAAGCTGGACGCGGGGAACGGGCTGGTGTTCTTCCTCGCCCGCGCGCGGGCAGCCGGGCACGGGAAGGCGGCGGGGCACGCGGGGGCCGCCGGGCATGCCGGAGCCGCCGGACCTTACGGCGCGGCCGGATATGTCCGGGCAGCGACCGTTCCTTGCGTGGTGGCGGCTGCCGTGGCCGCCGTGGTGCTGTGGCCGCGGGTGGGGCCGGTGGCGGCGGTCGTGCCGGTCGTCGCCCTCGGCGACGTGCTGCTGGCCGCGACCCGCGGGCTCGGCACACTGCGGCCCACCGTGCTCCTGGACGGCATGGCGCTGCCCGCCGCGCAGCTCGCGCTGGTCACCGTCGTGGCCCTGGCCGGGCCGCCGGAGTGGCTGCCGCTCGCGTGGGGGCTCCCGTACGTGCCGGTGCTGGTCCTCGCGGCCGTGGCGGTGCGGGGGCGGGTCCCGCGCGGCCCCCGCGTGCCGGGCGCCGGGCGGGACCTGTGGCGCTACACCGCTCCCCGCTCGTTCGCGGGCGCGATCCAGGCCGTCTTCCAGCGGCTGGACGTGGTGGTCGTCGCGCTGCTCGCCGGGCCCGCGCAGGCCGCCGTCTACACCGCCGCCACCCGGTTCAAGGTCGTGGGCCAGCTCGCGAACCAAGGGCTGACCCAGGCCGTCCATGCCCGGCTGGTGAGCGCGCTCGCGCGGGGCGAGCTGGCGCGGGCCAGGGAGCTCTACCAGGCGGCGACCATCTGGCTGGTGCTGCTGACCTGGCCGGTGTGGCTCGCGTACGCGGCGCTGGCCCCGTGGCTGCTGGCGGTGTTCGGGCCCGCGTACGGCACGGCGGCGCCGGTCGCGCTGGTGCTCGCGGCCACGATGATGGTGGCCACGGCCTGCGGGATGGTGGACGTCGTGCTCACCGCCGCCGGGCACACCGGACTGAGCCTGCTCAACCTGCTGGCGGCCGTGGCCTGCACCCTGGCCCTGGACGTGGCGCTGGTGCCCGCGCACGGGGCGCTCGGCGCGGTGGCCGGCTGGTCGGGCGGGGTGCTGGTGAAGAACCTGCTGCCGCTGTGGCAGCTCCACCGGCGCTACGGGCTGCGCCCGTTCGGCCGGCACACGCCGGCGGCGCTGCGCCTGCGCACCTGGGCCGCCGCGTGAGGGCCGCATGAGCGCCGCGCCCGTGCTGGTCACGGGGCTGCCCAGGAGCGGCACGAGCTGGGCGGGCAAGATGCTGGCGGCCGGCGGCGGGCTGGTCTACGTCAACGAGCCGCTCAACCCCCAGCACCCGCCCGGCCGCTGCCCCGGCGTGCTGGCCGCCGAGGTCACCCACCGCTTCCAGTACATCTGCGACGACAACGACGAGGTGTGGCTGCCCGCCTTCCGCGACACGGTCGCGCTGCGCTACCGCTGGGGGGCCGAGCTGCGCGCGAACCACCGCCCGTACGATCTGGCCCGCCTGCTCCGCTACGGCACCGCCTTCGCCCACGGCCGGCTGGCGGGGCGACGGGCGCTGCTGGACGACCCGTTCGCGGTGCTGAGCGCGGGCTGGTTCGCCCGGCGGCTGGGCTGCCGGGTGATCGCGCTCGTGCGTGATCCGGTGTCGTTCGCGGCGAGCTGGCAGCGGCTCGGCTGGCGCGCCGACCTCCGCGACCTGCTGGACCAGCCGCTGCTCGTCCGCGACCATCCCGAGGTGGCGGCGCTCGACCCCTCGCTCGACCGCCTCGCCGCGATCGCCGCCCTCTGGCGGGTCACCCGGACGATCCTGGACCGCACGCCCGGGATCCTCCTCGTCTCCTACGAGTCCCTGGCCGCCGACCCCCTCACGGGTTTCCGCGGTCTGTACGGCCACGCCGGTCTGCCCTGGACGCCGTCCGCCGCCCGCCGCGTCCACCGCGCCTGCACCGGCCCGTCGTCGGCGAACGGCGCGTTCCGCTGGTCCGGCCTGTCGCGTACGGCCTACCGCCGCATGGACTCCCGCCAGGCGCTCGCCACCGCCGCCCGTGGCCTCACGGAGCAGGACGCCGCCCGCGTCCGCGCCCTCACCGCCTGACCAGGCGGGCGGCCAGGCGGGCGGCCAGGCACCGGCCGAGCAGGCGGGCCGCGAACGGCAGGTCGTCGACGAGGTAGCGGCGGGCCAGCCGGCGCGGCTCGGTGGCGAGGCGGAACGCCCACTCCAGGCCCGCCCGCCGCATCCACCACGGCGCCCTCGGCACCATGCCGGCGGCGAAGGCGAGCGCCGCCCCGCACCCCAGGAACCACGCCCCCGGCAGGTCGCGCCGCAGCTCGGCGATGAGGAGGTCCTGCCGGGGGAAGCCGAGGCCGACGAAGACCAGCCGGGGACGGGCGGCGGCGACCCTGCGCCGCACGGCGTCCCGCCCCTCCTGGCTGGAGTCGAAGCCGTGGGCGGGGGCGTGCGCGCCGCAGACCCGCAGCCCGGGGAAGGCTCCGGTGAGCGCGCGGGCGGCCCGCTCGGGGGCGCCGGAAGGGCCGCCGAGCAGGTAGACCGGCCAGCCGTGCCGGGCGGCCCGCGCGCTGAGCGCCCGCAGCAGGTCGGCGCCCGTGACCCGCTCGGGCAGCGGCGTGCCCAGCAGCCGCGCCGCCCAGATCAGCGGCATCCCGTCGGCCACCACGAGGTCGGCCGAGGCCACGAGCCGGCCGAGCGCGGGGTCGGCGCCGGCGAGGCGGCAGATGTCCACGTTGGGGGTGACGATCCGGCCGCCCCGCCCGGCGGCCAGCCCGGCCGTCACCCGCTCGACGACGTCGTGCTCGCGCACCGGGTCCAGCCCCAGCCCGCCGACCTGGATCCGTCCGGCGCCCACGGTCAGGGTCATATGCCGTGCCCCCGGTCGTGCAGCCGGGACAGCACCGCCGGCGCGGAGACCAGCCCGGCCGCCACCGCGAGCGCGATCGGGGCGCGCGGCTCGGCGGGGCGGGAGGCGAGGGCGCGGGCGGCCCAGCGCAGGGCCGCGCGCCGGTGGCCCAGCGCGGCGTGCCCGAAGGCGAGCTGCCCGTAGACCCGGGCCGCGCCGCGTGGGTCTCCGGCCAGCTCGGGGTGGCGGGCGAGCATCCAGTCGAGCCCGGCGATGCGGTCGGCCCAGCGGCCGACGTAGTGGGAGGAGCCCCAGCGGACCCGGACGAGCGGCCGGTCGACGTGGGCGATCGGGTGGCGCTTGGCGGCGCGCAGGGCGAGGTCCCAGTCCTCGTTCTGGCCGCCGGGCGCGCTCTCGTCGGGCCGCGGGGCGCCGCGCTCGAACAGGAACGTCGAGGAGTGGACCATGACCATGCGGGAGCGTACGAGGTCGGCCGCGGTCACCGTGGACGCGCCCGCGAGGCGCGGCACCCGGTGGCCGCCGTGCTCGACCTCGATGCCGCAGCTCGCGAACTCGGCCCCGCCGCGGCGCAGCGCGCGGAGCTGGGCGGCGAGCTTGCCGGGCAGCCACATGTCGTCGTCGTCGCAGAAGGCGGCGAGGTCGGCGTCGAGGGCGTCGAGGCCGGTGTTGCGGGCTCCCGGCAGGCCGGGCGTGCGCGTGTTGGGCAGCACCAGCACCCGCCGCCGCGGGCCGTCGCCCAGCCCGGCGAGCCCTTCGGCGATCTCGGGGACGGGGGCGCCGCCGTCCACCACGACGGCCACCGTCAGCGTGCCCCAGTGCGCCTGCCCGAGCACGCTCGCGACGGCCTGGCGCAGCAGGACGGCCCGGTCGCCGCGCGTCGGGACGACCACGCCGACGGAGGTCACGCCGTGCCCCAGTAGCCGTAGCGCACGCGCAGCGGCCAGGTGAGCAGGTTGACCACGCGCCGGTCGCCCTCGGCCATCGCGGTCGCCCACGAGTCGTCGCGCCGCAGCTCGACCCGGCCGACGTGGAAGCGCATGGGGTTGCCCGAGACGGTGTGGGACGGCCCGAGCCAGGCGGTGCGCCCGTCGATGAACGGCAGCTCGGCCGCCGCCTCCCCGAGGCCCAGCTCGTGCTGGAGCGCGCCGAACGCGGGCCCGGGGGCCGCCAGCAGGTCCTCGTAGCGGACGGTGGTGACCGGCACGCCGCGCCGCGCGAGCAGCTCAAGCGCGGCGTTCTGGGCGGTCCAGTGCAGGGCCGTGCGGGCGGGGCCCCACCGGGTCATCGGCAGGCCGTCCTCGGGACGCTCGACGGCGCGGCCCCAGGAGTGGGCGACGGCGCGCGGATCGCGCACCACCTGGACGACCCGGACGTCGACGCCGCCGGTCGCCAGGCAGCAGGCCAGGGAGGCGTGCTTGCTGGAGTCGACGACCACGCGGGCCCCGGTAGCCGCGTAGAGCTGGCGGTAGACCTGGACGTAGTCGGCGAGGTCGGGATGGGCGATGCGCGGGACGCGGCGCGTGCGGTCGACCCGCCGGCGCAGCGTGAGCACCCGCTCCGCCAGCCGGGCCGACCATCCTCCGAAGGCGCGCTCCCCCACCTGCCGCCAGAAGGGGCAGGCGGGGAAGGGCACCCCGCACCCGCAGGGCTGGCCTGCGAGCACTCCCCTTTCCCAGAGATGCACGACCTCGCCGAGGGCGATCACGCCGGGCAGCTCGCCGAGGAGGCGTTCGAGCAGCGTGCTGCCGCTGCGGCCCAGACCACCCAGGTAGATCACCTGGGTGGTGTGCTCGTGATCGGTCAACGGAGTGGCCTCGCATCAGAAACTCGCGCTCACCGTGGACTATGAGCGCGAACTGCGAAGACCCTATCGCTTCCTGTAATCAACCGGTCACGGAACGCACAAAAGATCTACCTTCAGCGCGCGTCGAGCACCATGCCCGCGCCGACCGTGCCATTGGTGGCCTCGTCGATGAGGATGAAGCCGCCGGTGAGCCGGTTGCGCGCGTAGTCGTCAACGAACAGCGGCTGCGTGACCCGCAGCGACACCCGGCCGATCTCGTTGAGGCCGAGCGAGGTGGCCTCCTCGTCGCGGTGCAGGGTGTTGACGTCGAGCCGGTAGTGCAGGTCGCGGACGAGCGCCCGCGCCGTACGGGTGGTGTGCTTGATCGTCAGCTTGGACCGTGGCGACAGCTTGACGCCGTCGGCCATCCAGCAGACCATCGCCTCCAGCTCCTGCGCCGCGTTCGGCTGGTTGTTGGGCCGGGCGATCATGTCGCCGCGCGAGATGTCGAGGTCGTCCTCGAAGCGCAGCGTCACCGACATGGGCGGGAACGCCTCCTCCACCGGCCCGTCGAAGGTGTCGATGGAGGCGATGCGGGTGCTCAGCCCGGAGGGCAGGTGCACGACCTCGTCGCCGGGCTTGAGCACGCCGCCCGCGACCTGGCCGGCGTAGCCCCGGTAGTCGTGGAAGGCGTGGTCGGTGGCCCGCTGGGGGCGGATGACGTACTGGACGGGGAAGCGCACGTCGGTCAGGTTGCGGTCGGAGGCGATGTGCACGTTCTCCAGGTGGTGCAGCAGCGAGGTGCCGAGATACCAGGGCATGTTCTCGCTGCGTGAGACGACGTTGTCGCCGTTGAGCGCGGAGATCGGGATGAAGGTCAGGTCGGAGACGTTGAGCTTGGAGGCGAACGCCGTGAACTCCTCCCTGATCTCCTCGAAGCGCTCCTGCGCGTAGTCCACGAGGTCCATCTTGTTGACCGCCAGCACCAGGTGGGGCACCCGCAGCAGCGAGGTCAGGAACGCGTGCCGCCGCGACTGCTCCAGCACGCCCTTGCGGGCGTCGATGAGGATGATCGCCAGGTCGGCCGTGGAGGCACCGGTGACCATGTTGCGGGTGTACTGGATGTGGCCCGGGGTATCGGCGATGATGAACTTGCGCCGCGGCGTGGCGAAGTAGCGGTAGGCGACGTCGATGGTGATGCCCTGCTCCCGCTCGGCGCGCAGGCCGTCGGTGAGCAGCGACAGGTCGGTGTATTCGGTGCCCCGGTCGCGGGAGGTGCGTTCGACGGCTTCGAGCTGGTCCTCGAAGATCGCCTTGGAGTCGAAGAGCAGGCGTCCGATGAGGGTGGACTTGCCGTCGTCGACGCTTCCCGCCGTGGCAAAGCGCAGAATGTCCATTTAGAAGTAGCCCTCTCGCTTGCGGTCCTCCATGGCGGCCTCGGACGAGCGGTCGTCGGCCCTGGTGGCCCCGCGCTCGGTGATCCGGGTCGCCGCGATCTCCTCGATGATCTCCTCGACCGTGGCGGCCTGGGACTGCACGGCGCCGGTGCAGGTCATGTCGCCCACGGTGCGGTAGCGCACCACCGCCTCGAACAGCGGCTCGTCCTCGCCGCGCTGGACCACCTCGGAGTCGGGCAGCAGCATGCCGTCACGCTCGAACACCTTGCGCGTGTGAGCGAAGTAGATGGAGGGGATCTCGATGCCCTCGCGCCGGATGTAGTCCCAGACGTCCAGCTCGGTCCAGTTGGACAGCGGGAAGACGCGGATGTGCTCGCCCTTGCGGATGCGCGCGTTGTAGAGGTTCCACAGCTCGGGGCGCTGGTTCTTCGGGTCCCACTGGCCGAAGTCGTCGCGGAAGGAGAACACCCGCTCCTTGGCGCGGGCCTTCTCCTCGTCGCGGCGGGCGCCGCCGAAGACCGCGTCGAACTCGTGCTCCTCGATCGCGTCGAGCAGCGTGGTGGTCTGCAGGCGGTTGCGCGAGGCGCGCCGCCCGGTGTCCTCCACGACCCTGCCCTGGTCGATGGAGTCCTGGACGCTGGCCACGATGAGCCGCGCGCCGAGCTCGCCGGCGCGGCGGTCGCGGAAGTCGATGACCTCGTCGAAGTTGTGGCCCGTGTCGACGTGCATGAGCGGGAACGGGATGGCCGCGGGCCAGAACGCCTTCTCCGCGATGCGGAGCATGACGATGGAGTCCTTCCCGCCGGAGAAGAGCAGACAGGGGCGCTCGAACTCGGCCGCCACCTCGCGCATGATGTGGATCGCTTCGGCTTCGAGCACGTCGAGCTGCGACGTTGTGTAGTCGCGCTGCAGCATGGGAGCTTCCTCCGGCGGTTTAGCGGTGCAGGTCCCGAATCCCGGCGAGCAGAGATGTCGCCAGCTCCGGTAGGGAAACCAGAATATCGGGTAGTGACGGGTCGGCTTGGTTGTAGGCCAGCGCGGCGCCGTCCACGCGGCTCGCGTGGGCTCCCGCGGCCTGCGCGACGGCGACCGGGGCGGCGGAGTCCCATTCGTACTGGCCGCCGGCGTGCACGTACGCCTCCACCTCGCCGGTCAGCACGGCGGAGATCTTGGCCCCGGCCGAGCCGATCGGCACCAGGTCGGCGCCGGCGAGGTAGGCGAGCTTCTGGACGAACTCCGGCGGGCGGGTGCGGCTCACCGCGATGCGGAAGCGCCCGCCGCTGAACGCGGGCAGCTTGGGCGGCTCGGCGGTGGTGAGCGTACGGCCCTGCGCGGGCAGCGCCACGGCGCCCGCCGTCAGCCGCCCGCGCTCCCACAGCGCCACGTGCACGGCCCAGTCGGCGCGCCCCTCCTCGGAGAACTCGCGGGTGCCGTCGAGCGGGTCGACGATCCACACCCGCTCGGCGGCCAGGCGGCGCGGGTCGAGCCGCTCCTCGCGGGTGGCCTCCTCCGACAGCACGCTGTCGCTCGGCCGCAGCCGGGCCAGCGACTCCATGAGGAAGACGTGGGAGCTCCGGTCGCCCTCGGCCTTCAGCGCGGCCGCGTCGTCGAACCCCAGGCGCCGGCGGACCTGCAGCAGTCTCTCGCCTGCTTCGTTCGCCAGGTCGGCGGCGACGGCGTGGTCGTCGCGAATCGTCATCAATATGCTCCTTGCCCGCGGGCGACGGCCGACCAGGTTTTCCACAGGATCTGCAGGTCCAGGGTGAGGGACCAGTTCTCCACGTAACGCAGGTCCAGCCGGACCGATTCCTCCCACGATAGGTCAGATCTACCACTTACCTGCCACAGCCCCGTCAGCCCGGGCCGGACGAGCAGCCGCCGCCGCACGTCGTCACCATAACGCGCCACCTCCTCCGGCAGCGGAGGGCGCGGCCCGACGAGCGACATGTGGCCGAGCACGATGTTGATGAGCTGCGGCAGCTCGTCGAGCGAGTGGCGGCGCATGCGGACGCCGAGCGGCGTCACCCGCGGGTCGTTGCGCATCTTGAACAGCAGCCCGCCGCGGTCGCTCACCAGCGTGACCTTCTGCTGGTCCGACCCCCGCCGCATGGTGCGGAACTTCAGGATCGTGAACAGCCGCCCGCCGCGGCCCACCCGGGTCTGCCGGAACAGCGCGGGACCGGGGCTCGTGGCCCGGACCGCGATGGCGAGGCCCGCCAGCAGCGGGGCGAGCAGCACCAGCAGCACCACGGCCACCAGGCGGTCGAAGACGTTCTTCAGCAGTTGCCGCACCCCGGTCAGCTCGGGATGCTCCACGTGCAGCAGCGGCAGCCCGGCGGCCGGGCGGATCGTGGTGCGCGGCCCCGCGACGTCCATGAGGGCGGGGGCGACGACCAGCTCGGTGCGGGTGCTCTCCAGCCGCCAGGCCAGCCTGCGCAGCGCCTGGCCGTCCATCTCGGGGCAGGCCAGCACGGCCACGGTGTCGGCGTCGAACTGGTCGACCGCGATCGGCACGTCGCTGAGGTCGCCGGCCACCGGCACGTCGGCCACCACGTCGCCCGGCACCCTCTCGGGCAGGCAGGCGGCCACCACGTGGAGGCCGTGGTGCGGCTCGGCGCGGAACAGCGCGACCAGCTCGGCGACCGACGCGGCGTGCCCGACGGCGACCACCTTGCGCATGCAGCCGCCGCCCGCGCGGCGCCGGTGCAGGCCGCGGCGCAGGGCGTAGCGGAAGACGAGGGAGAGCAGGGTGACCAGGGGCAGCGCGAGCACCACGTAACCGCGGGCGATGTCGGTCTTGGTGGCGTAGGAGCCGATGGCGGTGCCGGCGGTGAGGGCGAGGCCGGACTGCAGGACGCGGCGGAACTCCTCGGAACCGACGCCGATCATGCGCGGCTCGTACGCCCGGTGCAGCGCCACCGCGAGCGTCCAGACGATCGGCAGCGCCAGGCTCACCAGCACGTACGGCACCACATAAGGCGTGAACCCACCGAAACGCACCTCGAAGGCCACCGCGGACCCGATGCCGGCACCGCACAGATCGGCGGCCACGGCCTTGATCCGGTAGGCGTGCACCCAGCCCGGCGCGCGCGGGTTGCCCCGCCGCGAGACGACGTGACCGGAGCCGACGGTCATGAGACTCTCACCATGGCCGCGCAAGGCACTTTCCTCCGGGTGACCATTCTGGAACGGACAGTCACAGACTGTAGCGGCGCGGAGGACGCCTGACCGGCGAACGGCCTTATGCGGGCATCAGCGAGGAGGGCCGGAAATGTGCAGATCAGCCCGATGGAACTCGTTCTGGGTGACCTCGAGGCCGCGGGCCATGAGCGACTCCACGACGTCGGCCGCCCGGTCCACCAGGAAGGGGAGGTCCTTGCGCTCGACGGTGGCGAAATCCTTCAGCACGAAGGCGGCCGGGTCCATGCGGCCGGGCGGGCGCCCGATGCCGAAGCGCACGCGCAGGTAGTCGCGGGTGCCGAGCACCTTGGTGATCGACTTGAGCCCGTTGTGGCCGTTGTCGCCGCCGCCCAGCTTGGCGCGCAGCGCGCCGTAGGGGACGTCCAGCTCGTCGTGGACGACGATCAGCCGCTCGGGGCCGATCTTGTAGAAGTCGGACAGCGCCTTGACCGGCCCGCCGGACAGGTTCATGTACGTCAGCGGCCTGGCCAGGACGGCGGCGCGGGTCTCGCACACCTCGGCCCGGCTCTTGTGCGCCTTGAACCGCCCGCCCGCCCGGGCGGCCAGCTCGTCGAGCACCATGAAGCCGGCGTTGTGCCGGTTGCCCGCGTATTCGGGCCCCGGGTTGCCCAGGCCGGCGATCAGCCAGCGGTCCATATGCACCTCTTACCGGCGGAACGGGACGGCTCGGATCCGGCCGCCCCGTTCACGAAGGGAACGCGTCACTCGGCGGCGGGGGCCTCGGCACTCTCGCCCTCGGCGGCGGCCTCGGCCGTCTCACCCTCGGCGGCCTCGCCCTCGGCCTCCTCGACGGCCTCGGTCGGCTTGGCGATGACCTGGACGACGACCGTCTCGGCGTCGGTGGCGAGGGACGAGCCCTCCGGCAGCTTGAGGTCGCCGGCGGTGACGGAGGCGCCGACCGCCAGGCCCTCGACGTCGACCTCGACGCCGGACGGGATGTGCGTGGCCTCGGCCTCGACCGGGACGGCGGTGAGCTGCAGGTCGAGCAGGCCCTCGCTGTTGACGTCGCCGACGGTGGTGACCGGGATCTCGACGGTCACCTTCTCGCCGCGCTTGACCAGCAGCAGGTCGACGTGCTCGATGAAGCCCTTGATCGGGTCACGCTGGACGCCCTTGGGCAGCGCCAGCTCGTCGACGCCCTCGCCCTTGAGCCGGATGAGCACGTTGGGCGTGCGGAGCGCGAGCAGGACCTCGTGGCCCGGCAGGGTGAGGTGCTTGGGGTCGATGCCGTGCCCGTAGAGGACGGCGGGCACCTTGTCGGAACGGCGGATCTTGCGGGCTGCGCCCTTGCCGAACACGGTGCGCGGCTCGGCTGCGATACGTACTTCGGACACGACATCTCCTAGGGATGCGGCGGGGAATCGAACAGGTCGTCGGCGCTCTCCCTCACCCGCCCTAGCGGAAGGCGTTACGAGCGCAACCTGTTCAGTTTATAGGGCTCAGGTGTCGCCCTCGAACAGACTCGTGACCGAGCCGTCCTTGAAGACCTCCGTGATGGCCCTCGCGATCAGCGGCGCGATGGACAGCACGGTCAGTTTGTCGAACCTGCCGGCCTGCGACAACGGCAGCGTGTTGGTGACGATGACCTCGCTGATGCGCGAGTTCTTCAGCCGGTCGACGGCCGGGTCGGAGAAGACCGCGTGGGTGGCGGCCACGATCACGTTGGTGGCGCCCTGCTCGTAGAGGGCGTCGGCGGCCTTGCAGATGGTGCCCGCGGTGTCGATCATGTCATCGATGAGCACGCAGGTGCGCCCGCGTACGCGGCCGACGACCTCGCTGACCTTGACCTGGTTGGCCACGTCGAGGTCGCGGCGCTTGTGGATGAACGCGAGCGGCGTGCCGAGCGTGTCGGCCCAGCGCTCCGACAGGCGCACGCGGCCGGTGTCGGGCGAGACGATGGTGGTGTTGGCCAGGTCGAGCTTGTTCTTGAGGTAGTTCTCCAGGACCGGCATGGCGAACAGGTGGTCGACCGGTCCGTCGAAGAAGCCCTGGATCTGCGAGGTGTGCAGGTCGATCGACATGAGCCGGTCGGCGCCCGCGGTCTTGAACATGTCGGCGATGAGGCGGGCGGTGATCGGCTCGCGCCCGCGGCCCTTCTTGTCCTGGCGGGCGTAGCCGTAGAAGGGCATGACCACGGTGATGCGCTTGGCGGAGGCGCGCTTGAGCGCGTCCACCATGATCAGCTGCTCCATGATCCACTGGTTGATCGGGACGGTGTGGCTCTGGATCACGAAGGCGTCGCAGCCGCGCACCGACTCCAGGTAGCGGGCGTAGATCTCGCCGTTGGCGAAGTCGATGAGTTTGGTGGGGGTGAGGGAGACGCCCACGTGCCGGGCGATCTCCTCGGCCAGCTCCGGGTGGGCCCGGCCGGAGAAGAGCATGAGGTTCTTCTCGCCGGGCGATTTGATGCTGGTCACTGCTGATTCTCCTGCTGCTCTCGCTCCGCCACCGCGCGTTCGGCGGCTGCGGCCGACTTGGTGCCCGCGCGCCTGCGCAAGACCCATTTCTCGATGTTGCGCTGACGCGCTCGCGCCACCCCGATGGCGCCGGGGGGAACGTCGTCGATGATCACCGAGCCCGCCGCGGTGTAGGCGCCGTCGCCGACGGTCACCGGGGCGACGAGCATCGTGTCACAACCGACGAAGGCCCCGTCGCGCACGGTGGTGTGGCTCTTGTTGACCCCGTCGTAGTTGACGAAGACGGTGGACGCCCCGATGTTGGCGTCGTCGCCGATCGTGGCGTCGCCGGCGTAGGTGAGGTGCGGCACCTTGGAGCGTTCGCCGACGGTGGCGTTCTTCATCTCGACGAAGGTGCCGGCCTTGGCCTTGTGCTTGAGCACGGTGCCGGGCCGCAGATAGGCGTAGGGGCCGACGCTGGCCTCGGGGCCGATGTCGGCGTGGTCGCAGACGGCGTTGCGGACGACCGCCCGCTCGCCGACGCGGGTGCCGGTGAGCGTGGTGGCGGGCCCGACCTCGGCGCCGGCCTCGATGACGGTCTCCCCGTGGAGCTGGGTGCCGGGGTGGACGACGGCGTCGGCGGCGATCCGCACGCCGACGTCGATCCAGGTGCTGTCGGGGTCGACGATGGTGACCCCGGCGCGCATGTGGCCCTCCAGCAGGCGCCTGTTGAGCACCTTGCGGGCGGCGGCGAGCTGCACGCGGTCGTTGACGCCCTCGACCTCGACGTGGTCGCCGGCGGCGCAGGCGCCGACCCGGTGGCCGTCGCCGCGCAGGATGGCGAGGACGTCGGTGAGGTATTCCTCGCCCTGGGCGTTGTTCGTGGACACGCGCTTGACGGCGTCGGCGAGCAGCTCGCCGTCGAAGGCGTAGATGCCGGAGTTCATCTCCTTGATCGCCCGCTGCCCGGGCGTGGCGTCCTTCTCCTCGACGATCTCCAGGACCGCCCCGGACTCGTCGCGGACGATCCGGCCGTAGCCGGTCGGGTCGGGCACCTCGGCGGTCAGCACGGTGACCGCGTTGCCGTCGGCGGCGTGCCGGTCGAGCAGCGCGGCGAGGGTCTGGGTGCGCAGGAGCGGCACGTCGCCGTAGGTGACGAGGACCGTGCCGGAGATCGTGCCCACCTCCTCCAGCACGGTGCGGACCGCGTGGCCGGTGCCGCGCTGCTCGCGTTGCACGACGGCGCGGGCGTCGGGGCTGGTGGCGGCCAGATGGCCGCCGACCTGCTCGAGCGCGTGGCCGATGACGACGATGAGCTGCTCGGGACCGAGCTCGCGGGCGGCGGCGAGCATGTGGTCGACCAGCGCGCGGCCGCACAGCTCGTGCAGGACTTTCGGGGTCTGGCTCTTCATCCGGGTGCCCTCGCCGGCGGCGAGGACGATCACGGCTGCCGGGCGCGGCACACTCACGGACTGAGGCTCCCTGTGACTGGACGATCAGGGCCATTGGTACGGCTCTTGTACGACTACCGCACCGCTACCCTCCCGACACCGTGAGGATACCTGCCCGCCCCCCGGACGATCCCGCCGGGTCTGACCTCAAAGCTCCCGGAAGAGGACTCGAACCCCTACAAAGTGGACCAAAACCACTTGTCCTGCCGATTAGACGATCCGGGACAGATCGGACACGTGGCGTCCGACACACTCCTACGATAGCGAGCCCTGGCCCGACCTCGCGCCGCAAATAACCATCCGCGCAGGTAGCAGCGCCGCTTCTTATAACAGACCGCGCCAACCACCACAAGCGGTGATTCCCACCCACCTTACGGGGAAGAGCGTCACTTCTCCGCCATCCGTGGCACAGGACTTCCTAACCTACGATGGCGTAGGTTACGGTTGCGTAGCCCGGACATTCATCCTCAAACATGCTGTTGGAGGTCGCCCATGACCGTTCTCGCCGAGCGTCCCGCCCCCGCACCCAAGCCCGACTTCGAGCCCGAGCCGAAATCCCGCGCAGAACTCGTCACCTTCGGCCTGGTCGTCGGGCTTCCCCTCGTCGCGGTCGCCGCGGCCGTGCCGTTCGCCTGGGGATGGGGTCTCGGCTGGACGGACATCGCCATCGCCTTCGTCTTCTACGTCGTGTCCGGCCTCGGCGTCACCGTGGGCCTGCACCGCTACTTCACGCACGGCTCGTTCAAGGCCAAGCGCCCGATGAAGATCGCGCTGGGCATCGCCGGCAGCCTGTCGCTGGAGATGTCCGTGCTCGACTGGGTGGCCACCCACCGCAAGCACCACAAGTTCTCCGACAAGGAGGGCGACCCACACTCGCCGTGGCGCTTCGGCCCGGGCTTCAAGAACATGGCCAAGGGCCTGCTCTACGCCCACATGGGCTGGCTGTTCGAGAGCGAGCGCACCAACCGCGAGAAGTACGCCCCGGACCTGTGCAAGGACCAGGACGTGATGAAGCTGCACAAGTGGTTCGGCGCGCTCGCCCTCACCTCGATCCTGCTCCCCGCGGTGCTGGGCGGCCTCATCACCTGGTCCTGGCAGGGCGCGGTGACCGCGTTCTTCTGGGGCTCCCTGATCCGCATCGGCCTGCTGCACCACGTGACCTGGTCCATCAACTCCATCTGCCACGTCTTCGGCGAGGAGGACTTCCAGGTGCGTGACAAGTCCCGCAACGTGTGGTGGCTGGCCATCCCGTCCTTCGGCGAGTCCTGGCACAACCTGCACCACTCCGACCCGACCTGCGCCCGCCACGGCGTGCTCAAGGGCCAGATCGACCTGAGCGCCGGCCTGATCAGGATCTTCGAGCGGCTGGGCTGGGTGCACGACGTGCGCTGGCCGACCCCCGAGCGCCTGGCGGCGAAGCGGATTGCCTGACCAGACAGATCCGGCGAGCGGCCACGGGAGCGTGGCCGTCATTATGGATCCTGTGACCGAACCCCGATCTCGCAGGCGCATGTCCGGTAGCGAGCGCCGAGAGCAGCTGATCCGCATCAGCCGCACCCTCTTCGCGGAGAAGGGGTTCGACGGGACCTCTATCGAGGAGATCGCGGCCACCGCGCAGGTGTCCAAGCCCGTGGTGTACGAGCACTTCGGCGGCAAGGAGGGCGTCTACGCGGTGGTCGTCGACCGCGAGATGCAGAAGCTGCTCACGATGATCACCGAGGCGCTGGCGGCCTCCCACTCCCTGATCAAGGTGGAGCGGGCCGCCCTCGCGCTGCTCCAGTACATCGAGGAGAGCAGCGAGGGCTTCCGCATCCTGGTCCGCGACTCGCACGCCGCCTCGGGCACCGGCACCTTCGCGAGCCTGATCAGCGAGATCGCCAGCCAGGTCGAGGACGTCCTCGCCGACGAGTTCGCGGCCAGGGGCTACGACCCCAAGTCCGCCCCCATGTACGCCCAGATGCTGGTCGGCATGGTCGCGCTGACCGGGCAGTGGTGGCTCGACGTGCGCAAGCCGGGCCGCGAGGAGGTCGCGGCCCACCTGGTCAACCTGGCGTGGAACGGCCTGAGGGGCCTCAACCCCGACCCGGCCCTCAGCGCCGCCACCCGGGCGCGCGCCGCCGCCCCGCCCAAGCCACGCCCGAGCAGCGAGAAGGAACTGCGCGAGCTGGAGAAGGCCCGCGAGCGCGAGCTGAAGGAGGCCGAGAAGGTCCGCCAGCGCGAGCTGAAGGAGGCGGAGAAGGCCCGGGTCCGCGAGCTGAAGGAGCGCGAGCGGCTGCTCAAGGAGGCGGAGAAGGCCCGCGAGCGCGAGGACAAGATCCGGCAGCGGGAGGCCAAGCTCGCCGAGCGCGCCGCGCGTCTCGAACAGGTAGATCAGTCGGAGTGACGGGTTGAACAGAACGGCGCCCATGCGTGACCATAGAAGGAAGAGGGCGCTGATCAGCGGAAACGAGCGTTGCGGCGCCGTTAACGTGATGTTCAACCGAACGGGGCAATATACGCCATATGTCCGCAGAACCGGTGCCTCCTGCCAATGATCTGCCGCTGCCGCAGGAGCGCTTCCTCAACCGGGAGGAGAGCTGGCTCCAGTTCAACGAGCGCGTGCTCGAACTGGCCGAGGACTCCGCTCTCCCCCTGCTGGAGCGGGTGCGTTTCCTGGCGATCTTCGCGAGCAACCTCGACGAGTTCTTCCGGGTCCGGGTCGCCGGGCTCAAACGGCGGATGGCCACCGGGCTGCTGCTGCGGACCAAGAGCGGACTCAAGCCCCGCGAGGAGCTGATCCGCCTCGCCGGCGTCGCCGACGCGCTGGCCCGGCGGCACGCCGCCGTCTTCCACGACAAGATCTGCCCGCAGCTCGCCTCCGAGGGCATCGAGATCGTCCGCTGGGAGGACCTCGACCGCGAGGAGCGCACCGAGCTGCGCAAGCTGTTCAGGGAGCGCATCCGGCCGGTGCTCACGCCGCTGGCGGTGGACCCCGCGCACCCGTTCCCGTACATCTCGGGCCTCAGCCTCAACCTGGCCGTCCTCGTCCGCAACCCGGCCACGGACCACACCGTCTTCGCCCGGGTCAAGGTGCCCTCGCAGCTCCCCCGGTTCATCCTGGCGTCGAAGGACCGCTTCGTCCCGCTGGAGGACGTCATCGCGGCCCACCTGGGCCAGCTCTTCAAGGGCATGGAGATCCTCCAGCACCACGTCTTCCGCGTCACCAGGAACGAGGACCTCGACGTCGACGAGGACGTCACCGAGAACCTCATGCAGGCCCTGGAGAAGGAGCTGCTCAAGCGGCGCTTCGGCCCGCCGGTGCGGCTGGAGGTCGAGGAGACGATGACGCCGGAGGTGCTGGCCCCGCTCGTGGAGGAGCTGGAGCTGGCCCCGCACGAGATCTACCGGCTGCCGGGGCCGCTCGACCTGTCGGGCCTGCACGCCATCGCCGACCTGGAGCGCGGGGAGCTCAGTTACCGCCCGTTCGTGCCGGCCGAGGCCATCAGCGCCGAGGACGACATCTTCACCACGCTGCGCGAGCGCGACGTCCTGCTGCACCACCCGTACGACTCCTTCGCCACGAGCGTGCAGCGCTTCATCGAGATCGCCGCCGCCGACCCGCGCGTCCTGGCGATCAAGCAGACCCTCTACCGCACCAGCGGCCAGTCCCCCATCGTCGACGCGCTCATCGACGCGGCCGAGGCGGGCAAGCAGGTCGTCGTGGTCGTGGAGATCAAGGCCAGGTTCGACGAGCACGCCAACATCTCCTGGGCGCGCAAGCTGGAGCGGGCCGGCTGCCACGTCGTCTACGGCGTGGTCGGCCTGAAGACCCACTGCAAGCTGGCGCTCGTCGTCCGCCAGGAGCCCTCGGGCGAGCTGCGCCGCTACTGCCACATCGGCACCGGCAACTACAACCCCAAGACCGCCCGCCAGTACGAGGACTTCGGCCTGCTCACCGCCGACCCGCTGGTCGGCGAGGACGTCACCGACCTGTTCATCCACCTGACCGGCTACTCCAACCACTCCGCCTACCGCCGCCTGCTCGTCGCCCCCCACTCGATGCGCAGCGGCCTGGTGGCCAGGATCGAGCGGGAGATCGCCCACCAGCAGGCCGGGCGTCCCGCCCGCATCCGCATCAAGACCAACTCGCTGGTCGACGAACCGATCATCGACGCCCTCTACCGCGCCTCGCGGGCCGGGGTGCCGGTCGACCTGTGGGTACGCGGCATCTGCCTGCTCCGTCCAGGCGTGCCCGGCCTGTCGGACAACATCCGCGTCCGGTCGGTCCTGGGGCGGTTCCTGGAGCACTCCCGCGTCTACGAGTTCGGCCTCGGGCGGCGGCCCGAGATCTGGATCGGCAGCGCCGACCTCATGCGCCGCAACCTCGACCGCCGCGTCGAGGCCCTGGTCAAGGTCACCTCGCAGCAGCACAAGGCCTACCTCGTCGAGCTGATGGACCTCGCCATGGCCGAGACGACGAGCACGTGGTGGCTGGGCCCCGACGGCTCCTGGGCCCGCCACCCCGGCGAGGACCTCCAGACCCATCTCATCAGCACCCGCCGATGGAGGACCGTTGACGACTGAAGTGCTCCGGGCCGCCGGAGCCGTGGTCTGGCGGGGGCCGGCGAGCCGTCCCGAGGTGGTCGTCATCCACCGCCCCGCATATGGCGACTGGACCCTCCCCAAGGGCAAGCTCGAACCCGGCGAGCACGTGGTCGCCGCCGCGCTGCGCGAGGTGCGCGAGGAGACCGGCCTCATGGTCACGCTCGGCCGCCCTCTGCCGCCCGCCCACTACCTCGTGCGGGGCCGGCTCAAGCGGGTCGACTACTGGGCCGCGCGGGTGACCGCCGACGACGGCTTCACCCCCGGCGAGGAGGTCGACGAGCTGCGCTGGCTGCCGCTGGAGGAGGCCGGGGCGCTGCTGACGTACGGGTGGGACGCCGAGCTGCTGCGCCACCTGACCGCCGCCCCGCTGGAGACCGTGCCCCTCGTGCTCGTCCGGCACGCCACGGCCGGCTCCCGCGCCGAGTGGGACGGCGACGACGAGCGCCGCCCGCTCGACGCCGGCGGGCGGGCCCAGGCCGCCGTCCTGGCCACCGCGCTGCCCGCCTACCGGCCCGAGCTGCTGATGAGCTCACCGAGCGCGCGCTGCGTGCAGACGCTGGAGCCGTACGGGGGCGAGATCCTGCTGGACCCGCTGCTCAGCGAGGAGGGCCAGGACCCGCGCAAGACGCCCGTCCTGGTGCGCGAGCTCACCGTCCCCGCGGCCGTGTGCAGCCACGGCAAGGTGCTGCCCGGGCTGATCCAGGCCCTCACCGGCAAGGAGATCAGCCTGCGCAAGGGCGCGTTCGCCGTGGTGCACCGCGTGGGCGACCGGGTCGTCGCCGTCGAGCGTCACCCGGTCACAGCAGCTTCTCCACCGCCTTGACCGTCTCCGCCCACACCCCCGGGAAGTCCGCGTGCGCCCGCGCGGCGAGGTCCCGCTCGATCCCCACGAGCAGCCCGTACGTGAAGGTGTCCTCGCCCGCCCGCCTGGCGCTGTCCGCCTCCTTCGTCAGCGTGTCCTGCGCGACCACGCCGTCCTGGTGCGCCCCCAGCACCTCCTGGATCTCCTCGGCCCGCCTGGCGAGCTTGGCCATGTCCTTGCCAAGGGTGGGCTGGAGCGCTTCCGCGGTGTAACGAGCGCGTTTGGCCGCCTTGCGCACGTCGTGCATGGCGGTCTCGTGGCGGCCCGGGTCCTCGACGGCCTGAGCCCTGTCGTACGCCTTGGTCACCCGGTTCCAGTTGTCCGCCGCGATGGCGGCGAGCCGCTCCTTCGCCGGCTTCGGCGCGGCCTTGCCGAGGCTCGGGCCGGCGAGCAGCGCGTCGAGGTCGTTCAGCAGCGTGTAGTAGCGCTCGTCGCTGAGGGCGTCCTTGATCCGTTCGTAGGCGTCCCGCTCGCGGGCGAGCAGGTCGGCGCCGAGGCGGTCCTCGATCGGGCCGACGACCAGCTCGGGCGGCAGCCCGGCCAGCCTCTCGGCGAACCTGGCCCTCATGACCTCCAGGTCGCGCGCCTCGCCGAGCACGGTGCCGAGCCGGCGCAGCTCGTCCTGGAGCTGCTCGGTGCCGGTCACCACGGTCCTGAACGCCTTCAGCGCGCTGCGCAGCCGCCGGGAGGCCACGCGCATCTGGTGGACGGCGTCCTCCTCGGCGCGGCGTACCCGGGGGTCCTGGGAGAGGAGGGCGTCCACCTGGCTCGCGAGGTAGGCGAGCACGGCCTCGCCCGCCGAGCCCGGGTCGCAGGCGGCCAGGGGCGGCGGGGCCGGTCGGAGCACTTTCGCGAGCTTGCTGGCGGATCCGGACGGCTTGGCGCCGGCCTTCCTGAGGCGCTTGCCCACCTTGGCCAGCAGCGCCCGCCGGCTCTCGTCGATCAGCTCGGCCTCGACCTCGCGCCAGCGTAGGACCCGGCCGCCCTCGCGGCGGTCGGTGGCCTTGACGTCGTCGTCGGCGACCTCCAGCAGCCTGGCCCCGCCGTCGCGCAGGACGGTGACGCTCCTGCGGGTGTCCAGTTCGGCGACCACCTCCAGCTCGGCGCCGCGGGTGTAGGCGCGGACCAGCTCGGCCAGCTCCGGGGGGACGAGCGTGGTGCTCCGGGTGAGCGGCACGGCGATCTCCTGCCGGACGCCCTTGGCCTTGGGCAGCTTGAGGTGCCAGCCGGCGTCGTCGCCGCCCCTTCGCCGCCTGAGCGTCACGCCTCTGGCGGCCAGCCGCAGGTCGGGCGTGTCGTAGTAGAGCGCGACGAGCCGGTGGCTCTTCGGCCCGGCGACGTCGGTGGCGAGGTCGGTCAGGTCGGGAAGCGCGTAGTCCCGCGGAACGTCGAACTTGTCCTCGATCTCGATGCCCACTGCACCTCACAAAGTCCGATTTCGGACAATTCTGCCACCGTTAGGTGAACATCACCGAGGTCGCGGCAGCGGGAAGGCGGGATGCGCCCCGCTCGCGGACCGTGATCATTTCTGCGCCACCACGAAGACGCGGCGGAACGGGAACGGCGTGCCATAGCTCCTCGCCGGATACGCCCGCGCCAGCAGCTCGCCGAGGTCGGCCTTGAAGCGCCGCTGGTCCCCGTGGTCCAGCCGGTCGAGGATGGGGCGCAGGGCCGTCCCCGACACCCAGTCCAGCACGGGGTTCTCGCCCTTCAGCACGTGCACGTACGTCGTCTCCCAGGCGTCCACCTGCGTGCCGCCCTGGTTGAGCAGGTCGCAGTAGCCGAGGGCGTCGTCCACCTCGGTGGGCCGCCGGTAACCGGACAGCTTGTCGGACCAGGTCCGCGAGGCGCACAGTTCCCGGATGGCGACGTGGCTCGGGGCGTCGAAGTTGCCCGGCACCTGGAACGCCAGCCAGCCGCCCGCGGCCAGCGCCTCCATCCAGCGTTCGAGCACCGCGCGGTGGCCGGGCACCCACTGGAGGACGGCGTTCGAGACGATCACGTCCACGGGCCGGTCGGGCCGCCAGGTCTCGGCGTCGGCGACGGCGAACCGTACGGACGTGCCGAGGGCGCGCGCCTTGCTGATCATGGCGGGCGAGGAGTCGAAGCCCTCGACGGTCGCCCGCGGCCAGCGGGTGGCCAGCTCGGCGGTGAGTTCGCCGCTGCCGCAGCCGACGTCCACGACATAATCGGGATCGACGGCCCCCACCCTGGAGACGAGCTCGATGAACGGCCGGGAACGCTCGTCGGCGTACACCGCGTAGGACACCGGATCCCACATATCTCTTGACATAAAGATAATTGATATCGAGAGAGATATCTCGATGTCAAGACAGTACACTTGGGTGTCATGACGGAGGAAGCTAGGGACGAGGTCGATCGCCTCGTCGCCGCTTGGCGGACGGAACGCCCCGACCTCGACGTCGAGCCGCTCCAGGTGCTCTCCAGAGTGTCACGCCTCGCCAAGCATCTCGATCGGGCGCGGCGGGCGGCCTTCGCCGAGCACGACCTCGAACCGTGGGAGTTCGACGTGCTCACCGCACTGCGCCGGGCCGGCAAACCGTACGAGCTGAGCCCGGGCACCCTGCTCCGGGCCACCCTGGTCACCTCTGGGACCATGACCAACCGCATCGACCGCCTCGCCCAGGCCGGGCTCGTACGCCGCCGGCCGGACCCCGAGGACCGGCGCGGCGTCCTGGTGTCCCTGACGGACACGGGGCGCTCCCGGGTGGACGCGGCCTTCGCCGACCTGCTGCGGCGGGAGCACGAGCTGCTGTCGGGGCTCGACGCCGATGACCAGCGGACGCTCGCCTCGCAGCTCCGCACCCTGCTGGCCCCGTTCGACTCCCCCAGCTGACCCGCCAGGGACACCCGCACCGCTCACCCCCAAGCGGCCCTTACCCCGGCCCCGCCTTGCCTGCGGCGGCGGGGGCCGTCAGTCGCCGAGGCGGTCGGCGAGCTCCAGCCACTCCGACTCGATCGCGTCCTTCTGCGCCGTGATCTCGCGGAGCTCGCCGTCCAGCGCGCCGAGCCTGGCGTAGTCGCTGGCCGCCTCCGCCATGGCCGCGTGCAGCCGCTCCTCCTGGCCGGTCAGCTTGTCGAGCTGGCGCTCCAGGCGGTTGAGCTCCTTGCGCAGCTCGCGCTCCTCCTTGGCCGACAGCTCACCGGTCGCCGTGGCGCCACCGCCTGCGTTCGCCGAGGGGGAAGCCGCCGCGTTGCCGGCGCCTGACGACGAGGCCCCGCCCGCCACCCGGGCGGTCAGCGCGGTGCCCGCGGCCCGCCGTTCGAGGTATTCGTCCACCCCTCCGGGCAGCAGCGACAGCCGCCCGTCGCCCAGCAGCGCCACGCACCGGTCGGTGACCCGCTCCAGGAAGTAGCGGTCGTGGCTGACCAGGACGAGCGTGCCCGGCCAGCCGTCGAGCAGGTCTTCCAGCTCGTTGAGCGTCTCGATGTCGAGGTCGTTGGTGGGCTCGTCGAGCAGCAGCACGTTGGGGTCGTCCATGAGCAGCCGGAGGAGCTGCAGCCGCCGCCGCTCGCCGCCGGACAGGTCGCCGATCACCTTCCACTGCGCGTCGCCCTTGAAGCCGAGGCGTTCGAGCAGCTGGGACGCCGACCACTCCTTCTTGCCGAGCTGGAGGTATTTACGGATCTCCTCGACCGACTCCAGCACCCGTCGCGTCGGGTCCAGCTCCGTGAGCTCCTGCGACAGGTGCGCGAGGCGTACGGTGCGGCCCCTGACGACGCGGCCCGAGTCGGGCTTGACCGTGTCGGCGAGCAGCCGCAGCACCGACGACTTGCCGGAGCCGTTGACGCCGACCAGCCCGACGCGGTCGCCGGGGCCGAACTGCCACGTGCACCGGTCCAGCACCAGCGGCCCGCTGCCGGGACCGCCCGCGTGCAGGGTGACATCCTCCAGGTCGTAGACCGTCTTGCCGAGCCGGGCCGCGGCGAAGCGCATCAGCTCGACCGTCTCGCGCGCAGGGGGCTCGTTCGCGATGAGGGCCTGGGCGGCGTCGATGCGGAACTTCGGCTTGGACGTACGGGCGGGCGGGCCGCGCCGCAGCCAGGCGATCTCCTTGCGCATGAGGTTCTGACGGCGTTCCTCGGCGGCCTGGGCGATGCGCGCCCGCTCGGCCTTGGCCAGCACGTACGCCGCATAGCCGCCCTCGTAGCGCTCGACGCGCCCGTCCACGACCTCCCACGTGCGGGTGGAGACCGCGTCGAGGAACCACCGGTCGTGCGTCACCACGAGCAGGGCGCTCTTGCGGCCCGACAGGTGCGCGGCGAGCCAGGCGATGGCCTCGATGTCGAGGTGGTTGGTGGGCTCGTCCAGCATGATCAGGTCGTGGTCGTCGATGAGCAGCTTGGCCAGCGCCGTGCGCCTGCGCTCGCCGCCCGACAGGTCCGCCGCCCTGGAGCCGAGGTCGAGGTCGCCGATCAGGTTGGTCAGGATCTCGCGGATCGCCTGGTCGCCCGCCCACTCGTGCTCGGCCAGCTCGCCCAGCACGATCTCGCGTACGGTGGCGGCCGGGTCGAGCGCGTCGTGCTGCGACAGGAACCCGATCCGGAGGTTGCGGGTGTGCGTGACCCGTCCGCTGTCGGGCCGCACCTCCCCCGCGATCACCGACATCAGGGTCGTCTTGCCGCCTCCGTTGCGCCCGACGACGCCGATGCGCTCCCCGGCCTCGATGCCCAGGGAGACGTCGCTGAGGAGAGGCTTGGGCCCGTAGGCGTGGGAGACCGACTCAAGATTGACCAGATTCATGACGTACTCAGGGTATCGGCTCCCCGCCCAGCTCCTCGCCGTCTTCCCGGCCCACGCCTCCGGCCGGCCGGCGGCCGCGATCCCCGGAACGGACCCGCCGACCCTTCCATGACACTGAGTCGCTTTGTCATCGCTCACCGTTTCCGTGATGAGTGGCCGGCATGACCTTCGGGCCCTCCCCCGACCACGGAGTGCCCCATGGAGCGAACGGTCCTGGCCGCCGTCACCGAAGTCCCGTGGGACGCGCCCGGGGCCGAGGAGCTGCTCGGCGCGGTCGCCAAGCGGTTCCGCGGGCTGCCCGTCTTCCTCATGACCCAGGAGCAGGAGCTTCCGCTCTGGGTCTACGAGGTCATCCAGGGTTACGTCCACCCGCTGGAGGACACCCCGCAGTTCATCGCCGGGCGCATCGCCCACGCCGCCGACCACTACGCCAGGAAGCTCCTCCCGCCCTTCTTCGGCGCCCTGCGCCGACTCCAGGACCACCACCGTTACTCCTGGCACACCCCGGTGGCGTGGCGTTTCTCAAGTCGCCGGTGGGGCGGGCGTTCTTCGACTTCTACGGCGAGCGGTTGCTGCGCACCGACCTGTCCATCTCGGTCACCGAGCTGGGATCGCCGGCTGGCGAAAACCCCGGCGACGCCGGCGATCGCCCCCGGGATACTGGTCGCCCATGGACGAGGTCAAGATGGTCGTCGCCCACTCCGAGCGCGCGACCCTGCGCATCGGCGACGTGTTCCTGAAGGTCGACGCCGATCAGGCGCGCATCGACGTCGAGGTCAAGGCGATGACCCTGGCGCCGGTCCCGACCCCGGAGGTCCTGTGGCACAAGCCGCCGGTGCTCGCGATCGCCGCGGTCCCGGGGACGGCGCTCGGCCGCCTCGGCGAGCCGTCGGCCGCGTCTCCGGCAGCGTGGGCCGCGGCGGGCGCCACCATCCGGAGGTTGCACGACGCGCCGTTGCCGCCCTGGCCCGGCCAGGCCAGCCGAGGTCTCGACGAGTTGGCGGCGGATCTCCATCGCGAGTGCGAGTGGCTCGTGACGAACGGCGTCCTGCCCGCCGACCTGGTCACCCGCAACCGCCAGGTCGCCGAGGTCGCGCTCCGGCCGTGGACACCGGTGTTCACACACGGCGACCTGCAGATCGATCACGTATTCGTCGACGGCGACGGGATCACGGGCATCATCGACTGGTCCGAGGCGGGCCAAGGTGATGCCCTGTACGACCTCGCCACCTTGACGCTCGGACACGAGGAGCACCTCGGCGACGTCGTCACCGGCTACGGCACCGACGTCGACCTCGACGTGATCCGCGCGTGGTGGTCGTTGCGAAGCCTGCTGAATGTTCGCTGGCTGGTCGAGCACGGCTTCGATCCGTTCGCGCCAGGCTGTGAGGTCGACGTGCTGAGATCCCGGCTGTGAGGCTGCGCGGTCGGGGCTTCTCAGCAGCCCCCGTGGCCATGCCGTCGCCATGCCGTCGCCATGCCGCCGCCATGCCGCCGCCTTCGCCGCCTTCGCCGCCTTGGGCGCTGGTGGGCTCTCCTGTGGAGGACACTGTCGCACGGCGATCGCCCGTCGCCTCGACCGTTTCAAGCTCAGGGGGCGAGGCGGCGAGAGGGCGGATCAGACCAGGGTGGCGCCGTGGACGGGGCCGTGGGCCGGGACGGCGGTGTGCGCGGCGCCTGTGGCCGTGAGGCTGCCGGCCAGGTCGCGGGCGTGAAGGGCGTCGATGGCGAGGAACGCGCAGGTGGGGCCGGAGCCGGAGACGATGGCGCCCAGCGCGCCGTGCTGGCGACCGGCCTCCAGCGTAGGAGCGAGCTCCGGACGCAGGTTGAGGGCGGCGGGCTGGAGGTCGTTGCTGAGGTGGGAGCCGAGGGCGTAGGCGTCGCCGGTGCCCAGCGCCTCCAGGAGGGAGTCGTTGAGCTGCGGCCAGGGCACTTCCGCCGCCTCGGCGGCCCGCAGCCGGTCGCATTCGGCGTAGACGCTGGCCGTGGAGAGGCCGCCGTCGGCGAGCGCGAACACCCAGTGGAACGTGCCGCCCGTGGGCAGCTCGCTCAGCTGCTCGCCCCGGCCGGTGCCGACGGCGGTGCCGCCGAGCAGGGAGAACGGGACGTCGCTGCCGAGATCTCCGGCGATCTCCATCAGATCGTCGAACGGCAGCCCGAGCCCCCAGAGCTCGTTGCACGCCACCAGGGCTCCGGCGGCGTCGGCGCTGCCGCCCGCCATGCCGCCCGCCACCGGGATGTCCTTGTTGATGATGAGGTCTGCCCCGTAGGTGCGTCCGGCGTGCTTGGCGAGGGCGCGGGCGGCGCGGATCGCCAGGTTGCTGTCGTCCACCGGCACCTGGTCGGCCCACTTGCCGTTGACCGACACGGTGATGGACTCGGACTCCTTGGCCACCACCTCGTCGAAGATCGACACGGCGTGAAAGACGTTGACCAGGTCGTGGTAGCCATCATCCCTGAGCGGGCCGACAGAAAGCTGCACGTTGACCTTCGCAGGCACACGTACGGTCACCGAACTCATCGATTTTCTGCCACTCTCATCGCTTGCCGGGGTCAAGAACACTCGATGTTATCGGTGCCCGGAGCCCTGACATGCGGTTCTCGGAAGATGAGCCGCGGAACGGCCGGATCCTCGACACGTACAGTCAGGTTGATGACCATTTGCCCCCATGCTGCGTAGTTACGACGAGTGATGGCAGACCTGGGGTCTCGTGAGACCAAGGGAGGGTTTGTGGCGTTGTTGCGGAAGGTTGCGGTTGTTGAGGTACCGCAGTGGCGGGGGTCTGGCGCGCGTACGGCGGAGCGGCTGCGCGAAGGGGCGCGGGTCGTCGCGGAGCTCGTCGAGGCGGCGACGGCTCGCGCGGTGGGCGGCGCCGCGCAGAGGGTGCGGGTGGCGGTCGAGGACAGTGATCTTGGCGTCACGGCCGCTCGGGTGCGGGCCGCGGTCGACAAGGTCGCCGATGACGCTGATGGCGCCGATGGCACGCTGGTCGTCGCCGTGGGCGGGGACTGCGGGGTGGAGCTGGAGCCTGTGTCGGCGGCGCGCAGGCGGTACGGCGATCGGCTGGTGGTGGTGTGGTTCGACGCCCACGGCGATCTGAACACACCGGAGTCGTCGCCGTCGGGCGCCTATCACGGGATGGTGCTGCGGGCGCTCACCGGCGAGGGGCCGGAAGGGCTGACGGCCGAGGAGCCGCTGGACCCGCGGCGGATCGTGCTGGCCGGGGTGCGGGATCTCGATCCGCCCGAGTCGGCCTTCGTGACGGACGCCGGCATCCGGTGGGTGACGATGGCGGAGACGGGAACGGCGGAAGCTCTTCTCGCCGCGATCGAGGCGGCGGGCGGTCCGGACGCCGCCGTGTACGTGCACATCGACCTCGACGTGCTCGACCCGGACGTCTTCCTGAGCGTGGGGTGTCCTACGCCTGGCGGCATGCATCCCGAGCGGCTGCTTTCGTTGGTGACGGCGATCGGCGGGCGGTTCGAGGTGGCCGGCCTCGGGCTCATGGAGTACGAGGCCGGCGACCCCGGGAGCGGCTCTGGAGGGGATCGGGACGTGCTCGCGGAGGTGGTGGGCGGGGTCGTGGCCGCCGTCGCCGGTCATCCCGGGCGTACGGTGCCGCGGTAGACCGCGCGGAAGTAGGAGGACTTGGCGAAGCTCGTGGTGCGGACCACGTCGCCGGTCTTGGGGGCGTGGACCATCAAGCCGCCGCCCAGGTAGAGGGCCACATGAGTGGGGTCGCCTCGGCCGCCGCCGAAGAAGAGGAGGTCCCCGGCGCGGCGGGCGGCGCGGGTGATCCTGCGGCCCTGGCGGAACTGGGCGCCGGTGTAGTGGCTCAGTCGTACGCCCGCTCTGGACCAGGCGTAGAGGGTGAGGCCGCTGCAGTCGAAGCCGCGGGTGCCCGCGCCTCTGCCGATGCCGAGAGTGGGGCCTTTCGCCGAGCCTCCGCCCCAGGAGAAGGAGACGCCGAGTTGGGTCAGGGCCGCGGAGGCGGCGATCTGGCCGCTCGTGAGCTTTCTCCTGGTGAGCTTCTTCAGGGTGAGGCGTTTCTTGGTGGGGCGGATGGCTTCTGCTGCCGTCGCCGCCGCCATCGTCGTGGTCGCCGTGGCTTCGGCGGGGGTGGCCAGGGCCGTGGTGGCGGTGAAGATGGCGCAGGCGAGGGCGGCGGTGCGGGCCAGCGGGCCGGCGGCGGTGACGCGCGCATCAGGGGTGGCGGCATCACGGGCGGCGGCATGCGAGGGGGCGGCATGCGAGGGGGCGGAGGGAGACGCTGCTGTGCTGTGGCGGGACATTCGGGCCTCCGTGGTCGTGAACGAGAACGAGGTGAGGCCAGGGTCCTGCGACACAGCGGGCGGCCGAGGGGCCGAACGGGATTCTGTGGATGAGCGGGCGGGGTGGGGTGAGTGCCTGTGGATAAGCGACGGGCGGTCAGGGAGCGGAGGTTGCGGCGGGTGGCGGTTGCGGCGGGCGGTCAGGGAGCGGAGGTTGCGGCGGGTGGCGGTTGCGGCGGGTGGTCAGCGGGCGGAGGTGTGCGGTTGCGGCGGGTGCTTAGCGGGCGGAGGTTGCGGCGGGTGGCGCGTGGGTCGGGCTGCTGCCGCGGAGACAAGCCCAGCACGAGGGCCGGGCTACAGGTTCTGGTGGTGGGCGGGGGGTGCGGGCGCCGGTGAGCCGGGGCATTCGTTCGGCGGGGCGTTGGAGCGGGGTGCGTACGCGGTGGGTCGTCAGGGCTTGAGTTCGGCTATGCGGGTGAAGGCGGTGATGTCGAGTTGTTCGCCGCGGGCCGACGGGTCCACCCCGGCCGCGCGCAGGATGGTCTCCGCCTCGGGGGCGCTGCCCGCCCAGGACGCCAGAGCGGCGCGCAGGGTCTTGCGGCGCTGGGCGAAGGCGGCGTCCACGACGGCGAAGACCTGCTCGCGGGTGGCCGTCGTGGACGGCGGTTCGCGGCGGGTGAGGGAGACCAGGCCGCTGTCGACGTTGGGGACGGGCCAGAAGACGGTACGGCCGACCGGACCGGCCCGCCGCACGTCCGCGTACCAGGCGGCCTTGACCGACGGCACCCCGTACACCTTGGAGCCGGGACCGGCGGCGAGGCGGTCGGCCACCTCGGACTGCACCATGACCAGCCCCTTGCGCAGGGAGGGAAGTGCCTCCAGGAGGTGGAGGACGACGGGGACGGCCACGTTGTACGGCAGGTTCGCCACCAGAGCCGTCGGCACGTGACCGCCGAGGTCGTCGGGCGTGATCTTCATGGCGTCGGCGTTGACGACCGTGAGGCGGTCGGCCAGGCCGCGTTCGGCGACCGTGAGGGGGAGCTGGGTCGCGAGCACCGGGTCGATCTCGACGGCCACCACGTGCGCGGCCGACGGCAGCAGGGCCAGGGTGAGCGAGCCGAGCCCGGGGCCGACCTCTATGACCACGTCGTCGGCCGACAGCTCGGCCACACGGACGATCCGGCGGACGGTCCCCGCGTCGATCACGAAGTTCTGGCCGAGCTTTTTTGTCGGACGAAGATTCAGCTTGTCCGCCAAAATACGTATTTCTGCAGGGCCCAACAGGCTCATCATCCAACCAGTCTCCCGCATCGAAGAACTTGAGATGGCGGATGGGGAGGCCAAAGGAGAGGATGGCGTGGAACAGGAAGGGACGTCCCTCATGGAGCCAACGGGCGCCGCGCCGCTCCGCCCAACAGACCTGCGGGAGATCGGCCCGTACCGCCTGCTGGGGCGACTCGGCGAAGGCGGCATGGGGACCGTCTTCCTCGCCCGCGCGCCGACGGGCCGCTTCGTCGCGCTCAAGGTCGTGAAGGCGGAGTTCGCCAACCAGGAGGGGTTCGCGGCCCGGTTCCACGCGGAGGTGGAGAACGCGCGCCGCGTGGCGTCGTTCTGCACTGCGCAGGTCCTGGACAACGGCAACACCGGCGACGGCCGCCCCTTCATGGTGACCGAGTACATCGCGGGCACGCCGCTGTCGGAGCAGATCTCCAAGTTCGGGGCTCTGGACCCGGGGCCGTTACACGGCGTCGGCCTGGGCGTGGCGGCGGCGCTGGCCGCGATCCACGTGGCCGGGCTGGTGCACCGCGACCTCAAGCCGGCCAACGTCATCCTCTCCCTGTCCGGGCCCCGTGTGATCGACTTCGGGATCGCGCGGGCGCTCGACCGGGAGACCGGGTTCACGATGTCGGGCGAACTGCTGGGCAGTCCGGGGTGGTGGGCGCCCGAACAGGTACGCGGGGAGGCGATCAGCCCGGCTGTCGACATCTTCGCCTGGGGATGCCTCATCGCGTACGCGGGCAACGGACGGCACCCGTTCGGGCGTGGCGACCCCATCACCATGGCGCATCGCGTGCTCAACACGCCGCCGGACCTGGGCGCGCTGCCCGCTCCGCTCAACGAGCTGGTACGCCTCGCCACCTCGATGGATCCGGCGGTACGGCCCACCGCGCAGGACCTGCTGATCGCGCTCGTGGGCGGGAACACGCCGGCACCGTCGATCAACCCGCCGACGCTGGTCGCCACCGAGATGCTGAGCGACTGGCAGCCGCCGAGGAACGTGGTGGACGAGCCGGACATCACGGCCACGTTCACGACGCCGCCGCCGGGGGACGCGGCCGGTAGAGGCTCGGGCGGAGGGCCTGGCGGTGTCTCCAATGCCTCCCATGTCTCCCATGCCGGGGCGTTGCCGTCCGGCGCCTCCGCCGGGCCCTCGGCCGGAGCTCCGGGTGGGGCTGCGGGTGGGGCTTCGGGGCGGGGGCAGGCGGCGTTCGAGGAGCTGGCGCGGCGGGAGGAGCTGGCGGCCAAGGAAGAGCTGGCCCGCTGGCCCGCCTCCCAAGGCTCAGGGCATGAGGACGGCGGCGGTGGTCCCGGGCGCGTACGCGGTCTGTTCAAGCGCAGGAGCGACGGCGATGGCGCGGGTCGGGGCGGCGGGCGCGGAGGCGAAGGGGACGGCGGCGAGGGCGAGCGGACAGGCGGCGGGCCGAACATCCCGCCGACCGGCTCAGCAGGCGCGGCCACGGCCGCCGGGCCCCCCGGCCACACCGCCCAGGAGCCCTTAGGCCGGGCAGCCCAGGAGCCCTTAGGCCCGGCAGCACAGGAGCCCTTAGGCCCGGCAGCACAGGAGCCCTTAGGCCCGGCAGCACAGGAGCCCTTAGGCCGGGCAGCACAGGAACGGCCAGGCTGGACAACCCAGGAGCCGGATCGGACGGCCCAGGAGTCCTCAGGCTGGGCGACTCGGGAGCCTTCAGGTCGGACGGCACAGGAACCCGGCAGGTCGGCCCAGGGGCCTTCAGGTCCGACGATGCAGGAATCCGGCCGGGCGGCGCAGGACGCGGCGGGCCGGTCGTCCCACGGGGCTCCGGGGCGCGCGGGTGAGGCGTGGGGGGCCGGGGGTGTGCCGGGGCGGGAGCAGTTGCAGCGGATGGCGCATTCCGAGCAGCGCGCCGCCGACACCCAGCCGGGCGACCGGCACACCGCCGTCTCCCCCGAACTGCTGCCGAACGAGCCCGACACCCTCGGCGGCGACCGTACGCCGGGCACCCGCTGGCTGATCGCCGCCGCGGCGGCCGTGGTGGCGATCGTGGTGACGGCGGCGGTGCTGATCGTGACGTCCGGCCGTGACCTCGGCCCCTCGACGGCGGGCGGCGGCGACCCGTCGCGGACCGCGGCGGCCACCACCAGCGCCCGGCCGAACGACGTGGGCCGCAGGTTCCCGCTGGGCGCCGAGCTCGACGACCCGATCGCGATCGTCTCGTCCGCGCCCCGGTGCGGGCTGAAGGAGTACGAGGGCAAGGTCGCCACCCAGGGCCAGCTCTGCGTGATCCGCTGGACGATGCTCAACCCGGGCGGCGAGCGCAGGGCGCTGGTCCAGCCGGTGGTCACCCTGGTGGACGACCGGGGCGGCGAGCACGATCCGGCCGCCGTCACCCTGCCTCCGGCGATCCTGCCGGGCGCGCGGGTGGACAGCGCGTTCGTGTTCGACCTGGCGACGTACCGCAGGCCGGTGAAGCTGACGGCGACGATGCTGGAGAACGGCAAGCAGATCGAGGTGACGTTGTGAGACTCGGGGGCCCACCGGCGGCGCCGCTGCTCGCCCTGGGGGCGTTGCTGCTGGCCACGGTGACGACGGTCGTGCCGGTGACGGCCGTACGCGCGGCGGCCTGCGCCACGCCCGCCGACTTCGACGGCGACGGCGTGGACGACGTGGCGGTGGGCGACCCGTTCGGCGACGACGACAAGGGCGCGGTGCACGTGGTGTCCGGCGGCAAGGTGGTGCCGGTGCCCGTTCCCGGCCTGGCGGCGGGCGACGGCTTCGGCTGGTCCGTACGGCTGGCGAAGGTGGACGGCGACGCCTGCGCCGATCTGGTGGTCGGGGCGCCGTACGCGGACGTGGGCGGCGAGCAGGACGCGGGGGCCGTGTACGTGATCCACGGCGGCGGGGGCCGTCCGCCGGTGCGGCTGACGGCCGCGCAGCCGCAGCGGTCCGCGCACTTCGGCTGGTCGCTGGCGGCGCGGGACGACCTGCTGGCGATCGGCGCCCCGTACGAGGACGACAAGCAGTTCACCGACGCCGGCGCCGTCTACGTGCGCAGGGGCGAGGGCGAGCTGCGCAGGATCAGCCAGGAGAGCGTGGACGTACGCGGCAACAGCGAGGTCGGCGACCAGTTCGGCTGGTCGATGGCGTGGGGGCTGGGCAACGCGCTGCTCGTCGGCGTGCCGTACGAGAACGACGACGGCGCGGGCCGCCAGATCGAGGCCGGCAAGATCAATTCGGGTTCCGCGGTGTTCCTCGACGACGTGTTCGCGGCGAAGCTGACCAGTCTCAAGCTCGACTCCCCCGCCGCCCGCAGCGGCGACCGCTACGGCTACGCGGTCGCCTACTCCGAGGGCTCCGGGTACGCGATCAGCTCGCCGGGCGGCGGCAGCGTGCAGCTGCTCAACCCGGCCAGGAAGGTCATCAGGACGGTCAAGCAGGGCGGCGGGGACGGGTTCGGCTTCGCGCTGGCGGCCTCGGCCGACGGCAGGCTGGCGATCGGCGCCCCGTACGGGGGCGGCGTGCGCGTCGTGTCGTGGCGGGACGCCGCAGAGGACCGCAGGCTGGCGGACGCCGAGGGGCTGTTCGGCTGGTCGGTGGCCTTCAGCGGCAACAAGCTGTTCGTGGGGCGGCCGGACGCGCGGCCGGGCGGGCAGGTGGCCGTGGCCGGGCGCAACGCCGAGAGCCTGGAGACGGTGAGACCCCCGAAGGGCGCCCAGTTCGGAGTGTCCGTCTCCGGCTGAGACCGCGCCAAATCGGGGGCGGGGGATGCAGGCGGGTGCAGCAGGCGGGGCTCAGGGGCGGGTGAACAGGCGGGCGCCGCAGGTCGGCCACTGGCCCTGCCAGCGCCCCGCCACATGCTGGTAGAGCAGTTGCGCCCGGTACGTCTGCTCCTCCTCCGGCCAGTCCGACGGCAGCCCCGGCCCGCCGACGACCTTCCACATCGGCACGCTGAACTGGTACATCCCGTAGTAGGGCCCTTCCGCGTTGTACGCCCGCGGATCGCCCTTCGACACGCACGCCGCCAGCGCCCGCCAGTTGAGCGCGGCGACCTCCGGCTCGACCGGATCGGTACGCGGCGGCGTGACCGTGATGACGGTTCCGTCCTTGGGGAAGCTGGAGAGCGGCGGCTCCACCAGGTAGCCGCGGCCGACGCCGACGCGCTCCTGCCGCAGCACCTCGCGCACGGTCCTGGCGGTGGTGCGGGCGGCCAGGCGGGTGGCTCCGGCGACGACGTACACCTTGCGCCGGGTGTAGACGGTCAGCGCCATCCCGGACAGCGGCACGGCCTCGTCGGGTGGCGCGGAGACCTGGCCGGCGGCGGCGGGGATGGCCAGCTCGGCGAGGGCGCCGGCGACGTCGGTGCTGGTGACGAGGTGTTCGCTGGTGCGGCCGTCGAGCGTCAGCGTGATGGGGCGGGCGCGGCGCACCTCGATCGTGGCCCCGTCGGCGAGCGGCTGGTGGGCGGGCGGGCGCACCACGTCGCCGTAGCCGAGGGCCACGCCGGCGTCGCCGAGCGCGTCACGTACGGACGCGGCGAAGCTCCGCACCTCGGTCCGCTTGCCGTCCACGACCACGACCACGTCCTTGGCCATGGCCGAGGCGACGACGATCGCCGCCACCGCCGCGCCGCCCGCCAGGCACACCACTGACGTCCAGGGGGAGCGCCACGGGATCGGCGGGCGCGGCTTGCGTCTCCTGCCACGCACGTACCACCTCCGGTCACGCGCCACCTCCGTCTGACGGAGAGTGACCGCCCGAACGCTAACGGCGGCGCCGCGCCGGTCTCCACCGCTTCACCGAAAAATGGTCACCAGTCTCCGAAGACCTTGACTCCGTTGGCGCTGATCGCCGCGCAGAGGTCGGCGGCCTGGATTCCCTTGACCTCGGCCAGGCAGCGGAGGGTGAGCGGGATGAGGTAGGGGGCGTTGGGCTTGCCGCGGTGCGGCACCGGCGGCAGGTAGGGCGCGTCGGTCTCGACGAGCAGCAGCTCCAGCGGCGCGACGGCGGCGGCCGCGCGCAGGTGACCGGCGTTCTTGTACGTCACCGGCCCGGAGAACGACATGAAATATCCGGCCTCGGCGCACTTCTTCGCCATCTCGGCGTCACCGGAGTAGCTGTGGAAGACCACCTTGTCCGGCGCGCCCTCGTCCGCCAGCACCGTGAGCACGTCGTCGTGCGCGTCGCGGTCGTGGATCACCAGGGCCTTGCCGGTGCGCTTGGCGATCTCGATGTGCGCGCGGAAGCTCGCGTGCTGGTCGTCCTTGCTCGCCCAGTCGCGGAAGTAGTCGAGCCCGGTCTCCCCCACGGCCCGCACCTCGGGCCGCCCGGCCAGCGCCTCGATCTCGGCCAGCGCCTCGGGCGTCGCGGCGTGCGCCTCGTTGGGGTGGATGGCCACGCCGGCGAGCACGCGATCGTGCTCGGCGGCCGTCCGGGCGCACCAGCGGGAGGAGGCGAGGTCGTAGCCGATCGTGACGAGCCCGGTGACGCCGACCGACCGGGCGTCCTCCAGGATGCTCCGCACGCTCGCCGAGGCCGCCTGAGCGGCCTGGGCGACGGGATCTCCTGAGGACGCCTGCCGGGTGCCCACCATGACGTCGAGATGGCAGTGGCTGTCGAAGACGGGCTCCGGCAGCGGCTCGGGCGGGGCGGGAAGCTTGCTCACGCCTCCTAAACTAGTGCGCCCCGCGAGGTCAGCCCTCCAGCCGGGCCAGCTCCTCGTCCACGACCTTCGGGTCGAGCTTCTTGAACAGCGGCACCGGCGCGGTGAGCGGCGTGCCCGGCTTGATCGGGCGGTGCTCCCAGCGGGCCGCGCCGGTGTAGTCGCCGGTGATGACCGGGTAGGGCCGGCCGCCGTCCTCGTCGACCTCGTGGATCTCCGGCATGCCGGACCAGACGCCCTCGCCGCCCAGCATGGCGTGGACCTTGTTGGAGGAGGTGGGCAGGAACGGCGTGAGCATGGTCTTGGCGTCGTCGACGACCTGGAGGGCGACGTGCAGGATCGACTTCTGCCGCTCCGGGTCGTCCTTGAGCTTCCACGGCTCCTGGTCGGCGAGGTAGCGGTTGGCCTCGCGGACGACGTCGAACGCCTCGGTGATGGCGTTCTTGAAGCGGGACCTGCCGAGCTCCTGGCCCACGGGACCGAACGCGGCGCGCGAGCGCTCCAGCAGCGCCCGGTCGGCGTCGGTCAGCTCGCCGGGCTCGGGGACGGCGCCGAAGTTTTTAGCCGCCATCGAGATGGACCGGTTGACCAGGTTGCCCCAGGCCGCGACCAGCTCGCCGTTGTTGCGGTTGACGAACTCCTGCCAGGTGAAGTCGGTGTCCTGGTTCTCCGGGCCGGCCACGGCGATGTAGTAGCGCAGCGCGTCGGCGTCGTAGCGGGCCAGGAAGTCGCGCACGTAGATGACGACCTGCCGGGAGGAGGAGAACTTGCGGCCCTCCATCGTCAGGAACTCGCTGGAGACCACCTCGGACGGCACGTCGAGCGCGCCCAGCGAGCCGGGCTTGCCGTCGCGGGCGCCCTGGCCGTTGTAGCCGAACAGCATCGCCGGCCAGATCTCGGCGTGGAAGACGATGTTGTCCTTGCCCATGAAGTAGTAGCCGCGGGCGTCGGGGTTCTGCCACCACTGGCGCCAGGCGTCGGGGTCGCCGGAGCGGCGGGCCCACTCGATGGAGGCCGACAGGTAGCCGATCACCGCGTCGAACCACACGTAGAGGCGCTTGTTGGGCTGGTCGCGCCAGCCGTCGAGCGGGATGGGCACGCCCCAGTCGAGGTCGCGGCTGATCGCCCGCGGCTGCAGGTCGCCGAGCAGGTTGAGGGCGAACTTCAGCACGTTGGGCCGCCACTCGCCCTGCTTGGACTGCAGGTAGGTGCCGAGCACGTCGGCGAAGGCGGGCAGGTCGAGCATGAAGTGCTCGGTCTCGACGAAGGCCGGCGTCTCGCCGTTGATGCGGCTCTTGGGGTTGACGAGCTGGATCGGGTCGAGCTGGTTGCCGCAGTTGTCGCACTGGTCGCCGCGCGCCCCGTCGTAGCCGCAGATGGGGCAGGTGCCCTCGATGTAGCGGTCGGGCAGGGTGCGGCCGGTCGAGGGCGAGATGGCGCCCATCGTGGTCTTCGGGAAGATGTAGCCGTTGGCGTGCAGGCCCTTGAAGATCTCCTGCGTGATCGCGTAGTGGTTGTTCGTGGTGGTCCTGGTGAACAGGTCGTAGGACAGGCCGAGGCCGGTCAGGTCCTCGGCGATGACGCGGTTGTAGCGGTCGGCCAGCTCCCTGGCGGTCACGCCTTCCTTGTCGGCCTGCACCTGGATGGGCGTGCCGTGCTCGTCGGTGCCTGACACCATCAGCACCTTGTTGCCCGCCATCCGCTGGTAGCGGCTGAAGACGTCGGACGGCACGCCGAACCCGGAGACGTGCCCGATGTGGCGGGGGCCGTTCGCGTAGGGCCACGCGACGGCGGTCAAGATGTGCTGGGACATGTTCCTAAGCCTACGGCGATCCCTGTCCGGCTCGGACCCGTTCCCCCCTTACAGCGCGACGCGCCGGGGCGGCCTGCCCCGGCGCGTCGTACGGCAAAGAAAAACTAGGCCGGGCTTTCCTCGCGGGTGACGGCTTGGGCAGCCTCCTCTGCGACGGCGGCGACGTGGTCGACCGGCGTCTCGCGGGTGCGGCGGATGCCGAGGATGCTGACGAACAGCGCCGCGAAGATCGTCTGGAAGCTCATGATCAGCGCGGTGGCGGACGGCACCACCAGGCGCAGCGACTCGCGCGGGTCGAGCTCGCCGAAGCTGCGCACCTGCCAGTGGACCAGCGACATGACGAGGCCGACCACACCGGCGAGCGCCAGCAGGCCGCCGACCACGAGGCCCTTCTCCAGGGTCACGATGTCGATGATCTTCCGGATGCGTGGCGACTCGGGCAGGAAGCCCTCCTCGGCCGCGTAGACCTTGGTGAACAGCGCGAACAGCGCCGCCTGGAAGCCGATGACCACCAGCGCCGACGATCCGACGAGGGTGTCGACGTCGAAGGCCAGCTCGCCGATCTCGACCGGCCCGAAGGTCAGCAGCGTGCCCGCCACCAGGCCGATGATCATCATCGCGACGCCGGGGTAGAAGAACAGCCACTTGGGGCTGTAGAGCAGCAGGAAGCGCAGGTGACGCCAGCCGTCGCGCCAGGAGCGCAGGTGCGGCGGGCGGGAGCGGCCGTCGGGCGAGAGCGTCGTCGGCACCTCGCGCACGTCGAGCCCCGACAGCGTGGAGCGCACCACCATCTCGGAGGCGAACTCCATGCCGCCCGTCTGCAGGTGCAGCTTCAGGATCGAGTCGCGGCGGAAGCCGCGCAGCCCGCAGTGGAAGTCGCCGATGGCGGACGGGAAGAACAGCCGCCCGATGAACGACAGCACCGGGTTGCCCAGGTAGCGGTGGAGCGGAGGCATGGCCCCGGGGGCGATGCCGCCCTTGAACCGGTTGCCCATGACCAGATCGGCGCCGTCGCGAAGCTGCTCCACGAACGGCAGAAGGGCCGTGAAGTCGTAGGAGTCGTCGGCGTCACCCATGATGACGAATTTGCCGCGGGCTGCCCTGATGCCGCCCATGAGGGCGTTGCCATAACCCTTGGCGTCGACGTGCACCACCCTCGCGCCGGCATCGCGGGCAAGCTGCTGCGAGCCGTCCGTGCTGCCGTTGTCGGCGATCAGCACCTCGCCCTCGATGCCGTGCTGCTCCATGCACGCCAGGGCTTTGCGCACACAGACTTCCACGGTCTCCGCCTCGTTGAGGCAGGGCATGACCACCGTCAGTTCCACGTGTCTACCCTTCAAGATAAGGCTTTTCCAGTGCACCATCATGCACTCTGCCCGAGCATGCTCGGGTCAAGACCGAGAAACGACTGGCATTCTTTACAGCATGGTGAGCGTCGCGGAGATTACCCCTGTGGACCACTCCGCTCCTGGCAGGGCAGCGCGCCTGCTGTCCTTCGTGCGCCGGCATCGGGTGTTCGCCGCGGCCTTCGGCGTCGGTGCCGTGCTGCGGCTCATCACCATGCTCGGCTACGGGCCGGCCATGTGGTTCAACGACTCCTACGAGTACGTCTCGGTGGCGCTGCACCCGCGCCCGCACCCGATCAGGCCCGACGGCTACAGCTTCTGGCTGATGCTGCTCAAGCCGTTCCACAGCTTCACGCTGGTGACGTTCGCGCAGCACCTGATGGGGCTGGCCACCGCCTGCCTGATCTACGCCCTGCTGCGGATCAAGTTCCGGCTGCCGAAGTGGGGGGCGACGCTGGCCGCCGCGCCCGTGCTGTTCGACGCCTACCAGATCCAGCTCGAACAGCTCGTGATGTCCGACACGCAGTTCACGCTGCTCGTGGTGGGCGTCATCACGCTGGTGCTGTGGAAGCGGCGGCTGACGTGGCGGACCGGTGCGGTGATCGGGTTCCTGCTCGCGCTGACCTGGCTGACGCGCTCGATCGGGCTGCCGATCCTGGCGCTGGTCGTGCTCTACCTGCTGGTCAAGCGGACGGGCTGGCGGCCGATCACGGCGCTGGTCACCGCGTGCGCGATCCCGGTGCTGGCGTACATGGGGTGGTTCGCCTCGGCGTACGGCAAGTTCGCGATGACCAACAGCGACGGCCTCATCCTCTACATGCGCACGGCGATCTTCGCCGACTGCGAGAAGATGACCTTCGACAAGTACAAAGAGGTCCAGCTCCTGCTGCTGTGCATCAACGACCCGGTCGACCAGCGCAAGGACTACGCCCAGTGGTACCTCTGGGGCCAGGGCAACGGCGACGGCCAGGGCACCGGCGAGGTGCTGCACCGCTGGGGCGTCAGCAAGAAGTGGAGCGAGATCACCAACGACGCGGCCAGCGCGTTCGCCACCCGGGCGATCCTGTCGCAGCCCGGCGACTACCTCAAGGTCGTGACGCGCGACTTCTTCCGCTCCTTCCACTGGTCGCGCCCGCGCTTCCCCGACGAGTCGACCTACAACATGTACGAGTTCAAGCCGTACGTCGAGCTCGACGAGAACGGCCAGCCGAAGCGGCTGCCGAAGTGGTCGTCGTACGCGGGCGGGCGCACCGACACCGACGCCTTCAGCTACGAGCAGGGCCCGCCGGAGACCAGGATCACGCACCCGTGGGCCGACATCATGGCCGGCTACCAGAAGGTGTTCTACCTGCCCGGCATCGTGCTCGGCGGCGTCCTGCTGGTCGGCCTGTACGGCGTCGTGGTGCGCTGGCGCACGTTCGGCGGCCCGGTGGTGCTGCCGTGGCTGGGCGCGGTCGGCCTGCTGCTGGCCCCGGCGGCGACGGCCGAGTTCGACTACCGCTACGTGCTGCCGGCCGTCCCGCTGGCCTGCGTGGCGGCGGCGATCACGCTGCGCAAGGGCGTCACCTGGGGGCGGAGGTCGCCCAGGAGCGCATCAGCATCCGAGCCCACCACTCTGCGTGTGTGATCGTCTCGGCGGTCAGCACGGGGTGGAGCCACCAGAGGTTGATGAGCACGACGAGCGCGAACGCCCCGGCGACGGCGGCCCCGACGGCCCGGCGCGCGGGCGGGTCGCTCTCCCTGCCGATCACGAGCCCCGCGGCGAGCGTGGCCGCCAGCACCATGAACGGCACCACGGGCAGCAGGTAGAACAGGTACATCGTGCGGTTGTCGGCGACGGCGTAGTAGAACCACGGCAGCCAGCCGGCCGCCACGGCGAGCAGCACCGCCCCGGCCCGCCAGTCGCGGACGGCGGCGTAGCGGACGACCAGGGCGAGGACCGCGAGGATCGCGCCGTACCAGAGGGCGGGGGTGCCGACGCCGAGCACGGCCTGCGAGCAGGCGCTCGCGCCGCAGGCCGACGGCGGCAGCCCTGGCAGGTAGTGGAACGAGACCGGGCGCAGCAGCAGCGGCCACGACCACGGCTCCGACATGTACGGGTGGTAGTCGTCCAGCCCGCTGTGGAAGCCGAGCACCTGGCTCTGGTAGCCGAACCAGGACCGTAACGACGCGACGACGAAGTGGACCGCCCCCGACGAGGTGGCCCCCTCCCAGTCGCGCCCCCAGCCGAGCGGGGAGGCGAACCAGCCGGTCCAGCTCGCCAGGAACACCGCGGCGGGCAGCAGCCCCATCGCGGCCAGCCCGCCCGGCAGGTCGTGCGCCAGCGTCCCCCGGTACGCCCGCCGCGCCCCCGTCGCCCGCCTGGCCCCGGCGTCCCACACGAGCGACAGCACCGCGAACGCGATGAGGAAGAAGATCCCCGACCACTTGACCGCGCACGCCGCGCCCAGGCAGGCCCCGGCCGCGAGCCGCCACGGGCGCGCGCCGAGCCGGGGGCCGAGCTCGCCGAGCGGCCCGCGCCCGGCGTGGCCGGCCAGCAGCCCCCGCGTGCGGTCGCGGTCCACGACCAGGCAGGCGAACCCGGCGAGCACCCAGAAGGTGAGGAAGACGTCGAGCAGCGCCGTACGGGAGAAGACCAGGTGCAGGCCGTCGAGCGCGAGCAGCAGCCCGGCGAGGCAGCCGAGCAGGGTGGAGCGGGTCATCCGGCGCGCGGCCCTGGCGAGCACCAGGATCGTCAGCGTGCCGGTCAGCGCCGCGGCGAACCGCCAGCCGAAGGGGTTCATCCCGAACAGCCACTCGCCGGCGGCGATCATCCACTTGCCGAGCGGCGGGTGGGCGACGAACGAGGCACAGTCGGCCGGCTCGCCGCACTGGCGGAAGATGTCGAGGTCGCCCGCGATCAGCTTGCGGTCGGCGACGGGGTCCTTGGCGTCACCCAGCGTGGCCCGCTCGACCCCGAACCTGAGCAGCGAGTAGGCGTCCTTGGCGTAGTAGGTCTCGTCGAAGACGACGGCCTTGGGATGCGCGAGGTTCCAGAACCGCAGGACGCCGCCGAAGACGGCGACGAGGAGCGGGCCGAGCCATCCTGCCAGCGGGGAGCCCTGCATCGGCGGGACCAGACGTTGCCGCGAGACACCCCAATTGCCCACGAAGCGCACTATAGGCGTTTGTGAACCAGGTCATACAGCTCGCGCTTCTGGACGCCCGCCTCCTTGGCGACCTCGGCGACGGCGAGCTTGCGCTGCGCGCCCCCGGCGACCCTGCGCTCCACCTCGGCGACCAGCTCGTCAGGGTCGGGCTCGACCGCGCCGGGCACGTGCCCGGCCACCACGACGGTGATCTCGCCCTTGACGCCGCCCGCCGCCCACGCGGCCAGCTCGCCGAGCCCGCCCCGGCGGACCTCCTCGTAGGTCTTGGTCAGCTCACGGCACACGGCGGCCGGCCGGTCGGCGCCGAACGCCTCCGCCATCGCCCCCAGCGACTCCGCCAGCCGGTGCGGCGCCTCGAAGAAGACCATCGTGCGCTCCTCGCGGGCCAGCGCGCCGAGCCGGCGGGAGCGCTCGCCCGTCTTGCGCGGCGGGAAGCCCTCGAAGCAGAACCGGTCGCTGGGCAGCCCGGACACGGCCAGGGCGGTCGTGACGGCGCTCGGCCCAGGCAGCGCGGTGACCGTGATGCCGGCCTCGACGGCGAGGCTCGTCAGGCGGTAGCCGGGATCGGAGACGCCCGGCATGCCGGCATCGGTGATGACGACGACCGTGCGGCCCTCCTTCAGGCTCTCCAGCAGCTCCTGGGCGCGGCCGGCCTCGTTCTGGTCGTAGTAGGAGACCACCCGGCCGGTGATCTCCACCTCCAGCTCGGCCGCCAGCCGGCGCAGCCGCCGGGTGTCCTCGGCCGCCACGACGTCGGCCTCGCCGAGCAGGTCGCGCAGCCGGGGCGACACGTCACCCGCCCGGCCGATGGGAGCGCCCGCCAGCACCAGCCTGCCCTCTTCAGTCACTCGACCATTGTGGCAGGGCATCCGCATTAGACCGTGTTTCTACGTACCTACCGGCTTGAGCCCCGTACGATGTCCGAATGGCGGTGACCGATTCCCCGTATCAGGCCTTCGACGAGCGGGAGGCCGGCGAGAGCCTTCCCCGGACGCGGTCCGTGCGCGATCGGATGATCCCTCCCATGCGCGGCAGCGTCATGTGGGGATGGGTCGGCCCGCTGCTGATCACTCTCTTCGGCGGGATCCTGCGGTTCTGGAACCTCGCGCATCCCAAGGCCGTGGTCTTCGACGAGACCTACTACATGAAGGACTCCTTCTCGCTCATCACCTGGGGAGTCGAGCGGGTCGCCGTCAAGGACGCCGACAAGGCCATCCTGGCCGGCAAGACCGACATCTGGGAGAGCTGCGCCGCCGACGCGCTCGACAAGTGCGCCTCCTACGTCGTGCACCCGCCGCTCGGCAAGTGGATGATCGGCGTCGGCGAGTGGCTGTTCGGGCTCACGCCGTTCGGCTGGCGCTTCAGCGCCGCGGTCGTCGGCACGCTGTCGATCCTGGTGCTGGCCCGGGTCGCGCGCCGGATGACCCGATCCACGCTGCTCGGCTGCTTCGCCGGGCTGCTGCTGGCGCTGGACGGCCTGCACTACGTGCTGTCGCGCACGGCGCTGCTCGACATCTTCCTCATGTTCTGGGTGCTCGCCGCGTTCGCCTGCCTGGTGGTCGACCGCGACCGGGCGCGGGAGCGGCTGGTCGCCTGGTACGAGAGCTCGCCGGTGTCCCCGTACGGGCCGCGGCTCGGGGCGCGGCCGTGGCGGCTCGCGGCCGGGCTGTGCCTGGCCTTCGCGATGTCGGTCAAGTGGTCGGGGATCTTCTTCCTGGCCGCGTTCGCGGTGCTGTCGCTGCTGTGGGACTTCGGGGCGCGGCGGGCGGTGGGGCTGCGGCACCCCTACGTGGGGGCGTTCAACAAGGACGTGCCGCAGGGGTTCCTGTCCTTCGCGGTGGTGCCGTTCGTGGCCTACATGCTGACCTGGACCGGGTGGTTCGCCTCGGCCAACGGCTACGGGCGCAACTGGGCGCAGGCCACCTCGGCGGGCAATCCGCTGTTCTTCCTGTTCGACTCGATGCGGTCGTGGATCAAGTACCAGTGGCAGGTGTTCACCTTCCACAGCGGGCTGGAGAGCACGCACCCCTACATGTCGGAGCCGTGGTCGTGGCCGCTGCTGCTGCGCCCGGTCGCCTTCTACTACGAGGGACGGCAGAACACCTGCGGCGTCAAGGACTGCTCGGAGGCGGTGCTCGGCGTCGGCACGCCGGTGATCTGGTTCGGCGCGCTGGCGGCGCTGGTGGCGCTCATCGCCTACTACGTCTCCAGCCGCGACTGGCGGGCCGGGGCGGTGCTGCTGGCCTACGCGATGGGCTGGCTGCCGTGGTTCTACTTCGCCATCACCGACAACCGCACGATGTTCCTGTTCTACGCGATCCCGATGGTGCCGTTCATGGTGCTGGCGATCACGCTGTGCGCCGGGCTGCTCATCGGCCCCGCCCGGCCGACCGCCACCGGCTCGACGCCGGTGCGCCGGACCGTGGGGGCCGCCGTCGTGGGGGCCTTCGCCCTGCTAGCGTTGATCAACTTCTGGTGGCTGCATCCGATTCTGTCCGCCGAGCTGGTCCCGTACACCGAGTGGAAGGCCCGTATGTTGTTCGAGAAGCGATGGATCTGATCCGATCACAGTCCGGTCAATAGCGCTTTCTTAGGGTAGTCACTGTGCAAGACCCAATACGCACCGGATTCGGTCATCGTCAGGCCAGGGGTCGATACGGCAAACTTCGAGGCATGAGTGCACCGGATGTCACCGCCCTGCTCGCCGAGTTGGAGCGCTCTGAGCCGGAGATCGCCGAAGAGGCCAGGACCGCCGTCGAATGGCTGACCGGCGGCGAGCCGCTGGAGAGCGTGACCCAGCTCGACGTCTGCGAGTTCCTCTGGTACACGTTGCCGCTCAAGGTGGGGCCGCTGCGCGCCGACGGCGACCACGAGCGGCTGGCCCGCTCCCTCGGCCGGCTGCTCCAGCTCGGCGGCCTGGAACGATACGCGGCACTGTGCGTGTCGCCGACGACGGCCCAGATCCTGCGCACGTACGCGCGGGACGGCGAGGACGCCGGCACCAGCGCCTACCAGAAGGCGCTCGAAGCCACGGGCGTGCTCCCGCCCGACGTGCCGGAGCTGCAGTGGAGCATGATCATGGGGCCGGAGGAGCTGGGCGCGCACCTCGCCTGCTCCGCCGCGCTGGAGCTGGCCATCGTGGCCGGCGAGCAGGTCGACCGGGTCGCGCTCACCCGCCGCTGGCTCACCCAGGCGCGGGCCGACCTCGGCGGTGACAGCTGGCTCAACCGGGTGCACGGCGAGCGGCTCAACCGGTGGGTGCTCGGGCGCGGCCCGGCCCGGCGGGAGCTGGCCCAGCCGTTCGAGGTGCGGCTGCACGCGCCCGTGTCGCCGCAGCCGCTGCCCGCGCTGCACAAGCTGCTCTCGCTGGCCGCCAGGGAGGGCACGCTGCCGCTGCGGCTCGCCCCGTCGCCGGCGGCGCTGCGCCTGCGGGAGCTGGCCGAGCGCGAGCTGGGCGCGATCCGGCGCGACGGCGCGCGCCTGGCGATCACCGACCACGGCCGGCGGCTGCTGGCCTCGCCCGAGAGCATGTGGACGGCGGTGACCCGGCTGCTGCTGGCGAAGGGCGAGCACGAGTTCGAGGTGTCGGCCAGGGAGGCGGCGCTCATGCTGCTGGCCGACGGCACCCTGATGTCGCCCGCCAAGCTGCACGAGCGGGTCGCCGAGGTGGTCGGCGGCGAGGGGTGGCATCCGGCCGCGGGCGTGGACAACGTCGCCGGCCCGGTGAGCGACCTGGTCGCCCAGCTCACCGCGCTGGGCCTGGCCTACAGCGACGAACTGGTCGTGCGCATGGACCGGCCCGGCCAGCTCGCGGCCCTGGCCGCGCTGCGGGCCCACGCCCTGCGCCCGCGCAAGTACGTCAGCTCCGGCCGCCCCGGCTGAGCGCCCGTGAACGCGCGAACGCCCGCCCTCGGTGAGGGCGGGCGCTCGACGCGATTGTGTACCGGTGTGCAGGTCGCCTCTCGGCGAAAGGCACAACACGGCTCCAGCCGAACGGTATTCCGTGAAGGCGATAGGTGAGGCCCGGGGACACTGGACACACCGGCCACGATCTATGTAACCACACCTGCCCCCTGTCCATTCCCCACCGGCGCCCCCATTTTTCTCCAGGACTCAGCCGGGCTCGCCGGTCGTGAGCGCGCCGTGCAGGAACAGGTCCACCAGCTCGGCGGAGGTGAGCGTGCCGGGGTGGCGGCCGGCCGACATGACCAGCATCTGGAACGCCTGCGCGAGCCGGTCCGGGGGCAGCTTGAGCGCGTCGCGCTCCGGCTCGAACAGGCCGGCCAGCACCTCCTGGTGCGCGGCCATCGAGGCCCGCCGGGCGTCGCCGCCCCGGCGCAGGCGCTCCTCCGGGCTCTCGTCCTCCCGGCCCTCGGGGGCGCTCGGGTCGCGGCGCCGGAGCCCGCCGGAGGCGGCCAGCGCCCCGGCGACCGCGCCCATCCTGGACAGGTAGCCGCGCATGGCCTCGGCCGCCTCGATCAGGCGCTCGGCGAGCGGCAGCTCCATCGAGACGGACGCGATGTGGGCGAGGGTGTCGTCGGGGCGCAGCGCCTCGGCCATGCAGGCGTCGAGCAGCGCGTCCTTGTCGCCGAAGGCGCGGAAGACGGTGCCCTCGCCGATGCCGGCCGCGCGGGCGACCTGCGCGGTGGTGACGGAGGTGCCGTACTCCACGACGAGGGGGAGGGCCGCGCGGACGATCATCTCGCGGCGCTGTTCGGGGGTCATCGCCGGCGCTCGCCGCCGACCCGTCTGGTTCATCATGCCTACGACAGTACGGAGTGAGCACTCACTCCGTCAAGAGGGAATGAGTGCTCACTCCACAGCTACCATCGAAGGCGTGCCATACGCGACGACCGACGGCGGAGTGAAGCTGTCCTACCAGGTCAGAGGCGACGGACCGGCGCTCGTGCTGCTCCAGGGCCAGGCGAACGACCACCGGTGGTGGGACCCGGTCCGCGACGACTTCGCCTCCGCCCACCTCACGATCACCTTCGACTGGCGGGGCACCGGCGACAGCGACAAGCCCGACGAGCCGTACACCACGCGCGGTTTCGCCGCCGACGTCGTGGCCGTGCTGGACGCGCTCGGGGTGGACCGGGCCCACGTGTACGGCACGTCGATGGGCGGGCGGGTGGCCCAGTGGCTGGCGGCCGACCATCCCGGACGGGTGGGCGCGCTGGTGCTCGGCTGCAGCTCGCCCGGCGGCGCGCACGGCTTCGAGCGGAGCGACGACGTCCGCAGGTCGCTCGCCCAGCGGGACCGCGCGGCGGCGGAGCGGGCCCTGCTCGACCTCATGTACACCCCGGCCTGGCTGGCGGCGCATCCCGGCCCCCACCGCACGACCGGCGACCCCGGCATGCCCGCGTACGCCCGCCGCCGCCACCTGGCCGCGAGCGCCGGGCACGACGCCTGGGACGCGCTGCCCGCGATCGGCGCGCCCACGCTCGTCGTGCACGGCACCGACGACGTGTTCAACCCGGCGGCCAACGCGCCGCTGCTGGCCGGGCGCATCCCGGGCGCCGGGCTGCGGCTGATCGAGGGGGCCAGGCACGCCTACTTCGAGGAGTTCCGCGAGGTCGCGAGCCCGATGGTGCTGGAGTTCCTGGCCGCCGGGCCGCTGTGACTCAGCGCAGGAGCGGCAGCCGCCCGGCGGGCTCCGGCCCGCTCAGCGGCGGGAGGCGAACGCGTCCTGGGCGGCGAACAGTTCCTTGCGCAGCGTCTCGCTGCCGGTGTGGCCGGAGTCCTCTACCACGACGAGGCGGGCGTCGGGCCACGCCTTGGCCAGCTCCCAGGCGGTGTCGGGCGGGCCACCGAGGTCGAGCCGACCGTGGATGAGCACGGCGGGGATGCCGGCCAGCCGGTGCGCCTCGCGCAGCAGCACGCCCTCCTCCAGCCAGGCCGCGTTGGAGAAGTAGTGGGAGCAGATGCGCACGAGCGCCAGCCTGGCGTCGTCGGGGCGGTCGCTGTAGGCGTTGCGCTTGCCGTTGGGCTCGGCGGAGATGACCGCGTCCTCCCAGGCGCACCAGTCGAGGGTGGCCTTCGCCCGCACCTCGGGGTCGGGGTCGGAGGTCAGCCGCGCGTACGCCGCCAGCAGGTCGAAGGTGTCGCCGCCGCGCTCGCTCTCCGGGACGCCCTCGCGGAAGCGCTCCAGCGCCTCGGGGAAGAACCGGCCGGCGCCCCGGTAGAGCCAGTCGATCTCGTAGCGGCGGGTGGTGGTCACCGCGATGATGATCATCTCCGACACCCGCTCCGGGTACGCCTCGGCGTAGGCCAGCATCAGCGTCGAGCCCCACGAGCCGCCGTACAGCAGCCACTTGTCCACGCCCAGGTGCTCGCGCAGCCGCTCCATGTCGGCGATCAGGTGGTGGGTGGTGTTGGTGCTCAGGTCGGTCGCCGGGTCGGCGGCGTGCGGGCGGCTGCGACCGCAGTTGCGCTGGTCGAACAGGATGATCCGGTAACGCTCCGGGTCGAAGGTGCGCCGCGCGCCGACCGAGCAGCCGGAGCCGGGGCCGCCGTGGACCACGAGAGCGGGTTTGCCGTCGGGGTTTCCGCAGACCTCCCAGTAGACGAGGTTGCCGTCACCGACGTCCAGCATGCCGTGGTCGTACGGCTCTATCGGGGGATACAAGACCCGCTCCTTCCGATCATTCACGAAATATGACCGCGTTTGTCTATCAGCCTGCGACTTCACCCTCCAGCCGTTTTCGCCACCAGGGGTAAAGAGCGTTAGATCCAACCATGAAGTAATTCAAACATCACCAAGGGTAACGATCAGGGTGGAGGGCCAGACCAGCACTCGCAGGGAGCATCATGCGCAAGCACGTCATCGTGGCACTCGCCGCCGCCTTGGGCCTCCTCGCGCCCGCCGGACCGGCCTCAGCCGGGAGCCGGCCCGTCGAGGCCCCGTCCTGCAGCGACCAGGACCTGATCAAGATCAACGTGTCCCCGCCTCCGCCGCCGGCGGGCGACGTGACCGTCACGGAGCTCCGTGAGCTGCTGGAGGCGATGTCGGCGGGGAACCGGGCGCCGCGCGTGCCGCCGTTCCCGCCGCCCACGATCCCGGTCCCCGTTCCCACGCCCGCCCCCGCTCCCGCCCCGGCCGAGGGGCAGGTCTCGCCCGGCAGGTCGATCTACCAGATCCTGCTGGACAGAATGCGCGCCTGCCTGAACGCCCCGCAGGACGCCGCCGTCGCGGCCGGCGACGGCACACCGACCCCGGCGCCCGGTACGCTCGGCACGCCCGACGTCGTGACGACGCTCGAAGCCCTGGTCTCGGGGCCGCTGGCCTGCCGGCCGGCCACGCAGGCGCAGCCCGCGGCCGAGGACCCCGCGGCCGCTCCGGCGTCGCTGCTCGACGCGATCGGCCTGCGGGAGCTCGTGGACGCCGTACTCGCGGGGCCGGTCGCCTGCGCCCCCGGCACGATGCCCGCCCTCCTCCTCGACGCGCCCGCCGTGCCGGAGGTCCCGGAGGTGCCGGAGGCGACGGACCAGCCCTCGCTCATGGACCGGCTCGGGCTCAGGGACGCGCTCGACCGCATCCTGCGCGACTGAGCGCGCCCTGCCGAGGGTTGGCACAATGACCGCCATGACGGCATCGGACCCCAAAGCGGAGCGGGCCGCCCGGCGGGCGGCCGGTGACCGGTAAACACGGCCACATCCTGCCTGTGGCGGCCCCGCCTCACGGCCGGGTTCCTCGCTCATCATGACGGCATGTCCCAAGAGGTGATTCACCAGAACACGGAACCCGTCGAGCCCACCGCCGAGGACCCGCGGGAGCGCCGCGGCGGCCGTCGCCGCCGGGCGCTGGTCGCCGGCCTCACCGCCGTCGCGGTCGCCGCCGCCGGCCTCACCGCCTTCCAGTACGCCCGCGCGCACGCCCCCCGTCCCGCGGACGGCGGCACCCCGCCCTGGCCGGTCCCCGCCGATCCGCTGCCCGGCATCCGGGCCGCCGGTCTCGCCCCCGGCCCCATGGGTCACGCCGAGCACTACCACGCCCACCTCGACGTCTTCGTGGACGGCGAGGAGGTGGAGGTGCCCGCCGACATCGGCATCGCCGGCGACGAGATGTCCCCGGTGCACACCCACGACGACCGCGGCGTCATCCACATCGAGTCGCACACCAAGGGGGACGTCTTCACCCTCGGCCAGATCTTCACGCAGTGGGGCGTGGCCCTGTCCGCGAGCCGGATCGGCGCGCTCGGCGCGGGCGGCGGCAGGACGCTGACCGCCGAGGTCGACGGCAGGCCGGTCACCGGCGACCCCGCCGCCATCGTGCTGCGGCCCCATCAGCAGATCGCCCTGGTGTACGGGACGCCGGACCCGTCCTTCCGCCCGCCCGCCGCTTTCGCCTTCGAGGCCGACGAGTGACACTGGACCCTCCGACGCCCCAGGAGGAGGTCCCATGTCCGACGAGGTGAGGTTCGAGGGAGTCGCGCCCGTACTGCCGGTGCGTGACCTGGACGCGGCGCTCGACCGGTACCGCCGGCTCGGGTTCGCCGTCCGCGCCTACGCCGGTCCCGCCCGCTACGGGTACGCCGACCGCGGCGAGGTCTCGCTGCACCTGACCGAGTGGGACGAGCACGACCCGGCGCGCACCGGCGGGGCGGTCTACCTGTACGTCTCGGACGCCGACGCCCTGCACGCCGAGTGGACGGCGACCGGCCTCCCGGGGCGCTTCCACCCGCCGCAGGACACCGACTACGGGCTCCGCGAGTTCGCCTACGTCGATCCCGACGGCACCCTGCACCGCGCCGGCTCTCGCCTCACCGCATGAAAGCTTCCCGGCCGCCGAAACATTTCACTCTCACTACCAGCGGATAGCCGACAAGTAGTCGCTATCCGACCGAAATATTTCTTGCTCTCGTTGACACATTTCTGACCCGTCCCCACAATGACCGGAGGTGAGTCCGCCCCCCCAACGATCAAGGACACGACATGATCGACCGGAAACGCCGCCCCACCCTCCTGGCCGCGCTCCTGGGCGCGGCCCTCGCCGTCTGCCTGGCCGCCACCGCCACCACCGCGCTGGCCGCCGCCCGCCGCCTCGCCGCCGACTGCGGCGCGGGCTACGTCGGCCTGACCTACGACGACGGCCCCAACCCCGCCAACACCACGAACCTGCTCAACACACTGCGCGCGAACGGCCTGCGCGCCACGATGTTCAACACCGGCCAGAACGCCCAGAACAACCAGGCCCTGGTCCGCGCGCAGCGCGACGCCGGCATGTGGATCGGCAACCACAGCTACACCCACCCGCACCTCACCCAGCTCGGCAGCGCCCAGATCCTCTCCGAGCTGCAGCGCACCCAGCAGGCCATCCAGGGGGCCACGGGCACCGCGCCCCGCCTGTTCCGGCCGCCGTACGGGGAGACCAACGCCACTCTGAGGTCCGTCGAGCAGCAGCTCGGCCTCACCGAGGTCCTCTGGGACGTCGACTCCCAGGACTGGAACGGCGCAAGCACCGCGCAGATCGTCCAGGCCGCCGGCCGCCTGCAGAACGGCCAGGTCATCCTCATGCACGACCAGTACGCCGCGACCGTGGCCGCCATCCCCCAGATCGCCGCGAACCTGCGCAGCCGCAACCTGTGCGCCGGCATGATCTCCCCCACCACCGGCCGGGCGGTCGCCCCCGACGGCGCGGGCCCCACGGGCGGGCCGACCACCCCGCCGCCCGGCGGCACCTGCACCGCCACCATCCAGCAGGGCCAGCAGTGGAGCGACCGCTTCAACCTGTCGGTCACCGTCTCCGGCTCGACCTCCTGGATCGTCACGGTCACCGTGACGCCGCCCCAGAAGGTCATCAACACCTGGAACGGCACCCCGTCCTGGGACTCCAGCGGGAACGTGATGACGATGCGCCCGAACGGCAGCGGCAACACCTTCGGCTTCACGATCCAGCACAACGGCAACTGGACCTGGCCGTCGGTCTCCTGCCGGACGAGCTGACTCAGAAGCGGAACATCTCGGCGAACCTCTCGAACAGCGCCCGATCGCCCTCCACCCGTACGCTCCCGTCGCGCAGCACGTCGTCCACGGTCCTCGCGCCGCTCATCAGGTCGCGGACCGGCCGGCCCGCCAGGCGCTCGATCACCAGATCGGGCGCCGGGTGCGGCCCGCGGCCGACCGTCAGCCGGCCGTCGTCGACCTGCGCGTGGAGGGTGAAGTCCGCCAGGCGAACCTCGTAGCCCACGCTGACCCCCGACGCCGCCTCCGGCCGGAACGCCGTGCGGAAGGACATCGCAACCCCCTCGGCCGTGACCAGCTCGCCGGGGCGCGGCCCGCCCATCGTCCGAGCGCCCCAGCGGCCCAGGGCGACCAGCGCCGGTTCGAGGTCGCGGCCGTGCTCGGTCAGCTCGTAGACGACCGCCCGCTCGGGATGCGCCAGCGCCCGCCGGGTGGCCACGCCCTCCTGCTCAAGCTGCTTGAGCCGGGCCGACAGGATGTTGGTCGGGATGGCGGGCAGGCCGTTGCGCAGGTCGGTGAAGCGCTGGGGTCCGGCCAGCAGGTTGCGGACGATCAGCACGGTCCACCGTTCGCCGACGATCTCCATGGCGCGGGCCAGGCCGCAGAACTGACCGTACTCACGAGAAGTCACGGTGCAGATCGTAGCCCATGATGCAGTTGACAAACCGTGCTTGCAAATAACAAGCTTCTGCTCGCCGGGGCGGTCCGTTCCGGCAGAACGGAGGCTCCCATGTCGTTCCAGGCGTACCTCGACAACATCGAGGAGAAGACCGGCCTGACCCCGCGCGCGTTCATCGCCCTGGCGAAGGAGCGCGGCTTCGACGACCCGTCCACCAAGGCCGGCGTGATCGTCGAGTGGCTGAAGCAGGACCACGGCCTCGGCCGCGGCCACGCGATGGCGCTCGTGCACGTCATCAAGAAGGGCCCGAAGATCGACGCCAAGCACGTCGGCAGCTCGGGTTCGCACCGTGACGAGAGCGACACCCTCTGGCTGGATGGCAAGGACAAACGCCCCTAAAACAGGACGATCACCCCTGATCAGTCGCGTCGATCTTGCTCACTCCGCCCGCATCGCCATAATCGACAGTTGCCGAAACGGGTATAAGGAGAGCAATTTGGACGACGTGACCGAAACGGACGCTGACGTCCCGTGGGCGCTGCCGTCGCCGTGGCGGGACGCGCGCGTCGCCGTCGTGGTGCCGACGTACAACGAGGCCGGCAACATCGGCGACCTCACGGCGCGCGTCCTCGCCCTCGGCCTGCCCAACCTGCGCCTCGTCATCGCCGACGACGACTCCCCCGACGGCACCGGCCTGCTCGCCGACGACCTCGCCAAGCACGCGAACGAGGACGGCCGCGACCGCATGGTGGTGCTGCACCGCACGGTCAAGGAGGGCATCGGCCGGGCCCACATCGCCGGCATGAAGGAGGCCCTCGCCCGCGGCGACGAGTACGTCGTGCAGATGGACGGCGACCTCAGCCACCGCCCCGAGTACATCCCCCACCTGCTCGGCACCATCCTCGCCACCCGGGCGGGCCTGGTGATCGGCAGCAGGTACGTCGTCGGCGGCTCCCTGTCCACGCACTGGGGCCGCCACCGGCGCCTGCTGAGCCGCTTCGCCGGCCGCTACGTCAACGCCATACTCCACCTGTCCGTGCGCGACCCGACCGGCGGCTTCAAGATCTGGCGCCGCGACGTGCTCGAAGGCATCGGCCTCGACGCGATCCGCAGCGACGGGTACAGCTTCCAGGTCGAGATGAACTACCGCTGCAAGCAGCTCGGCCACGCGATCGTCGAGCTGCCCATCCACTTCGAGGAACGCGCCGCCGGCTCCAGCAAGATCAGCTTCGCCGTGCAGCTGGAGTCCATGCTCACCCCGCTCGCCCTGCGCTTCGGCCGAGCCGGCCGACGATGAGCACCGCGACCGGGTACGCGATCAGCCCGCTGGCCAGGGCGAGAGGCAGGATGATCCCGACCCCGCAGGCTAAAACGACGCGCTTGGTGATCATCTCCGTATGGTGACACGCGCTATACCCGCCTGTGGAGGGCCCGCGGGTACGTCCTGAGGCATGAAGACCATCAACGTCTGCTTCGGCGTCGACGTGGACGCCGTCGCCGGCTGGATCGGCTCGTACGGCGGCCAGGAGTCCCCGAACGACATCCAGCGCGGCGTGTTCGCCGCCGAGGTGGGCACCCCGCGCCTGCTGCGGCTGTTCGAGCGGGAGGGCATCACGACGAGCTGGTTCGTGCCTGGCCACTCGGCGGAGTCGTTCCCCGAGCAGATGAGCAGGATCGTCGAGGCCGGGCACGACGTCGGCGCGCACGGCTACATGCACGAGAACCCGGTGGCGATGTCGGCACAGCAGGAGGAGGACGTGCTGGCCCGCAGCCTGGAGGTGCTCGACCGGGTGCTCGGCGTACGGCCCCGCGGCTACGTCGCGCCCTGGTGGGAGATGTCGGAGCGGACGATCGACCTGCTGCTGCGCTACGGCTTCAGCTACGACCATTCGCAGTCGTACCACGACTTCCTGCCCTTCTACGCGCGCAAGGGCGAGCAGTGGACCCGCATCGACTACGAGCGGGACGCCTCGACGTGGATGCGGCCGCTCGTCCACGGCCAGGAGGTGAACCTGGTGGAGTTCTCGGCGAGCTGGTATCTCGACGACCTGCCGCCGATGATGTTCATCAAGGCCTCGCCGAACAGCCACGGCTTCGTCAACCCGCGCGACCTCGAACAGCAGTGGCGCGACCAGTTCGACTGGGTCCACCGCGAGCTCGACTACGCGGTCTTCCCCATCACGCTGCACCCCGACGTCAGCGGCCGGCCCCAGGTGCTGCTGATGCTGGAACGGCTGATCGGCCACATCCGGGGCCACGAAGGCGTGCGGTTCATGTCGCTGGCCGAGGCCGAGGACGACTTCCGCGCCCGCTACCCCTTCGACGGCGAGGCCCGGCCCGCGGACGTGCGGTGACCTCCGAGCGCTGGCGGCCGCTGCTCGACGGCGCGCTCGCCGAGGCGGCCACGGTGCGGGGCGGGCGGGTCGTCACGTACATCCCCGCGCTGGCCGGCGCCGACCCTCGCCTGCTGGCCGTGGCGATGGTCGCCCCGGACGGCGAGGCCGGCGCCGCAGGCGACCGGGAGGCCGTCTTCCCGCTGATGTCGGCGGCCAAGCCGTTCGTGTACGCGCTCGCGCTGGCCGAGCACGGCTTCGCGAAGGTGCACGAGCACGTGGGGACCGAGCCCAGCGGAGCCCCGTTCGACGCGACGGTGGTGCGGAGCGGGTCGGGCACCCCGTTCAACGCGATGACCAACATCGGCGCCATCGTCACGACCTCGCTCGTGCGGGGCGGGGTGCTGGAGTTCCTGAGCCGCTGCGCCGGGCGTTCCCTGGAGGTGGACGCCGCCGTGCTCGACAGCCAGCGCCGCGCCGGTGACCGCAACAAGGCCCTCGCCTACCTGGCGCACGGACACAGCTCCCTGGTCGGCGACCCTGCCGAGGCCGTGGACCGCTACTTCACGCAGTGCGCCACCCGCGTGACGGTGACGGACCTGGCCCGGATGGCCGCGACGCTGGCCGGCGGGGGGACCCTGCCGGGCACCGGGGAGCGGCTGATCGAGGCGCGGGTGGTCCGTACCGTGCTGGCCGTGATGACGACCTGCGGGATGTACCAGGCGTCGGGGAGCTGGCTGGTGCACGCCGGGCTGCCGGCGAAGAGCGGCGTGTCCGGCTGCCTGGTCGCCGCGCTCCCGGGGCGGATCGGCATCGCCGCCTACAGCCCGCCGGTGGACGAGCACGGCAACAGCGTGCGGGCGATGGCCGCCTGCGCGTACCTGACTCAGCGGCTCGGCCTCCACCTGCTCGACGTCCCCTGATTGACTACCGTGGCCGTATGGACCTCACCATTCACACGACCGTCCTCCCGCACGACGACCCGGACGCCTCCCTGGCCTTCTGGCGCGACGTCCTCGGCTTCGAGGTGCGCAACGACGTCGGGCAGGGCAGGATGCGCTGGATCACGGTCGGCCCCGCCGGCCGGCCCGAGACGTCCATCCTGCTGGCGCCGCCCGACGCCGACCCCGGCATCACCGACGACGAGCGCCGGACCATCGCCGAGATGATGGCCAAGGGCACCTACGGCTGGATCCTGCTCGCCACTCCCGACCTCGACGACACCTTCGCCAAGGTGCGGGCGGCCGGCGCGGAGGTCGTCCAGGAGCCGGTCGAGCAGCCGTACGGGACCCGCGACTGCGCCTTCCGCGACCCCTCAGGCAACCTGGTGCGCGTCCAGGAGCTGCGCTGACCGCCATGCGGGTGACCGCGGTCAGCTCAGCCGGACATCCCGGCCGCCCGAACGAGGACTTCACGGGCGCCGTGCCGGGCGCCGCCGTCCTCGACCTTGACCGGGCCGACGCCCCGCTCGTCGTCACCGATCCACGGGAGGTGGTCATCAGCGGCTCGTACGAGCCCGCGCTGGAGGCCGCCGCCGGGACGCCGCCGCGTACGGGCGGATCCTGCGCGACCTGCGCGCCCACCGCAACGCGCCCGGCGGCTTCTGGCTGGCCAAGGACGACCCGCGGGCGGCGGACGAGGCCGTCACCGGCAGCGTGCCGATCGCCGGGCTGACCGCCGCCGCCCTGCTCAGCAACGGGGCGGCCCGCGTGGTCGAGCGCTTCAGGCTCGCCGGCTGGCCCGAGGTCATGTCCGCCCTGGCGTCCACCGGCCCGGCCGGCGTCATCGACCGTGTCCGCCAGGCCGAGGCGTCCGGCGGCGTCCCCTCGGACGACGCCACCATCACCCACTGCACGGCGTTCACCGCCCCCTGCGTCCGGGTCAGGCGTTGAGGGCCCTTCGCACGGCTGTCTCCACCAACTCGCGCACCTCCTGCTCGGTGAAGATGTCCGGCAGCGTCAGCCGCTCCACGATGAGCCAGTTGAGCGCCAGGTACAGCAGCAGCACAGAGGTCGAGTCGCCCGGCAGGCCCGAAGCGGCGTGGTAGGCGATGTTGGCGTCGATGTCCTCGCGGATGCGCTTGGTCAGCACCGCCCGCAGTTCGGGACGCCGGGTGGACTCCAGCCGGAGCTCCAGCAGGGCCAGGTAGCCGGAGTTGAAGGCGGAGATGCGGTCCACCAGCTCGTGCATGAGCTCGGCGTAGCGGGTCTCGTCCTGCACGCCCTCCCTGCCGCGGGACATCGTGGCCTCGTCGGGTAGCAACCGCTCATAGATCCGCCCGCCGACCTGCGTGAACAGGTCGTCGCGGTTGGCGAAGTAGTTGGAGGCCGTCCCCGGGGGCACGGCCGCCTCCGCGTCGACGGCGCGGAAGGTCAGCCCTCGCGCTCCCTCCTTGGCCAGCACCTCGATGGCCGCGTCGATCAACGCCTGCCGCCGCTCGGGATTCCTCCGCACTTGACACCACTCCGTCTGTAGTACTACGTTCTGACCACTACAGACAGAGTACTACATCGGGAGTTGCTGAGTATGCGCAAGCTTGTCTACTACATCGGCGTCTCGCTCGACGGCTACATCGCCGGCCCCGGCGCCGAGTTCGACTTCTACCCCGTGTCCGACCAGATGGCCGCCTGGATCAACGAGCGTTACCCCGAGACCGTCCCCACCCATGTCCGCGGGCCCGCCGGCCTCGGCGACGTGCCGAACAAGGTCTTCGACACCCTGGTGATGGGCCGCGGCACCTACGAGCCCGCCCTGCACGCCGCCATCACCAGCCCGTACGCCCACCTGCGCCAGTACGTCGTCTCCACCACCCTGACGATCGACGACCCCGCCGTGCGGGTCGAGAAGGGCGACCCGGTCGAGCTCGTCCGGCGACTGAAGGCCGAGGACACCGGCATGGACATCTACCTCTGCGGCGGCGGCAGGCTGGCCGCCGCCCTGCTCCCGGAGATCGACGAGATCATCCTCAAGAGCTACCCCGTGGTGGCCGGCGCCGGCATCCCCATGTTCTCCGGGACGTTCCGCCCCACCCTGTTCACCCCCACCCGGCGCGAGTCCTTCGACAACGGCGCCCAGGTCACCTGGCTCACCAGGACCTGACCCCCGCACCGCCACGTCACTCGTAGCGGCCGGCCATCCTGACGGCGCGGTCGTGCAGGTAGTCACGCAACCACTGCGGAGCCAGGACCTCCGCGTACGTCGCGAGCTGCCACAACGCCCATCGGGCGTGCCGGTGGTCCTGGAAGGACACCTCCATCCGCAGCCGGCCGTCCGCGTCGGCCTCTTCGGCCTCTTCGACCTCTTCGGCGAGGACGGCCAGCGCGGTGCCGACCAGGCCCTCCCGCCGCGCCTGGTCCACCCGTACCAGGACGGTGACCTGGTCGCCGCCGGTCCTGAACCGGGTGCTGCGCTCCTGCCAGGCCCGGCCGAGATCGACCCGGTCGGCCCGCTGGGCGGGTTCGGCGAGCTCCCTGGCGGCCAGGATCCGGGACAGCCGGTAGGTACGGTCCTCGCCCGACCGCGTGGCCAGCAGGTAACCCCGGTCCCGTACGGTGACCAGGCCGACCGGGTCCACCGTGCGCCACTGCGGGTCCTGGCCCTCGGCCGCGTAGTGAATGTCCAGCTTGTGCCCGGCGAACACCGCCCGCAGGACCTCGGCCGCCACGGCGCCCGGCACCTCCTCCTCGGCGAGCCGGCGCGAGAGGAGGTCGATCTCCGGCTCGATGAGCAGGCGCCCGGCCGCCCCTGCCGCGGTGTCCCGATAACTCTCGGGCAGGGCGTCGACCACCTTGAGCATCGCCGAGGCGAGCGCCGAGCCGAGCCCGAACGCCTGCGCGCCGCGCCGCGACCCGGCGACCAGCAGGGCGAGAGCCTCGTCGTGGTTCAACCCGGTCAGCTCGGTACGGAAACCGGGCAGCAACGCGAACCCGCCGTGCCGTCCGCGTTCGGCGTAGACCGGGACGCCGGCCGCGGACAGCGCCTCGATGTCGCGCAGCACCGTACGGGTGGACACCTCCAGCTCGCGGGCGAGCGCGGTCGCGGACAGCCGGCCGTGCTGCCGCAGCAGCAGCACCAGCGAGACCAACCGGTCGGCACGCATCCAAGAACATTAGCGAAATACACGACACAGGATGTCGTGCTTTGTTTGCCAGGCTCTTCGACGCGCCCGAAAGGTGACGGCGCGATGTCGACGAACCGTATGGAGCTGATGTGGCGATGGAACGAACGGCGATCAACCCGTGGCCGTGGTCCCTGGAGCTGGGCTACAACCAGGGCGAGGTCGTCTCCGGCGACACCCGGACCCTGTACTGCTCCGGGCAGACCGCGATGAGCGGCGACGGCAAGCCCCAGCACGCCGATGACATGGCGGCGCAGCTGACGCTGAGCCTCGACAACCTGGAGGCCGTGCTCGCCGAGGCCGGCATGACCCTGGCGAACCTCGTCCGGCTCAACGTCTACACGACCGACGTCGACCGGCTCTTCGAGCATTACGGCGCGCTGGCGTCCCGGCTGGGCGCCGCCGGGGTGGCCCCGGCCACCACGATGCTCGGCGTGACCCGGCTGGCGATCCCCGGCCTGATGGTCGAGCTTGAGGGCACCGCCGTCGCGTGACCCGCGGGGCGGCGCGACAATCCTGCGAACTTCCGGTCATGGCCGCGCATCTCATAATTCATGATCAAAAAGACGGTGACCGTGGCGTTGGCGATCGGCACGGTCCTGGCAGGAACGAGCGCCGCCCACGCCACCGCCACCAGGATTCCGAAGTACTTCCTGCTGACCGAGCGCGCGGCCGCCGCGGGAGCGGTCGTCGAGGGCGAGGAGTGGTGGAAGATCAGCGACAGCCTGTCCCGCCCGCTCGAGTTCAACCCCTGCCGCTCGAAGGCGAAGGGGAAACCCCGCGACGGCCGGGTGGCCATGCGCACCATCACCTACCTCTCCAGCGCACCGTCGGGCTCCAGCGAACAGCTCGTCCTGTACGCGAACGCCAGATCCGCCCAGGCAGCCTTCCGTAAGCTCCGGGCGGACCTGGCCAGGTGCTCGAAGCCGGCAGTGGTGAAACGCGACCGGTTCGGCTACGTGACCAAGCCGTTGCGCGTCGGCGACGAGGCTCTCTCGGTGGCGGGTCACGAGTACGGCCCGACCGGCAGGCGTCTGTCCCCGTCCGACGACCTGGCGGTGGTCGCGCGCCGGGGCGCCGCCCTGTTCCTCTACACCGCCAACGCCAGGGGCCGAGGAGCGAAGAAGGAGATCACCGCCCAGGCCGGAAAAATGGCGAAGAAGGTGTGCGGCCTTCCCGGCGTGTGCCCGTGATGTCACAACCCTCATGAAGGCGGCGTCCGAGCTTCGTCGAGCGCATCCGAAACACCGTAACCGGGATCGACGCGGCCGGACGGGCCGTGACGTCGGCGAAAGGTCGACGGCATCCTGGCGATCCGGACCGAGGACGCCCGCGTCACCGGCATCTCCTACGCCCGCAACCCCGACAAGCCGGCGTACGTAGCGTCCGAGACCCCCCTCACCCTGGACGACGAGCGCCGCTACTCGGCGGCGGGCCGCTCGCCGGACGTCCGGGCGAGCGCCACGATCCGCTCCAGCGCCGCCGCGTGCCGCACGAAGGCCTCCCGGCCCTGGGGGGTGAGCTGCACGTACGTACGCCGCGCACGCTTGTCCTGGCTCTTGCGCACGACGACGTATCCGGCGCCGGCCAGCGCGGAGACCTGCTTGGACAGGGCCGAGTCGCTGGTGCCGATCGAGTCCCGGAGGAAGCCGAAGTCCACCCAGTCGGCCGGCGCCAGCACCGCCACGATCGACAGCCTGGCCGGTACGTGCAGGAACTCGTCGAACTGCGGATCCATCAGCGCCGCCCGCGGCCCTGCTGGACGAGCGACCTCATGACCAGGCGGTTGAGTGGCACGGCCGCGACGTACGCGAGAGCCCCCAGGACGGCGCCGGCCATGGCCTGCGACATCAGGCCGTGCGCGGGCGCGCCAAGGAGCGCGAACGCGAGGATGCGCCCCACAGCGAAGACCATGCAGACCCCGATGAGCACCACGCTGTGGTACAGCGCCTCCTGGACGGTGGGCTGCCTCCGGACCGCGGACCGATATTCGTAGACGACGCCCACGGCCACGAACAGGGCGAATCCGAGCGCGCCGCCGATGTACTGCCACGGCGCCCCCAGGTCGATCGCGGCGAAGCTGATGAACAGACCGAACGCGACGATGATCACACGAGGCATCGCGAAGCTGCGCCGGACGATCTCGTTCCTGGTCGTTTCCTGGAGCCGGCGGATGTCGTCGAGTGACGACTGGGCGTCGCGCGGGTTCAAGAAGGCCACCTCCATGGTCGGCATGACTACTTTCCCATAAGGAAAGTAGCACGTGCTTTCCTCAGAGGAAAGTCGTCATGGAGCCCCTACCCCTCGCGCACGTCATCCGCCGCCGATGTCGTGGGCCGAGGGATCCGCCACGACGCCGAACCGCCACGCGACCCCGGGACGCTCCACCGTCGGCGCGACCGGATTCTCCATGACCTCGATCATCAGGATCCGACCCGCCTTGACTCCGCCGGCACCCCAGTCGACCAGTTCCTTCCCCAACTACTCGACGTCCCGGAAGTCGTAGACCTTGAGGTTGATTGATCCGTCCTGATTCTTCGTCAAGGCACACGCCAGGTCGGCCGAGCCGAGCAAGGAAGACACGACCACCCGCCGCGCCCGCCGCCGCTTTCGCCGAAAACGCGGAGAAACACCCCGTGATCGGGCACGATGGGCGACGTGCCCTGGACGTCGCCGACCAGCCCGTGGGACAAGCTCCGGTACGTCGCCGCGTACGTGACCTTGGTCGCGGTGACCGGCAGCGCCGCCGTCCTGCTCGTGGCGCTCAACCTCGATGTGGGGCAGAGCATGTGGCCCGACGCGCAACCTGATGACCAAGTGATGGCGAAGTGGCGTACCGCCGCCGCCCTGGCCTACACCTCCGGCAGCGCGGTCGGCCACGTGTGCGCCCTGGTGGCCGGCCTGCTCGCCGCCCACTGGGCCAGGGATAACACTCGACGGACGGGCCTCGCCGCGGCGGTCCTCGCCGGCGCCGGACTGGGCCTGGCAGACCTGGCGGCGGCATCGTGGACGGCCGCTCCTCGCCTACGCGACCTCGCAGCCTCACCCGCCCTGACGGACAACGACGGCAGACTGATCGTCGACCCCGGCCTCCAGCACCATGGCAGCATCCCGGCCGCCATGGCCGCCGTCTTCGCGACGCTCCTGATCGTCGCCGCCCTCGGGTCCGCCGTCGCTCAGGCGAGACCAGTCAACAAAGCCTTGCTCATCCTGGTATCTCTCGCACTCGCACCTGTCGCCCATTTCCTGATCCCGGCCGTTGTGCTGATCCCCGGAGTGGACCCGTGACCCCCATCTGCCCGAATATCGTTCAGACTCCTTCGAACCAGATGTACCAGGGGCCCTTGAGGTGCTCATAGTCGCCCTCCACGGGATCCGGCACCCGATCCGGGCTGTACGCCGAAGCCGTAGCTCGCCCAACTGAGGGGCCACGGTGATTCCGGACAGCCGTCTTATGGGCGTAGCCTATGCGGCCGTTTGCGCTGAGAGGGACTCGTTGAGGACCTCCAAGGGAGGCCGGTAGCCGAGCGCCGAATGCAGGCGCCGGTGGTTGTAGAACCCTTCGATGTAGCGGATGACCTGCCGTCTTGCCTTGGCTCGGGTGGTGAAGACGAAGCGGTGCAGCCATTCGTTCTTGAGCGCGGAGAAGAACGATTCGGCCATGGCGTTGTCCCAGCAGACCCCGGTGCGGCCAACCGATCGGCGGATGCCCAGGCCGGTCAGGAAGCGGCCGAACTCGTCCGAGGTGTAGTTCGAGCCGCGGTCGGCGTGGAACACCGCATTGGGCTGGAGCAGGCCGGTGCCGGTGGCCATCCGGATCGCGTCCTTGATCAGCTCGGTGCGGTAGTGATCGGCCATCGCCCAGCCCAGCACCGCCTTGCTGTGACAGTCGATCACCGTGGCCAGGTAGAGGAAGCCCTCCCACGTGCGGATGTAGGTGATGTCGCCGACCAGCTTGACGCCCGGACGGGCGGCGGTGAAGTCGCGGCCCACCAGGTCGGGGATGCCACGGTAGTCGCCCTGGACGGTGGTGGCCGGCCGGAATGCCCTCACCTGGGCCGGGACGAGGCCCTGCTCGCGCATCAGAGCACGCACCAGTTCAGGGGAACAGCGCTCGCCACGACGGGCCAGGGCGGCGTGCACGCGCCGGTAGCCGTAGGTCTCGTGCGAGCCGGCGAAGACCTCGACGACCAGCGCGGCCAGCATGGTCCGGCGTTGCGCGGTGGCCGAGGCCGGCCGCTCGCGCCACTCGTAGTAGCCCGAGCGGGACACGCTCAGCCAGGCGCACATTTTCACGATGGAGTGACGGGCCTTCTCCGCGTCGATGAGCTCGTACTTGGCGAGGGTCATCGAGTCTCGGAGGCGAAGAAGGCGGCCGCTTTTTTCAGGAAGATCAACTTCTCCCGCAGCTCGGCGTTCTCCCGCTCCAGCTCCCGAATCCGGGCCCGGTCCGGCCCGGAGACCGGCCGCAGCTGCTCCTCCTGCGCGCTCACGATCCGATGCCGGTTCACCCAGCTGCCCAGAGTGCTGGCGTTGATGTCGAACTCCCGCGCCACCGACGCGACCGTCCGCTCGCCCTCCAGTACCATGCGGACGGCTTCTTCCTTGAACTCCGGCGAGAACTGCCTGCGACGCCTCGTCACGTACCTACCTCTTCCAGACTGCTGTCAGCTTATGTAGCTGGCTGTCCGGAAACTTCTAGGCACCTCACTTATGTACGCCATGTTGCTCATGGACAGTCCTGTGCTCATAACCTGCCTGCGCAGTTCGCTGCTCAGGTGTGTCTCTTCGAGCCGCTCAACCGTAACGAGAGCGGACGGCCATCTGGCCGATTCCAGCCAGATCTCGGGCGGCTGCCTGTCCGATACGTGCCAGCCATGCTGCTTCAGCCGATGTCCGGCCTCGGTGACCACGTCCTCCTTCGCGTTTCCATCGAGATAGATCACGAGGTCGTCTATTTCGACGTAGTTGTTCTCCCACTGGTGCCCCACGATGCTCTCTTCGCCGACAACCCGGCCGATGGCCCGTAACTGCGAGAGCATGGCCGGGTCTATGCGCGATATACGGGGGCCGAAGAAGAAGTACAGCGCGGCGCCCACCAGGCCCATCACCACGAGCAAAACAGCGAACGAAGCCACCAGCGGTACCACGACGCTCTTCAGGCGATTACGTCCGTACGACAATGTCATGCCACTGCACCTCCGCAACCAATCGACCATGCTGCCGGTCAGCACGCCCGGCAATCAAGGGCGAGCGCTGCCGAAGGCACCATCGCTCCTTCGCTCGCCGGAACGGATCTCCGAGATCCTCTCAGAGACGGCGCGGGTCTGGTTGATCGCCAACGTCGCGGCGGAGGCATTGAATGGATCTTGCAGTCTTTGGGGTCAGCAATGTCATTGCCACCTACAGTGTGGAGTTGCAGCTATGCGGTAACCGCCACGGCCCGTGCTCCAGCCAGCGCCTCGACACCAGCGTCAGGTGCCCCTTCGGACGGAAGGCGCACGCCCAGCCGTGCGGGTAGTGCCCGCCGCCGAAGGAGCGCGCCCGGTAGGGCTCCGCGCGATACCCCCCACTCGCGGTGCACGCCGGCGAAGGACGCCGGCCTGAAGCGTGTGCCGGCGAGCGACCGCAGCATGTCCACGGGGCCGAGCTCGTGGACGGAGTCGAGACGGACCGGCTCGCCCTTGTCCAGCGACAGGAACGACCCGTCCTGGTGGTGCGCAGAGCCTGGTCGGCGAGCCATGGCCGACAGGTCGCAGCGGCGCATGTCCGCCGGCCACCGCTCACGCATCTCGCCGGGCTGGTCGTCCACCGAGAGCTCGCTCGGCAGCCCGGGCGGCACCAGCCAGTCGGGCAGCGAGCCGAGGACGGCGAACAGGTCGGGGCCGGTCAGCTCGATGCGCAGGCTCTTCAAGGCTCCTCGAAACGCGCTCACCTCCGGCGAATGACCGGAGGGCCCGGAACGGTGCTGGGAGCCCAGCGTGGCCGTTCGAGCGCGCTACAAGAGCGTTGCAGCCGAACCACAAGCGGGCTTCCCTAGCCTCGAGATCATGTTGACGACCCTGGTTGTGACCGCCTCCCTCCTGTTCACCGGCGCACCCGCGCAGAGCGTGGCGACCAAGCCGCTGTCTTTCCGCGGCATGACGCTCCAGATCCCCAAGACCTGGAAAGTCGGGAAAGAAGACATGTGGGGCATCCACGTCAAGACCGGCGGCTGCGACCGGCTCGCCGTCGAGTGCCGCGGGTTCTACCTCGTCGGGCCGGAGGGCATCTCCCTGGCCCGCCACGGCAACCCTTACGACCCCGAGAAGCCGTACCACCCGGGCAACGGGCTCGCGGCCTGCGCACCCGACAAGCGCTACGTGGAGGACTTCCCCGGCAAGCTCGTCGACCGTGGTCTCCGCCCGGTCGGCGCGGGACACAAGGCCACCTACCGCGTCTGGCGCGTCGGCTGCTCGACGCAGTCGGGTAAGCGGACCGGCGTCTCCTATCAGGAGCGGATCTGGCACCTGCCCAAGTCGAAGATCCTCATCTTCGACCAGTGGAGCGACAGCCGGCTCGGTGCGATTCTCAGGCGGGCGACCTGGAGCTGAGCCCGCCGATCACGATGCTCGCGACCACGGCGAAACAGAGCAGGTGCGAGAACGGCCGTGGCGGCAGTGGTGATCAGCACGAACTGCCGTCGCGCCAGGACGTGGAGCGCGCGGATGTGCCGGAGCGCCACTCCCCCGAGCGCCGCGCGATCCTGGTGCTCCGCGATCTCGAAGGGGTACCGGACTTCCCGCGGGTGGCAGCCGGTACGGTGAAGTCGCGCCCGCGAATGCCTTCGCCGTGCCGCCTTCCGGTGGACCAGGGCCGCCGACCCCTCTGCCAAGCTCTACATCAACGACTTCGGCGTCGAGTGGAGCACCCCCAAGCTTCGACCGCCTCCACGAGCGCGGGCCTATCCGCGCCACCGCGGTCGACCTGACCGACGCCCGGCAGAGAGCCGCCCACGTCGCAGCCAAACCCCGCGTGCTGCCCCCGGCACCCGACCACAAAACCCGCGATCTGCCGAAGATCTGCCACCAGCAGACCATCACCCTGCACCCCGACGACCTCGGCCACCTCGACAAGTTCCGCCATGACCTGGCTGATGACGGAGGGACTGAACGGCCGTCTCAAGGGCCACGACCTCGACCTGAGTGACCCGAAGAGTCGGCTCGCCCACGGCCGCGTCGCCCAGACCATCCTGGTCGCCTTGCTCGTCACCGTCGCCAACGACCACTTCCTCGACGCCTGGCGCCACACCCACCAACCCCCAGACGAGCCCGACGCATCCGCCGAGACCTTCGAGATCCCAGCAGAGCACCTCGACCGCTCGCCACTCACGGGCCGAGGCCGGCCACCACCTATCCCATAACCGGCAATTCAGATCACCTTGTCGCACCACCCGGGCCTTCCCGGATACCCGCTCCCCGGCCCCCAAACCAGGACGAACCCGATTCGGAAACCCCTGAAACGACAAGATCCCGTCTGATCTCGAAGATCAGACGGGATCCCGTCAACTTCAGTCCGGCCGTCTCAAGAACGGCCCTGGGTGGGGTGTTCACGAGTACAGCTGACCTGCGGAGCAGTGGCGTCGTCAGAGATCACTTCCCGGACAGGAGTTGATCGTTTCCCGGGCTGTCGGGTACGGCCGGGCGTCATCGGCGGGTCCTGCATGTGGGTTTCGCCGCATTCCGGCCACCTTTCCGAGCAAATACATCAACGGTGCGGGGGCGCCCGGGAGGGCCGCGTACACGAACAACCCGCGCTCGGTCCGGTGGTGCAGGAACGGCGGGATGGGTCCGTACCCGGGAATGTCGAGCCGGCCGGTGACCGGATCGACGAGCTCGGCCGGCACGACGGCGTGCGCGGTGCGCGCGATCGTCTCGTCGGTCGTCACGCCGGGGAAGGCGATCCCGGCCAGCTTGCGTACGATGCTGTGCCCGCCGTCGGCGCCGATCAGGTAGCGCGTTTCGATCGTGTACGGCCCGGCCGGCCCGCTGACCTGGAGGGTCACGCCATCCGCGTCCTGGGTGAATCCGGTGAGCTCGTGACCGCGCCGGATCTCGAGATGGAGCTCGACAGCCCGTTCCTCCAGCATCTGCTCGATCCTGCGCTGCGGGACCAGGAGGGTATAGAGCGGGTTGTCGTCCAGCACACTCAGGTCGATCGGCAACGCGCCGAAGACGAATCCGGGAGCGGGCCGGGGTGGGTCCGGGTTTCCAGTGAGCCGCTTGTACAGGCCTCGCCGGTCGAGCGTCCGTACCACCTGGCCGACCAGGCCATTGGCGCGGTTCTCCTCGGTGCGCTCCGGCAGACGCTCCAGGACCAGGGAGCGGACTCCGGCCAGGCTGAGCTCACAGGCCAGCATCAGGCCGTTGGGCCCGGCTCCGGCTATGACGACATCGGCGATCATGGCGCTCCTTCGGGCATGACGGATCGACCGGCGACAGGCCGGCTGATCCTCGATAGGGAAGACGGGGAAGGTCTGGGAAAGGTCAGGGCGTGGGCAGGCCGGCGGCGACCTGGCCGAGGGCGTCGCGCAGCAGCTCCTCGAACGGTGCCGGCGCATCGCCGTGGAGCCACAGATGGATGGCCGCGAGTATGGCGGCGCCGACCGCGCCGGCGACCAGGTGCGGATACAGATCACGATCGGCATCGGTGCCGGTGCGCTCGGCGACCGCCGCGGCCAGCGCATCCAGCGCGGCCGTGTGGGCTTTGAGGAACTCGCCCCGGTGCTCCGGATGCTGGGTCATCAGCTTGACCCCGGCAATCCAGCGCTCGTCGGCCGGGCGCTCGGCCTCTTGCATGCCAAGCGCGAACCGGGCGAACACGGCGTTGGTGATGGCCTCCCACAGGGGCTCGCCGTCCGGCCTCGACCGCAGCTCCTCAGCGATCTGGACCGCTCGGTCGAAGTGCCTGGCCGCGATCGCCTCGCCCTTGCTGGAGAAGTAGTTGTTGAACGTGCGGTGCGAGACACCCGCCTCGGCGGCGATGTCCTCCACCTTGACGTTGTCGAAGCCACGCTCGACGGTCAGCTTGATCGCCGCCCAGCTCAGCGCGATCCGGGTTTCTTCCTTCTTGCGCTCTCTCAGCCCTATGCCAACACTCTACCCAAAGTTGCGAACCACGCAAAGATGCGAGTCACGCAAATATGCGTGGCTCGCATGTATGCGGTGGCCTTTGCTCGACGCCTCCTCCTCGCCGCCGCCAAGTCGAGCGACTCGGCCGCGCGCACTCGCTCGCCCGGCACCTCGATGACTTCCTCACCGATCTGGTCCACGCCGGTGCCTCCGGGCACACTCCGCGCGCCTACCGCGGCAATCTGATCGGCAGGGAAACAGGCCGACTGTCCGCTGGCATGACGGAGCCATGGGGTCCAGTCCTACGGCATTGCCGCCGCGGCGGCGGGATGGCCGGCGAGGTTCGCGTGGGGCCAGGCCTGCGGGTTGTCGGCCAGGTCCCGGGAGCGCGACATCCTCGACCTCATGGCCCCGCGGGAAGTCCAACACCGCCATCGCCGAACGACTTGTGCTCAGCGAGAAGACCATTCGCAACAACATCTCCAACATCTTCGCCAAGCTCCACACCACCGATCGTGCCGAAGCCATCGTCAAAGCCCGCCAGGCCGGGCTCGGCGGCTCCGCGACGACCGAGAGATGAGCGTCCAGCTCCATGCCCCGGCCAAGGCGATTCCGGACAGGCCCGCTCAGCGATGACGGGTCATTTCACGATGCGGTAGAGCAGATGGGTGGCCAGCGGGGTGTCGACCACGTTGACCACCTCAAGCTGGATGTGGTCGCCCCCAGGTGGTCGAAGAGCCGCTGGCCCCCGCCGAACAGCACAGGCACCAGATGGATCCCGATCTGGTCGACCAGCCCCGCCCTCATGAACTGCCGCCCGAGGTCCGCGCCGCCCATCACGGCGACGTTCTTGCCGCCGGCGACCTCCCTGGCCTTGCCGCAGGGCGCTTTCGATCCCGTCCGTCACAAAGGTGTGGACGCCGCCCTCGGGCACGTCCTCGAGCGCCCGGTGGGGGTCCTTTCACGCGGCTGATAGACCTCTCGACCATCCATCTACGCGCCGAACGCGAGCAACCTACTTGCCTTACGTGTCTGAACGACCCTCAGGCGGCTGACCAGCCAGTTCGCTTGACTACCCCAGATAACCGCAGGCCCACTTGACAAGGACGCCCGCCATATCAGGTGTGCTGCGGCTGTGGCTCGGTGGCGCGGTGATAGCGGTCGGCGAGTGCACGCACGAGTTCGACGAGTTCCGCGGGCTCCGTCACGGTGAAATCGACGCCGAGCAGGCCGAGGTGAACGGCGAGCGCCTCGATGCTGTCCGCGCCGGTGTCCAGCAGGCAGCGGGTGTCGTCGACCGGCGTGATCGTGCCGATGGCGGCGTTGATTCGTTCGGCGAGCTGTTCGGCTGGTACGTGCACGACGACCTGGGCCCGGTATCGCCAGGCAGCCGACGACACGCCCCGGCGTACCTGGTCGATGGCCTCCTCGGGGAGATCGCGGGGGGTGAATCGGGGACCCGTCGGGGTGCGTGGGTGGAGCCGGTCCACCCGGAACGTCCGCCAGCCGACCCGCTCGACGTCGAACCCGACGAGGTACCACCGTCGTCCCCAGTTGACCAGTCGGTATGGTTCCACCTCGCGCCGGCTCTCGGAGCCGTCGTGGCTTCGGTAGCCGAATCGCAGGCGCTCGTGATCCCGGCAGGCGGCGGCGAGGGCGCTCAGCGTGTCCGCGTCCACCCGTGGGCCCAGGTCGTCCCGGGGTACCGCGACGGCGTACCGCTGGAGGGCGTTGACACGGCGCCGGAGCCGGGTCGGTAGCACCTGCTCCAGTTTGGCCAGCGCGCGCAGCGAGGTCTCCTCGACTCCGGTGATCGTGCCCCCGGCGGCGGTGCGCAGTCCGATCGCCACCGCGACCGCCTCTTCATCGTCGAGCAGCAGCGGCGGCAGCGCGGCCCCGGCACCGAGCCGGTAGCCGCCCACCGCGCCTCGGTTGCCGTGCACCGGATAGCCGAGGTTTCGCAGGCGTTCCACGTCGTTGCGGATGGTGCGGGTGCTGACCGACAGCCGTTCGGCCAGTTCGGCGCCGGTCCACTCGCGGGGCGTCTGGAGCAGCGAGAGCAGGCGCAGCAGCCGCGCCGAGGTTTCCAACATTCTTCGAGTCTGCCCGTTCATTAGGAACGGTTCTTACCTAATTGGTTCCTACGCTGATGACCATGACGAACGACAGCACGATCGCCCCGTTCCGGATCGACATCCCTCAGGCCGAGCTCGACGATCTACAGCAGAGGCTGGCCCGGACTCGGTGGGCGGAGGAGCTGCCCGCGAGCGAGTCGGCGCCGGTCGGCCCGGTGCCGCCGGGTTGGGAGTACGGCGTCCCGGTGGGCTACGTCAAGCAACTGGTCGAGCGGTGGCGCACGGGGTACGACTGGCGGGCCTGGGAGGCGAAGCTGAACGCGTACCCGCAGTTCACCACTGAGATCGACGGCCAGAACATCCACTTCCTGCACGTGCTGTCGCCGGAGCCGGACGCGACGCCGCTGATCCTGACCCACGGCTGGCCGACCTCGGTGGTCGAGTGGCTGGACGTGATCGGCCCGCTCACCGACCCGCGTGCGCACGGCGGCGACCCGGCGGACGCGTTCCATCTGGTCATTCCGTCGGTGCCGGGCTTCGGCTTCTCCGGGCCGACCCGGGAGCGCGGCTGGAATCGGTACCGGGTGGCCCGGGCCTGGGCCGAGCTGATGCGCCGGCTCGGGTACGACCGGTACGGCGCGGCTGGCAACGACGGCGGATCGCTGATCTCGCCCGAGGTGGGCCGGGTTGACCCTGGGCACGTCTGTGGAGTGCACGTGACGCAGGTCTTCTCGTTCCCGTCGGGCGACCCCGCCGAGTCGGCCGGTCTGTCTGAGGAGGAGCGCGGAAAGCTCGCGTTCGCCGAGTGGTTCACCCAGAACCGGGGCGCGTATGACAAGCTCCAGTCCACCGAGCCGCAGAATCTGGCGCACGCACTGGCCGACTCACCGGCCGGCCTGCTGGGCTGGCACGCGCAGCTGCTCGGCGCTTCGCTCGACCCGGATTTCGTGCTCACGAACGTGATGATCTACTGGCTGACCAACACGGCCGCTTCAGCCGCCCGGTTCTACTACGAGGACGCGGCGGCGGCCCCTGTACAGCAGAAGTCGAACGGCCGGGGCACCTCCGTGCCCGAGCCGACCACCGTGCCCCTCGGCCTGGCCAATTTCGCCTGGGACTTTCAGTCGATCCGGACGTTCGCCGACCGCGACCACAAAAATATCTTCTCCTGGAACGTTCATGACCGGGGCAGCCACTTCGCCGCTCACGACGCCCCCGATCTGCTCGTCCACGACATCCGGCAGTTCTTCCGCAAGGTTCGCTGACCGCCGCCGGTTTTTCGGCGGACCCCCCTCAGCCCCCATGTCTTCGCGCGAAAGGAAACACTCATGTATCTCGTCATCGGTGCCACGGCTCACTTCGGACGTCAGGCGGTAGAGGAGCTGGTCGCCGCGGGTGCGCCGGTGCGGGCGCTGACCCGTACTCCGGAGCGGGCGGAGCTTCCGGAGGAAGTCGACGTCGTCCGGGGCGATCTGACCAAGCCCGAGACGCTGCCGGCGGCGCTGGCCGGCGTCGAGGCCGCCTTCCTGGTTCTGCAGTACGGGATGGATGTCGCTCCGCTGCTGGCGGCCGCGGGCCAGGCCGGGGTACGGCGGCTGGTGTTCCTGTCCTCCGGGGCGGTCGTCCCAGGCGCCGAGCAGCAGCCCGACGTGATCGCCCAGTACCACCGCGATGTCGAGCGGGCCATCGAGGCGTCCGGGATCGAGTGGACGTTCCTGCGGCTCCTGTTCCCCGCCATCAACTCGTTGACGTTCGCGATGCAGCTCCAGGGCGGTGACGTCATTCGCGCGCCGTACGCCGAAGCGGCCTTCAGCGCCGTGCACGAGAGGGACGTCGCCGAGGTGGTCGCGCGGACGTTGATCGGCGGCGGGCACGCGGGGCGGGCCTACGACCTGACCGGCCCCGAGTCGCTGACCCAGGCACAGCAGGTCGGCATCCTCGGCGAGATGCTGGGGCGCCCGCTCACCGTCGAGGACCTCGACCCGGAGGCGGTGCTGGAGCAGATGAGCCGGTTCATGGACCCTGAGTTTCTGGCGGCGCTGTTCGGTCTCATGGCGCAGGCGGTCGGCAAGCCCGCGCCGGTCAACGACGTCATCGAGCAGATCACAGGGCACCCCGCGCGCGCCTACACCCGGTGGGCCGCGGATCACCGGGCCGACTTCGGCGGATGATCAACGAGGCAGGGGCGGCATCCGCCGCCCCTGCCGGATGGACGGAAAGGACGGCACGGTGGCACAGGTGCTGAGGCGACGGGAGTTGGGACGAGCTCTGCTGGCCCGACAGTGGCTGCTGGAACGGGCCGAGGCGACCGCCGAGGAGACGGTCACCCGGCTGGTCGGCATGCAGGCGCAGGCGCCGTACGCGCCCTACTTCGGGCTCTGGAGCAGGTTACGGAAGTTCGGCACCGCCGACCTGGCGGACGCGCTGACCGAGCGCCGCCTGGTGCGGGTCGCGCTGATGCGCAGCACCATCCACCTGGTCACCACGGCGGACTACCGCTCGTTGCGGCCATGGGCGCAGCCTGCGCTCGACCGTGAGCTGGACACCGCGTTCAAGACGATCCTGACCGGTCTGGACCGTGCGGCCGTGGCGGAGTCGGGCCGGGCGCTGCTCGGCGCACGGCACCTCACCCCCAAGGAGCTCAGGGCGGCGCTGCACGAGCGGTGGCCCGATCGCGAGCCCCGTGCGCTCGCCACCGTCGTGCGCAACCTGGTACCGCTGGTGCAGGTGCCACCACGCGCCGTCTGGGGCGTCGGTGGCACCACCCGGTACGCGACGGCGGCCGACTGGACCGGAGCCGAGCCCGCCCCCGCCGCCGACTCCGAACACATCGTGCTGCGCTACCTTGCCGCGTTCGGCCCGGCCTCGGTCACCGACGTGCAGACATGGGCCGGCCGAACCCGGCTGCGTCCCGTCCTGGAGAGGCTGCGGCCGCAGCTGGCGGTCTTCCACGACGAGCGCGGGATCGAGCTGTTCGACCTGCCGGATGCGCCACGCCCCGGCGCCGACGCCCACGCACCGGTTCGCTTTTTGCCCGAATACGACAACCTGCTGGCCTCCCACGCCGACCGCACCCGCGTGATCTCGGAGCAGGACCGCAAACGGGTCATGACGCGCAACGGGATGCGCGCCACCTTCCTGGTGGACGGGCAGGTGACGGGCGCCTGGAAGCTCCATCTGGGCAAGGCATCAGCGACTCTGGAGATCGACCCGTTCCGGCCGCTGGCCACCACCGAGCGCGCCGAGGTCGAGGCCGAGGGCGCCCGGCTGCTGGAGTTCGCCGCGCCCGGCACCGACCACGACGTCCGCAGCGGCAGGGCCACGTTCATCGGCCGCGAGGATGCGGTGACCGGCGAGGAAACCGATCGGCAGTGATCAAGCCCCGCTTGAGGAAGTACAGCCGCAGCCCGGGGCGTGGCAGGCTCGCAGCTCGGCGATACCGGGAGCCGGCCACCACCCATCCCATAACGCGCACTTCAGATCACCTTGTCGCAGCACCCAGCCCGGAGCAGGCATCGGCATGCCCAGCGACGCGAACTCCGACCTCCACCAGCGCCCTGACACCACCCGGGCCTTCCCGGACACCTGCTCCGCGGCCCCCAAAACAGGACGAACCCGATTCGGAAACCCCTGAAACGCCGAGATCCCGCCTGATCGCAATGATCAGACGGGATCCCGTCAACCTCAGTTCAGCCGTTTCAAGAACGGCCCTGGGTGGAGATGAGGGGATTCGAACCCCTGACCCCTTCGATGCGAACGAAGTGCGCTACCGGACTGCGCTACATCCCCAAGGACTCGTTTAGGTTAGCATCCCCCCGAGGGTTCTCGCGCCACCCTTTCAGTCCCCCACCGCGCGTCTGGGCGGCTCCGCGTACTGGTCGAACAGCACGTCCTCGTGCACTGCCGTCAGCTCGATCACCTCGGCCGCCTGCTCCTCGGCGAGGGCCTGGCGGCGCTGGCGGGCGCGGCGGCGGCGTTCGGCGCGGGCCTGGTGGGCGCGTTCGCGGCGTTCCTTGTCCACGTGGACGGCGACCCGCAGGAAGCACAGGTATCCCACCGTGACCAGCACGGACGGCGCCACGCCCCACCACGGGATCATCTCGACCGCCGCCGTGACCACGGACGCCACCACCAGCAGCGCGCAGAAGAACAGCAGCCGGCGCCGCCGGGCCACGATGATCGCCCGGCGCCGCAGCCGGAACTGCCGGACGTCGACCTTCTCGAACTCGCCGGTGGGCGGTCCGGTGAGCAGCCCGATGCCGTCGTCCTCGTAGCCCTCGGCCGCCGCGGCGGCGGCCAGGTTGTCGAGGTCGGGGAGCTGGTGCTCGCCGGTGTAGTACTCCTCGAGCTCGGCCAGCTCGGCGAGGTTGGTCTTGTCCTTGCGCAGCCACATCGGGATGAGGACGCACAGCCACATCACGACGATGGCGAGGTAGAGGAGGACGCTGCTCACGACCACCTCCGGGCAGCATGAAGACGCGGGTCGGTTCGTCGCGTCTTCAATCTGCTCACGTCACGCACCGTAAGACCGCGTGTCACTGATTGACGAGCATTCGGTGCGGTGTGTCGCGAGATCGTCAAACCTCTTCGACAGAAGACCCCCCGCGAGCCGCTGACTCGCGGGCGCGACGCCACTGCACGAGCAGCCCGCCGGGGACGTCCTCGACGGTCAGCGCGTAGCAGATGTGGTCGCGCCAGGCTCCGTCGATGTGGAGTTGGCGACGCCGAATGCCTTCTTCCCTGAATCCGAGCTTCTCAACCACCCTACGACTGGCGGAGTTCTCGGGGCGGATGTTCGCCTCCAGACGATGCAAACCGGTGGTGAAGAAGCAGTGGTCGACGGCCATGGCGAGGGCGGTGGGGGTGATGCCGCGGCCGGCCAGTTTGCCGTCGATCCAGTAGCCGACCTGGGCGGAACGGGCGGATCCCCACACGATGGCGCCGACGGTGAGCTGTCCGGCGAAGCGCCCCTCGTACGTGACCACCCACGGCAGCGCGAGCCCCTGCCTGGCCTCCCGCCGCAGGGTGCCGACCATGGACACGTAGGGGCCGAGCCCGGTCCTGAACAGGGGCGTCTCGGGGTTGCTCGGCTCCCAGGGGCGCAGCCAGTCGGCATTGCGCAGCCGGGTCTCGCGCCACACGCGTACGTCGCCCAACCGCAGCGGCCGGAGGCCGACCGGCCCTTCGTTGAGGCTCACCGGCCAGCCGCGAAGTCGATCCACAGATCTCATCATCCCCCGAACGGGCACGATGTCGCCACGCGCGGGTCGAAGTAGTGCTCAGCGGGGGTGATCGCCGCCGCGGATCTGTTCGACGGCGTGCCGCAGGATGGGGGCGAGCACGGCGACGCCGTCGCGTACGCCGCCGGACGAACCGGGCAGATTGACGATCAGAGTGTCGCCGGCCTGCCCCGCGAGCCCCCGGGACAGGATGGACGTCGGGACCTTCTCGCGATTGGCCTGCCGGATCGCCTCCGCGATGCCCGGGATCTCCCGGGAGATCACGCGGGCGGTCATCTCCGGCGTGAGGTCCATCGGCGTCAGCCCGGTGCCCCCGGTGGTGACGACGAGCTCGTAGCCGCCGAGGACGCCGTCGCGCAGCGCCAGCTCCACCGCCTCGCCGTCGGGGACGACCACGGGGCCGTCGACGACCTCGCAGCCGGCCTCGTCGCGGAGCAGCCGTACGAGCAACGGCCCGGATTTATCCTCATAAATCCCGGCTGACGCCCGGTTCGACACCGTGATCACCAGTGCCCGCATGATCATGACGACTCCCGCGTCCAGCGTCCGGTCTTGCCGCCCAGCTTCTCCTCGACGCGCACGTCCGTGATCACCGCGCCAGGATCGACCGCCTTGACCATGTCGATGAGCGCGAGCGCCGCCACCGACACCGCCGTCAGCGCCTCCATCTCCACGCCGGTGCGATCGGCCGTCTTCACCCGGCAGGTGATCGCCACGCCCCAGTCCTCGACGTCCAGCGTCACCTTGACGCCGTGCAACGCGATCGGATGGCAGAGCGGGATCAGGTCCGGCGTACGTTTCGCACCCATGATGCCGGCGATCCGCGCCACCCCCAGCGCGTCGCCCTTGGGCACCTCGCCCGTACGCAGCAGCGCGACGGTCTCCGCCGACAGCAGCACCCGCCCGGTGGCGACGGCGCTGCGCGCCGAGACGTCCTTGGCGGAGACGTCCACCATCCGGGCGGCTCCGGTCTCGTCGAGATGCGTGAGCCCGCCCGTCTCAGGTCCGGTCACAGCCGGATCACCTCCACCTCCGCCCCGGCCGGGACCTCGGTCACGTCCTCGGGAACCATGATCAGCGCGTTCGCCGAGGCCAGCGCGGCGAGCTGGTGGGAGCCCTGCCCGTGCACCGGCGACACCGTGCCGTCGGCGGCGAGCACGCCCCGCAGGTAGGACCGCCGCCCCGCGGGCGAGCGCAACGACCCGGTGACGCAGGCGGTGACGGACTCCGGCATGCCGGCCGGCAGCCCGCGCATCTTGTCCAGCGCCGGCCGGACGAACAGCACGAACGACACGAACGACGACACCGGATTGCCGGGCAGCGCGAAGATCGGCACCTGGTCGTCCCCCAGCACGCCGAACCCCTGCGGCATCCCGGGCTGCATGGCCACCTTCTCGAAGCGCACGGTCCCGAGCGGGGACAGAGCCTCCTTGACCGGCTCGTACGCGCCCATCGACACGCCGCCGCTGGTGATGATGGCGTCGGCGCGTACGAGGTCGGTGTCGAGCCGGTCGAGCAGCACGGCCGGATCGTCCCCCACCGCCCCGGCCCGGAACGCCTCCCCGCCCGCCTCCCGCACCGCGGCCGTCAGCGTGAAGCTGTTGGAGTCCCAGATCTGGCCGGGACCGAGCTGCCCGCCCGGCTCCACGAGCTCGGCGCCCGTGGCGATGACGACGACCCGGGGCCGCGGCCGCGCGAGCACCCGCCGCCGCCCCACCCCGGCCATGATGCCGAGCTGCGCGGCCCCGATCAGGGTGCCCGGTTTGAGCACGACCTCACCGGCCTGGACGTCCTCGCCGGCCCGGCGGATCGCGTTGCCCGGCTCGGCGGAGCGGTTGATGCGTACGGAGACCGTCCCACCGTCCGTCCACTCCACCGGCACCACGGTGTCGGCCCCGGCCGGCAGCGGCGCGCCGGTCATGATGCGGACGGCATGGCCGGGCCCGACGGCGCGCAGCTCGTCGGAGCCGGCCGCGACGTCGTCGATCACCGGCAGGGTCACCGGCACCTCGGATATGTCGTCGGCGCGTACGGCATAGCCGTCCATGGCCGAGTTGTCGAACGGCGGCAGCGGCACCGGCGCGGACACCTCTTCTGCCAGCGTCGCGCCCAGCGACTGCTCCAGGTCGAGCTCGATGGGCGCGAGCGGGCGCACGGTGGCCAGGATGTCGGACAGGTGCGCCTCGACCGGCTTCAGCAAGCTCTCCGATCCGGCCGATCCGGCCGGTCCGGCCTGGTCAGCCGACCTCATCGAGGAACTCCCGCAGCCACGGCACGAACTCGCCCGCCAGATCCTCCCGATCCGCCGCGAACTTCACCACCGTGCGCAGATAGTCGAGTTTGTCGCCGGTGTCGTAGCGCCGCCCGCGGAACAGCACCCCGTGCACGGGGCCGCCCTCCTCGGAACCGCGCCCGGCCAGCGTGCGCAGCGCGTCGGTGAGCTGGATCTCGCCGCCACGCCCTGGCGGGGTGTTCTCCAGCACCTCGAACACGGCCGGGTCGATCACGTAGCGCCCGATGATGGCCCAGTTGGACGGCGCCTCGTCGGCCGGCGGCTTCTCCACGAGGTCGGTCACCTTGACCACGTCGTCCTCGGCCGTGGCCTCGATCGTCGCCACGCCGTACAGCGAGACCTGCTCCTTGGGCACCTCCATCAGGGCGATCACACTGCCGCCGTAGGTGTCGCGCACCTCGATCATGCGCTTGAGCAGCGCGTCACGGCGGTCGATGAGGTCGTCACCGAGCAGGCAGGCGAACGGATGGTCGCCCACGTGCTGCTTGGCACAGAGCACGGCGTGGCCGAGTCCCTTGGGCTCGCCCTGCCGCACGTAGTGCAGCGTGGCAAGGGACGCGGGCTCGCGAACCTGGGACAGCCGGTGCTCGTCGCCCTTGGCCTCAAGGACCTCCTCCAGCTCGAACGCGCGGTCGAAGTGGTCCTCGATCGATCGCTTGTTCTTGCCGGTGACCATCAGAAGGTCGAGGAGACCGGCGGAGGCGGCCTCCTCAACGACATACTGGATCGCGGGCTTGTCGACGATGGGCAACATCTCCTTGGGTGTCGCCTTGGTCGCCGGAAGGAACCGGGTGCCCAGACCCGCGGCGGGCACGACGGCTTTCGTCACAGGGTCGAAGTCAGCCATGAGTAGACCCTAATGGAGGGACCTGTGGACAAGATGAACCTCCGTCGTCAGCTGAACGCGGCGCGCGCCTCTCTCTCCCCGGACCAACTACGCGCAAACGCCATCAAGACCCGCGAAACGCTGCTCGACCAGCCGTGGGTCCAAATGGCCGGATTGGTGGCCTGCTACTGGTCAGCGGGGGTGGAGCCGGAGACGCACGGGCTCGTGTTCGCTCTCTGGAAACATGGAGCCACCGTCATGCTGCCGGTGCTGCGCGACGACAACGATCTCGACTGGGCGGTCTACGACGGGCCCGACACCCTCGCGCCCGGCCGCCACGGAATCATGGAGCCGGTCGACACCCGCCGCGGCGTCGACGCCATCCGCACCGCGGCGCTGGTGATCGTGCCCGCGCTCGCCGTCGACCGCAAGACCGGCGTACGTCTCGGCCGCGGCGGCGGGTCCTACGACCGCGCCCTCGCCCGCGTCGGCCCGAACGTCCCCACCGTGGCCCTGCTGCACACCGGCGAGCTGATAGACGACGTGCCCGCCGAGCCCCATGACCAGCAGGTCCGCTTCGCGATGACACCGGAGGGACTCACTAGTCTTATGTGACGGCTGGGGGCGGGAAGGGGGCCGGATGACGCATGATGTGTGGCTGCTGGCCGGCGCCGCCATCGTCATCGCGGCCATCGTCTCCGTACGGGTGGCGCACTTCAGCGGTCTGCCCAGCCTCCTCATCTTCCTCGGGTTCGGCCTCGTGCTGGGCGACTTCGGGCTCGGGCTGTCGTTCGAGTACCCGATGCTCGCCCAGCAGATCGGGCTCACCGCCCTCGCGCTGATCCTGGCCGAGGGCGGCCTGACCACGACCTGGTCACACGTACGCCGGTCCGTGCCCATGGCGTTGATCATGGCGCTGGTCGGCGTGACGGTCAGCATCGTCGTGGTCGCGTTCGCCGTGCAGGGCATCCTCGGCCTCGACGTCAACACCGCGCTGCTCCTCGGCGCGGTCCTGGCCTCCACGGACGCGGCCGCGGTCTTCTCCGTCCTGCGCCGCCTGCCGCTGCCGCCACGGCTGGCCGGCATCCTGGAGGCCGAGTCCGGGTTCAACGACGCCCCGACCGTCATCGCCGTGACCCTGCTCAGCAGCGCCGCCCGCGAGTCCCCGGACGTCGGCACGTTCCTCCTCGAGACCGGGCTCGAACTCGTCATCGGCGCCGCCATCGGCCTCGCCGTGGGACCCGCCGGCGCCTACGCCCTCCGCCGCGTCGCCCTCCCCGCCTCCGGCCTCTACCCGCTCGCGGTGCTCGCGCTCACCTTCATCTCGTACGGCGGAGCCGTGCTGCTGCACGGCTCGGGCTTCCTGGCCGTCTACCTGACGGCGCTGATCCTCGGCAACTCGCGCCTGCCGCACCGCGCGGCCACCCGCGGGTTCGCGGAGGGCGCGGCCTGGCTGGCGCAGATCGGGCTGTTCGTCATGCTCGGCATGATGGCCAGCCACGAGGAGATGCCGTCCGCGGTCGTCCCCGGACTGATCACCGGGACCGTCCTCGTGCTCCTCGCCCGGCCGCTGTCCGTGCTGGTCAGCTCGGCGTTCGCGTGGGCGCTACGGCTCGGCTGGGTGAACTGGCGCGACCAGGCGTTCCTGTCCTGGGCGGGGCTGCGGGGCGCGATCCCCATCGTGCTCGCCACGATCCCCTGGGCGGCCGGCGTCACGGGCTCCAAGGAGATCTTCAACCAGGTCTTCGTGATCGTCATCGTGTTCACGCTGGTCCAGGGGCCGACGCTGCCCTTCGCCGCCCGCCTGCTCAGGGTGACCGCCCCCGGGGAGGCGCAGGACCTGTCGGTGGAGTCCGCGCCGCTGGAGGAGCTCAAGGCCGACCTGCTGCAGGTCAAGGTGCCAACCGGCTCCCGCCTGCACGGCGTGGAGATCTTCGAGCTGCGCCTGCCCTCCGACGCCCAGGTGACCCTGATCGTACGGGAGGGCAAATCGTTCGTGCCCGGCAGCTCCACCCGCCTCAGATCCGACGACCAGCTCCTCATCGTCACCACGGCCGCCTGCCGTGACCAGGTCGAACGCCGCCTGCGCGCCGTCAGCCGCAGCGGCAAGCTGGCCGGCTGGTACGGGGAACGAGGTTTGGAATAGCCGTTTGACCGAATCGGTTACCATTAGCAGTCGCAACGCTCGAGTGCCAGAGTCTGTAGGAGGAGCCGCGTGCCGACTTACCAGTACGCCTGTAACGACTGCGGTGAGCAGCTCGAGGTCGTCCAGAAGTTCACGGACGACGCGTTGACGGTGTGCCCGGAGTGCGAAGGCAACCTGCGGAAGGTTTTCTCCGCGGTGGGCATCGTGTTCAAGGGCTCCGGCTTCTACCGGACCGACAACCGCACGTCGTCCTCGTCTTCGTCGACCTCCTCGTCGAACGGATCGTCCAACGGGTCGTCCGGCGGGTCTTCCAACGGGTCGTCCTCGGACGGGGCGTCGAAGTCCTCGGAGAGCAAGTCCTCCTCGGGCTCCTCCAGCTCGTCGTCCTCCTCCGCCCCGGCCCCGGCCGCCGCCTCCAACTGACGCGCGCCCGCCGGACGGCCCCTGGCCGTACCGGCCGGCCGCCCCCGGCGTACGTACCGGCCTCCGACATCCCCGGCCACCCGAAGCGGGCCACCTGCCGCACCCCGTCCCTGGCCACGTACGAACGGGCGACGGCATCAGCCACGCACGGACAAGCGGCCCGGCAGCCGCATGACCGCATACCGGCAGGCGCTGGTTCCTACACCGCCTCCGGCACCGTAGTGATCGCCACAGTCGCTCGGCAGCTTTGATGCCACTCCCGGCCTTGCCATCACCGCCGCCGCTCGGCAGTTCCGCCACCACGCCATCACCACAGCCGCCGAGCAGCTTCCATCTCAGCTTCGGTGCCACTCGCGCTTTGCCATCACCTCCGCCGCTCGCCAGCTCCCACACCACGCCATCACCACAGCCGCTGCTCAGCTCCCACCTCAGGTCTAGCCATGGTCACAGCGGCTGGGTAGCTCCACCCGCGCCGCATCCACACGGCCAATCGGCAACCTGGCCGTCGCCATGCTTCGCTATCACCGCAGCCACCTACCACTTGGCTGCCACCCCGGCCGTCCACGAAGTTGAGCATCTCCGCAGCTGCCTTCCAACGCTCACCTCCACACCAGTCGCGTCCCCAGCCTGACCGTCAACCACAGCCCAGCCCCCACGGTCGCACCACCACCGGTCGCACCACCACTGGTCGCACCACCACCGGTCGCACCACCACCGGTCGCACCACCACCGGTCGCACCACCACCGGAGGCATGCCCCAGACCGACCGTCGCCGCGACCACCCAGCCTTGGAGGACGCTCGCCCTAGGCCTCCCACACGACAGGGCAATCCGTCCCATAACCACACGCCGCTCGGGCGACCCCCTTTGGCTCGCGAACAAAGTCGGGGTCACCAATCCGGGATCCGCTTTGCCGGCCACCCCCCGTCCATCACACTGTTGACGCGGCCATCACGTGCCCACCTTCGATTTGGTTTGCGCCTTGAAGGGCCACGCGATGGCCGTCACCATGTCTCGCCACACACCCGCCCCCGCCGCCGCTCGACACTCGGCCCCCGCCGCCGCTCGACGCCCGGCCCCCGCCGCCCGCGCTCGGCGTCCACCACTTGGCGCTCGGCGTCCCCGACCATCGCCAGCCCGCACTTGCCCCAACCCGCGCCAGCCCGTCCTGCGCCGCCTACTCGCACCCACCCCGCACCCACCGCGCCGGCCTACCCCGTACTCCACAGGCATGCCTCCGTACACCAGGCCAGACCCCACGCCTCCCTCCTCAGAGATCGGGGTTCCTCAAGCATCGGGTTCCTCAAGCATCGGGTTCCTCAAGCATCGGACTCCTCAAGCATCGGACTCCTCAAGCATCGGACTCCTCAAGCATCGGACTCCTCAAGGATCGGGCCGATCACCCCGCGCCCCCAACAACTCCGGCGCCACCCGATCCACCATCCGCTCAAGCTGCGGATCCTCCCCCCCAATCCTCGACAAGCCGCCGCAGCCCCTCCCTCGAACACCGCACCAACCGCGTCACCGCCCGCTGCCCCTCCTCCGTCAGCCGCAGCGCCTCCTCATCCTCCGACCTCATCACCAACCCCACCGCGACGAGCTGATCGACGTAGGGACGCTCCCACTCCTTGCTCTTCTGAGCGCGTTCCGCCAGTTCACCCCTCCGCACCCACCCTCCCCCCCGCCAGCCGCGCCAGCACCCACACCCCCTGCGGCGAGATCGCGTCGAGTCCCGCCGCCGCCCCGAGCCGCTCGTAATATCCCCGCCGCAACTCGGTGTCCGCCAGCCGCATCAGCCCTCGCTCCACCTCCGCCAGCGACGACCGCTCCGCCGACGTCGCCCCCAGCCCCTCCCCCAGGTCCGCCGCCTTGGTCGTCTCCCGCAGCCGCGTCTGCGGAATGAACCAGCTCAGCACGAACGCCCCGAACACGACCGGCGCCGCCGTCCGGAACACCGCCGCGATCGCGTCCGCGTACACGTGCAGGAAGTCCGCGGCAAGCTCTCGAGGCAGCCGCTGGATGACGGTCGGATCCTCCTGCACCCGGCGCGCCTCGAACCCCGCCGGCAGCCGTGCCCCCTGCAGCACCTCCCGCAGGTCGCTGTTCAGCGTCGCCGCGAACACCGCCCCCAGCGCCGCCACCCCGAACGACCCCCCGATCGACCGGAAGAACGTAGCCCCGGACGTCGCCACCCCCAGATCCTCGAAGTCGACCGCGTTCTGCACCACGATCACCAGCACCTGCATGGTCATCCCGAGCCCGACCCCGAGGACCAGCAGGTAGCCCCCCATCGTCAGCAGGCTGCTGTGCTCCGTCATCGTCGACAGCAGGACCAGCCCGGCCGACGCGAGGAACGTGCCCGCGATGGGCAGGAACCGGTATTTCCCCGTCCGGGAGATGATCTGCCCGCTCACGATGGACATGGTCAGCATCCCGGCCATCATCGGCAGCAGGTAGACCCCCGACAGCGTGGGGCTGGCCCCGTGCACCACCTGGAGGTAGAGCGGCAGGTACGTGAGCGCCCCGAACATCCCGAACCCCACCACGAACCCCACGGCCGACGCCATGGAGAACGCCCGCAGCCCGAACATCCCGAGCGGCAGCACCGGCTCGGCCGCCCGCCGCTCCGCGAACACCCACAAGACCAGTAACGCGACCGCCGCCGCGCCCAGCCCCACCACCACGGGCGACGTCCAGGCGTACGTCGTCCCGCCCCACGTGGTGACCAGCACCAGGCACGACGTGGCCGCGCCGAGCAGCACGACGCCCGCGTAGTCGATCGTGTGCCTGGCCCGAGCGCCGTCCCTGGGCAGCACCGTCGCGATCACGAACAGCGCGACCGCGCCCAGCGGCAGGTTCACGTAGAAGACCCAGTGCCAGGAGAGCCGGTCCACGAACACCCCGCCAAGCAGCGGCCCCACGATGCTCGCAACGGCGAACACCGCCCCGAAGAACCCCTGGTAACGCCCCCGTTCGCGGACCGACACCACGTCGCCCACGATCGCCTGGGCGAGCACCATGAGCCCGCCGCCCCCGAGCCCCTGGACCGCCCGGAACGCGATGAGCTCCCCCATGTCCCGGCTGAGCCCGCAGAGCACCGACCCCACCAGGAAGATGACGACGGCCGCGATGAACAGGCGCTTACGCCCGTACTGGTCGCCGAGTTTGCCCCAGAGCGGCGTGGAGACGGTGGAGGCGAGCATGTATCCCGTCACCACCCAGGACAGTTGCTCCAGCCCGCCCAGGTCGCTCACGATCGTCGGCAGGGCCGTGGACACGATCGTCTGGTCGAGCGCCGCCAGCAACATGCCGAGCATGAGCGCGACGATGATGAGACCGAGACCCTGTTGCCGCATGCGGCGATACTACTCTTCGTACTGATGTTCTTACGCACCGCGACGACGCCAGGTTATCCACAGAACGCCGCTCGGCCGAACCGGGCCCCGCACCGATCCGGCTACTCTCTGCGCCATGGTCACTCGCGCAGACATCGGCGTCATCGGCGGCTCCGGCTTCTACTCCCTCCTCGACGACGCGGAGGAGATCGAGCTCGCCACCCCCTACGGCCCTCCGAGCGACGTCGTCACCGTCGGGCGCATCGGCTCCCGTTCGGTGGCGTTCATCCCCCGGCACGGCCGCGATCACCGGTTCCCACCCCACCGCATCCCCTACCGCGCCAACCTCTGGGCACTGCGCTCCCTCGGCGTCCGCCAAGTGCTCGCGCCGAGCGCCGTAGGGTCCCTACGGGCCGATTACGGCCCCGGCACCATGGTCATCCCCGACCAGCTCATCGATCGCACCTCAGGGCGCGTCCAGACGTATTACGACACCGGCGGCGCCGTCCACGTCTCCTTCGCCGACCCCTACTGCCCGTCCGGCCGTTTGACGGCTGTGGACACCGCCCTCGCCACCGACTGGCACACCGCCGACGCCGGCACCCTCGTCGTCATCGAGGGGCCCCGGTTCTCGACCCGCGCCGAGTCCCAGTGGTTCGCCGCCAACGGCTGGTCCATCGTCGGCATGACCGGCTTCCCCGAGGCGATCCTGGCCCGCGAGCTGGCCCTCTGCTACACGTCCCTCTGCCTGGTCACCGATCTCGACGCGGGCGTCGAGGCGGGGCAGGGCGTGACCCACGACGAGGTCCTCGAGTTCTTCGCCCAGAACGTCACCCGCATGCGCTCCCTGGTCTCCGCCACCGTCCAGGCCCTTCCCGAGGAGCGCACCTGCCCGTGCGGCAGCGCGCTCGACGGCCTCAAGCTCCCGTTCGACCTGCCATGACCAAGGGCTGGCTCCTCCGCTACGGCCGTCGCCGCCGCCTCGTCGCGGCGGCGCTCGCCGCCCTTGCCGTCCTGTCCGCCTACGCGGCGACCCGTCCCACCCCGCCCGCAACAGTCCTGGTGGCCGCCCACGACCTCCCCGCAGGCCCCTTGACGGCCGCCGACCTGACCTCCGTCCCCCTCAACCACCCGCCGACCGGTGTGATCCGGCACCTCACCCCCGGGACCACCCACCATCTGACGTCTCCCATGCGCCGCGGCGAGCCCTTGACCGACGCCCGCCTCCTGAAAACGGCCTACACCCGCCTCCCACCGGGCATGGTCGCCACCCCCGTGCGCGTCAACGACCCCGACGCCGCGGCCCTGCTGTCCCCAGGCTCGACCGTCAACGTCCTGGCCACCTGGCCGCAGGCCACCGCCCACACCCCGGCCCGCGCCATCGCCGAAGCCGTGACCGTCATCACGATCCCCCCGCCACGCAAGGAGCGGGACCTCACGTCGACCACGCCACGCGGCACCCTCCTCCTACTGGCGACGACCACCACCCAGGCGGCAGAGCTGGCAGCGGCCCAGGCGACCGCCCACCTGTCGATCACCATGCCCCCACCCGCCATCTAGCGAAGAGTAATCGTCTGACTACGATCTGCTCCATGAGTGGTTTCAAGAAGTTCCTCATGCAGGGCAACGTCATCGACCTGGCCGTCGCGGTCGTCATCGGCGCGGCCTTCAACTCGATCGTGCAGTCCTTCGTGGCCGATCTGCTGACCCCGCTGATATCGGCGTTCGGCGGCCTCCCCGACTTCTCCACCCTCAAGGTCACCGTCGGCCGCTCGAACTTCATGTACGGCAACTTCATCAACGCGATCAACTCGTTCCTGATGATCGCCGCGGTCGTCTACTTCTTCGTCGTGAAGCCCTACACCCACGTCAAGGAACGCGCCGCGGCCAAGATCGAGTCGACCACCCGCGACTGCCCGGAGTGCCTGTCGGAGATCCCGAAGAACGCCTCCCGCTGCGCCTTCTGCACCAGCGAGCTGACGGCGGCGGCCTGAGCCCGGCCGGCGCCTAATCGAGCAGCGACCCCAACTGGGGGTCGTACTCCCAGTGCCACGGCTCGAACGGGCTGCTGTAGGCCCACGAAGGATGGAACCACCCGTACTTCTTGGAGTTCCTCTCCATCCACACGAACTCCACGGACCCTGACCGTTCCACGCCGCCGCACAGGTCCACGGCCAGCCCGAGGCCATGGTTGCTCCGCCCCGGCACCGCCGCGAACCCAGGCCGCCGATAGTAGACGGCCTGCTGCTCGGCCAGGCTCCGATAGGCGTCGGTCACACACATCTGCTTGCCGAACCGCTGCTTGAAAGCCTCGTTCAGACTGACGAACGCGATCGTGGCGTCCGCCCGCAGGCTGAACCCCTTCTGCTGCAACGGGCAGAGCATGCCCTTGGGGATGAGCCCGTTGGGATACTCGCCGGCGGTGGCGGCCCGCAACGGGTCGCAACCGAGCGCCGCCCGTCCCACCTTGTCGATCTTGATGCCCAGCTTCACCAGCGCCGCGGTCAACGACTTCACGATCTTCTCCGACCGCTGCCGCAACGTGTCGATCTCGGCCGCGAGCTGCGCCTCCGCCAGCAGGTTGCCCGCCCGCAACTCCTGCGCCTCGCTCGCCAGCTGCTCGGCCTGCGCGTACAGCGCACTCGTCTGCTGTACGGCCTGCTGCCTCGTCGCCACGATCTGGTTGGCGTCGCTGAGTGCCCGCAGGGTGGTCTCGTCAGCGCCCCCGGCCAGGAAGGGCAGCACTCCGCCGCCGTTGAGCGGCTGCACGTACAACAACTCAGCCATCTGCGAAACGGGCTGCCGCATCACGATGAGCCGCCGTTCCAGCTCCTGCAACGTCGTGAGCTTGCCCTTGAGCTGCTTCTCGGAGGCGGCGATCGTACTGCGCCGCTTCTCCAGCGCCTTGGTGGCCTCTTCCAGCTCCTTGGCCGACCGCTCCGCCTCTTTCCTCAGCTCGGTCAGATTGCCCGGATCCTGCCGCTCCAGCACCCGAACCGGCCGCGCCTGCCCCCGCCGATCAGTCTGCGCCGAAGCCGCCGCCACCTGCGCCGACGACACCGTCAGAGAAGCCACCATCGCCGCGACAACCGCGATCAGACCCGCTGATCGAGGGGCTGGCACGTTCGACTCCTCCGTATGCAAACTCGTTACCCGGGTCAGGCACGCACGTTACTACAGCCCTCCGAGTGTCCGGACCGAACTCCAGAGAGCTGTTATGAGACATAAAGCCCACTTTGCTCATCCACCCTCCCCCACCAGCCCCGAAGCCCCGCCCCCCGACGAGGCACAGGCGCACCCACTCAGATCCGAGGCAACAGCCCATCAGCGAACCCCTGCACGTCCTGCCGCTCCCCAGCCCGGCACACCTCCCACAACCACGTCTCCTCCCACTCCCCCGGACACCCCTCACCGGGCCGAACCGGCACCGGCGTATAGGGCTCCTCCACCTCCGCCCGCGAACGCTCGCCGCCTCCCCCGCGCCCCGCCGAATCCGAAGCCTTCCCACCCTCAGCCCCAGCCCGCCCCCGCCCAGCACCGCTCGCGTCACGCCCTCCGGCCACCAGGTCCTTCTCCCCGCCACCGACCACCACGGCCTCCGCCCGCACCACGGCACGCCGCACCCCAGGCACGAACCCCCCGTACATCCACTGCGGCCGATCCGGCGCAGACACGAACCTCGGCTCGAACGCCATCACCGCGACCGCTCCCCCGCCCCCGACCGCTCCGCCCCCATCCGAACGCTCCCCGAACCCCCGCGCCTGCCCCGCCAGCAGCCCACCAGCCAGGATCCCCGGCGCCAACAACGCCCCGAACAACACCACAGGCCGCCGCCGCGCCTGCCTACACCGCCTCATGGTCACCCGCAGAAGCTAGCCACGCCGAACGAGCCGCCCCCCGACCACTTGTCAGGCCTTTACCGCAGCTCAGACCACCCATAACCAACCCCGCCGAACTACTCCCGGCTCCATGTCCCACGCACTGCCATACTTTCGCTAGGCTTACGAGAGTCCGCCTCCGTAGCTCAGGGGATAGAGCACCGCTCTCCTAAAGCGGGTGCCGCAGGTTCGAATCCTGCCGGGGGCACTCACATAGATTGGCCTTTCAGGCCCCTGACCTGCGGTTTCACAGCCGTAGGTCTTTTGTTTCGCCACCCTCGATAGGCAGCGGACAGTGCCCGTACGCAGCCGTACGACCATGATCAGGGGACATACAGGGGATGATCTTGAAGACGTTTCCCCAGGTCAACCCCTGATTCCGCGTCATCCACGCAGCGACAACCCGCTACGACCGCCTCCACCCGCGGGCGACGCAGCCGTCGATCGTGCCCAATACGTGCGTACAACCGGAACGGCGACCGGCCATCGCCAGTGAGGGCGTTGTCGCTCCCTGGGCTACGCCCCGGCCGCAGACCATTGCGATCAGGCAGCCAGCACGCCAGACCCTTCCCGCTGGAGGGCTGGGGCTCAGCCAACCCGGCGATGCCGCCGGCAGGACGGGCTCGCACCCCACTCCCGTGGACACAACCGTCCGCCCGCCGCCCGTCCACGCGGCTCGGGGGTCAGAGAGATCTGGAATGGAATCCGGCGTTAACGAGGGGCTCGGTCGCTAGGCGGAAGGGCGGTCATAGTGGATGGGTATGCTTAGACGCGGTCTTTCGAGTAGCGTTCCGTTGAAATGAATGCCGCTCTCGTTTTCAATGATGGCCAAGAATATGGCGCTGACGCTTCTTTCCGGCTGAATGTCGTCATAGAGTGGCGCAAGGAGTGTCTCGTAGGGCGCCAGAGGGCCGAGGAACTCTGTCCAAGGCGTGAAAGGGATGGCGAGAGGTTCCGGAAAATGCACTTCCCCTTCAGTCTCTCCGTAGCGGGCATACAGAGTTTTATTGCCTTCGATATCGATGGCTAGGTACCAATGCTTGAACCCTGAACCGGCCAGTCGATCGGTCACTTTCTTGCGCTCCGGGCAGGGGTTGACGCCGTCAAGTGTGACGATACCGTTGTCGACTGCGATGACATCGAGGTCTTCGGGTTGAGCCAAACCGGGGCTGCGGAGCATTGCTGGGTCCAAGGCCATGCGGTGAATGGCTGCGGCCGGCGTCATTTGGTCGGAGTCGGGGATGGTCACCGTATAAGCGTACGTGTCGAGGGCCAGGGCTGGAAGTATCTCTTCATATTTTTCGATCAATTGATCTAGCATGTTCATCTCCTGACTTCAATTGTCCTGCCCCCGGGGTGAACTAAACGCTGTTCACCCCGGGGGCAGTCAACAATTTAGGACTGCTGTAGACGGCAGTCAGATTTGCGTCTACCTACCAGGCGTTAGGATAGCCTGGGACGATTGCTCTCACCAGGAAGCGGTCGTATGTCTCATTGCGGAGGTCTCCGTCTTCACCGAGGATGCGTTGTGTGCTGTAAAACTTCGCGAGGTTGTTGCCGTCCTCGTTGTTGTGCACGTGCCAGACAGGCCTGATCGAGAACCTCTTGAAGTCCTTCATCTTGCCATTGTTGGCCCCCGTCCATGACCCTTGCATGGTCGACTGGAACGGAAACTCGTCACAGTTATATACCTTGTGATTTTTCTTGTCTCCCAGCACCGCATCCTTGCGATCATAGTCTGGGAATAGAGCACGACAGAGCCGGGCGGACTTCCCGTTATTATTGTCCTTCCAGGTATCGTTGACATTCCGAGTGAGATGTCCGGTGGTATTGGTTCCGGGGATGCTTTTGCCGAGAAGCGCCGGGGTGGTCAGTTCGGGCTTGTTTTGCGCTGTCCATATGTGGGCCGGGACGCTGCGGTAGGCCATGTTGACGTTGTCCGGGTCCCCCATGTGCGCATACGGAACCCCGGGACGAGTCTCGGTGGCCTCGTAGACCAGTTGCGCCCAGGGAAAGACGCAGCCGCTGCCGTAATACCGCACGATGTACGGTGCGGAGTCGCATCGGGAGATGGGGATGGCTTGCGACCAGAAGCGTCTCACTTTCTCCGATGGTACTTCCGGGAACCAGGTCTTGAGGACGAATTGAGGGGCGCAGTTATCAATCAGGTCCCCGCCGTCGCCGTTCTTCTCATCGGACACGACGGTGAACTCGGCGACCTTGCCGGCGCTCCACTGCTCCCAGCTGCCCTCGACGTAGCTTCCATCGACCGTGCAGTGTTCACTGTTCCTAGCCATTTTCGCGCCGATGCCTATGTAGGCCCACAGCCTCCAGGCTTGCCCGATTGGGGTGACATTTTCCAGGGATACTCGGTAATTGGTCTTGCGTTGTTTCGTGGGCGCGTTTTTTCCGTTGTTATAGGTGTATCCGATGATCGTCGCGGAAGCCGTGAGACCGTTGATAACTGTACGAGTGCCATATTGGACATCACCCGCTGCAACACTGTGGATGGCGCACCAGGCCTGACGATTGATTGTATAGCCGGGGCGCTGGCTCGCCTTCGACGAATTCCTCCGGCACTCTTGGACACGCGGGTCATCGTCAGCCAGAATGCGTGCCGCAGATGTTGTTGGTGCCGTGGTCTCCGTCTCCGGTCGCTTGATGGTGAGCGACTGCCAGTTGGTCCAGGTGCCTGGGTTCTCGGAGCCGGTGACGCGGGCCCGCCATCTCACGTTTGCGTCGTCCCGCAATTTGCCCTTGGGGACCTGCAGAGATACCTGGCTGTCGTCTGGCTTGGCGGTGACGTTGCCCGACCAGATCAGCCGCTTGTCCGTGGACACCTTGTCCGTTTTGATGGACTTTGTGGGCTTGTCGGCGATCTCCACTTCCACCTTCGCCTCGTCGTCGCGCCCAGTGGACAACCAGCTGGTCAGGCGGGGGGTGAGGGTGGAGGCGACAGAGATGCCGTCCACGTTGCGGGCGCCTTCGACTGTCAGCTTCTCGATGGCGGGAGCAGCCTCCGTGGCGGCGTCCACGCGCCGCTGTTGAGCCGCCACCCCGGATGGGGCGGCACCAACGGGGGTGTTCATGTCGGTCTGAATCTCGGCGGCGGTCCGGACGCGGTTGTAGACGCGCACCTCGTCGATGAGGCCGCTGTAAAACTCGCCGCCCCACGCCTCGTTGCCGCCCAGGCGCAGCACACCGCCGTCGTCAACAAGGTCACCGACAAACGGGTATTGGCCGACCGGGGCACCGTTGACATACAGGATGGCGATGCTGCCGTCGTAAGTGAGCGCCAGGTGACTCCACTGGTTCAGCGGTAGCGGATCGTCGCCCACCACCGCACGCCCTCCATCGGCGAGTTCCAACGCGCCTATGGGGAGGGAACTCTCGGAGGAGGAGTACAGGGTGTAGGAGCCGTCGAAGTAGTTCTCCTTCATCAGCACGGTGCGGTAGCCGCCCGCTGCGGTAGGCCGCACCCAGGCCGACACCGTCAGTGTGTCGGTCATGCGCAACGACGGGGCGTGCGGGATGGTGACCCAGCTGGAGGTGCCGTTGAAGGACAGGGCCTTGCCGTACTTGCCGGTGGTGCTCCAGGTGGTGTCGGTGGCCACTCCGGTGTTGTGCTGCCCGGAGGAGTCGCCGACGGTGGTGCCCGAGCCCTCATTCATGCCGTACGCGGCCACCAGACCCGGGGTCGCCGGCGGAGCCGTGACGGCGGCCGAGACCTCGTTCGAGGACGCGCTGAGGTTGCCCGCCGCGTCGGCGGCACGCACCCGGTAGTAGTACGTGCCCGCCGCGAGGCCTCCGTCGGCGAAGGTGGTGGTGGCGGTGACCGAGCCGACCTGGTTGGCAGCCGACGGAGTGAACCCCGGCGTCGTGGAGCGGTGGACACGGTAGCCGGTCACGCCGACGTTGTCCGTCGAGGCCGTCCAGGTGAGCTGGGCGCTACCGGGACCGCCGGTCGCGGCGAGCGAGCCGGGCGCGGTCGGCGCCTGCGTGTCCGGCGGCGCCGCCTGGCCGATCGGAGTGGTCATGTCGGTCTGGATCTCGGCGGCGGTCTGGGCGCGGTTGTAGATGCGCACCTCGTCGATCAGGCCGCTGAAGTACTCGTTCCAGACGACGTTGCCGCCGATCCGCAGCGGGTTGCCGTCGTCGTAGAGGCTGCCGCTCAGCGCGGTCTGGTCGATCTGCTGGCCGTTGACGAACAACCGCAGCGCGGCGCCGTCGTAGGTGAGCGCCAGGTGGCTCCAGGTGTTCACCGGCAACGGTGAGAGCCCCTCCGCCGTCGTCGAGGTCTCAGGAGCGGTCTGCACCCAGCCGGACGGCAGCGTACTGCCGTTGGCGGCGTACAGGGCGTAGGAGGCCCCGTCGGCACTCAGTTCCTTGGTCACCACACTCTTCCACGGGGTGCCGGTCACCGTGGTCGGATTGACCCAGGCAGACAGCGTCATCCCGGTCGTCAGGCGCAGCGACGCGGCGTGCGCGACCGTGACCATGCTGGAGGAACCGTTGAACGACAGCGCCTTGCCGTACTTGCCGTTCACCCAGCTGGTAGTGCCGGTGCCTGCTCCGGTGTTGTTCTGGCCGGAGGAGTCGGCCACGTTGGTGCCTGAGCCATCATTCATGCCGTAGGCCGCTACCAGGCCCGGCACATGGGAGGTTCCGCCCGCCGCCGTAAACCCTCTCTGTCAGACTGCTGTGAGACATGGGATGAACGAGTCCTTTTGATACGAAGCAGGGCGAGACAGGACGATCGAGACAGTGACGATGACCCTCGCCGACCAGGCCGCCATGAGCGGGCAGAACGGTCAGGCGACCGACAAGCAGGTGAGCCGGCCGACGCGCCGGACGTTCACCGCGGCCTACAAGGCACGGATCCTGGCGGCCTTCGACGCTCTGCCCGAGGGCAGCTCCGAGCGTGGCGCCCTGATGCGCCGGGAAAGGCTGTATCACTCGCACATCGAACACTGGCGAAAGCAGCAGGAGAACGGGACGCTGGCCTCCTCGACAGGTAAACCGAAGAAGGACACGGAATCTGAGGAACTGGCCCGGCTGCGGGCCGAGAACAAGAAGCTCAAAGCCGACGCGGCCAAGCTTGAGGCCAAGAACGAAAAGCTCACCAGCGAACTGGGGAAGACGAAGACCGCGCTGAATATCGCGGGAAAAGCATTCGCGCTGCTGGACGACATCTCACGCAGCGCGGACTCCGACGAGACCTGAACCGCATCATCGACGAGCATTTCCCGGGCATGGAGACGGCCGTCGGCACGACCAAGGCGTGCGAGGTACTCGGCAAGGCCCGCGCCAGCCTGTACCGGCAGCGAAATCCGAAGCCGCGCAGGCAAGGTCCGCGCCGGCCGTTTCATCACCCGGCGGAGTTGTCCGAGGAGGAACGGGCGCAGGTGCTGGCGGTGCTGGACTCGTCCCGGTTCGCCGACAAGTCGGCGGGCCAGGTATGGGCGATCCTGCTGGATGAGGGCACCTACCTGTGCTCGCAGGCCACCATGTACCGGTTGCTGCGCGAGCGCGGCCAGTCCGGCGAGCGGCGCGCGCAGGCCACCCATCCGGCGAAGAAGAAGCCCGAACTGGAGGCCGACGGACCGAATCAAGTATGGAGCTGGGATATCACGAAACTGAAAGGCCCGGCGCGCGGCGTCCACTACCTTCTCTACGTCATCCTCGACATTTTCTCCCGCAAGGTCATCTGGTGGGAGATCTGGCCGACCGAGAACGGCACTCTGGCCAAGGAGTTCATCGAGCGCGCCATCGAGCGCAACGGCGGGATCGCACCTGACGCGATCCACGCCGATCGCGGCACGTCGATGACGTCGAACACCGTCACTGGCCTGCTCGCGCAGCTCGGGATCGATCAGTCGCATTCACGGCCGCGCGTGTCCAACGACAACCCCTACTCGGAGGCGCAGTTCAAGACACTCAAATATTGCCCGGCGTTTCCCGGGAGGTTCGGCTCGATCGAAGACGCCCGTATCTTCTGTGAGCAGTTCTTTGATTATTACAACAACGAGCATCGTCATTCGGGTATCGCGATGCACACTCCCGCGTCCGTGCACGACGGCACCGCCGTCAAGATCCACGCCCAGCGGGTCGCCACGCTGAACGCGGCCTTCCTGGCCCGCCCCGAGCGGTTCCGCGGCCGGCGCCCCTACCCGCCGTCGCTGCCGGCCAGAGTGTGGATCAACAGGCCACCTACGACCCTCCAGAGCGACGCTTCACCTCAAACCACACAAGTAGCCTGATGTCTCATTCGGTTTGACAGGCACCGAAACGTTGCGGAGTAGTCGGTCATTACATTTCCGGCGGCGTCCCTGGCTGCCTTGACCTCAATGCGGTAACGCTGGCCTTCTTTCAGGGATTGCTCGGGCTTGAGCACCCATCCCTGATCGCTCGGTTCGACTTCCTCTGTATCGGGATCATCTCCGATGGGCGTGACGCTGAAGGCGATGCCGGTTCCTGCCGCATCCTTTAAGGCGAACGTCTGGCCCGTCACCGATTCCGTGAACGCGACGCGGATCTCTGCGTCGAGGGCGACGTCGGTGTCACCATCGGCTGGGTTCGTCATCACCTCGGGTGCCAGCGTGTCCGGGGTGGGAGGATCATCCGGGGCATCGACGCCGCCGCCTTCCTCCCGGGCGAACTCCTCCAGTTCCTCCTCGGTCAAGCCCTCCGGTTGCGGCAGATCATTGGGGTTGACGGGGATGTACTCGGTGGAGTTCAGAGCCGCTTGGCGCACTTCTTCATCGCTCGGGGCGACGCCAGGTGGGATGTCGTCTTGTGTTTGCCGGGTCCGCTGGTCTGCCAGGTCTTCTGGCGTGACCCCCCAATCGCCATACTGAAACGTGCCTACTTCCACAGTGGGAACGGGCTCGTACTCGATGAAGAGGACAGGGCCGCGAGGGGTGAAGGGATAGGTGTCGTAGCCGCCGTACTCGTCGGAGCGGTAGTAGCGCCAGTTCTGCGCAACGGTCTCGGTGGGTGAGGTGAGCCGGACGCCCTCGTCGGGTTCGCCGTTCATCCACGCCTGGACCATTTGCTCGATGGAGTAGTAGAGCTCGTCCTCGCCTTCGGGGCAGGGGATGGTCGCGCTGTAGGCGCCCTTGTTGCCGACCTGCCCGCTGGTGGTGACCGACGGCTGGTTGCTCCAGGTGAGCGTATTCACGGTCCACGGGGTGGTGATGCGGTGGGCAACGATGCCGGGGCTGTCGGTGTCGCTGCAGGTGTGGGAGTTGTAGTTGTGCAGCCGCAGGTCGGCGTTCCTGACCGTGCCGCCCATCAGCGGCGTGTCGTGGATGTTGAAGCGGATGTAGGTGCGGTGGGTCTGCTCGCCGCTGTGCGAGCGGCCGGCCAGCAGCCATTGCAGCGTGGCGTTGACGGCTCCGTCCGGGCGCACCCCTCTCTGTCAGACTGCTGTGAGACATGGGATGAACGAGTCCTTTTGATACGAAGCAGGGCGAGACAGGACGATCGAGACAGTGACGATGACCCTCGCCGACCAGGCCGCCATGAGCGGGCAGAACGGTCAGGCGACCGACAAGCAGGTGAGCCGGCCGACGCGCCGGACGTTCACCGCGGCCTACAAGGCACGGATCCTGGCGGCCTTCGACGCTCTGCCCGAGGGCAGCTCCGAGCGTGGCGCCCTGATGCGCCGGGAAAGGCTGTATCACTCGCACATCGAACACTGGCGAAAGCAGCAGGAGAACGGGACGCTGGCCTCCTCGACAGGTAAACCGAAGAAGGACACGGAATCTGAGGAACTGGCCCGGCTGCGGGCCGAGAACAAGAAGCTCAAAGCCGACGCGGCCAAGCTTGAGGCCAAGAACGAAAAGCTCACCAGCGAACTGGGGAAGACGAAGACCGCGCTGAATATCGCGGGAAAAGCATTCGCGCTGCTGGACGACATCTCACGCAGCGCGGACTCCGACGAGACCTGAACCGCATCATCGACGAGCATTTCCCGGGCATGGAGACGGCCGTCGGCACGACCAAGGCGTGCGAGGTACTCGGCAAGGCCCGCGCCAGCCTGTACCGGCAGCGAAATCCGAAGCCGCGCAGGCAAGGTCCGCGCCGGCCGTTTCATCACCCGGCGGAGTTGTCCGAGGAGGAACGGGCGCAGGTGCTGGCGGTGCTGGACTCGTCCCGGTTCGCCGACAAGTCGGCGGGCCAGGTATGGGCGATCCTGCTGGATGAGGGCACCTACCTGTGCTCGCAGGCCACCATGTACCGGTTGCTGCGCGAGCGCGGCCAGTCCGGCGAGCGGCGCGCGCAGGCCACCCATCCGGCGAAGAAGAAGCCCGAACTGGAGGCCGACGGACCGAATCAAGTATGGAGCTGGGATATCACGAAACTGAAAGGCCCGGCGCGCGGCGTCCACTACCTTCTCTACGTCATCCTCGACATTTTCTCCCGCAAGGTCATCTGGTGGGAGATCTGGCCGACCGAGAACGGCACTCTGGCCAAGGAGTTCATCGAGCGCGCCATCGAGCGCAACGGCGGGATCGCACCTGACGCGATCCACGCCGATCGCGGCACGTCGATGACGTCGAACACCGTCACTGGCCTGCTCGCGCAGCTCGGGATCGATCAGTCGCATTCACGGCCGCGCGTGTCCAACGACAACCCCTACTCGGAGGCGCAGTTCAAGACACTCAAATATTGCCCGGCGTTTCCCGGGAGGTTCGGCTCGATCGAAGACGCCCGTATCTTCTGTGAGCAGTTCTTTGATTATTACAACAACGAGCATCGTCATTCGGGTATCGCGATGCACACTCCCGCGTCCGTGCACGACGGCACCGCCGTCAAGATCCACGCCCAGCGGGTCGCCACGCTGAACGCGGCCTTCCTGGCCCGCCCCGAGCGGTTCCGCGGCCGGCGCCCCAACCCGCCGTCGCTGCCGGCCAGAGTGTGGATCAACAGGCCACCTACGACCCTCCAGAGCGACGCTTCACCTCAAACCACACAAGTAGCCTGATGTCTCATTCGGTTTGACAGGCACCGAGTCCGTCGGCGGGGTGGCTGCGGTAGTGGTCGGTGGCCGCGGCGATGTTGGTCCAGCCGATCAGGTGGGCCAGGCCGATGGCCAGGTTGCGGAGGCTGGCCATGATGCAGGGTGCGGTGCCGGTCCGCACCCGGGAGGCGTCTTCGCGGTAGGTGACGTCACGGATGCGGGAAGCGTCTGCTACGCCATGGCAGCCAACCCCAAGAGCGGCACCCGAGGCATCATCGCCCGGGATGGAGCCATCGAAGACTCCGGCACCACCTTCGGCGGCGGCGACGCCGGCGGCCACCTGACATCCGAAGAGATCCTCGCCGAATACCTCTACCAGGGCCACGCCGCGGCCTACTGCTACGCCGCGACAGGACTACGACCTCCCGACGCACGAGCCGTCACCGGCCCGCCCGATACGTGGATCCGCCTGCCGAATCAATACGGCTGAACGACTGCAGTGATGTCAGCCTCGGTCCAATCGCCGGACATGACAGCACCCACATGTGAAGAGCGGGAGTGTCTTACGGTCTGCCAGCTACAATATGGCCCTGACCAGCTCGAACGCCTGTCGTGCAGCGAGCCGTAGGAGGCCTACACCGAAGAGCCCAATACTTGTCGAGCAGCACCCACATATCCCCACATAAGTAGCCAAACTGGGCTCGTAGTTGCTGGAGCTCTCCTAAAGCGGGTGCCGCAGACATCCGATCTGCGTAAGTTGTCAAGCCATGGCCTTCGATGGTGGCTGGAAGGCGACATCTTCGTTGTAGGTCACGCCCTTTTGCAGGCAGTGGTGGAGGCAGCCGAGCAGGCGGTTGAAGGTGTTGCGTAGCGCGCTGGAGTGTCGCTCGCCTTCGGCGCGTCGCCGGTCGTAGTGGGCTCTGGGGCCCGGCGCTCGTAGGGATGCGAAGGCCCAGACGTATCCGGCAGCGGCCAGGCGCTGATCCTTCACTTTGCGGTGGTGGACGACCAGGCTTTTGCCCGAGGCTCGGGTGATTGGAGCTGCGCCGGCATAGGCCTTCAGCGCGCGTGCGTCTGCGAAGCGGGTGCGGTCGTCGCCGAGTTCGGCGAGCACGCGGGCGCCGGTGACGTCGGCCAGACCCGGGAAGCTGGTGATGACGGCAGCGTCCGGGTGCTGGTGGAAGGCCTCGTTGGTGGCGTCGGCAAGATCGTCGGCGGCTCGGCATGCTGCATCCAGCTGTAACAGCAATGCTTGGGCCTGACGTCCGAGCGCTTCTTCGACCAGTGGGAGCTGGCGAAGGTGTTCTTCACCGAAGAGTGCCTGCAGCCGGTCGGCCCAGGTGGCGATGTTGCGCTGCCGGCCCGAGGCGCGCAGCAGGGCGTGCAATCGGCGGGCGGTGAGCTTGGCGGCCGCGGTGGGCGTGGGCGCCGCCTGCAGGATGGTGCGGGCTTCGCGGGAGGTCAGGCCGATGTTCTTGACGTGGAAGGCCGTCAGCGCCGCGGGGAAGTACTCCCGTAGGAGGGACCGCAGCTGGTTGGCCAGCTGCTGACGGTTCCAGACCGCGTCTTGCTGGGCACGGGCCAGCACGGCGATCGCCTGGACCAGCTCGGAGTCCTCCGGGAGCGGCCGGTGGAGGTCGGCGTCGACGCGCAGGATGTTGGCCAAGGTCATGGCGTCGGCGTGGTCGGACTTGGAGCGGGCGACGGTGTGACGTTCACGGTAGCGGGCCACGGCCAGCGGGTTGATCGCATAGACCTTGCGGCCGGTGGCGCGCAGGCAGGACACCAGCAGGCCACGTCCGGTCTCGATCGCGACGGGGATCGGGTTGTCGGGACGGTCGCCGTGCTCGGCCAGCAACTCGACCAGAGCCCGCCAGCCGTGGGCATCGTCGCTGATACGCCGCTTGGCCACCAGCTTGCCACCTTCATCGACCAGGGCGACGTCGTGGTGCCTTTCGCTCCAGTCGATTCCGCATGTCACCGTCACCAGCGCCTCCTTGGTTCGATCCTTGGGCCCAGGTGAGCCGCGCAGGGGCACGCCACGCCCTAATGAGAGAGCTCGATGGCTCGACATCCGATCAGCGGTTCGTGGCCCCAGCCGGCCGCAGGTCCGCGTTCTGCGCAAGGGCTCGAGCGCCCGGGTAGATACGAGCGGTGTCTCCTGCGGCTGGCTCACGCCACGATCTTGACGAAAAGAAGCGACTGACGGATGGCGGTCAAGAGGGACCAAGGTGCACGGCCTTAGCAGAGAACTCCAGGTCCGATATCGACTCAGGCATTCACTCGGTCCCCGTCAACCGCCACCCGCCAGCCCCTCGCCCCGTTCGCACGGCCTGCGGTCAGGAGTCAAGCTCCGATTCGAATCTAGGCTTCAGGGCGAGTACCCGAGTCAGCGAACTCGGGGTCGTACGCAGTCATTAGGTTCGAATCCTGCCGGGGGCACTCACCTAGATCGCCATTTTCGGCCCCTGACCTGCGGTTTCACAGCCGCAGGTCTTTTGCTTTGTAGACCTAGATAGGCAGCCGACGGTGCCCGCCCGCAGCCGTAGGACCATGATCAGGGGACATGCGGGGGATGATCTTTAGGTCGTTTCCCCAGGTGAAACCGCGATTCTGCGCTATTCCCGCGTCCGACCACCCGCCACGACCGCCCGAGCTCCGCACAAATACAGCCGTTGAGCGTGCCAAATATGTGCGTAGCCTCCGGCTTGTGGCGCACGCTCGCCTGCCCAAGACACGGGCCGCGCATGGTGTTGGAGTGCGATACCGGGTCTCCGATCTTGATCGGGAAATGGCCGGCCGACTCGCGCTCGAAGGTCACCGTACGTGACGGTTGATGGGGGCGTCGGACCCGGACATGCGAAACCCGTGGCTCTTGTGGATCATGACTGTTCTCTACGCAGTCAACCCCCAAGGAACCACGGGCGTGCACAATCCTATCGAGACCTCCACCGAGGCGACACTGCTGCTTGATCTGGAGGGCCTGCACGTGGTCAAGGTCGAGCGCGACCACGACGGCCATCGGATCGTCCACGTCGTCACCGCCGACGAATCCGCCCGTGCCTGCCCGGCCTGCGGCGTCTTCTCCGTCACCGTCAAGGAACGGGTGGCCACCCGGCCACGGGACCTGCGCGCGGGCGACTCCCCGTACACCCTGCTGTGGCACAAACTCCGGTGGAGCTGTCGCGAGCCGCTGTGCCCTCGAGGCTCGTTCACCGAGCAGATCCCGCAGGTCAGCGCCGGAATGCGGACGACCGCCCGGCTACGCCGCGCCTGCGGACGCGCGATCGCCGACGGCGGCCGCACCGTCACCCAAGCCGCCCGCGACCACCGTCTCTCCTGGCCCATCGCGATGCGCGAACTACGCGCCTACGCCACCGAGGTACTGCCCGACCAGCCCGAACCCACCCCCGTGATCGGCATCGACGAGATCCGCCGAGGCCGCCCCCGCTGGGAGCAAGACCCCGACACCGGGAAATACCGGCTGATCGCAGACCGCTGGCACGTCGGCTTCACCGACCTGGCCACCGGCCAGGGACTGCTCGGCCAGGTCGAAGGCCGCCTCTCCACATCAGTGGCGGCCTGGTTGAACGCCCGCCCAAAGGCATGGCGAACGGCGCTCACCCACGTGGCGATCGACATGTGCCAGACCTTCCGCTGCGCGGTCCGCGCCGCCCTGCCCCACGCGATCATCGTGGTCGACCACTTCCACCTCGTGCAACTGGCCAACGGCAAGCTCGCCGACCTGCGCCGCCGCCTGACCTGGAAGATGCGTGACCGTCGCGGCCGAACGGGAGATCCCGAATACGACCACCGGCGGCTGCTGCGCTCCAACCGCGAAGACCTCACCGACGAGCAGATCGCCATCCTGGAACGCGACCTGACCAGGATCGGAACCTACGGCCGACACATCCTGGCCGGCTGGCACGCCAAGGAGAAACTGCGATACCTGCTCGCACTGGCCCGCACCAACCCTGCCCGCTCGACGATCGCCCACCGCCTGCACGCCTTCTACATCTGGTGCGCCGACCATCCCTACCTGCCCGAACTCGTCACCCTCGCCGAGACCGTCGCCTCCTGGTGGAAGGAGATCGAGGCGTTCCTGCTCACCGGGATCACCAACGCCAAGAGCGAGGGCACCAACCGAGTCATCAAGCTCGAAGCCCGCTGCGCATACGGCTTCCGCAACCCGGCCAACCAACGCCTCCGGTCACGCTGCGCAACCACACGAGAGAGTCGAAACCGCGCCATTCCCGCTTAACTTCCGAGAGCCGCGATACCAAGGTGTTGACGACGATGCGATCTGCGGACTCGGTGAGGGTCTGGAGCATCTTCCCCAATGTCTGGCATGTCATCCGGAACCAGGCGCGGGGCTTCGGGGCCCGGGTGCCGGCCGTGGCTCCGGGCGGTGAAGTCAGCTCGGCGCCTGCGGCAGCGCAACCCGGACAACTCAGCCGAGCGCCGACGGACTGGATCCGGCCGCCGGTCGGCCGGACCGGCCGGTCGCCAGGGCTCAGGCCCCGGCGACCGGACCGCCGTCCTTCCGCTGCGCTCCCGCGGGCCCTCTCCTGTCCCGGCGTCAGCCGGGCTCCCGCCCCCCGGTGGTCAGCTGATCCAGACCGAGACGTACACGCCGTCCTCGACGTTCACCTGCACCGGGCGCAGGCCGCGCGCCACCAGGCTGTCGAACCTGCGCTGGTAGGCGGAGGCGGAGGTGTCGATGTAGTGGTACCAGGGCCGGACACCGTCCTTGCGGTACACCGCGGCGAACCGCGTCCCTCCCGGGCCCACCGCGACCGCCGTCGGGCGGTATCCCTCGGCGGTGCGCTCGTTGAAGAACCTTTTGTGCCCGGCGGCCGACTTTCCATACGAGTAGTACCACCCGGCTCCCTGGCTCTGCCGCCAGACCGCGACGTACCGGGGATTCGACGGCGTACCGTACACATCAATCGAGACCGGTACGTACCCGTCCGCGTGGGCCTTCCGGTTGTGAGCGGCGAACTCGGCCCCGGTGAGCCCCATGCGGGAGAAGAACCGTTCGGAGCGCTTCTCCCACAGCGCGGCGAACGTCGCACGGCCGGCCGGACCCGTCGCGGACACCGATATCGGCTGATATCCCTGCGCGAGGTACTCGTCGAACCGCGCCTTGAACCCCGCTTCTGACAACCCGCTCCGAGAGATCCAGGCTCTACCCCCGCCCTTGACCCAGACAGCCGCATACCTCGGCCCTTCCGAGACGCTCACCGTGATCGGCCGGTAACCCTGGCCGCGCAGGCTCTCGAAATGGGCCTGGTGCGCGCTCTGGCTCGCGCCGGAGTACGCGCGGAAGGCCACCCCCGTCGCAGCGTGCGCCGGCGCCGCGACGCCGCACCATCCCATGGCGACCGCGACCGCCGCCGCGAACATCGTCTTCACTCATGCCTCCTCAGCTGGCCGACTTGTTCAGCAAGGCTCATCCTTGTCACGCTTTGATTGATCACCACCGATCAGCTGTCTGATCAACGAGGCAGGGCGAATGGGCAGGCCAGAACGGAAACTCGATCCCGAGGGCGGGTTGATCGAACGCTTCGCGCACGACTTACGCCAGTTGCGCGTCGCGGCGGGACAACCGACGTACCGAATCATGGGCTCGCGGGTCGGCTGCTCGCCGAGCAGGCTCTCAGAAGCCGCGAAGGGGCTCCGGCTGCCCAGCCTGTCGGCGACCCTCGATTACGTACGCGCCTGCGGCGTGACGGACACCGCCGAGTGGGAGCGGCGCTGGCACGAGATCAACGACCAGGTCAAACAGCATGCCCTGGCCGCCGGCGAACCCGCGCGCACCGAGCCGGACGCGGCGGACGAAGCGGACGAAGCGGACGAAGCCCTTGGCCAGGAGCGCCGGCCACGCGTTCTCTGGAAGGTCGCGGCGGTCGCCGGTACGGCGCTGGCACTCCTCGCGGCCAACGCGGCGTTCATCTGGACCTCGGGCGACGCCGTGCCGGACGTACCCATGCGATGCCGCTCGCCGCTCGCGACGGCGCGCGTGCCGATATCGATGCAACCGTGTGTCGCGGTGACCGACGGCGCCGTGGTCGCATCCCTCGACCTGCGCGCGGTCCGCGCGGTCGACGGCGCGGTCGCCTATGTCTGGTTGCACAACGCCAAATCCCGCGCGCCGCTGGCGAAAACCCTCCGTACGTGCGAGCTCGGTGCGCTGGCAGCAGGCCAGGCGCGCGCATGCGGACCGTTCTCACACGAAGTGCCGCCCGGACGCTACACCACCGCGGTCGCGGTGGAGCTCGGCCCGCGCCAGAGCGAACCGCCGCTGTGGCGCCGCGGCGCCACAGGAACGCAGAGCCAACAGATCGACACCACGCCCTGAACCGCCGATGAGCGCCGTCACGTCCTTCTCGCAGCAGTTCCAGAAGGAGCTGATCGCCCGCTTCCTGCTAGGGTCACGGCGTTGCAGCAGGCGCGGGAGCGGCTGCTGCACAGCGCCGAGCAGCTCGCTGTCCAGGGTCGTACGGAGCGGTCATGAAGCGGAACTGCGCATCCCGCTGGCGTACGGCGGTTCGCTGGCGGCGGCGGTGGTGCTGGCCGGAAGGAGCCGCGCCCGCGTCAGTATGGCCCGGCGTCGTGGTCGTGCACGTCGAACCCGGACATGCTGGAGGTGGCGGAGCTGTTCGGCGAGCACGGGTACGCCGGCGGTCCTGCCCGACCTCTACAGCCACGGCTCCAGTATCAGGTGCCTGACCCGGGTCATGCACCAGCTCGCGACGGGCCGGCCGGCAGCCCGACGGCTCCTGACCGTCACCGATCGTCCCGACCTCCTGCTGCTGCTTAAGGAGCAGGAGAGCCATCGGCTCGGGATGGCGGCGCAGGAGCCGGACGTGCACCGCGGCGGCTCTCGGCGAGCCCGAGCGAGCTGGGCCAGCGCCGCGACGGTAAGCACCAGCCGGCCCACGGGATCGGCCGGCAGCCGATGAGAGCGACATCCACGCCGGTGCGGATGCCATGTGCGGGTGCCCTGCAAAGGGCGCGACGCGTTCACCTCGTGGGCCGCGGTCACCCGTGGCCCGGGATGCCCTCACCTTCGGAGGATGCCGGGGGTGCGCTGCGACAAGGCGATGGGTCTGCGCAACCTGCCGAGCAAGACGTGGAATGTCAACCTCGGCTGGGTCCTCGCGGCCGATCTCGCCGCCGACTTGGACGCCTGGACCCGCCTGCTCGGCCTGCACGACGACCCCGAGCTGGCTCGCGCCGAACCCCAGACCCTCCGCTACTGCCTGCGGCACCTGCCCGGCAAGCTGGTCACCCACGCCCGCCGGCGGATCCTGAAGATCAGCAACACCTGGCCGTGGAAGACCGCATTCCTGACCTGCTGGCAGCGCCTGTGCGCTCTCCCGACGCCTACCTGACCAGCCGATTTCATCCCTGCGAACCTTCGGGAAGGAGCCGAAGCCGCCCCGTCGATGCTGTCGAGATCGAAGCCTCAGCGAGGCCGATCAGCGCCTGAGTCATCGAGGCTGAGCAACTGTGTTCCATAAGCGCACGCATCGTCCTCAGCTGCCTGCCGCATTCTGCGGCAGTCCGGGTGAGGGCTCGCACGATCTCTCGGAACACGACGAACCTCCTGGTCGGCGGAACGATCACACGCGGAGCATTCCACGACCGCCGTGGGCTGAAGCCCCGTGATGCGCCTCGCCGCCATTGACCGGCCCGAAGAAGTTGTCGCTGTCGGAGACGTTCCCGAAGAACATCTCATCGTGACCGGCACGTACTCCCGTGAAGGCACCCGCATCTGAAGAGCGGGGAGCCCCTGACCTGCGGTTTCACAGCCGCAGGTCTTTGCTTCGCGAACTTTGACAGGCAACCGACAGTGCCCGCGTGTAGCCGAGAGACCATGATCAGGGGATACGCGGGATGATCTTGATAGCGTTTCCCCAGATCAGGCCCCGATTACGGCGATCCCGGCCGCCGGCAACCAATACGACCGCACCGACATTGCGTGGACGCGATCAGCCGGGCCGGTTGCCGGTCGGGATGACGATCTTGGTCTGCGCCCCCTTGGTGAGGTAGTACGTGGTCCACTTCTTGATCATCTCGTCGAGGAGCCAGGCGGCGGACGGCACCAGCGGCAGCCCGATCACCCCCTCCCTGAACTGGACCAGCAGCGGCCAGGCGGTCTTGATGACCGGGTCCCACAGCGGCTCGCGCGGGATGCCGTTCCACTCGGCGACCTGGTCGCCGGTGAGGTAGCGGGAGAACGCGTTGACGAGCGGCTTGTCGATGCCGCCCGGGCTGGTCAGCTCCGCGAGCATGTTCCGCAGGATGTTGTTGAGCTCCACGCCCTCCGCCGTCGGCCCCATGTTCCTGGGCAGGACGATGTCCGACTGGGCGTAGGAGGTGTCCCAGGTGGCGGGGATGAACTCGTCCCTGATGCCGAGCATGTGCGCGAGCAGTTGCAACGAGTGCAGGTACGCCGTGGACTCGCCGGAGGAGATGCGCACCTTCCACGCGCGCATGCCGCGCATGGAGAAGGTCGCCAGGGTGTGCCAGGTGACGAGCATGTCCTCCTGGCTGATCGGGATGGGGCCGGACCAGTGGGGCGACGACTTGAGCAGGTGCCGGACGGCCGCGTGCACCAGCCGGGTCTTGACGGCCTCGACGACGGCCGTGCCGCCGGGACCCCAGGCGTTCTGCGGCCGGACCGCGTACGCCAGGACGTTCGTCTTCGCGACCCGGTCCTTCAGGTCGGCGCCACCGGCCGAGTAGTAGACCGCGCGGGCCTCCTTGGGAATGGCGGTGGCCAGCATGCCGGCGCCGACGATGGTGAGGACGACGATGTAGTTCCCCTTGAGGACGTGGAAGCGGGCCGCGGCCTCGAGCTTGGCCTGGTCGGCCCACGGCGGGAGCTGGCGTGCCTGCTCGATGAAGGCCCGGAGGTCTTCAGGAAGCCCGGCGGGCAGGGGCTGGTCATTGTGGTTCCAGTCGTACAGGAGCCGGTTGACCTCGGGGATGACGCCACGGTCGAACAGCGAGGCGAGAAGTGGATCGGCGGCCTCGTCCCACACCCACCGGGGGTCGGCGCCGCTGCCGGAGCCCGCGACCGAGCCGCTGGCCGGCCAGGTCCAGCCGTCCGCCAGGGTGTTCGCCTGGGCCGGTGAGGCGATGCCCAATGCGCCGAGCGCTCCCAGCGCGGTGCCTGAGATCAGTATGTCGCGCCTGCTCAACTCTGCCATGGCCTGCACTCCTTCGAGGTGGGGGGTCTCGCTCAGGGCAGTCTTGACCGGCTCGCCGGAGATCCATCCAGCAGGGAACGCGCCGTCGCCGCGCCTGCCGGGTTCTCCCACGCCGTTTCCTCCTTCTCGTACGATGGCGAGAAGTGGGTGATACTAAGCAACAGAATTTGAGTCTGTGTATCATCATGAGAACACGTCGTTACGGACGCCACAAGACCCGTTCTTGAGACAGACTCGATGCAGAAGGTGAGCGTGGAATCCGTGCTGTCCGGCTTCATGGCGCCGTCAGGCTCAGGGTCGTTGCTGGAGCGCGCCTACGTGGACGCCGTCGAACGCGTCGACGACAACGACGAGCTACGGGCTCGCATCCTCGACGCGGCGTACGAGCAGTTCTGCAGGATGGGCATCAGGCGCTCCACCATGGAGGACGTCGCCCGGCGGGCCAAGGTGTCGCGCATCACCGTCTACCGGCGCTTCGAGAGCAAGGACACACTGGTCGAGCACGTGGTGCGCCGGGAGTTCCGCCGCTACTTCGACCGGTTCCTCGTCGACATCGAGCAGGCCGGCACCGCCGCCGACAGGGTGGTCCTCGGCTTCGTCAGCTCGTTGCGCGCCATTCGCGGCAACCCGCTGATCGGCGGCCTCCTCGTCTCCGAGCCCGACCTGCTCGTCCCGTCCATGATGACCGACGGGGGTCAGACCCTCGCCACCGTACGGGAGTTCGTGGCCGGCCAGCTCCGCCGCGAGCAACGCACGGGCAACGTGTCGGCCGACCTCGACGCCGACCTCGTGGCCGAGATGATGGTGCGCGTCTCCACCTCGTTCCTGGCGATCCCCAGCGCCGTCATCGACCTCGACGACGACGAGCAACTGGTCACGGTGGCCAGACGCTTCCTCGTGCCCATGCTCGAACCCTGACCTCCAGGTACGGTTCCATCAGGGTGGAGGCGGTATGGTCCGCAACCGAGCAGGGGCCTGTCGCAGTCGATGACGACGCCGGTCGTACCCGTCACCCGCGCCCCTCTCGCTCGGCCACAGCGAGAGATCAAAGCACAACAGAGATCATTCTCTAGGCGTTCTTACCAGCCTTCGCTCCCCGGCGCGTCCAGCGCGTGCCGGAGGCGCTCCCGCGTGTCAAGCCGATGCTCCCTCTGGAGTGCTGGGACGTTCATCGCGGTGCCGAGCCTTCACGCTGTTCACTGCGGCGATGAAACGGGCGAGGAGCGGTGACGCGTCCCCCGCTCGCCAGACCAGGTGCAAGGTGGTGGCGGTGCCCGTGAGGCGTCGAGGCACCACGCCCTCTCTGTGCAGCACGCGATAGGAGGAGGCCATCACGGCCCCGCCGAAACCGGCGGCGACCAGCGCGAGGATCGTCTGGACAGTCCGCCCTCGTGCGCCGATGCGCGGCACGATCCCGGCATGGTGGCACAACGAGGTGATCTCGTCGTGTGCATGAGGCGCGGATTCACGCGGCCACAGCACCAGGGGAATCTCCCCGAGCACGGACACCGGCGCAGGCTCGCGGCTCCTGGCGAGAGGGTGGCCGGCAGGGAGGAAAAGGGCCAGCGGCTCGCGGGCCCAGACGCGGGTGGCGAGACGGGCATCACGGGCCGGCAGTCGCTGCACCGCCACATCGAGGGTTCCGTCCAGGATGCCGCCCGACATCTCGGCGTCGTCGAACAACTCCACCAAGCGGAGGTCGACGTCGGGAAGGTCCACCCGCAGCCGACCGAGGGCGTCCCCCAGGACGCCGTTGATGCCTGATCCGGCGAACCCCACGGTCAAACGGCCGATCTTGCCCGCGGCGGCCAGCCGTACGTCGTCCAGAGCGGCTTCGGCGTCGGCCAGCATGCGCACGGCCCGCCGGAGCAGTGCCTGTCCGGCGGCGGTCGGCACGAGTCCGCGGCCGGCGCGGGCGAAGAGCTCAACCCCCAGGCGTCGTTCCAACTCGCCCAGTTGCCGGCTCAAAGTCGGCTGAGTCAGCTGCAGCCGGCGAGCGGCTCCGCTGATGGAACCTTCTTCTGCGATCGCCACTACATAGCCCAGCAACCGGAGCTCCATCCATACCTCCAGAGCATGGGCTCCATATCAATCGATGCCTCAGACTAGGGGTATGGGTCTCTCCCGTAAAGAATGAAGGCACCTGCTTCCCACCGAACGCCGGAGCCGTCGTGAAACACCTTGGAGTTCTCGCCCACAGCACGGGAGGAGCAGCCCTCTGCTTCCTCGCCTTCTGTGAGGAAGGTTTCCATCGGACGGGCAGGAACGAACATCCCGACGTCACCCTGGACTACATCGCCTTCGGATACAGCATGCCCGCCTGGGACGCGGGAGATCATGTGACGGTCCGGGCCACGCTGACCACCAGCGCGCAGCGCCTCGCCCGGGCCGGCGCCGACTTCTTCGCCTGTCCTGACAACACCGCGCACCTGGCTTTGGAGGTGCCCGGCCCGGATCTCCCGCTGCCGGGCCTGCACATCGCCGAGGTCGTCGCGGAACAGGCCGTCGCCGAGGGGCGCACCAGGGTGGGCGTACTCGGCACCAGGTACACGATGGACAGCCCGCTGTACCCGCGAGCTCTCGCCGCCCGCGGGATCGCCGCGGAACTGCCGGACGCCGATGACCGCGAACTCGTCAACGAGGTCATCTTCAAGGAACTGGTGAACGGGGTGATCAGCGACGAGTCACGCCGGGAATACCTCCGCGTCATCGAACACCTGGCCGACCGGGGCTGTGACGCGGTCGCCCTGGTCTGCACCGAGATCCCCTTGCTGATCACGTCCGACGTCTCTCCCCTGCCGACGTTGGATTCGACCCGTCTGCTGGCCCGCGCGGCCTACGAGGTCGCTGTGGGTGAGCGGCCGATGCCCGACTGGCGCGGCGGTCCTCGATGAACTCCGGCATCCACGACTCGCGACGCACGACGTCACACCCCGAACGACGCCTCGGTGAACTGGGACTGACGTTGCCCGAGGTCGTACCTCCGGTCGCGGCCTACGTGCCGGCTGTCCGCAGCGGCGACCACGTTCACGTGTCGGGCCAGGTGCCGTGGCGGGAGGGGCGGCTGGTGGCCACCGGCGGGCTCGGTGACACGGTCAGCGTGGAAGCGGGATACGCGTGCGCGCGCCAGTGCGCGATGAACGCACTGGCGGCGCTGAAGGCGGAGACAGGCGATCTGGCGGCGGTGAGCCGGGTGGTCAAGGCTCTGGTGTTCGTCGCGTCGACGGCCGATTTCACCCGCCACCCACAGGTCGGCGACGGGGCCTCCGACCTGCTCCGCGAGTTGTTCGGCGACGCCGGACGACATGCCCGCTCGGCGGTCGGGGTGGCGGCGCTCCCGCTGAACTCCCCCGTCGAACTGGAACTCCTGGTCGAGGTTCGCCGGCAGACACGCGGCTGAGCCCCCCGAAATCCCATCACCCCCGGGCCGCCGGCCGCGGGGCCGGCACCACCTTGGTCGTGAGGAGAGCGCGCATGCCTGTGAAAGTCCCGGCGGCGATCGTCGGTTCAGGCAACATCGGAACGGATCTGCTCTACAAGCTCCGCCGGTCCGAGTTCGTGGATCCCAGGTTCATGATCGGCATCGACCCTGGCAGCGAGGGCCTGCGGCGAGCGGAAGGACTCGGCGTCGAGGTGTCCGCCGAGGGCGTCGACTGGCTGCTCAGCCGGTCAGATCCGCCCCCGCTGGTTTTCGAGGCGACTTCTGCGAAGGTCCACGCCGCGGCCGCGCCACGCTACGCGGCCGCGGGAATCACCGCGATCGACCTGACCCCCGCCTCGGTCGGCCCCTGGGTCGTCCCCGCCGTCAACCTCGACGACCACCTTCAGGCGCCGAACCTCAACATGGTCAGTTGCGCGGGGCAGGCCACCATCCCCTTGCTCTACGCCATCAACCAGGTGGCCGACGTCTCCTACGGCGAGATCGTCGCCACCATCGCGAGCGCCGGCGCCGGTCCTGGCACCCGGTCGAATCTCAGCGAGTTCAGCGAGAAGACCGCAAAGGCCCTGGCCGCGGTTGCCGGGGTGGACGATGCCAAGGCGTTCTCACTGATCAATCCGGCCGAGCCACCCATGGTCATGCGCGACACCGTGTACGCGAGGGTCCGCCGCCGGGACGCCGGCCGGATCGAGCACGCCGTGCGGGAGATGGTGACGAAAGTCCGACGCTATGTGCCCGGATACCGGCTGCGACTCGTGGAAGTCGACGGCGACCTGGTCACCGTCATGGTGCAGGTGCAAGGCGCCGGCGACTTCTTGCCCACGTACGCCGGCAATCTCGACATCATCACCGCCGCCGCGGTCGCCGTCGCCGATCGGATCGCCGAGAAGAACCTTGGAGCAGCCCGATGATCACCCTTGTGGACACAAGCCTGCGCGACGGCATGAGCAGCGTCTTTCACCAGTTCACCCCGCAGCAGGTCGCCGCGGTGGCAGCAGGCCTCGACCGGGCGGGCGTCCGGGTCATCGAGGTCGCCCACGGCATCGGCATCGGCGCCTCTTCGATCCAGTACGGAGTCGCCGCCGCGACGGATGTCGAGTACGTGGAGGCGGCTGTCACCGCCGTGGACAGGGCGGACATCGCCGTGTTGTACGTACCGGGGATCTCCACGCTCACGGCCCTGGACGCCGTCCGCGACGCGGGGGCGAACACGGTACGCGTAGCCACGCACTGCACCGAAGCGGACTGCGCCGAACAGCCGATCCGCCACGCCCGCGATCACGGTATGCGGGTGATGAGTTTCCTGATGATGAGCCACAAGCTGGAACCGGCGGCACTCGCCGAGCAGGCCGCCAAACTGGATTCCTACGGCGCACAGGTGATCTACGTGGTCGACTCCGCCGGCGCGCTCGTGCCCGGTTCCGCCGGCGCGCGCGTCGCCGCGCTACGCGACGCGGTCAGCGCCGACATCGGGTTCCACGCCCACAACAACCTGGGTGTGGGCATCGGCAACGCGCTTGCCGCGGTCGAGAACGGGGCGACCTACATCGACGGGTCGCTGCGAGGTTTGGGGGCCAGCGCGGGCAACGCCCAGACAGAGGTTCTCGCGGCCGCGATGGAACGAGCCGGTCACGACCCGGGAGTCGACGTCTTCGCACTGATCGAGGTGGCCGAACACGTCATCGCACCGTTGATGGCCGAGCCACAGATCATCGACGAGACAGCGCTCCTGCTCGGCTACGCCGGTCTCTACTCCACCTTCTTTCATCCGGCCAAGCGTGCCGCGGGGAAGTACGGCGTGGCCGTTCGCGAGCTCCTCCTGGAACTGGGACGGCGGGAGGTCATCGGTGGCCAGGAGGACATGATCATCGACGTCGCCGCCGAGCTTTCGCGCCGGGGCGGAGGGCGTGGATGAGGACCTCCGAGGTCCGGGAGGCGGCTGCCGCACTGCTCGGCGCCTACCGGTCGGGCACGCCGATTCCTCCTTTGAGCACGACCTATCCCGGTGCGACGATCGCCGACGCCTATCGCATTCAGCAGGAGCAGGTACGTGCCTGGACGGCGGCCGGAGACCAGATCCGCGGTCACAAGATCGGCTTGGTCTCGGCCGCGATCCAGCGGCAGATGGACGTCCATGAGCCGGACTACGGCCACCTGACCGCAAGCATGTTCCGGACGGAGCATCGGCCCATCCGCGCTGATGCCTTCCTGCAACCTCGCATCGAGCCCGAGATCGCCTTCGTGCTCGGCGCCCCGCTCCGAGGCCCCGGCGTGACGGCCGACGAAGCCGGTAGGGCGGTGCGCCACCTGCTGCCGGCACTGGAGATCGTCGACTCCCGGATCCGGGACTGGCGGATATCGATCGTCGACACGATCGCCGACAACGCGTCCTCCGGGGTGGCGATCCTCGGAAGCTCACCGATCGATCCGGCCGACGTCGACCTGAGATCGGCGCACTGCGCCTTGCTCAGGAACGGCGCGGTCAGCGAAACCGGCACGGGAGCCGCGGTTCTGGGGTCCCCGGTCAACGCGCTGGCCTGGCTGGCGAACGCCGTCGGTGCGCTGGGGGTGTCGCTGGAGCCGGGCGATGTCGTGCTGTCCGGCTCCTTCACCAGGGCCATCGCGATCGCACCGGGCGACAGCATCACGGCGGACTTTCCCGGGATCGGGAAGGTGACGACGATGCTGGCCGGGAAGGACCCGTCCTTGCCGGGAGTGCAGGAACAACAACGGTGCAACTCCTGATTATCTAGGACACACCGGACGAGTACTGTGATCCAGGCATCGACGGAGATCGACCTGGAGGACGCCGCGGTGGCGCGCAAGAGGCCGGAGGACTCGACGGACCGGGAACTGGTGGCCCGGCCTGTGGATCAAGCCCTTGCCGGTGGCATGGAGCTGGTCGGGAGAGCGGGCTGCCAAGCACTGCTGCTCCGTTCGCCAAGGCTGTCCCAGCTCCTGGTCACTCATGCCCGGACCGCCTCGATGCCCGGGAGAAGGCGATGAGCGCGACCGGTGATGTCGTCTTCGCCGTGTTCGACGGTGTTCTGCTGCTCGATGTGGCCGGACCTGTTCAGGTGTTCGACAGCGCCGGTGGATACCGGGTCCGGCTGGCCTCGTTGGACGGGCGACCCGTTCGCACCGACGTCGGCATCTCGCTGAGCGTCGACCTCGCGCTGTCGGAGTTGGACGGCGACGTGGACACCTTGGTGGTGCCGGGATACCCGCGGGACGAGTACGCCGGCGTTGCCCCGGAGCTGGTGGACGCCGTGCGGCGGGTGGCGGCCGGCGCCCGGCGGGTGGTCTCGGTGTGCACGGGCGCGTTCATCCTGGCGCGGGCGGGGCTGCTCGACGGTCGGCGGGCCACGACGCACTGGGAGGCCTGTGCAGCGTTGGCGGAGACATTTCCCGAGGTGCGAGTAGAACCTGACGCCCTCTATGTGCGGGACGGTTCGATCATCACCTCGGCGGGGGTGACCGCCGGGATCGACGTCGCCCTCGCGCTCGTCGGCGAGGACCGGGGCGAGGAACGGGCCCGTGCGGTCGCGAAGTACCTGGTCGTGTTCCTGCAACGTCCTGGCGGCCAGTCGCAGTTCCGTGCCCGCGACGCCGTGGCCGGTCCGCGCACCGCGACCCTGCGCCGGGCGCTGGACCTCGTGGCCGCCGACCCGTCCGGCGACCATCGCCTCACCACGATGGCCGACGCGCTCGCGGTCAGCGAGCGCCACCTGAGCCGCCTGTTCCGCCGCGAACTCGCGATGACGTGCGGCCAGTTCGTCGAACGCCTCCGGGTCGAAGCCGCGCAGGCCCTCCTGGAGTCCGGCGAGGATGCGGTCCCGGACGTCGCCCGCGCCTGCGGCTTCGGCTCGGGCGAGACGATGCGGCGGGCGTTCCTGCGCGTGCTCGGCGTCCCGCCGTCGGCCTACCGGCACCGCTTCCGCCTCGCCAAGCAGAGAACCGCACCATGACGACCGGCGGTCAGCTGACGAACGCGAGAACGATGAGCCCGAGGCCCAGAGGCACGTCGAGGAAGATGCATGCCTCGGCCAGCGACGGCGCCACGACCAGCTTGCGCCGGAGGTGGATCACGTCCCAGATCGCGTGGCTCGCGAGCGCGAGGCCGGCCACGACCACGCCTACCTGAGGTGTGCTGAACACCGCGATCAGGGCGGCACCGCCGAACCCGGCCACGGCGAGTGTCTGGGCGAGGAGCGCGGACCGTGACACCCGCAGGGCAAGGCCGACGACGACGAGGACAACGGCCGTGCCGCCGAGGCCGGCCCACCAAGACATCCCGATCAGCTCGCTGACGACGACGACCAGGCTGGCGCCAAGGGCGGCCGGCCACACGGTCCAGGGTTCGCCCAGCGCCGCTGCGGCGAGATAGCACACGGCGGCGACGGACAGGGTGATGGCCAGGGACTCCTGGTTGCTGCCGGTCACCAGGGAGAGGATGGCGACCGCCAGTCCCAGTGCGGTGGGCCAGCGATGCAGGACGAAGTGCCGGCGGCCGGCCGTCGGCGAAGTGGCGCTCATGACGGGGAGAGTACGAGAGCGCGATGCGACAGTGAACAGAATTACCAGAGACGTGGAATTCATGTCCGGAAGCGTGGAGTCGTACGCATTGTCAGGCGCGATCCAGCGTGTCAGCAGCCGCGTCAGTGCGGCGACGGCCCGCTGTCAGCGCGACCGGCGATGGTTCATCCATGAACGGTTCAGCACCTGCCCATACGGCTGAACCCCCTGACAGTTCAAAGGAGCACACCACCATGTCGATCACCTTCGCCGAGCAGGACCAGCTCACCCTCCGCACCGCCGCCTGGGGCGCCGTCTTCCTGATGTCCGCCGCCGGCGCCGCCGGCTCGGCCCACAAGGCCGCCACCGAAGGCTCCATCGCCCTGACCAGCGCGACCGGCTCCATCGGACACGTCCTCGCCAAGGCCCCCAAGGGCGTGAAGTACGGCAAGACCGTGGCCGCCCTGGCCGACCAGGTGCTCCCCGCTCTGACGGCGTCCATGACCCTGCTCAAGCAGCACGACCCGGCCGAGGCCGACAGCTTCCGCCGTACGGTCAACGTCGCCGTCGAAGCAACCACCCGCCCCCAGCACGGCACCCCCAGCCCCACCATGACCGAGATGGCCCGCAAGATCACCGAAGCTCTCGACGCCGCTTGATGACGCCCCGATCCTCCAACACCCCGGCACGTCACGGGGTCCTCGCCGGACCTCGTGACACGGCGACGGGCCGGAAGCCCTGCGTGAAGCCTTCGGCCCGGACCTCCTGGGGATGTTTCACTGAACCGCGATCCGCGGGGGCTCTCGATCATCGGCCGCCGGCGATGCGGCGCTCGGGCAGGGCCGGGATCTTGGCCGGTTGGCGATGCTTGCCACCAAACCGGACGACGCGCCCGGCCGCGCCGGAGGCGGTCACGATGGCCGGCAGCGCGGCCGCCGCGTAGCCGATCGCGGTGGCGACGGCCGTGCACATGGCAACTGTGGCCTGTTCATGGAAAGGGCGGACGGCGGCCGGCCCGGAAATGTGGTCGGGGTGGCAGACTCCTGCTTCCAAGGCGGACTTTGGTAGATCTTTTTGCCTTTCCGGGTCGAACGAAATGCCGCCGGCGCCTCTTATGCCTGGGCTTCACCTCCGGTCAGAGCTGTCGATCACACTTCCTGGAGCGCCTGACCTGCGGGAACATCCGGTACGCTCGCGCTACCCACAGGCTTCCGGTTCGTCCCCATCAGTCACTTGTCATCATTTTTGTCAGCGATCTGTATGGGGTAAATCCGGTCTCGTCCGGGAGGTCCCCAACTTCCATGACGTCAGATATCCAGCAGCTCATTGACGCGGCCCAGACGCTCGATGACCACGCGGGACCACCGGCGGACGGCCGCCAGGACACCCAAGCGGAGCACCAGAGCTCGCACGGGAAGGGCCCGGACTCCCCAGAGGTGGGCCACGACTCTCCGGAGAGGCCGGACACCCCCTCGGGCCCCGGCCTGGACAGCACGAGTCAGAACGGCCTGGACCAGGACGGATCCCAGCAGGGCGGCTCCGACCATGAGGGGGCCGGCTCGTCATCCGTGGCGACCCGTCCCGCGGCAGAGCCGACCCACGCCTCCGACGACACGCCGCCGCACGAGAGCACACTGCCGCACGAGAGCACGCCGCCGCACACGAGCGCACCGCCGTCCGGCACACCAACGGCAACGCCTACCTCGACGTCAGGCGGTCCTGCCCCCACGGTGATCCCGCAGCCCACTCCGGACACGCCGACCTCCACCGGGACCCCGTCATCGACCCCGACTCCCACGACGTCGGATTCGTCCTCCCCCACCCCCACGGCGTCGGATTCGTCCTCCCCCACGCCCTCCGCCTCCGAGTCCCCGTCGGCCACGCCCTCCGCCTCCGAGTCCCCGTCGGACACCCCCACGACCTCGGAGTCACCGTCCGCCTCGGCCGCCAGCGCAGCCGAACCGGCCGCCGCCGCCTCCACTTCTGCGGCGGCGACGGCACCTTCGACCTCGCCCGCCTCCACGCCCGAGACCGTGGCCGACGGGGGCTCCGGTGCCACACCGCCGCCCCCCAGCGCCACGGCTTCCGCCACCGTCCCCCCGCACCTCAACGCCGCGGTGTCCACCGACCAGGCGAGCTCCTCCACCACGACGATGGTCACCTCGGCCGTGGTGCTCGTGGTCGCCCTGCTGGCCGTGCTCGCGGTGCTCGTGGCCAGGTCCCGCAGGACCCGACCGGCCCCCGCCGGACACGTCGAGCCCGTACAGGCGGCTCCGGTCCCCCAGCACGGCTTCGCCAAGCCCATCGAGGACTACCCGTGGACGCGGCAACTCCTCGAAGCCATCGAGAACGTCACCGCCCTCGACGAACGGGACACTGCCCGGCCAAGCGCGCCGCACGACCCGGAGCGTCCCGGGACCGATTCGCCCGCGCACGGCTCCGGAGCGGACCCTGAGGCGACCGCCCCCTGGACCCCGCCCGTCGAGCCCTACATCCCGCCTGGCCCCCTGGAGTCGTTCTTCAACTCGCAGCGACGCGATCCAGGCACCGACCCCGCAGCCGCCTCCCCGCCGGGCGGCCCCGCCCCTGCCGAGGACGACCCCGTACGCGGGCGGCCCGGCGAACACCCGGCCGGCGAGGACGACGACACCACGCCGGGAAGCACCACTCCGTAGTCCTGGTCCGGCGCGCTCACGACCTCGGAGACGAGGGCCGGCGGGCGGCAAGTTCGACGCGGAGGAACAGCACCACCAGCACAGCCATCACGACCGACGGGGCCACGAGCCACAGCCAGCGCTGGGCCCACCAGCGGGCGGTCGGCTCCGCCGGCAGGGTGCCGCCCAGCCCCTCATAGACCCACAGCACCACCAGGTACGCGGTCATGTGCCAGAGGAAGACGGTCAGCGCGCCCACGTTGAGCGCCACCACCGGCTTCCAGACGGCCGGGCGGCGCAGCAGGCGTTCGGCGGCCGGCGTGATCAGGACCAGCAGCCCGAGCTGGAAGACGGCCAGGGCGGCGATGGCGGCGTTGGTCGGGAAGATGTTGGATGCGACGCCGGCGGTGGACACCATCGAGGCGGGGTAGCCCGCTACCGCTGTCAGCCCGACCAGACCGGCCAGTCCGGTTCCGGCGACCGCGAGCCGTTGCGCCAGCGGCCGCCGTCCCAGCTCCCAGCTGCGCCAGGCGTAGCCGAGCTGGTGGCAGAACAGCCACACCAGGGCGGCGGTCGCCCAGCCCGCCCAGGTCAGGCCGGCGCCGCGGTGCGCCACGCTGCCGAGGGCGATCAGCAGGACGAGCGCTGCCAGGACCCTGGCTCCGTAGCGGTCGTTCAGGCTCGCGGTGATCGGCACCGTGGCGATCAGCAGGCCGTACACGGCCAGGAACCACAGCGGCGTCAGGTAACCGGGGAACCACTCCCACATCCATCGGTGGGAGCCCGGCAGGGCAGCCGCGATCAGCTCGCCGGCGAGCCAGACCAGGGCCCAGGCGGCGGTCGGCCGGAGCAGCCGGCGCAGCCGGGTTCGGACGAACCGGCCGGCGGTCGTCCCACGTGCCTGGGCCCGTTGCCGGCCGACCAGGTTGGCGTACCCGCCGACCAGGAAGAACACCGGCATGATCTGCAGCACCCAGGTGGCGAGCCAGCCGCCGGGCACGGCGTGGATCGGGTTCGGCATGGTCAGGTTGCCGGCGGCGGTGCGGTGGGTGACCGACAACGTCCAGTGCCAGAGGGTGACGACCACGATGCACAGCGCGCGGGCGGCGTCGACCACCCGGTCGCGGGACGCCGGCGTGGCCTCGACCAGCCGGTCCAGCGCCGATCGTCGGTCCAGCGTCGGTCGTCGGTCCAGCGTCGATCGTCGGTCCAGCGTCGGTCGTCGGTCCGTGGCGCTCCGGGGCTGCCGGTCTTGACGTCCTCCGCTCAGCGGTACAGCTCCTCGATGTCGGCCGCGAAGTCCTGGTGAACCAAGGCGCGCTTGACCTTCAGGGTCGGGGTCAGATATCCGTTCTGCTCGGTCAGGTCGGCGGGAAGGATCCGGAACCTGCGGATCGACTCGGCCCGGCTCACCATCGTGTTGGCCTCGTCCACGGCCGTCTGCAGGCTGGCCAGCAGTTCCGGATCGTCACGGAGTTCGGCCGGGCCGGCCCGCTCGGGCCTGCCGGCGGCCCGCTTCCATGACGCCAGCGCCTCGGTGTCCAGGATGATCAGCGCGGCGGTGTACGGCCGCCGATCGCCGACGACCACCGCCTGGCTGATGAGCGGATGGGTGCGCAGGCGGTCCTCCAGCGGTTCCGGGGCGAGGTTCTTGCCGCCGGCGGTCACGATGATCTCCTTCTTGCGGCCCGAGATCGTCAGGAACCCGTCCTCGTCGAGGGCGCCAAGGTCGCCGGTGAGCAGCCAGCCGTCCGCGGTCAGGGTCTCCCTGGTCTTCTGCTCGTCGCGCCAGTAGCCCTGGAACAGGATCGGGCCCTTGATCAGGATCTCGCCGTCGTCGGCGATCCGGATCTCGACCCCGGGCAGGGGCGGCCCCACCGAGCCGACCTTCTGCGCGTGGGGCAGGTTCACGGTCGCGGCGGCACTGGTCTCGGTCAGACCGTAGCCTTCCAGCACGGTGATGCCGATGCCGCGGAAGAAGTGGCCCAGCCGTACGCCCAGCGGCGCCCCGCCGGAGATGGCGTAGCCGACCCGGCCGCCGAGCGCGGCCCGCAGCCGCCGGTACACCAGCCGGTCGGACAGGCGGTGTGCCAGGCGCAGGCGCCGGCCTGGCCGCCCGTCGTCCAGCGCCTGGCTGTACGCCACGGCGGTCCGGTCGGCCCAGTCGAAGATCCTCCCCTTGCCCTGGGCGCGGGCCCGCCGCTGAGCGTCGTCGTAGACCCGCTCGAACACCCTGGGCGCCGCCAGCAGGAACGACGGTCGCAGGGCGGCCAGGTCCTCGGCCAGCCTGGCCCGGTCGGCGCTGTGCGCCAGGCAGACGCCCCGCTCCAGGCAGGCCACCTGGATCACCCGCGCGAACACGTGTGCCAGCGGGAGGAACAGCAGGGTCGAGGCGTCCCGGCCGAAGATGTGCTCAAGGCTGTCGATCGCCGCGCGCGCCTCGTACAGCAGATTGCCGTGACTCAGCATGCATCCCTTCGGGCGGCCGGTGGTGCCCGAGGTGTAGACGATCGTCGCCAGGTCGTCGGCCGACACCGTCCGGCGGCGCTCACGCAGCCGGACGTCGTCCACGCCCCGCCCTGCCTCGCGGAGACGGTCCAGGCCGCCGCCGTCGATCTGCCACACCCGCGGCGGCCTGGGCAGGCCCTCGCTCGCGTCCTCGACCAGGCGGCGATGCGTCTCGTGCTCGACCACCACCGCGACCGGGCCGGCGTCCTCCAGCACCCAGCGGATCTGCTCGGCCGAGGAGGTCTCGTAGATCGGGACCGGCACCGCCGCCACCGTCCACAGGGCGTAGTCCGCCAGCGTCCACTCGTAGCTGGTGGCGGCCAGCAGTGCGACCCGGTCACCGGGCTGGATCCCGGCGGCGATGAAGCCGGCCGCGAGACCGCGGACGTCGGCCGCGAACCGCCCGGCCGTCACCGGACGCCAACCGCCGTCCGACCGGCGCCTGAACAGGACCAGGTCGCCGTTGACCCGGTCGTCGGCGAACACCACGTCGGCGAGCTGGGTGTCCGGGGCCACGGTTGTCGGAGCGGGGATCGCAGATACACGCATCGTCCATCTCCCTGTGCAGAAAAGGTCGACCGGTCGGCACCGGGCGCCGAGCCGCCCTTCACCCTGTTTCCCCAGGTCATCAAGCGCACACCCGGCCGGCCGGGGTGCTCCGCGGCGATCAGCGATCGGAGCCCGGCGGGACGGGCCGGGTTCGTGCCACGCGCAGCACAGCGGCGCCGCACAGGTACGAGAGCACCCCGGCCCAGGGGAGCCCGGTCGGCCCGTGGTAGCCGGGGCCGGAGAAGGCGACGAAGATCAGCCCGGCCAGCACGGCGGCCAGGCCGAGCACCGTCGCGCCATCGCGCCACGGACCGCGTCGCTCGCCGGAACGCGGCGCCGGCCGACGCAGTTCGATCCGCGCGAAGAGGGCGACCAGGACGACGAGGACGAGGGCACAGGCCGCGATCCACGGCCCCCGCCACAGCAGCCACGCCGTGGAGTGCGGCGGGGGCTGCGGCAGCACACCGGTCGGGAACAGCAGAGCGGCCGCGACCGCCGCCGCCGTCATGTGCCAGAGGAACACGGTCAGGATGACCGCGTTGACCGCGATCACCACACTCCACGGGCCGGTCCGGCGAAGCCATCGGTTGGCCGCGGGCGCGAGGGCCAGGACCAGCCCGGCCTGCGTGGCGGCGAGCGCCATCAGCGCCAGGGTCGGTGGAGCCGTGTTGTACCCGACCATGGCGACCGGGTACGGGCCCACCACGGTCAGTCCGATCAGGGCGGCCAGGCCGCCGGCCGCGAGCGCGAGCGCCTTGCCGCGGCTCAGCCGCAGGAGCCCGTCCCGCCAGCAGAAGCCGAGCTGGTAGACCGCCATCCAGGCGAACAGGTAGGTGCTCTGACCGACGACCGGCACGTGCAGGCCCCTCCGCAGCAGGTCGGCGACGGCGACGACGACCACCAGCGCCACCGGGGCGGCGAGCCCCGCGCGGCGGTGCAGCGCGTGCAGCCACGGCGTGAGCACCACCAGGACGAAGTAGGCCAGCAGGAACCACAGCGGGATGGAGGCAAGCCACGCCGCGTGGCCGAGCAGCTCGCTGCCCACCCCGGCCGGCGTTGCCGCCACCGATGCCAGCGGCAGCACCACGAACAGCGCCGTCGTCGGCCGCAGCAGCCGGTCGGTCCGCCTCAGCACCCAGCCGATGCCGTCGCCTCCGGAGGCGCGGTGCGATGCCATTGAGGCGCTGCCGGCGTAGCCGCCGACCAGGAAGAAGATCGGCATCACCTGGAACAGCCAGGTGACCGGGTCCAGCCAGCTCAGGACGTCCAGCGCGTTGTACCCGGACAGCCGGCCGTCCCGGTAGGTCACGGCGACGACGAACCAGTGCCCGAACACCACCAGGCAGATGGCCAGCGCGCGCCACAGGTCGACGCTGCGCTCACGGCTTTCCGGCGTACGCGCCGCCAGGTCGCGCACCATCGCCGCCAACCCCCGCATGACTGCGACCCCCGCTCACCATGGATCACCGCGCGACACTTCGCCACCGAAGCGGAGGCAATGGTGACCCCGTCCCCCTGACCCGCGGTTCCTAATCCCGGCAGGCATCCGTGCCGCAGCTCGCCGGAAAGGCCGTCAAGATCAGTGTTTGCGCTTCTTCCTGCGGCCTCGGGCTCCCGGCGGCCGGGTGGGGACGAGGCGGAGGGGGTGGCGGGCGGTCCTGCGGAGCGGGCCGGCCACCAGCTCGCGCAGCTCCCGCAGTCCGACGGCATCGGGGTGCCCCGACGCCAGGACCGCCTCCAGGAAGTCGTACGCGTCCCCGCCGCCCATTCTCCTGAGCTGTTCGACAAGCCCCTCAGGTCCCGCGAGTTCCAGCACCGACAGGAGGTTCTCCGCCCCCATCAGCAGGTTCTCCCGCTCACTCAACGACCCGGGCTTCATCTCCCCCGCATCGATGAGCTGCGTCCACACGGCGGGCCCGAGGATCGGGTCGTGCCGGAGGTCCCGCAGCAGCCGTCTTTCTGGAAGGGCGTCGGCCAGCACGCGCAGCAGCGCCGCCACCCGCGTACGGAACGGGCAGTCCCGTACTGCCTGCACCAACGTCTCGACGTCCTGCCCAGGCCGGGCCAGCCACCCCTGGAGCTCCGCGACGGCGTCCTCCGGCGGATAGTGCTGGGCGAGCACTCCGAGCAGTTCGGCCGGCGGGGCGGTGGCGAGTTCGCCGACGAGGGGAGCGTCGCGGCCCTCGGCGAGGAGGCGGGCGCGGACGCCGCGCACGCCGAGCGGGGTGAGGCGGACCAGCGCCAGGTCGGGTTCGGCGAGGGCGGTGCGCAGGCGTTCGACCGCGTCCGGCGGCAGGGGCTGGTCGTCGTGGTCGAGGTCGCTCGCGTAGAGGGGGTCGGCGGGGCCGCGGGTGAGCTCCACGGCCCCGAGGTCGGACAGGACGTCGAACATGCGTCCCAGGTCCCGGGCGACCTCGCGGCGCAAGAGACCGAGCCGGCGCTCCTCCTCGTCGAGAACGAAGTACTCCTGGCAGGCCAGCCAGACCGTCTCTTCGAGCCGGACCACAGGCATCTCGTCCAGCCCGTACATGGAGTTGAGCACGTCCGGGAGAATCTCGTCGAAGATCTCGGCCAGGATGGGCTCGGGCCGCCATGTCGCGACAGGCACGGTGACCGCACGCCCCAGCTCCGGCAGGACCTCGAACGCGCGGCCCCACAGCGTCTCCGGGTCGCGCAGCAGGGGCGCGGCCTTGGCCACACGGAGCAGCCGCCCCTTGCTGGTGCGGGTCAGCCGCAGCTTCCTGGCCCAGGCGAGCAGCAGGTTGAGCTGCGGCAGATCGGCGGCGCTGCGGACGCGCAACTGGTCCTCGCCGGTGCCCAGCAGCGCCGACACCTCGAGGGCGTCGGCGACGCGGAGGTTGCCCGCGTCGGTGAGGGCGCGGCCGTCCTTGCCCAGCCAGTCGGCCAGGGTGATGAGACGCTGGACGGTCCGGCTGCGCCCGGCGGCCTCCGTCAGCTCGGACGCGGGGGGCAGGGAGACAGGCGGTTGGGGGAAGGCGCGTTCCTCGTCGATGCCGCCGTGCACGAGGCGGTGCTGCATGATCTTGTCAAGCACCTGCGCGTCGTACGGGACGCGACCCGCGTCGAGATCGCGCTTGAACCGTTCGAACGCCCCCGGGACGGTGAGGTCGTATCCCTGGCCGAGAGCCGTGTGCGCCCAGAACGTCGCCAGCCCCCGCAGGGCGGGATCGTCGAGCGCGGCCGCGTACTCCGCCTTCGCCCCGGCGATGATCTCCTCCGCCTCTTCGAGCGTGGCGCCGCGCGGGTCGCGAAGGCCGGTGACGTCGAGATAGCGCAGGTACGTGCGCAGCACCTCCGGAGCGAGGTCGAGCTCCTCCCGCGAGGCCGTCACCTTGTACGGTATGTACCGCAGCAGGAAGAACCTGATGCGTGCACCGTCCCAATACGCCAGCCGGCCGTCACGGCTCTCGTGCCGGGCGTCGACGGCGGCGGAGAGCAGCAGGTCATCGACGGGATGCCCGTGCTCCTGCGCCCAGGTGACGCATCGCCGGATCAGCAGGTCCTTGGCGGACTCGAACTCCTCGGCCTCTTCGGGCTCGAACCAGGTACGCACGGTCCCAGCCTCCCACCGATCCGGGGTCACCGTCGCGTGGTTCTTCCCGTCGAGGACGCGTCGGTGAGGGGAGCGTCCACGTCCACTACGACGGCTGGTCGGCCGGCACCCTGCTCTCGGGACGTTCCGTCCCGCTTCGTGCGGTGGACGGCGGTCGTCGCCGGTGCAGCAGGAGCGCGGTCAGGCCGCCCGCGACCAGGCCCCAGAACGCCGCGCCGATGCCCATGATCGTCATCCCCGACGCGGTGACCACGAACGTGACCACCGCGGCCTCCCGCCCCTCCGGTTCGGTCACCGCCTGGGCCAGTGACGAGCCGAGCGCCGACAGCAGCGCGAGGCCGGCCACCGCCGTGACCAGCACGGGCGGGGACAGCAGCACCAACGCCATGGCCAGGCCGGCGCCGAGGCCGAGCGTCAGCTGTCCGGCGCCGAGGGCCACGGTCGCGATCCATCGGCGGCCGGGGTCGGGGTGGGTGTCCGGGCCGGCGGTCAGCGCCGCGGTGATCGCGGCCAGGTTGACGGCGTGGCCGCCGAACGGCGCCGCCGCCGCGCTCGCCAGGCCGGTCGTGACGAGGACCGGGCGCAGGGGCGGCGTGTACCCGTACGTCGCCATGACGGCCATGCCGGGGACGTTCTGCGCGGCCATGGTGACGAGGAACAGCGGGATGGCGATGCTCACCACCACGGACGGGTTCAGCGTCGGGGTGGTCAGTTCGACCGCGGGCCCCAGCGCCGCGCCGGACAGGCCGTCGCCCGGCCCTTGGACCGCGATGGCGACGACCGCCACGACGAGCGCGCCGGGAACGGACCACTGCCGCACGTACCGCTGTAACACCGCCCAGGTCAGGACGACGGGGACGGCCAGCAGCGGGATGTCGACGACGGCACGTACCGGTGCGGTGCACAGGCTGAGGATGACGCCCGCCAGCATGGCGCCGGCGATCGGACGCGGGATGGCGGCGACCGCCCTGGCCGGCCACGGCGAAAGGCCGGCCAGGACGATGAGCCCGGCGCAGACGATGAACGCGCCGACCGCGGCGGGGAAACCGCCGGGCACGGGACCGGTCGCCACCAGCAGCGCCGCGCCGGGCGTCGACCAGGCGATGCTGATCGGCATGCGGTGGCGCAGCCCGAGGAAGAGCGCCGCCGCGCCGACGCCGCAGCAGAGGGCGAGCAGCCCGGACGCGGCCTGCCCGGGCGTCGCCCCGACGGCGCGCAGCCCGGCGAGCACGACGGTGAACGAACTGGCGTAGCCGACTATCGCGCTGACCAGCCCCGCCATGACGGCCTGCACCCGCATGCCCACCCTCGATTCGCCAGGCTTTCCATGACCGTTCCGTTTACGGAACGAACCCTAACGAGGTGGCCACCGTGGGACAAGTCCGGCGGCGGAATGCGAGGATTGCCGGGTGGACGGCCGTGAGACGGATATCGGGAGCCGGCTGCGGCGGCTGCGGGAGGCCCGCGGCATCTCCCTGTCAGCGCTGGCCCGCAGCGCCGGCATCGGCAAGGCCACCCTGTCCGGCCTGGAGCTGGGCACCCGCAATCCGACGCTGGAGACGCTCTACGCGGTGGCGGGAGCCTTGGGCGTGCCGTTGACGGCCCTCGTCCTGGAGGCCGGCGCACCGGCCGCGGAGGCCGTCCGCGTGCCGGGGTCCGCCGTGACGGCGACGCTGCTGGAGGTCTTCGAGGAGCCGACCGCGACGTTCGAGCTGCTGCGCATGCGCGTCCGGCCCGGCGTCGTGCAACACTCGCCGCCCCACGCCCCCGGCGTGACCGAACACGTCACGGTGTACGCGGGCGTGCTGCGCGCCGGCCCTGCCGACGCCCCTCTGGTGGCCGCGCCGGGCGAGCACATCTCCTGGCAGGCCGACGTCCCCCACGTCTACGGCACCATCGGCCCGGACGAGGCGCTGGCCACTCTGCTGATCCGCTCCCCCCGGCAGACCTGAGCCGCCGCAGGCGCCGCCGGGTTCCGCGCCCCCTCAACACCGGCGGCCGGGATCTGTAGAGTCGGCGGTCGCCGTCCGGCTCACCGCGAAGGACTGTCCGATGCTCATTCGCCGCGTTTCGCTCGTCGCCGTGCTCGCCCTCGTCGCGTCTCTGATCAGCCTGGTGCCGGCACATGCCTGGGCGCCGTCTGTCGAGTCCTCGGGTGTGCCGTTACCTGGGGGGATATATCCGGGCTCGTCCCGTTACAGCAGTGCCGGGTACTACCAGTACGCGCCGTCCATCGTGCAGACGTCCGCCACCCAGCGGATCATCTACTACTGCGCCAACACGGTCGAGTACGTGCCGGGCAGCGGCAACGCGCTCGCGGCCACGCACGATCACGTCCTGTTCAACGTCGGCACGCGGCAGCAGAACGGGTCGTACACGTGGGGCGCCACCCAGGTGGCGCTGCGGCCCCGCCTGCAGCCGGGGGACCCGCACCACCAGCCGGGCGTGCCGAGCTGGGCGGCGTACCACATCTGCGACCCGGACGTCGTCAAGGGCCGGTTCGCCTACACGACGCCCCAGACCGGGGAGCAGGTCTACACGTGGGCGATGTTCTTCACCGCCGCCGACAACAACGACCACGGCGCGGACGGGCGGTTCAACGTGGTCGGCGTCGCCCTCGCGACCTCACCCCTCGGCCCGTGGACGATCGTCGCGTCCCCGGTCATCGACATCACCGAGCCCGACTACAACGCGGCCGGGTACGGCGTCGGCCAGCCGAGCGCGACCAGCGTCGACCAGCAGGGGAAGCTGCTGCTGTTCTACAGCGGGCTGGACTGCGCCGCGCTGGACGCGCCGGACCCGTCCTGCGACGGCACCAGCCGCGGCACCGCCGTGCGCACGCTGGACCTGAGCGACGCCGACGCGCCCGTGCTCGGCGAGAGGTCGTTCGTCACCACGGCCGGTCTCACGCCGGAGCCGTTCCTGCCGAACTCCGGGCGGTTCCTGCACAACGCGTCCTGGGCGTACGACCCGGAGCGGAAGTCGTTCGTCGTCTCCCGGGACACCGGGGCGCTCGACGGCAACGAGGTGCAGGCGAATGTCGAGGTCGACCGGATAGCGGGATCGAGCATCTGGACGGGCGGCGGCGTCTGGACCGTCGTCGGCCAGATCACCAGCGCCCAGACGGGCTACCGGTGGAACCACAACTCCGGCCTGGTCCGGGGCCCCTACGGTGGTCTGGCCTATCAGCGCCCGCAGGACTACTCGGGCGTCGACGTGTACTTCGCCACCGAACCAGGACCGGCCGCCGGCACCACGCCGCCCTGGGACGGTTACTTCAGGTACCGCATGTTCCACAGCGCCTCTCCCCTGTGACCGGCCAGGGCGGAAAATCGTTTGCCCCGTGCGGCGGGGGTCGGGGAACGTGGAGGCGCACCCGCCGCCGTGATGCCGGCCGGCCCACTCCCCCTTTCGTTCAGCGAAGAGAGCGTCCTTGTCTGAGCAGCACTCCGCCATGGCCACGGTCACCGTGTTCGCCTCCCCCACGAGCTGGATCGAGTCCGACGCCGTCGCGCAGTGTCATCAGGTGGCCGCGCTCGACGGCATGAGGCACGTCGCCGCCATGCCCGACCTGCACCCCGGCAAGGGCGCCCCCATCGGGGCCGCCATGACGTCGGCCGTGCTCTACCCGTTCCTGGTGGGGTCCGACATCGGCTGCGGCATCGCCGTGTTCCCCATCGAGCTCAGGCGCGTCGTGCCCGAGAAGCTGGCCGCGCGGTTCCCCGATCTCGACCGGGCGCTCGACCCCGAGCGGGACGCCGACGACCCCGCCTGGGACGTGCTGAAGGGCGACATTCCCGCCGGTCACGTCGAGGGTCTCGGCACGGTCGGACGGGGCAACCACTTCGTCGAGCTGGCCAGGATCGGCACCGTCTTCGAGCCCGAGCACGCGAGCCGGCTCGGGCTCGACGCCGGTGACCTGGTGCTCGTCGTCCACAGCGGCTCCCGGGGGCTGGGCGAGCGGATCCTGCGGGCGCACACCGACGCGCACGGCGCGGGCCCCGCCCCCGATCCCGGCTCCTACCTGGCGCTCCACGACGAGGCCGTACGGTGGGGGTCGCTCAACCGGCGGCTGCTGGCCGCCCGGGTGGCCCACGCCCTGGGGGCCGACCCCACCGAGCCGATCGTCGACCAGTGCCACAACCTGGTCGAGGTCCGCGACGGGCTCTACCTGCACCGCAAAGGCGCCGCGCCGGGCGACGGCCGCGACGTGCTCATCGCCGGCACGCGCGGCACCCCGTCCTACCTCGTGGCCGGGCACGCCGGTGCGGACGCCGGCCATTCCGTGGCGCACGGCGCGGGCCGCAAGATGTCGCGCGCGGACGCGCTGCGCCGTGGGCGGGCCAAGCACACGGTCGAGGAGCTGCGCCGCACCCCCGTGGGGTCGGTGGTGGTGTGCGGGGACCGGCAGTTGCTGTTCGAAGAGGCGCCGACGGCGTACAAGCGCATCGAGCAGGTGATCGCCGACCTCGTCGCCCATGGCCTCGCCACGCCCGTGGCCACCACGGTCCCGCTGGTCACGTACAAGACGCCGGAGCTCGGGCCCACACGCCGCAAGCGGGGGCGTCCGTGAGCGTGCACCTGCTCCTGTCGGCCGGGCGCGGCCCGCAGGAGTGCGCCTGGGCCCTCGCCCGGCTGCTGCGCCGCCTGGAGACCGACGCCGCCCGGCACGGCCTGGAGACCCGCCGGGCCGACACCGTCCCCGGCGACCGGCCCGGCACCTACCGGTCGGTCCTCGTCAGGATCGCCGGAGCGGGCGCCGAGGAGTTCGCCGCCTCGTGGACCGGGACGCTGTGCTGGCAGGCCCCCAGCCCGTACCGTCCCAGCGCCGGCCGCAAGAACTGGTATGTCATCGCCCGGCCGTGCCAGGTCGACGTCCCGCGCACGACGTTCGCGGAGGCGGACGTCGACATCGTCGCCTGCCGCACCGGAGGCCCCGGCGGCCAGCACCGCAACAAGGCCAGCACGGCGGTGCGGGCCACCCACCGGCCCACCGGGATCGTCGTCGTGGTCGACACCGAGCGGCAGTTCAGCCTCAACCGCCGCATCGCCCTGCGGCTGCTGCGCGAGCGCGTCGAACGCGGCGACGAGGCGGCGGAGCGCGCCGTCACCGCCGCCCGCCGGCGCGTCCACGACGAGCTCGTACGCGGCGACCCCGTCCGCGTCGAACGCCCCGAGACCCCGTCGTGAGGCGACTCAGCGTTGCGGGCCGTCCCACGACCACCGGGGGATGCTCAACCCCTCCGGCACGTCGGCCGCCGACTCCGGGTAGCGGGCCATGCTCGTGGTGGTGGCCCAGGCGAAGTAGTCGTGAAGCACCTGACGCAGCGGCTCCCCCTCGGCCAGCCCCACGTCGCCGAGAGCCTGGTCGAAGCAGGCGATCGCGCGGCGGTCCATCTCCTCGTGCTTGCCGTTGCCGCTGTGCAGGCGCACGACGAACGTCTCGTCGCCGCACTCCTTCGAGTAGGCGGCCGGCCCGCCGAGCGCCTCGGCCCAGTAGGCGGCCAGCCGCTCGCTGTGCCGAGGGTGGAAGCCGCGGCTGAAGGCGTGGCCCACCACCTCGTCCACCATCACGCGGGCGTGCCACGCCTCGGCGAGGCGGAGCAGGCCCTCGCTGCCGCCCACGGCCGTGTACACGGTCTCCATGCCCCCGAGGATGCCAGGGCCCACCGACAATTCGCGCCCCGCGCCGCGGTCAGGTGCGAGCGGGCGGGCGGAAGACCTGGTGGCTGTGGGCTTGGCGATCCCGGGCGGCCCAGGGCGTACAGCAGGAGGAGCGGCTTGTGCGGGGCGCGCTCGCCGCCCCTGGTCCAGCGCCGGATCTCGGCGATCCGCTCGATCCAGTCCACGGTCGGCCAGTGTAGAGCGGTTTCCCGCCTGTCAGGGGATGCGCCAGGTGTCGCCTGCCGTGAGCAGGGCGTTCAGGTCGCCGGGGCCTTCCGCGGCGATGGCCTGGTCGAGCTGCTGGGTCATCAGCGTCTCGTAGGAGGGCCGGTCGACGCTGCGGAAGATGCCGATCGGGACGTGCTCGAAGGCGGGCTCGTCGAGGCGGGACAGGGCGAAGGCGAGGCTGGGGTCGGGGTGGTGCGCGTCGTGGAGGAGGATCTGCTCCTCGGTCACGCTGGTGCGGGCCACGACCTCGATGCCGCCGCCGGCGGCGCGGACGACGGCCTTGGTGGCGCTGGCGATCGGCTGCCCGTGCTCCAGGCGCAGCGTGATGTCCTCACGCAGGCCGGGGTCCTTGAGCGGTTCGAAGGCGTTGTCGTTGAAGATGTTGCAGTTCTGGTAGATCTCGACCAGGGAGGTGCCGCGGTGGGCGGTGGCCTCGCGCAGCACGGCTTGCAGGTGCTTGCGGTCGGAGTCGATGGTGCGGGCGACGAAGGAGGCTTCGGCGCCGATGGCCAGCGAGATCGGGTTGAACGGCTTGTCCAGCGAGCCCATCGGCGTCGATTTGGTGATCTTGCCGACTTCGCTGGTGGGGGAGTACTGGCCCTTGGTCAGCCCGTAGATGCGGTTGTTGAACAGCAGGATGTTGAGGTTGACGTTGCGGCGCAGGGCGTGGATGAGGTGGTTGCCGCCGATGGACAGGGCGTCGCCGTCGCCGGTGACGACCCAGACGCTGAGGTCGGGGCGGGAGGCGGCCAGGCCGGTGGCGATGGCGGGGGCGCGGCCGTGGATGGAGTGGAAGCCGTAGGTGTTGAGGTAGTAGGGGAAGCGGGAGGAGCAGCCGATGCCGGAGACGAAGACGATGTTCTCGCGCTTGAGGCCGAGTTCGGGCAGGAAGGACTGGACGGCGGCGAGGATGGCGTAGTCGCCGCAGCCGGGGCACCAGCGCACTTCCTGGTCGGACTTGAAGTCCTTCAGGCTCTGCTTGGCGTCGGTCTTGGGGACCAGGCTGAGGCCCTGGCCGTTGACGAGCTCAGTCACTGTCGATCACGTCCTGGATGACTCCGGCCAGCTCCTCGGCCTTGAACGGGAGCCCGCGCACACGGTTGTAGCTGATGACGTCGACGAGGTAGCGGGCGCGCAGCAGCAGCGCGAGCTGGCCCAGGTTGATCTCGGGCAGCAGCACCTTGTCGTAACGCTTGAGCACCTCACCGGTGTTGGCCGGCAGGGGGTTGAGGTGGCGCAGATGGGCCTGGGCGACCTTGCCGCCGCCCGCCCTGATGCGGCGCGCGGCCGCGGCGATCGGCCCGTAGGTCGAGCCCCACCCGACGACCAGCACCTTGGCGTCGCCGTCGGGGTCGTCCACGACCAGGTCGGGGACGTCGATGCCGGCGATCTTGGCGGCGCGGGTGCGGACCATCAGGTCGTGGTTGTCGGGGTCGTAGGAGATGTTGCCGGTGCCGTCGGCCTTCTCGATGCCGCCGATCCGGTGCTCCAGCCCGGCGGTGCCGGGGATCGCCCACGGCCGGGCCAGGGTCTCGGTGTCCCGCTTGAACGGCAGGAACGCGCCGTTCTCGCCGTTGGGGGCGGTGGTGAACTCCTGGGAGATGTCCGGCAGGTCGGACACCTCCGGCAGCCGCCACGGCTCGGAGCCGTTGGCGAGATAGCCGTCGGAGAGCAGCATGACCGGCGTGCGGTACTTGACGGCGATCCTGGCCGCCTCGATGGCGGCGTCGAAGCAGTCGCTCGGCGACATCGGCGCCACGATCGGCACCGGCGACTCGCCGTTGCGGCCGAACATGGCCATCAGCAGGTCGGTCTGCTCGGTCTTGGTCGGCATGCCGGTGCTCGGCCCGGCGCGCTGCACGTCCACGATGATCAGCGGCAGTTCGGTGGTGACCGCCAGGCCGACGGTCTCGGCCTTCAGTGCCACGCCGGGGCCGGAGGTGGTGGTGACGCCGAGCGCGCCGCCGAACGCGGCCCCGAGCGCCGCGCCGACGCCGGCGATCTCGTCCTCCGCCTGGAAGGTGCGGATGCCGAACCGCTTGTGCTTGGACAGCTCGTGCAGGATGTCGGAGGCCGGCGTGATCGGGTAGGAGCCCAGGAACAGCGGCAGCTTCGCCTGCACGCTCGCGGCGATCAGGCCGTAGGCGAGGGCCTGGTTGCCGGAGATGTTGCGGTAGACGCCGGGCGCGAGGCGGGCCGGCTTGACCTCGTAGGAGACCGAGAACGACTCGGTGGTCTCGCCGTAGTTCCAGCCCGCCTGGAAGGCCGCGATGTTGGCCTTGGCGATCTCGGGCTTCTTGGCGAACTTGTTCTCGAGGAACGTGATCGTGTGCTCGGTCGGCCGGTGGTAGAGCCAGCTCAGCAGGCCGAGGGCGAACATGTTCTTGGAGCGCTCGGCGTCCTTCTTGGACAGGTCGAAGCCTTCGAGGGCCTTGACCGTGAGCGAGGTCAGCGGGACCGCGTGCACCCGCCACTCGGCCAGCGAGTCGTCCTCCAGCGGGTTGGTGGCGTAGCCGACCTTCTGGAGGTTGCGCTTGGTGAACTCGTCGGTGTTGGCGATGATGTCCGCCCCGCGCGGCAGGTCGCCGAGGTTGGCCTTCAGCGCCGCCGGGTTCATGGCCACCAGCACGTTCGGCGCGTCGCCCGGGGTCAGGATGTCGTGGTCGGCGAAGTGGAGCTGGAAGCTCGACACGCCGGGCAGCGTCCCCTGGGGCGCGCGGATCTCGGCCGGGAAGTTGGGCAGGGTCGACAGGTCGTTGCCGAACTCCGCCGTGCCCGCCGTGAATCGGTCGCCGGTGAGCTGCATGCCGTCGCCGGAGTCGCCGGCGAAGCGGATGATCACGCGGTCGAGTCGCTGTACCTGTTTCACCGTGGTCTCTCCTGGTCGGGCGCGTCGAAGCGGGCGCGCAGCGCGGCCAGCTCCTCGCGGTATCTCGCGACGTTGCGCAGCTTGACGTCCTCGTAGCCGCGCACCATGTCCGGCAGGCCGGCGATCCGGACCGCCAGGTCGAGGTTGTCCGGGCCGAGCCGGTCGGCCAGGTGCTCGGCCAGGCCGGCGTACTCGCGGGCCAGCTCGCGTTCGAGCCTGCGGACCTCGGTCCTGCCGAACGGGTCGATCGGGGTGCCGCGCAGCCGCCGGCCGGCGCGCAGCAGCGCGAGCGCCGGCCGGAACCACGGGCCGAGGGTGAGCTTCCCGCGCAGCCCGGCGGCGCGCAGCAGCGGCGGGTGGAGCCGCCACGACGCCCTGGCCCCCTCCCCGAACTGCTCCTCCACGGCCCGGCCCACCTCGGGGAGGAGGCTGAGCCTGGCCACCTCGTACTCGTCCTTGTACGCCATCAGCTTGAACAGCTGGCGGGCCACCGCCTCGGCCAGCGCGCTCGATCCCGGCACCGTCGCCGCCTCCCGCTCGCGGACCCGCTCGACGACGGCCGTGTAGCGGCGGGCGTAGGCGAGGTCCTGGTAGGCGACCAGCTCGGCCGAGCGGAGCGCCACCAGCCGCGCCAGCTCGGACCCCGGCTCGGCGCGCACGGTCCCGGTCACGTCGCCGCCCGGCGGGTCCGCCTCGCGCGGCTCCGGGCCGGACGAGGCCGGCACGGCGGCCGGGTCGCTGACGAGCTGCCGCCCGCGGCGGAACGCCTGGAGGTTGGTCTCCACGGCGACGCCGTTGAGCCGGATCGCCTCCTCGATCGCCTCGGCGGGCAGCGGGATCGCGCCCTGCTGGTAGGCGACCCCCACCAGCAGCACGTTCGCGAACTGGTCGTCCCCGAACAGCGCGGCCGACACGGCGCGGGCGTCGAGCAGCCGGGCGTGGCCGGGGCGTACCCGGTCGAGCACGGGTGCGGTCACCTCGTCCGGCGACGGGAACGTGACCGTGTGGTCGGCGACCATCCGCCCGGTGGGCACCTCGGACGTGGACAGCACGGCGACGGTCCGTTCGGGCGAGGCGACGGCGAGGTTCCCCGCGTCGGCGGCGACGAGCAGGTCGCAGCCGAGGTAGAGGTCGCACTCCCCCTCGCCGAGCCGGTTGGTGGTGAGCAGCGGCCGGCGGGAGAGCTTCACGTCCGACACGACCGCGCCGCCCTTCTGGGCGAGCCCGGTCTGGTCGAGTGAACGGACGTGCCATCCGGCGAGCAGCCCGGCGGTGGCGAGGACCTGCGACACGGTGACGACGCCGGTCCCGCCGATGCCGAGCAGCCGGATCCCGAAGACCTCGCCGTGCGCCACGGGCTCGGGCTCGGGCAGGGCGGACGCCTCCAGGGTCGCCGCCGACCGGGTGACGGGACGACCGGGCGTGACGGTCATGAAGGCGGGGCAGTCGCCGTCCAGGCAGCTCCGGTCCACGTTGCAGGAGGTCTGGTGGATGCGGGTCTTGCGGCCGTACTCGGTGGGGACCGGCTGCACGGACAGGCAGTTCGACTTGGCGCCGCAGTCGCCGCAGCCCTCGCAGACGCGCTCGTTGATCAGCACCCGCGTCGCGGGCTCGGCGAGCAGGCCCCGCCTGCGTTTGCGCCGGATCTCGGTCGCGCACTCCTGGTCGTGCAGCAGGACGGTGACGCCCGGCGTCCCGGCGAGCACCCGCTGGGCCTCGGCGATCCTCGACCGGTCCCACACGGCGACGCCGCGCGGCAGCCGGACCCGGCGGTACCTGCGGAGGTCCTCGGTGGTGACGATGATCCTGGAGACGCCCTCGGCCAGCAGCACGTCCACGATCCTGGCGACGCTCATCCCGCCGACCGGCCGCTGCCCGCCGGTCATCGCGACCGCCGCGTTGTAAAGCAGCTTGTACGTGATGTGCGCCCCCGCCGCGACCGCCGCCCTGATCGCCAGGGAGCCGGAGTGGTCGAAGGTGCCGTCGCCGAGGTTCTGCACGTAGTGGCCGCGCTCCACGAACGGCGCCATGCCGAGCCACTGCAGCCCTTCGCCGCCCATCTGGGTGAGGCCGGTGACGTCGCCCACCTGGCTCTCGTCCATGAGCACGACCATCGCGTGGCAGCCGATGCCGCCGCCGACCAGGCTCGCGCCGCCCGGCTTGGTGGAGGTGTTGTGCGGGCAGCCGGAGCAGAAGTACGGGGCCCGCCGCAGCAGCGGGAGCCGGCGGCCGGCCGGTACGGGCGCGGCGGCCTCGGGGGTGACCGGGACGCCGTTGGCCGCCAGCCTGCGGCGCAGCCGGGGAAGGACGGTGTCGGCGTCCAGCTCGCCGTGGGCCGGGATCAGCTCGCTCCCGTCGGCGTCGTGCTTGCCGGTGACGCGGGGCGCGGCCGGGCCGCCGTAGAGGAGGTCGCGGACCGCCGACTCCAGGAACGACCGCTTCTCCTCGACGACCACGATCTCGTCCAGCCCGTCGGCGAACTCGCGGACGGTCTCCGCCTCCAGCGGGAAGGGCATGCCGACCCGCAGCAGCCGGACCGGGCCGTCGGCCAGCCCCTGCTCGTCGATGCCGAGCCGGCGCAGCGCCTCGACCACGTCGAGGTACGTCCGCCCGGCCGCGACCACGCCGACGCGGTCCCGGTCCCCGGCCCCCACGACGCGGTTGAGCCGGTTGAGCCGGGAGTACTCGCGGGCCAGCCGCAGCCGTACGGTGACGAGGTCGCGTTCGAGCGGCCCGAGCGTGGGCTGGAGCAGGCGGGCGGTGGGCCGGTGGCGGCCCGCGCCGGGCGGCAGCAGCGGCTCGGGCCGGTCGTCGCCGAGCGTCACGGTGGAGGAGCCGTCGGCCACGGCGGTGACGATCTTCAGCGCGACCCAGAGGCCGCTGGCCCTGGACAGCTCGACGGCGTGCCTGCCGAGGTCGAGCACCTCCTGGGAGTCGGCCGGGTAGAGGATCGGCATGGCCAGGTCGGCCAGCGCGGGCTCCGACGAGGAGGGCACGCTGGAGGACTTGGCGGCCGGGTCGTCGCCGACGAGCACGAGGGCGCCGCCGTTCGGGTGCGCGCCCATGAGGTTGCCGTGGCGGAGCGCGTCGGTGGCGCGGTCGAGGCCGGGGGCCTTGCCGTACCAGATGCCGAGGACGCCGTCGTAGCGGGCGTCGTCGAAGGTGCCCGCGAGCTGGCTGCCCTGGACGGCCGTGGCGGCGCTCTCCTCGTTCAGGCCGGGGCTGAAGACGACGTCGCTGGCTTCGAGGAGCCGGCGCTGCCGGTGGAGCTCCAGGTCGTAGCCGCCGAGCGGGGAGCCCTCGTAGCCGGAGACGAACGTGGCGACCCGCCGGCCGCGGGCGAGGTCCCTGCGGTGCTGCTCGATCGGCAGCCGGGCCAGGGCCTGGACGCCGGTGAGCTGGACCAGGCCGGTCGTGGCCGCGTAGCGGTCCTTCGGGGTCACCCGCTCCGAGATCTCCGTCATCGCGCTGTTCCTTCCAGGGGCCCGCCGCTGGCCAGATTGAGCCAGAGCGCGGCCGGGGCGCTCAAGGGGGTGTGGGCCAGTGGTCTAGTAGCGGCCGCGTCCCCGCCGCGACCGCTGGCCGGATGACTAGTGGCTAGCTCTTTCACGACGCTTCGCTCTACGATCGCGTTCCGACAGCGTCAAGGTCAGGAGGCGGCGATGGGACGTGCGATCGAAGGGATGCCGGTGCTGGTCACCGGAGGGGGATCGGGCATCGGCGAGGCGGTGGTCCACCGGCTGGTCGAGGCGGGCGCGAAGGTGACGCTCTCCGGCCGGCGGGCGGACCGCGTCGAGGCGGTCGCGAGGAAGGCCGGCCCCGGCGCGCGCGCCGTCGTCGGCGACGTCACCCGCGCCGAGGACCGCGAGCGCATGGTGGCCGCCGCCGTGGAGCACGGCGGCGGGCTGGAGGCGGTCGTGCACTCGGCGGGCAACATGTACCGGAGCGCGGTCACGGACCTCGACGAGAAGGCGCTGCACGACGTGTTCGCCTCCAACACGATCGGCCCGCTGATGCTGACCGCGCTCGCCGTGCCGTACCTGCGGGAGCGTTCAGGGGCCGTGGTGTTCTTCGGCTCGGTGCACACGCAGCGGGCCTTCCCGGGCGCGTCCCCTTACGCCGCCACTAAGGGCGCGCTGGAGACGCTGACCGGGGTGCTGGCCGCCGAGCTCGGCCCGCAGGGCGTGCGGGTGAGCTGCGTACGGCCGGGCGGGGTGCTCACCGAGATCAACCAGCGGGCGGGGCTGATGGACGACGCCACCGCCGCCGAACGCATGCGCTCGCTCGGCCCCGCCCACGCCCTGGGCCGGTCGGGCACCGCCGACGAGGTCGCCGAGGCGGTCGAGTACCTGCTGGCCGCCGAGTGGGCGACCGGCAGCGTCCTCACCATCGACGGCGGCCTCGGCCTGGGCGTCACGAACGCGTGACGCCCGGGAGGGTCAGGAGACGGGCCGGCCGGGAAGCACCCAGTCGTCGGTGACGAGCTTCCAGGCCGAGCCGTCCCACTCGGCCACCTTCGCGCCGGTGGTGCCGACGTGCCCGCCGCCGGCCGCCGGACCGAACGTGATCGGCGGGTAGATCCCTGACTTGTGGTCCTTGAGGGACTCGGCGGTCTTCGTGAAGTTCGCCCAGCTCAGGTCGTCGCCCATGCGGGAGACGATCTCGAAGAAGATCTTGGTGTTGGCGTACGCCTGCAGCGCGTACGCGCTCCCCACCTCGGACGGCGCGGCGGCCTGCTGGGCGGTGCGCCAGGCGGCAGCCTCGGGCGCGTCGGAGACCGGCAGCTCGGAGATGAGCGTGCCGTGGATGCCCTTCGCCGCCTCGCCCGCCGGGCCGACCGTCCCGGCGCTGCCGGTGGTCACCGTCGAGGACGTGCCCATGATCCGCGGCTGCCAGCCCAGCTCGCGGACCGCCTTCATGACCAGCGCCGACTGGGTGTTGTCGGTGCCGAGCACGATGGCCTCGGGTCCCGCGTCGCGCACCTTGAGCACCGCCGAGCTGACCTCGGTGGAGTTGGGCTCGGTGGTCTCGTTCGCGACGACCTCCAGCCCGGTGGCCGCCGCCTCCGCCTTGACGCCGTCGCGGATGGCGTGCCCGAGCTCGTTGTCCTGGCCGATGACGGCGAGCTTCTTGACGCCCTTGCCGGCGAGGAAGTCCACGATCACCCGGGCCTGGTCGTGCTGGCTGGTGCCGAGCAGGAACACGGAGTCCTGCTTCGGGTCGGGCGGCAGCACCGGGGCGAACAGCGGCAGGCCCTTCTGCTTCAGGTACGGGTAGCTGCCCGGGATGTTGGCCGAGCCGGCCGGGGAGACCACGGCGTACACCTTCTCCTGGTCGCCGAGCCTGCGGATGTTGGCGACGCTGCGCGCGGCCTCGAAGCCGTCGTCGAGGACGACGAGCCGTACCTTGCGGCCGTTGACGCCGCCCTTGTCGTTGATCTCCTTGACCGCCGCGTTCAGCCCGCCCTCGAAGCCCTTGCCCGAGGTGGAGGCGCCGCCCGAGAGCGGCAGGGTGGTGCCGATGACGATGCTGTCGTCGGTGACGCCCTGCACCGCCGCCGCGCCCGCGCCGGGCGGGGCGGCCGCCTGGGACGAGCAGCCGGCGACGGCGAGAGCGGTCAGCAGGGCGGGCAGTGCGGTACGCGAAAATCGTCGCCGGCTCATGGGGGGTGCCTCCAGATGTGGTGCGTGGTTCTCAGCCGAGGTAGGCGCGGACGAGGTTCTCCGAGCCCGCGAGCTCGCGGGCGGGGCCGGACGTGTGCACGGCGCCGCCCGCGAGCACGTAGGCGCGGTCGGCGATGTCGAGCACGGCGGAGTTCTGCTCGACCAGCAGGAACGCGGTGCCGGACTCCTCGCGCAGCCGCGCGACCAGCCCGAGCAGCTGGGTGACGAGGATCGGCGCGAGCCCGAAGGACATCTCGTCGACCATGACCAGGCGGGGCCGGCCGAGCAGCGCCCGCGCGACGGCGAGCATCTGCTGCTGGCCGCCGGACAGCGAGCCGGCCGGGGCGGCGAGCTTGTCGCGCAGCGCGCCGAAGACGTCGAGCAGCCGCTCCTCGTCCTGGGCGACGTCGCGGGCGCCGCGCCCGCGGGCGGTGGCGCCGAGGCGGAGGTTCTGCCGCACGGTGAGCGAGGACAGGATGCCGCGGCCCTCGGGGACGTGCCCGAGCCCGAGCCTGGCCCGCGCCTCCGGGGTGCGCGCGCCCAGGGTGACGCCGTCGAAGGTCACCGTGCCCGACCAGGTGGGCAACACCCCGGACACGGTCCGCAGCGTGGTGGTCTTGCCGGCGCCGTTGACGCCGAGCAGCGCGACGATCTCGCCCTCCGCCACGTCGAGGTCGACCCCGCGCAGCACGGGCACCCGGCCGTAGCCGGAGGTCAGGTCACGTGTCGACAGCAGCAACGCCGGCTCCCAGGTAGGCCTCGACGACATCGGGGTGGGCGACGACCTCGGCCGGGGTCCCCTCGGCGAGGATGCGTCCGAAGTGCAGCGCGGCGATCCGCGGGCAGAGCCGCGCGACCAGCTCCAGGTCGTGCTCGATGATGAGGATGGACAGCTCCTCGCGCTCGCCGATCCTGGACAGCGGCTCGACCATCCTGGTGACGTCGGCGGCCGACAGGCCCGCGGCGGGCTCGTCGAGCAGCACCACGCGCGGCCTCGGGGCGAGCGCGCGGGCCACCTCGACGATCTTCTGGCTGCCGAGCGGCAGGTTGCCGACGGGCTCGGCGGCCCGCTCGGCCAGGCCGAACGCCTCCAGCAGCTCGCGCACCCGCGCGCGGGCCTCGCGGGCGGCGCGGGAGAGCCCGAGGTAGTCGGCGAGCGTGGACGCCCCGGCGTCCAGGCCGACGAGGACGTTCGCCTCGACGGACAGCTCGGCGACCAGCCGCGGCGTCTGGAACGTGCGGCGCACGCCCTTGCGGGCCACGGCGGCGGGGCGGCCGGCCGGGATCCGCTCCCCGCCGATCGTGACGGTCCCGCCGGTGGGCCGGACGTAGCCGGTGACCACGTTGAAGACCGTCGTCTTGCCCGCGCCGTTGGGGCCGATGAGCCCGGTGAACCCGGGGCCGACGGAGAGGTCCACGCCCTTCAGCACCTCGTTGCCGCCGAAACGCACCGCGATCCCGGACAGCTCCAGCACGCCGCTCATGAGGCCGCCGCCGTGACGGGCCGCTCGGGGGCCCGGCGCCGGTCGCGCAGCCGGGCGGGCAGGGACGCGAGCCCGCGCGGCAGGAAGGCGATCGCGAGGGCGAGGATGAGGCCGTAGACCAGGCGCTGCCAGCTCCCCAGGTCCTGGAGCAGGTCGCGGAGCACGACCACGACGATCGCGCCGAGGAACGGGCCGACGACGTAGCCGACGCCGCCGAGGAAGGCGAGGACCAGGAACTCGATGAGCAGCCCCATGTCGAAGATCTCCGGCGTCAGGTACGACAGGCACTGCGCGTAGAGCGCGCCGGCGACGCCGCCGATGAAGGCGGACAGGGCGAACGCCAGCAGCTTGGTGCGCATCGGGCTGATCCCGAGCGACGGGGCGGCGATCTCGGCGTCGCGCACCACCCGGAGGCGGCGGCCGAGCCCGGCCCGCCCGGCGCGTACGACGGCGACGGTCGTGACGGCGGCGACGGCGAGGCACAGGTACCAGCGGCTGCCGTCCACGTCGATGCCGGGCAGGACGACCGCCTCGACGGCGACGCCGGCGATGCCGCCGGTGACCGGGACGGCCTCGACGAACACCCGGATCATCAGCTCGGCGAACGCGAGCGTGGCGATGGCCAGGTAGAACCCGCGCAGCCGGGTCGCGGGCAGGCCGATCAGCACTCCGGCGAGGGCGGCGACCAGGCCCGCGGTGACCGTGGCGAGCGGCCACGGCCAGCCCTGCGCGACCAGGTACGTCGTCGTGTACGCCCCGACGCCGAGGAACCCGGCCTGCGCCAGCGCGATCTGCCCCGACCAGCCCATGATGAGGACGAGCCCCAGCCCGGCGGTCGCCGTCACCATGACCAGGCACGCCTGGAAGAGCAGGTACGGATTCACCAGGCCGGGCAGCGCGAGCAGGACGAGCCCGCCCGCCAGCGCGGCGGCCCAGCCGGCGGCCCGCCGCGGCGAGCCGGGGAACGTGGGCGGCATCAGACCTCCCTCGCCTGATGGCGGCCGAACAGGCCCTGCGGCTTGACCGCGAGCACGACGACGATGGCGAGCAGCGCGATCGCCGTCTTGCTGGACGTCGAGACGTACGCGCCGGCCAGGTTCTCGGCGACGCCGAGCGCGAGCCCGCCGACGAAGGCGCCGATCACGCTGGAGAACCCGCCGAGCGTCGCGGCGACGAAGCCCTTGATGAGCAGCCCGGACCCGTTCTGGTCGGTGAGCAGCGACGCCTGGCCCTGGAGCAGCAGCGCGATCGTGGCGATCGCGCCCGCGAGCGCCCACGAGGTGCGGAACACCGTGGTGACCGAGACGCCGAGCAGCCGCGGCGTCACCCGGTCCTCGGCGATGGCCTGCATCCGCACGCCGAGCGGGGTGCGGAAGAACAGCACGAGCGCGACCGTCACGGCCAGCCCGGCGCCGATGCTGAGCAGTTGCTCGTAGGCCACGATCTGGCCGGCGACGGTGAACGAGCCCGCGAACGGCGAGTCGATCTTGCGGGGCTCGGAGCCCCACACGAGCTGGACGACCGCGTTGATCACCACGAACACCGCGATCGTCATCAGGACCGTGGCGAAGTGGTTCTCCGCCAGGATCGGGCGGATGGCGGTGCGCTCCACCACGACGGCGAGCACGACGCCGATGAGCAGCCCGGCGGGCACCGCCGCCCACCAGGACAGGCCGGCCCCGTCGATGAGCGCCCAGGTGCAGAACGCGGGTAACAGCCCCAGCTCCGCCATCGCGAAGTTCGGCACGTCGGTCGCCTTCAGCACGAGGACGATGGCGAGCGCCATGAGGGAGTACCAACTGCCCGCCTGCAGCCCGCTGATGATCTGTTGCCACACGGTTGCGCCTCCAGCGTTAGTCGTGAGGATGCTAACGCCGAAAGCGGAGAGGTAACAGACCCTATTTGCCGACGATGAGGGCAGGCGCGGCGCGGCCCCGGACACGCGAACGGCGGGCACCCGCCGAGGGATGCCCGCCGTCCGCCGCCGTCAGCTCTGGCGTCAGCTCTGGCCGCGCCCGCCCGGCGCGCCCGCCTTCCTGAGCAGCGTGGCCGCCGCGCCGTGGTCGGCGCGCAGCCGCAGCAGCGCCGGGTCCGACTTCCAGAAGGACTCGAAGTCGTCGGCCGCGAACCGCTCCACGATCAGGTGCATCGCGATGTCGTGGCGGACGTACTCGACCGCCACCAGCACCACGGCGGGATCGTCGGTGTAGACACCCCAGGCGTCCTCGTTGACCACGCCGCCGATGACCGCCTGCCGCCGGTCGGCGACGACGACGAGGAGCCGGCAGCCGAGGTTCTCCAGCGCCACCTGCGGGCTGGAGAAGCGGTGCCTGGTGGTGTGGCCGACGGGGTCGGGGTCCTCGCCGAAGACGACGGTCGACACGTCGACGCCCTCGGCCTGGGCGCGGCGGGCGAGCGGCTTGAGCGGCTCCAGCTCCGCCGGCCAGCCGGACAGGAACAGGTCGCGGCGCGCGGCGGCGACGACGTCCTCGGCCCTGGTGAGCAGGGAGGACCGGTCGGCGAGGTTGTGGATCAGCCGCACCTCGGCGGGCGCGGCCACCTCGGGCAGCGTCTCGCTCAGGGTGGTGATCGACTGGTCGAACTCGCGGCGCATGCGGTCGAGCAGCGACATCGGCGGCAGCGAGATGTAGCCGACGCCCGCCTCGCCGAGCCGCACCTCGTAGGCGGCGCCCCTGCTGACGAGCTTGCCCAGCGTCTCGTAGACCGTGCTGCGCGGCACGCCCGAGCGCTTGGCCACCTCGTAGCCGTTGAGCGGCGTGCCGGCGGCCACGAGCGCGACGTAGGCCTTGGCTTCGTAGCCGGACATGCCGAGACGCTGAAGCTCTTCGATCACTCTCTGCTGGGACACTTCGCCATCGTCGCACTCCCCCGGCCTCAGGACGAATCGCGAGGACCGTCTCCCCGCGAGCGGGCCAGCACCGCCAGTCTAGTCAAGGCCGCCGATAGTCGTTAACCTTCCAACGCATACCGAGGTTCAAGGGGGTACCCATGGCCGACAGCATCCTGATCACCGGAGGCGCCGTCCTCGACGGGACCGGCGCGCCACCACGGGCGGACGAGGCGGTGCTGGTGCGCGGCGACCGCATCGCCGCCCTCGGCGCCGACGCCCTCGCGCAGGCCGAGTCGGACGGCGTGGACGAGCGCGTCGACGCCACCGGCCGCACGGTCATGCCCGGGCTGATCGACGCCCACACCCATCTCAGCTTCGGCGAGCCGACCGGCAACGACGAGCTCTTCCACCACCGGACCCAGGGCTACAGCTCCATGCTGTCGGCGTACCACGCCCGCAAGGTGCTGCGCGCGGGCGTCACCGGCGTGCTCGACGCCGACTGCCTCTGGTCCATCGGCGTCGAGCTGCGCGACGCCATCGAGACCGGCATCGTGGAGGGCCCGCGCATGCGCGCGGGCGGCCAGGCGCTGATGACGATGCTCGGCGGCACGGCCGGCCGGATGATCGCCGACGACGGCACCACCGGCTACGCGACCGTCGTGCACAACCGCGACATGATGGTCAGAGAGGTACGCCGCCAGATCAAGCACGGCGTCGACTGGATCAAAATCATGGTCACCGGCCAGATCCCGACCATGAAGGGCCCCGAGGTCAAGGTCTGGAACCTCGACGAGCTGCGGGCCGTGTGCGACACCGCCCACGAGCTGAACACCAAGGTCGTCGCGCACTGCCGCAACTCCGAGAGCACCCGCGACGCCGCCCGCGCCGGCGTGGACCTGATCTACCACGCCTCGTACATGGACGACGAGGCCCTGGAGGCGGTCGTCGAGTCGGGCAGCGCGCTGTGCCCGACGTTCACACTGCTCGGCAACCTCGCCGACTACGGCGCGAAGGTGGGCAGCGCACCCGAGCTGCTCGACGTCTTCCGCGCCGAGATCGAGATCACGGCCGCGCAGATGGCCAAGGCGCACGCGGCCGGGGTGCCGTTCCTCGCCGGCTCCGAGACCGGGTTCGCGGTCACCCCCGTCGGCGAGTGGCACGCGCGCGAGCTGGAGATGTTCGTCCAGTACATGGGGATGAGCCCCATGGACGCGATCGTCGCCGCCACCCGCAACGGCGCGTTCGCCCTGCGGATGGAGGGCCAGGTCGGCACCCTGGAGACGGGCCGGCTGGCCGACATCCTCGTCGTGGACGGCGACCCGCTCCAGGACGTCACGATCCTCCAGGACCGCTCCCGCCTGGCCGAGGTGATCAAGGGCGGGCGGCGCGTCGACCTCGTCACCCCGATCCCGGAGCGGCGCATGCGCTCCACCGACCAGGTCCGCTTCCTCGCCTCCTGCCCGCTCACCCGCGGCCTCGCGCTGACGGAGGAGCAACTGGAGAAGCTGGCCCGTGTCTGACCGCCCCACCGGCCGCCCGCCGGTGATCGACGTGCACGCCCACGCCGTCCTGGAGGTCGGGCACGGGGCGGAGCTGGGCACGTCGCCCGACGGCACGCCGTACTACCGCGTCGGCGACTACGTGCTCCACGGGGTGCGCTACGCGGGCACCCCGTTCATGGACGTGGACCTGCGCGTCGCGGCCATGGACGAGGCGGGCATCGACGTGCAGCTGCTCTCGCCCAACCCGCTCACCTACTTCGGCCGGCTGGAGCCGGGCGCGGCGGCGGCGTACGCGCGGGCGCACAACGACGCGCTCGCCGCGCTGGCGGCCCGGTATCCGGCCCGGCTGCTCGCCGCCGCCCAGCTCCCCGCCCAGGACGTCGCGGCGTCGGTCGCCGAAGCCCGCCGCGCCGTCCGCGAGCTCGGCATGGTCGCCGTCTACCTCGACACCGACCCCGCCGGCCGCACCCTGGACGACCCGGACCTCGACCCGCTCTACGAGGCGCTGGTCGAGCTGGACGTCCCGCTGTTCGTGCACCCGTCGCCGCTCGGCCCCGACGGCCCGCCCGAGGACCCCCGGCTGCGGCGCTTCGACCTCGACCTGCTGCTCGGCTTCGCCCGCGACGAGACGCTGGCGGTGGCCGCGCTGGTCTTCGGCGGCGTACTCGACCGCCACCCCGGGCTGGACGTGTGCGTCTCGCACGGCGGCGGGGCCGCCCCGTTCGTGGCCGGGCGCTTCGCCCGCGCGGTCGGCAAGCGCGCCTGGGCGGGCGACCGGCTGCGGGAGAACGGGTTCGAGCACTACTACCGCCGCCTGTGGTTCGACACCCACGTGCACGACGCTGACGCCCTCGCCCTGCTCGTCTCGCGGGCCGGCATCGGGCGGCTGGTGTTCGGCACCAACTTCGCCGGCTGGGACTCCGGCGCGCACGAGACCCCTGACCTCGACCCCGCGCTGCTCGCCGCGAACGCCGCCCGCCTGCTGCGCAGGAAGGAATGGCTCCCATGACCGCATCCGCGCGGACGGCGTGAGGACGACCATGCGTGCCGTCGTCCTCTCCGGTGGGCTCACCCACGACTTCCCCGCCACCACCGCCTGCCTGGTGGAGCTGCTCGCCGAGCGGCGGCTCGCCGCCGAGGTGCACACCGACGTGGACGCGGCGCTGCGCGCCCTGCCCGGCGCGGCGCTGCTGGTGGTCAACGCCCTGCGCTGGACGATGACCGGGCCCGGCACCCCCGACCGCTACCGGCGGCTCGCCGGGGCCGAGGGGGCTAGCCCGTCCCCGGACGCGCGGGAGGCGCTGGCCGCCCACCTCGCGGCGGGCGGCGGCGTGCTCGGCATGCACACGGCGGCCATCTGCTTCGACGACTGGCCAGAGTGGGGGCGTACGCTCGGCGGCTCCTGGGTGTGGGGCCGCTCGCACCACCCGCCGCTCGGCCCGGCCGTCGGCGTGCGGCCGGCGTCGGCGGCGCACGAACTGGTGGCGGGCATCGCGCCGTTCACCGTCGTGGACGAGGTCTACGGCGACCTGGAGCGCGTGCCGGGGCTCGTCCCCCTGCTGACGGCGCGGCAGCCGGGCGGTCCGGACGCCGAGCATCCCCTGCTGTGGGCCCGTGAGCACGGCGGCGGGCGGGTGGTCTACGACGCGCTGGGGCACCATCCGGCGTCGTACGAGGTGCCGGAGCACCGGGAGATCGTCCGGCGGGCGATCCGCTGGACCACCACCGGCTGACCCGGGGCGGGCGCGGGAGTCCCCCGCGCCCGCCCTCCTGCGGTCGTCAGCTTCCGCCGGGGCCGACCGAGTCCACCGACTGGGGGCGCGGCAGGGCGGCCAGGGTGCTCTTGATCAGCCCGCCGTCCACCGCGAGGGTCTGGCCGGTGACGTACCCGGCCTTCTCCGAGCCGAGGAAGAGCACCGCGGCCGCGATGTCCTCGGCGGAGCCCAGGCGGGCGAGCGGCACCGCGCCCTCGCGGACCCGCCGCACCTCGGCGTCGGCGTAGATGGCGTCCGACATGCCCGCGTGGATCAGGCCGGGGGCGACGCAGTTGACCCGGATGCCGAGTTTCGCCCACTCCATCGCCATGTGTTCGGTCAGCCGGACGATGCCCGCCTTGCTGGCGGAGTACGCCCCCGCGTGGGGCGCGGCGGCGAGCCCGTTGACGGAGGCGAGGTTGACGATCGCGCCCCCTCCGGCCTTGCCCATCGGCCCGGCCAGCGTCCGCCCCACGATGAACGTGCCGGTCAGGTTGACCCGCAGTGCGCTCTCCCATTCGGCGAGCGGCAGGTCCAGCAGCGGCCCGAACCGGACGATCCCGGCGTTGTTCACCACCAGTCGCGGCGGCTCAGGCAGCAGCGCCGCCGCGGCGCGGACGGACTCCTCGTCGGCGACGTCCACGGCCGAGGCCACGCACCCGTCGCCGATCTCCGCCGCCGTCCGCTCGACGGCCGGGCCGTCGATGTCCCACGCGGCCACCCGGTAGCCCGCCGTCACCGCGAACTCGGCGATCACGGCCCCGATGCCCTGTGCCGCCCCCGTGACCACGGCCCATTCTGTCATTGTGTCTCTCCCCTGGTCTGCCTGGCCGGGCGGTCTCGAACGCCCGGCTCCAGGCGTCGTCTTCACTACAGCAGCGCCTGGTAGGCGCCGCCGTCGACCGGCACCGCCGCGCCCGTGAGGTAGCCCGCGTGGGCCGAGCACAGGAACGCGACGACCGCGCCGAGCTCGGCCGGCTCGCCGAGCCGCCCCGCCGGCACGTCGCCCAGCGGCGGGCGCTCGCCGTACACCTGCGTGACGCGTTCGGTCCTGTGCAGGCCGGGCTGCACGGAGTTCACCGTGATCCCGTCGGCGGCCACCTCGCGGGCGAGCGTGCGCAGGAAGCCCGTGGCGCCCGCGCGGGCGGTGTTGGACAGGGCGAGGTTCGGGTACGGCTGCCGCGCGCCGAGCGAGGTGATCGCGACGATCCGCCCCCACCCGCCCTCCCGCATGGCCGGCAGCGCGGCCAGCGACATCCGCACGACGGCGAGCAGGCTCCGCTCGATCGCCCCCTGGTACGCCTCGGGCGGCGTCTGCGCGACGGTGCCGGGCGGCGGCCCCGGGCCGTTCACCACGAGGATGTCGAGCCCGCCCATCAGCGCCGCCGCCTTCTCCACGAACTCGGCCGCGCCGTCCGGGTCGGCGACGTCGGCGCGCAGCCACCGCGCGTCCGGCCCGAGCCGGTCGGCCGCGGCGGCGGCCCGCCCGCTGTCGGAGCCGCAGATGGTGACCAGCGCGCCCTCGGCGGCCAGCGCGGCCGCGCTCGCGTACCCCAGCCCGGCGCTGGCCGCCGCCACGGCGGCACGGCGGCCCTTGATCCCCAGGTCCACGGCTAGTCGGGGTGCCGGGCGGCGCGTCCCGGGCACTGCTCAGAAGACATCGATCTCCTCGTCGCCCTCGAAGACCCTGATGGCGCCCGAGGGGCAGTCGCGGGCCAGGTCGAAGATCTCGTCGTCGCCGAGCGCGGGCCCGCCGGGCACCCGCTCGACGATCTCGTCCTGGTCGAACCGGAACACGTCTGGCCGCTCGGCGACGCACTTGCCCGAGCTGATGCAGACGTCCCGGTTGAGCTCGATCCGGTAGGTCACGCCTCACCGCCGAACAGCACCGGGTAGGAGCCCCAGTAGGGCCGCTGGGTGTTGGCGTCGCGCTGCGGCGGGTCGTCGGGGTCGCGCCGCACCCGGGCCGCGAACATCCGCCGCACCACGGCGGTGACCAGGCCGAACAGGTGGTCGTCCAGGTCCGTCCCGCTCCTCGGCACCACGCCGGCGGCGAGGTCCTGGCCGATGCACACGTGCATGCCCGCGGCGAAGCTCAGCCCGAACGGGGCCACGTTCGGCGGCAGCGTGCGGTGCGGGTCGAACGCGGCGGCGTCGGCGCCGAAGACCTCGGCGTCGCGGTTGACCGACTGCAGGTCGATCACCACGATCGCGCCCTCCGGGATCTGGATGCCGGAGCGCAGGGTGACCGGGGCGAGCGCGCGCCGCCGGCCGATCGGGCTCGACGGGTTGAGCCGGACGGTCTCGTGCACGCAGCGCTGCACGAACAGCGGGTCCGTGGCGGCGAGCCCGGCGTCCTCGGGGTGCTCCTCGATCCAGCCGAGGATGTGGTCGACCGCGCGGACGAACGCCGTGGCGCTCGTGTGGGCGCCGGCCAGCAGGAAGAACGCGACCTCCCTGCGCACCACCTCGGGCGGCAGCTCCAGCTCGCCGGCGTGGCGCAGCAGGGTGGCCAGCACGTCGCTGGGCACCTCGACGTCCTCGCCGGCGGCCTCGCGGGCCAGCAGGTCGCGGCGGCGGGCGATCGACGGGGCGAGGAACTCCGCGTCCCAGTCCTCCAGCGCCTGGGCGATCACCTTCCGCTGCTCGGCCTTGTCCTTGGTGGAGTGCGCGAGCGTGGCGCCCTCCACGAACTTCATCATGTAGGCGTAGAGCCGCCCGGTCTCCTCGGCCGTGCCCTCGGGCCGGTCCACGCCGGCGGTGAGCGCGGCGAGGTTGAGCATCAGCTCGTGCCCGAGCCGCACCAGGTCGACCCGGCCCTCGGCCTGGTACGGCGCCAGCGTCCGCTCGATCACCCGCGGGAACAGCTCGCGTTCGTAGCGCTCGAACACCTCGCGGCGGAACATCCGGTTCTCCACGCGACGCCGGGAGCGGTGCTCCTCACCGTGCAGGTTCACCAGGACGTCGGCCATCACGACCTCGCCCTCGTCGTAGAGCGACTGGCGCAGGTCCTTGCTGCGGTAGGCGTCCTTGGCGTCGGCGAACGTGGTGAGGACGATGGTTGTCTCTTCGGCGGCGACGGCTGTCATCTGGACTTGCTCCTCCGTTGACGCACCGGATCGGGGGGTTGCCGGGATTCTCCGGCTCAGCGTCTCGCGTCGCACCGAGCGGCGTCAAGACCCTAACGACGCAAGCGAGAAGCTCCACGGAACCCGTGCGGGATCTTCCCTGAAAAGGCGTGCGCTGCTAGCGTCGTTAGTGTTCTAACACCGCGCCCCTCCAAGGAGTGTGACGATGACGACGATCACCCTTGACGGCCATGCCGACGTCCGTGACGCCTTCCGGCAGCGCGACCTGAAGCAGGCGCTGTACGACGAGGGCGGCGTGGTGATGGCCGACTGCCTGCTCGTGCTGCACGGTGACGACCACCGGGTGCGGCGCAGGGTGGAGAACCGGCTGTTCCGGCGCGGCACGTTCCGGCACTGGGAGCGCGAGTTCCTGCACGACGTCGTCCGCGACACGCTCGCGCCGTTCGCCGCCGCCGGCCGCGCCGACCTGGTCGAGCTCGGCTACCGCACGATCATGAGCCTGACCGCGCTGGTCGCCGGCATCGACCGGCCCACCGGCGACGCGGCCGAGGCCGACGCGCTCTATCGCTACGCCAAGACGTTCTCGGAAGGCGCGACGCTGGTGCACACCACCCGCGACCCGGACGTGGTCCGGGCAGAGGTGGCCGCCGCGCTGGAGGAGTTCGACGCCGGGTTCCTGCAGCCGTCGCTCGCCCGACGCAGGGACCTGCTGGCCCGCCAGGCGGCCGGTGAGCTGGGCGAGGCGGACCTGCCCCGCGACGTGCTCACCGGCCTGCTGCGTCACTGGGACGAGCTCGGCATCGACGAGGACGTCCTGCTCCGCGAGTGCGCCTTCTACCTCCAGGCCGGCTCCCACAGCACCGCCGACGCCTTCACGCACTCGGCCGACGAGTTCTTCGCCTGGGTCCGCCGCGACCCCGAGGCCGCCGAGCGCGCCCGCCACGACCCGGCCCTGCTCCAGCGGTGCGTGCACGAGACCCTGCGCCTGCATCCGGCGAGCCCCGTCGCGCAGCGCCGCGCGCTCGCGCCCGTCGTGCTGCGCAGCGGCACCGAGATCCCCGAGGGCGCGCTCGTCGTGCTGGACATCGCGGCGGCCAACCGGGACCCGCGGGTGTTCGACCGGCCCGACGTGTTCGACCCGCTGCGCGAGGTGCCGTCCGACGTGCCCCGGTGGGGGCACGCCTTCGGCGGCGGCATGCACGCCTGCATCGGCACGGAGCTGGCGGGCGGCGTCCCCGCGAGCGACAAGACGAGCGACAAGACGGGCGAGAAGGCCGGCGACGAGGCCCACGAGCAGGTGCTCGGCACCGTCACGCTCATGCTGTCCGCGCTGCTCGCCGCCGGCGCGCGCCCCGACCCCGAGCTGCCGCCCCGGCGCGACCCGCACTCCTCCCGCGACCACTTCGCCTCCTACCCCGTGGTGTTCGGATGACGGCCGCGCGCCGGGCGACCGACCGGTTCCTGGCGGCGGTGGGCGCCAGGGACGCCCGCGCGGCGGCGGCCTGCTTCACCGAGGACGCCTCGTACGCCAACGTGCCCCACCCGCCCGCCGTCGGCCGCGCCGCGATCGAAGGGCTGCTCGGCCCGATCCTGCGCCGCTCGGAACGGGTGCGCTGGGACGTCGTGACCGCGAGCTACACCGAGGAGCGCGCCTGGCTGGAGCGCGTCGACCGGTTCTGGATCGACGGCCGCGAGCACCACGTCGCCTGCAACGGCGTCGCCGAGGTCGACCCGGCCCGCGAGCTGATCACCGCGTTCCGCGACTACGTGGACCTCGCCCCCTGGCGGGCGCGGATCGCCGGCGTGCTCGCGGGGTGAGCGTCCCGTGGACCTCGACGACCTGGACCTCGCCCTCCTGAGGCTGCTGCTGGAGGAGCCGCGCGCCGGCCACCGCGAGTACGCGCGGGTGCTCGGCGTGGCGCGCGGCACCGTGCAGTCCCGCATCGCCCGGCTGGAGCGGCGCGGCGCGATCACCGGCTACGCCGCGCAGGTCTCGCCCGAGGCCCTGGGCTACACCGTCCAGGCGTTCGTGCACCTGCACCTCGCCCAGGGCATGCTCGACGACGTGACGAACCGCCTCGCCCACGTCCCCGAGGTGCTGGAGGCGCACTCCACGACCGGCGAGGGCGACGTGCTGTGCCGGATCGCCGCGCGCGGCAACGCGCATCTGGAGCAGATCGTCCAGACGCTGCTGGCGCTGCCCGGCGTGGTGCGCACCCGCACCGAGATCGCGCTGCGCGGCCGGGTCCCCTACCGGGTGCTGCCGCTCCTCCAGCAGGTACGCGGCGAGCGCTGACGGCGGGCGGGAGCCTCCGTGCCGACGGCGAACGCCGGCGCCTGCCCCCCGCGTCGAGGGCGGCGGGGCGCACACCGGGCCCCGCCGCCCCCGCTCACAGAGCCGCGAGGGCGCGGCCGACCAGGACCTCGGCGAGGTGCGAACGGTAGGCGGCGCTCGCCACCGCGTTGTCGGCGGGCGCGCAACCGCGGGCGGCCAGCGCGCTCGCCTCGGCCGCCGGCACGCCGGCCGCCAGCGCCTCCTCCACCTCGCCCGCCCGCAACGGGGTCTGGCCCATGCCGATCAGCGCGACCGCCGTACGCCCCTCGGGACGCGCCTGGGCGGCCACCCCGACGACCGCCCAGTCCAGGGCGCGGCGGCTGAACTTCTCGAAGGCGTACCCGAGGCCCGTGGCGGCCCGCAGCCGGATCTCCACCAGCAGCTCGTCGGCGGCCAGCGCGCTCGTCCGCACCCCGGTGAAGAACTCGGCCGCCGGGATGTCGCGGACGCCCGACGGGCCGCGCGCCACCAGGACGCCGTCCAGGGCGAGCACCGCGGCGGCCAGGTCGGCGGCCGGATCGGCGTGTGCCAGCGAGCCGCCGATCGTGCCCCGGTTGCGTACCTGGGGGTCGCCGATCCGGCGCGCGGCCGCGGCCAGCAGGGGCACGTGCTCGGCGACCAGCGGGTCCCGCTCCAGCGTGCGGTGGGTGGTGAGCGGGCCGACCACGACCTGCTCGCCGTCCAGCCTGACGTACGCCAGCTCGCGCAGCCGGCCGATGTCGACCAGGACGCCGGGCTCGACCCGGCGCAGCTTCATCGCCGGCAGCAGCGAGTGGCCGCCGGCCAGCAGCCGGACGTCCCTGCCGTGCCAGGCGAGCTCGGCGAGCGCCTGCTCGACCGAGCCGGCCCGCACGTACGTGAAGCCCGCGGGGATCATCGGGCACCTCCGTTGGCCGCCGCCCACTGGACCGACTCGACGATCATCTGGTAGCCGGTGCACCGGCACATGTTGCCCTTCAGCCCGTCGCGGATCTCCTGCTCCGACGGGTCGGGACGCTCGGCGAGCAGCGCCGTCGCGGCCATGACCATGCCGGGCGTGCAGTAGCCGCACTGCAGTCCGTGGCACTGGCGGAACCCCTCCTGCACGGGCGAGAGCCCGTCAGGACCGCCCAGCCCCTCGACCGTGGTCACCTCGCACCCGTCGGCCTGCGCGGCGAGGACGGTGCACGACTTCACCGCGACGCCGTCGAGCAGGACCGTGCAGGCGCCGCAGCTCGTGGTGTCGCAGCCGACGTGGGTACCGGTGAGGGACAGCAGGTCGCGCAGGAAGTGCACGAGGAGGAGCCGCGGCTCGACCTCCCTCTCGTGCGGCCGGCCGTTCACGGTGATCTCAACTCGCATGGTGCATGGCCTTCCAGACTCGTTCGGGGGTGCAGGGCATCTCGACGTCACGCACCCCGAGATGGGCGAGCGCGTCCACCACCGCGTTGACCACCGCCTGCGGCGCGGCGGTGGCGCCGGCCTCGCCGATGCCCTTCACGCCGAGGGGGTTGAAGCTGGACCTCGTCTCGATGTGGTGGGTCTCGTAGCGGGGCAGGTCGAGCATGCCGGGCAGCATGTACTCCTCCAGCGAGGCGGCGAGCGGCCGGCCCTCGGCGTCGAAGGACACCTTCTCGAACAGCGCCTGCGCGATGCCCTGCGCGACCCCGCCGTGCACCTGGCCGCGGGCGTTCATCGGGTTGATGACGGTGCCGCAGTCGTCCACGCAGACGTAGCGCACGACGTGCACCCGCCCGGTGTCCCGCTCGATCTCCACCACGCAGCCGTGCGCGCCGCTCGGGTAGCTGAGGTTCTTCGGCTCGTAGTAGGCCGTGGACTCCAGGCCGAGCCGGGTGCCCTCGGGCAGCAGGTGCGGCTTGAAGGAGCGCTCGACGACGGCGGCCAGGGGCACCGCGGCGTCGGGCACGCCCTTGACCTGGAAGCCGTCGCCGACCCGCACCAGGTCGTCGGGGTCGGCCTCCAGCAGGTGGGCGGCGATGCGGCGGGCCTGGTCGGCGACCTCGACGGCGGCCTGGCGCACGGCGTTGCCGGCGACCGGCATGCCGCGGCTGCCCATCGTGCCGATGCCCTCCTGCACCACGGCCGTGTCGCCGTAGAACACGCTGACGGCCTCGAACGGCACGCCGAGCTCGTCGGCGACGATCTGCGCCATCGCGGTCTGGTGGCCCTGGCCGTGCGGGGCGGTGCCGACCAGCACGATCACCGAGCCGTCCGGCTGGAGCCGCAGGTTCGCCGACTCCCAGCCGCCGAGGTAGCCGAACTGCTCGAACAGCGGCGTCGGCCCGAACCCGGCCATCTCCACGAACGTCGACAGCCCGACCCCGAGCAGCCGCGCGCCGGGGTCCGCGCGCCGCCGCTCCTGCTCCGCGCGCAGCGCGTCGTAGTCCAGCTCGCCGAGCAGCAGCTCCAGCGCCGCCGGATAGTCGGCCTCGTCGTAGACGATGCCCTCGAACGGCGTCTGGTACGGCATCTGCTCCGGCCCGATCAGGTTGACCTTCCTGACCTCGGCAGGATCCTTGCCCAGCTCAAGGGCGACGAGATCGACGACCCGCTCGATGAGGAAGCTCGCCTCGGGCCGCCCCGCCCCCCGGTACGACGCCGTGGGCGTGGTGTTGGTGAGCACGCTGCGGTAGCGGGCGGCGATCTTCGGGATCCGGTAGCAGCCGCCCAGCATGTACGACGTCAGCGTGGGCAGCCCGATGCCCACCGGGTCGGGCACGCCGCCGATGTTGACCGTGATCGTGACGTCGAGGGCGAGGATGGCGCCGTTCTCGTCGAACCCGACCTCGACCTCCTGCACCTGGTCGCGGCCGTGGTAGGTGTGCGTCATGTGCTCGCGGCGGGTCTCGACGAACTTGACCGGCCGGCCGAGCCTGCGCGACAGCTCGGGCGCGAGGAACAGCTCCGGCATGAACGACGACTTCACGCCGAACGCGCCGCCGACGTCGGGGGCGACGACCCGGATCAGGTGCCTGGCCAGCCCGAACACCTGGGCGATCTCGGCCCGCACCCGGTGCGGCGCCTGCACGGTCGCCCACACGGTGACGCCGTTCCCGACCCAGTCGGCGAGCACGCCGTACGGCTCCATCGGAGCTCCGGCGACGCGCTGGTTGACCAGCCGGGCGCGCAGCCGGCGCGGGGCGGCGTCCAGCTCGGCCGCCACGTCGTCCGGCGTCACGGGCTGCTCCAGCGCGAGGTTGCCGGGCAGCGGCGCGAAGATCGGCACGGCGTCGGGCGCGAGCGCCGCCTCCAGCGTCGCCATCACGGGCAGCGGCTCGTACGTCACCTCCACGGCTCGGGCCGCGTCGGCGGCGGTGTAGCGGTCGGCGGCGACCACCACGGCCACCGGCTCGCCGACGTAGTGGACCTTCTCCCCGGCCAGGTAGTGGCGCTCCAGCCCGGGGACGGACGGTCTCGCCGGCAGCTCCGCGAAGTCCTCCGCCGTCCACACCCCGACGACGCCCGGCAGCGCGGTGGCCGCCGAGGTGTCGATGCCGGTGATGAGCGCGTGGGCCTCGGTGCTCTGCACGTAGACCATGTGCAGCAACCCTGGGCGTTGGATGTCGTCCACGAACGTGCCGCGCCCGGTCAGCAGCGCGGCGTCCTCCTTGCGCGGTACAGCCGAGCCGATCATCGTCACAGGCCACCTCCGTCGAGGCTTGGGGGGCAAGCGTCGTTAGACGTATAGCTACCTATCTTGGCGTGTGCCCACAGGCGCGGCAAGACCCATGTGAGGCGAGGTGAAACTGCGCCTGACCAGCCCGAGCTAGTCGCCAGGTCTCTTACGACGGGTGAAGCGTCCAGTCAGCGCGTCGCCTCGAGCGCCCGGAGCGCCCGCCGGCACACGGCGTGCCAGGTCTCCCCGCCTCCGTCGCGGACCAGCGCGCTGGCCACCACTTCCTTGTCACACGTGCTCCCGTGCCACGAGCATTTCCCCTGCACCGCCCGCGCCCCTCCCGTGTGGTGACGGGGGTCGAAGTCGCATACCTCCACCAATTCGGACTTCATGACCCTCCTGTTCCCGGCATCAACGGATGTGCGCACGAGGGCGGTTCCACCACAGGGAGAGGGACAGTGCGGTGACGACGAGAAGGGCGCCGCCGCCCGCGAAGAACGCGGCCGTGTCCAGCCGCTCGCGGATCACCTGGAAGGAGCCCGGCAGCGAGTCGAGGGCGTCCTGGAGCTGGCCGGCGTTCTCGGCGCGGTGGTAGGAGCCGCCGGTCGTCCTGGCGATCTCCTTGAGCGTCGGCTCGTCGATCGAGCGGATGTTGCGGCCTCCCCGGTCGAAACCGCCCCGGCCGCCGAAGCCGCCGCCCCAGCCGCCGAAGCCGCGGCCGTCGAACTGGGAGTTCTCGCACACCAGCGGGACGGGGTTCGTGGTGCCGAAGCCGATGGTGAAGACGCGCACCCGGCGCAGCGCCGCCTCCTCGGCGGCGGTCTCCGGGTCGACGCCCTGGGTGTTGGCGCCGTCGGTGAGCACGACGATCGCGGCGCCGGCGTAGCCCTGCTTCTCCCCTCCGCCGGCGGCGGCGTTCGCGCCCGTGGGCGGGACCGACGGGTCCACCTCGGCGATCGCGTCGATCGAGGCGAGCATGGCCTGGCCGATCGCGGTGCCGCGGCCCACGGTGAGGCCGTCCAGCGCCTCGATCAGCTCGTCGGTGTCGTCCGTGGGCGGCACGAGCAGGCCCGCCGAGCCGGCGAAGGTGACCAGGCCGATCCGCGGCCCGCCGCGCTGCGACTCGATGAAGTCCGCCGCGGCCTTCCGCGCGGCGGTGAGCCGGTTGGGGTCGACGTCCGTGGCGCACATGGAGCCGGAGGTGTCCAGGGCGAGCAGGATCGTCGCCGACCTCATCGGCACCGCGACCGACGCCTGCGGGCGCGCCGCCCCGACCGCGAGCAGCACGAGCCCGGCCACGAACAGCACCGGCGGGATCCGCCGCGTCCAGCGCGTACGTCCGGGCAGCGCGGCCCGTACGAGCGCGATCGAGGTGACCCGCACCGCGGCCCGCCGCCGGCGGCGCAGCGCCCACCAGCGGATCGCGAGGATCAGCGGCACCACCAGGACCGACAGCAGCGCCCACGGCCACGAGAACGTCACTCAGATCACCCGCCCCGACCTGAGCACGGTGAACACCGCTCCTGCCGTGAGCAGCGCGAGGGCGAGCCCGATGAGCCCGCCGGCGAGCGGCAGCGGCTCGTCCGAGACGGTGACCCGCAGGTCGATCGTGTCGGCGATCCCGCCGAGCCGCGCGGCGTCGGAGACGGGGTGGTAGGCCCCGCCCGTCGTCTCCGCGATCCCGGTCAGAACGTCCTCCTCCAGCGCGGTGTGCAGGCGGAGGCCGTCCACCTTCACCGTCGCCCCGGCCGTGGTGCCGACCCCGACGGTGTGGATGTGGACACCCGCCTTCTGGGCCGTCTCGGCGGCGCGTTCGATGTCGCCGCGCCGGTTCTGGCCGTCGGTGAACATGACGATCGTCGCCGACGGCCAGTAGCCGAGGTCGGGTACGTCGCCGCCGGCGTCGGGGGGCGCCGGCTTGCCGGTGATCGCCGCGAGCGAGGACATGATGCCGCTCGCGAGCGAGGTGCCGCCGGTGATCCTCAGCCGGTCGACGGCCTTGAGCGCGGCGGTGTGGTCGGCGTCGGGGCGGGCGGTGGTGCGCGCGCCCTGCTCGAAGGCGACCACGCCGATGTCGACGCTGTCCGGCTGGGCTTCGATGAAGGCGCGGGCGGCCCGCTGCGCCGCGGCCAGCCGGTTGGGCGCGACGTCGTCGGCTCCCATGCTGCTGGAGACGTCCATGGCGAGGATGACGGTGCCCGCGGTGCGCGGGACCGGCAGCATGGCCACGGGACCGGCGGCGGCGACCGCGAGCACGCCGACGCCGGCGATCGTCAGCCCGGTCCCGAGCGACGCCCGCCGCCCGCCCGGCAGGGCGACGCCGGCCGCGGCGAGCGCCGCCGTCCTGCGGCGGCCCAGGACGACGGCCGCCCAGACCAGCGCCGCCGTGACGATCAGCCCGGCGACCAGCAGAAGGGGCGAGGAGAGCGTCATGGTCTGCGGCCTCCGGTCCTGGCGACGACCTCGACCAGGGCCTCGCCGAGGTCGCGGTCGGTGCCGACACGGTGGACGGGCACCCCGGCCCGGCGCATGCCCGCCGCGAGCCCGGCCTCGCGGGCCTCGACGGCCGCCGCGAGGCGCGCCCGCAGCAGCGGGTCGGCGGAGTCGACGACGAGCTGCTCGCCGGTCTCGGCGTCCTCGACCACGATCAGCCCGGCCTCGGGCAGCACGTCGTCGGCGGCGTCCGTGATCCGCAGGGCGACCACCTCGTGCCGGCGGGCGAGGCGCTGGAGCGAACGTTCCCAGTCGCCCTCGCCGATGAAGTCCGACAGCACGACGACGAGCGCGCGGCGGCGGGCGAGCCGCCCGGCCGCGTCCAGCATCGCGGCCAGGTCCGTGGTCGCGCCCCCGCCGGTCGCCGCGGCGGTCCGCTCCAGCTCGGCGGCGATCCGCAGCGCGTGCCGCCGGGACGTGCCGGGCGGCACGACGCGCACCGTCCCGGTGTCGTACAGCAGCGCGCCGACCCGGTTGCCGCCCCGGCCGAACAGCCGGGCGAGGACGAGCGCGAGCTCGGCGAGCACGTCGTGCTTGCCGCGCCCCGGCCGGCCGGCCGCCATGGACGCCGACCGGTCGAGCACGAGCCACACCGTCAGCTCGCGGTCCTCGGTGAACACCCGCAGGTGCGGCTCGTCCAGCCGCGCGGTGACGTTCCAGTCGATGTGCCGGGCGTCGTCGCCCTCCGTGTACGCCCGCAGCCCCGTGAAGTCGATGCCGGAGCCGCGGTGCGCGGTGCGGTGGGCGCCCTGGAGCCGGCCGTCCAGCCTGCGGACGACCTTCCACTCCAGGCGGAGCAGGAGTCTCTCGGGGGCGGTGGCCATGACGTCAGCGGTTCTGCAGGACGACGTCGGGCGCGCGGACGGCCCCGAGCACCCTGGTGATGATCGTGTCGGCGTCCACGTCGTCCGCCAGGGCCTCGTACGACAGCACGAGGCGGTGGCGCAGCACGTCCAGCGCGAGCTCCGCCAGGTCGTGCGGCAGCGCGTAGTCGCGCCCGCGCAGGAACGCCAGCGCCCGCGCGCCGGTGACGAGCGCGATCGAGGCCCGGGGGCTCGCCCCGTGGGTGACGTAGCGCTCCAGCTCGCCGAGCCCGGCCATGGCCGGGGAGCGGGTCGCGGTGACCAGCCGGACGGCGTAGTCGACGACGGCCGGATCGACGTAGACCTGCCGGGCCCGCTCGCGCATCGCCATCAGGTCCTCGGTGGTCACCATCGGCTGCGGCGGCTCCGGCGGGCGCAGCGCCCGATGGACGATCGCCTGCTCCTCGGGCTGCGTCGGGTAGTCGACGACGACCTTCATCATGAACCGGTCGACCTGGGCCTCGGGCAGCGGGTACGTCCCCTCGGACTCGATCGGGTTCTCCGTCGCCATGACGAGGAACGGCTCCGGCACCCGGAACGTCTCCCGCCCGATCGTCACCTGGTGCTCCTGCATCACCTCCAGCAGCGCGCTCTGCACCTTGGCCGGGGCGCGGTTGATCTCGTCGGCGAGCAGCAGGTTCGCGAACACCGGGCCGAGCTCCGTCCTGAACTCGCCCGAGTGCTGGTGGTAGACCCGCGTGCCGACGAGGTCGGCGGGCACCAGGTCGGGGGTGAACTGCACGCGCTGGAACTTGCCGGCGATCGCGGCGGCCAGCGACCGGACCGCGAGCGTCTTGGCCAGGCCGGGCACGCCCTCGACCAGCAGGTGGCCGTCGGCGATGAGCGCGACCGCCATGCGCTCCAGGAGCAGGTCCTGTCCGACGATCGTGCGTTTGACCTCGTACAGCACCTGTTCGAGCGGATGTCCCTGGCCCGGTCCTGGGGGTTTCGTCATGCGGTGTTCCTTCTCGTCGAGCTGCACAGGTCAGATGGCACCCAGCCCGTCGCCGTCCCCGTCGCCGTCGCCGCCGCCCAGGGCCGCGCCGATCGGCACCGCGAACGCGATCCCGGCGAACGCCTCGTCGCCTCCCGGGTCGGCGATGGACACGACGACGCCGATGACCAGGCCGCGGGCGTCCAGCAGGGGGCCGCCGGAGCTGCCCGGGTTGACGGAGGCGTCGAACTGGATGAGCCCCTTCAGCCCGCCGCCCTGGCCGGTGCCGCCGGTGGCGCGGTCGAGGCCGGACACGACGCCGGTGGAGACGCTGTAGGTGAGGCCGAGCGGGTTGCCGATGGCCACGACGGGCGCGCCCACCTCCACGCCGCCGCCGAGCGTGGCGGGGACGACGATCTCGGGCAGTTCGGTGGGTTTGAGGGTGGCGACGTCCCTCTTGGGGTTCGAGGACGCGATGGCGGCCTTCGCCTTGGTGCCGTCGGCGAACGTCACGCTGACGTCGGCGGCGCCGTCGCCCGCCGAGCCCTTGACGACGTGGTACGCGGTGAGGATCGTGCCGTCCTCGGTGGCGATCACGCCGGTGCCGAGCGACTTCCCTGACCGGACGACCACCACGGAAGGCCCGACGCGCTCGAAGACGTCGGGCACCGTGAGCGTCGCGCTCGGCGTCGGCGTCGGGCTCGGCCGGGGCGCGGCCCGCTCGCCGTTCCCCCCGCCGCCGCCCAGCCAGTACGCCAGCGCGGCCACGACGACGAGCAGGCCGCCCAGGGCGGCGGACCGCCGAGCTCTCCCGGCCCCGGCTCCCCGAGCCTCGGCCGCGCCGGCCTCCTGCGGCACGTGCTCCATCGCTCCATCGTCATAAAAGTCCGCTCAAAGTGCCACAAACTTCACCTGAGAACTCCATGAGAACCGCCGCCGCCCCCGCCCCACCAGCGGCCTCAGTAGAGTGGCGGGGTGGCAGGGGAGCAAGCCGGCGCTCGGGTGGACAGCTGGATCTGGTCCGTACGCCTGACCAGAACCCGGTCGGTCGCGTCCGACGCCTGCCGGGGCGGTCATGTCCGGGTCAACGGGGTGCGCGTCAAGCCCGCGCACGTCGTCCGGGCCGGCGACGAGGTCCGGCTGCGGCACGACGGGCGCGAGCGCGTCGTGGTCGTCTCGAAGATCATCACCAAGCGCGTCGGCGCCCCCGTGGCCGCCGAGTGCTACGTCGACAAGAGCCCGCCGCCCCCGCCCCGCGAGCAGGCCGGGCCGGTGGCCGTCCGCGCCCGGGGCGCGGGCCGCCCCACCAAGCGCGAACGCCGCAGCATCGAGAAGCTGCTCGGCCGCCCAACGACCGAAGGGCGGGACCGCCGGCCCCGCCCTGAATGAGCGAGCGTCCGTCACAGGCGAGAAAACCTCACCTCTGAAGCAGCACAGGTTCGATTATCGACTATTGACGTGTTCACGGACCTATGGGTGCGGACAACGCGGCGCCAATAGCGTGGTTGATCCTTCCGAACACAGGTATGTCCGCCCGCTTCGGCCGACATTATTCACCGGCACGATATGCCCGAAATATTTCTCGATGCCCCTCCAGGCTCCATGAGAGACGCACACCAAAGGGTACCGTTGATCTTTGAATCGTCGTACTCTGCACTCACTGCACGTGACAGCACGGCTTTGGATTGGGCACGTGGATCACGGAAGCACCCGCCTTGCCGGCAGACTGGCGATCTGGCTTGCCAGTCTGTTCACAGCCGCGGCGCTGATCATGGGAGTGATCAACCTTTTCGTCGAACCTCCGATACAACTTTCCGCCGAACTTTCGTTCGGCTACCTGTTGGGGACACTGGCAGCGTTCATCACCTATGTGTTCGACCGCACCGAGAAACTGATGAGCCAGCAGGAGAGGCTCCTGCACCAGCCGGCTCGAGGGGTGGAGGTCTTCCACAGCAGCGACGAGTTCCTGCAGAAGTTGATCGACATAACGGTTGGAGCAACGTCGGTCAGCACCCTGAACCTGTCGCCCGCACGAGGCGAGCATCCGGAGCTCGACCGATACTTCACTGAGGTTCACAACTACATAAAGAGCAAGAAGGCGACCCTGAAGAGTTTCCGGAGCATCGCCAGCGTGGACACTCCGCAGAAGTCGCTGTGGCTCGTCCAGCGCAGCGCCGAGCTCCTGTCCACCGGGCGGGTCTCGTTCGCCGTCTTCGACCAGCAGGAGCTCCGGCCCCTCCTCCATCCGCTGAGCATACACATAACGGCCAAAAACGATAATCTGAACGTCTTCATCTTCCCCCCGGTGAACCTCACGGGATCGATGAGTTCCATCCTTATTTCCGACGCCGCGTTGGCGCGCGTGATGCTTGGCTACTTCGATCTGCTATGGCACGATGCCCTCAAGATAAATGAGGGGAAAAACGTCCGGCGGCCTGGTCTCGACCGGCTGCTGCATTTGTACCCGGACATCGAGAGCAACTTCCACTACCAGAGCTTGCGCCGAGGCCTCACGAATGAATGACTTCCGACGTAGGATGAGCAGTTCCAACGCCCTGATCGGCACGTTGATCACGCTCGACTCCCCCGAGTTGGCTCTCGTGCTGCAGAAAGCCGGTTTCGAGTGGTTCTTCCTCGATCTCGAGCACTCGGCTGTCCTGGATCTGAAGAGCGCGCAACGCATCGTCGAAGTGCTGCAGCCGGAGAGCTACGCCATCATGCGACTTCCGGACTCGTCAGAGACGTGGATCAAACACGCGCTCGACACCGGCTGCGACGGCATCATCATCCCGCACGTGGCCACCGCCGAGGATGCGAAGCGGGCCGTCACCTACGCGAAGTACCCTCCTGTCGGCCGCAGAAGCGTAGGGATCGCACGAGCGCACGGCTATGGCTCCTCCTTCCAGGAATACCTGAGGAGCGCGAACGACAGCATCGCGATCATCGCTCAGATCGAAGAGCACGAGGGCGTCGAGAACATCGAGCAGATCCTCTCGGTGGACGGCATAGACGCGATTTTCATCGGCCCGTACGACCTTTCCGGCAGCATGGGAATACTGGGCGAGCTGACCCATCCCGACCTGCGGAGAAACGTCGACAAGGTTCGCACGATCTGCCAGAAGAAGGGCGTTCCTTTCGGGATATTCTGTCCTAACAGCACCGCGGCCAGGGCAGAGATGGAGCACGGTGGCGTCCTGCTCGCCATAGGGTCCGACGCGAGCTACGCGGCGGCCGGCGCGAACGCCTTGCTCGAAGGAGTGAGAGCGAGTGAGTGAGGTCCTGCTGCGCGATCGTTCTCTGGCGAGCGCCTACATGGCCTTGCTCCAGAACCCCCAGCTGATCGCCGCGCAGGTGCCCAGCTATCTGCCGAGCCACCTGTGCGAACATGCCCGGCTACACGTGATTCCTCAGGTGCTGAAGAAGTCGAGCAAGAAGATATACCGGAGCCAGGTGCCCGCCCTGACCGATGTCTTCCGCAGGGGCCAGAACGACGTCACCGACTATTTCGACCATGCGCACGGCATCCTCAGACAATTGCGCGATGCCTTCCTGCCCTACGCGAACCCGGCGGACATGCTCCGCTCCGAGATCGATGAGCTGACCCCGCGCGGAGCCCAGTTGCTGCGTCTCAGGGACAAACCGGCAGTGTTCGGGATGATGCGGAGCTGGGACGCCTCGATGGAGGCGCTTCCGCACTTCGACATCATCCAGCAAGCGCATCCCGACCTCGGCACCCACCTACAGTTCGGTGAGCAGTTCGGCATCAACATCCATCTTCACACCCCTCGGAGCGGCGGCGAGCTGCTGGTCTGGGACGTGACGTTGCATGATCTCTCCATCGCCGGCCTGACCGGCTCCGACGGAACCTATGGATATCCTCCGCACGCCCTTCCACCTCCCGACGTCGTGCTCAAGCCCAACGCTGGTGATCTCGTCATCGTAAGAAGCACTCGTTTACACTCCGTCGCCCGGACATCGGCCGGCGAGCGCGTCACCATCTCGGGTTTCATCGGACTCACTACCGACGCTTCTGAGGCGAGATTGTGGAGCTGAGCGCATGAGCACGATAAACGCTCACAGCGACGAGAATCACCTCCGCCCCGACAACCGCTGGGACGTGGAGCCCGTGACGCCGAACCGCTTGTTCTCCCTGGAGGGAAAGGTGGCGACCGTCACCGGCGCGGGCGGCGGTGTGGGGAGCTGGCTGGCGGTCGGCTTGGCCGCGGCAGGAGCCAAGCTGGTGCTCTCCGACATCGACCGGCAGAAATGCGCGCAGCTCGGCGACTTCCTCAGCTCGGCCGGCACGGATTTCATCGTCGTCCCCGCCGACCTGCGCACCGTGTCAGCTCCCGCGGAGATAGTCGGAGGCACCGTCGAACATTTCGGGCGGCTGGATGTGATGGTCAACGTCGCCGCCGTCAACGAACGACGCCCCATCGCCACCGTCGAACCCGACAGCTGGTCGGAGATAGCAAGCATCAATCTACGCGCCGCCTACTTCCTGGCGAGGGAAGCCATGCTCGCCATGCGCGCGAACGGCGGCGGATCGATCATCAACATCACTTCCGTCAACTCCGAGATCGGGCTTGAGGACGTCTCGGTCTACGGTGCGCACAAAGCGGCCCTGGCGCAGGTCACCAAGACGATGTGCGTCGAGTGGGCGAAATACAACATACGAGTCAACTGCATCGCTCCAGGATTCCTGATGACCTCGTTGTCTCGACCGCTCTGGCTGGACGACGACCGGGCACGATGGATCCTCGACCGCTGTCCCATGCGACGGCCCGGTGTCCCTTCGGAACTGATCGGGGCATGCCTATTGCTGGCATCCGCTGCCGGTTCGTTCATCTCCGGCAGCAGCGTTCTGGTTGACGGGGGCCTCCTGGCGGGAAGCCCATGGAAAGCGTGACCAGCTACCCCTCGGCACTTGGTGAAGCGGCTCAGCCGCCGATCACGGGCACGGGCTCCGGCGTGGCCGCCGCGGCCGGGGCCGGGGTGGCGAGGAGTTCCGCCAGGTGGCCGGCGATGGCCGCGATCGTGGGCTGCTGCCACAGGAGGGTCGCGGGCAGGCGGCGGCCGAACCGCTTCTCCAGGCGCCGCCGGACCATGACCGTCATCACCGAGTCGAGCCCCTGCTCCACGAGCGGCCGGCGGACCGCCAGGTCCTCCTGGCCGAGCCGCATCACGGCCGCGATCTCCGCGCGGACCTCGGTCTGGACGCGCTCGCGCAGGTCCTCGGCGGTCAGGCCGGCGAACGACTCGGCGGCCTCCCCCAGCTCGTCCTCGGCCGCCGTGGGCGCGTCGATCACCGGGTAGCGGAGCCCGGACAGGCGGCCCACGACCCGGCCGCCGGCGTCGGCGATCACCGCCCCTACCGTGTCCTCGCCCGCCGGATCGACGGCGGCCTCGATGACCACCGTCTCCGGCGGCGGGCCGCTCAGGACCACCTCGTCGATGTGCACGACCATGCGCAGCACCGGGTCGCCGGGGAACACGCACGGGGCGACGGACATCACGGCGTCCATCGCCGCCGCCCAGGTTTCCTCACCCACCGTCCGTACGGTCGCCCGCAGCACCCCGTCCCCGCCCAGCAACGTCTCGATCGTCCAGTCGAAGCCCGTGGAGGGGACGCCGACGGCGGCCAGCCGCCGGTGGACGTACCCGGGGTCGATCGGGGCGAGACCGGCCGCGTCCGGCAGCGCGCCGGAGGGCGCCTCGGCGGGGGCGCCGACGGTCGCCGTCACGTGGACCAGCCAGTTCGGCTCCGGCTCGCCGGGCCCTGCGGGCGTGCGCGAGGCGAGCCTGATCGCGGGCGGCTCGTGCACGACCTGGACCTGCCGCCGCCCCGAGGTCATCAGCGGGTGCGTCATCTCCACGTCGGTGAGGACGGGAAGGTCGCCGGCCGCGTTCATGAACGTGTTGACCAGCACGGCGGCGGGCACGATCTCGACCCCGCCGACGGCGTGGCTGCCGGGGTAGGGCCGGTTGGCGTCCTCCAGCGTGGTCCGCCACATCCGGGCCTCGCTGCCCGCGAGGCTCGTCCCGGCGCCGAGCAGGGCGTGGGAGCGCGCGTCGTGGCCGCGGTTCTCGTCGGACCCGGCGGCGGCGTCCCGCCAGTGGCGGCGGCGCTGCCAGGCGTACGGCGGCAGCGGGGCCAGGCCGCCGTCCGGCTGCAGCCGGCTCCAGTCCACCTCGACGCCGTGGCAGTGCGCGCTGCCCAGCGCGGCGAGGAAGGCCGCGCGTTCCGGCTGGTTCCTGCGCAGCGAGATGCCGGCGAACACGTCCTCGTACCCGTGCTCCGCGAGCGTCTCCGTCAGGGAGTGCGCGACCACGGGGTGCGGGGAGATCTCCAGGAACGCGCGGTGGCCGTCCCCGGCGGCGGCCGTGACCGCGGCGGCGAGCCGCACGGGGTCGCGGAGGTTCGCCGCCCAGTACGCGGAGTCGAGCACGGGCGTGGACCGGGGATCGGCCAGCGCGGTCGTGTACATCGGGACCCGGGGCGCGCCGAAGGGCAGGCCGGCGGTGGCCGCGGCCAGCTCGACGGCCAGCGGCTCCATCTGCGGGCTGTGGAAGGCGACGTCCGAGGCGACCCGGCGGACCATGATGCCCTCGGCCGGCCACTCCTGCAGCACCTCCTCGACGGCGGCGACGTCGCCGGACAGCACGGTGGAGCCGGGCGCGGAGGCGATCGCGGCCACCAGGTCGCTCCGCCCGGCGAGCCGATCCTCCGCCTCCTCGAACGACAGCCCCACCATGGCCATGGCCCCCTTGCCCTCGGCCTGGCGCAGCAGCAGGGAGCGGCGGCAGATGAGCCGCGCGCCGTCGGCGACGCTCATCGCGCCGGCGGTCACCGCCGCCGCGATCTCGCCGACGGAGTGGCCGATGACCGCGGCCGGGGTCACCCCGTGCGCGTTCCACAGCCTGGCGAGGCCGAGCTGCATCACGAAGATCATGGTCTGGACGCGGTCGATGCCGTCCAGCTCGCCCTCGGCCAGCACCTTCCGGGGGGAGAAGCCGATCTCCTCGGCGAAGATCGGCTCGACCTCGTCCACCAGGGCCGCGAACTCCGGCTCGGTCGCCAGCAGCTCCCGTCCCATGCCGCGCCACTGGCAGCCCTGCCCGGCGAACACCCACACCGGGCCAGGGCCGGGCTCGGGCAGCACGTCCCCGGTCAGCACGGCCTCGGCCGGCAGGTCCCCGGCGAGCCTGCGCAGCCCGTCCGCCAGTTCGTGCCGGTCGGCCGCGAGCACCACGGCCCGGCGGCCCAGATGGGTACGGCGCAGCGCCAGCGTGTGCCCCGCCGAGGCGAGGTCCAGCCCGTCGCCGTTGAGCGGGTCGCCGTCGAGCCGGTCGGCGAGCGCGCCCGCGTACTGCCGCAGGGCGGCCCCCGACGCGGCCGACAGCGGGAACCCGCGCAGCCCCGACCCCTCGCTCCGGGGCGTCTCGGGGGCGGGCGGCGCCTGTTCGAGCACGATGTGCGCGACCGTGCCTCCGTAGCCGAAGCTGGAGACGCCCGCCCGGCTGGGGTGGCCGCGATCGGGCCAGGCCGACCGTTTCGTCACCACCTGGAGCCCCGAGGTCTCCCACGGGATGGCCGGGTTCGGGGTGGCCAGCACGCTCGGGGGGATCTCCCGCCGGTCGAGGGCGAGCACCGCCTTGATGACGCCGGCGATGCCCGCGGCCCCTTCGAGATGGCCGATGTTGGACTTGACCGAGCCGATGAGGCACGGATCGTCGGCGGGCCGCCCCGCGCCGTAGACGGCGCTCAGCGCCGCCGCCTCCAGCGGGTCGCCCAGCCGGGTGCCGGTGCCGTGCGCCTCGATGTAGTCGAGCGTGGCCGGCGCGACGCCCGCCTGCCGGCAGGCGCGGCGCATGACGTGCTCCTGTGCCTCCCCGCACGGCGCCATGATGCCGTTGGTGTGCCCGTCCTGGTTCACGGCGCTGCCGATGACCAGCGCGAGGATCCGGTCGCCGGCCCGCCGCGCGTCGGAGAGCCTCTTGAGCACGATCACGCCGCAGCCCTCGCCGCGCCCGTAGCCGTCGGCCGTGGCGTCGAACGACTTGGACCGCCCGTCGGGCGCCAGCGCTCCGGCCGCGCCGAGCGTCACGGTCTGCCCCGGCGTCACCAGCAGGTTGACGCCGCCGGCGAGGGCGACGTCGCTCTCGCCGAGCCGCAGGCTCTGCGCGGCCAGGTGGAGCGCGACCAGCGACGCCGAGCACGCGGTGTCCACCGCCATGCTGGGCCCGCGCAGGTCGAGGGAGTAGGAGACGCGGTTGGCGACGGCGCAGGTCGCGGCGCCGATCCCGGTCCACGCCTCGATCCGCGGCACGTCCTCGAGCAGCATGCTGCCGTAGTCGGCGGTGCAGACCCCGACGAACACCCCGGCGTCGGTGCCGGCCAGGCGGTGCGGCGGCAGTCCCGCGTGCTCCAGGGCCTCCCAGGCGGTCTCCATGAGGAGGCGCTGCTGCGGGTCCATCAGCTCGGCCTCGCGCGGCGACAGGCCGAAGAACTCCGCGTCGAAGCCCTCGACGTCGCGCAGGAAACTGCCGTGCCGTACGGCGTCCCGCAGCGCGGCGGCGTGCTCGGGCCCGCGGTCCTCGTACGGGCGCCAGCGCCCGGCGGGCAGCGGCCCGGTGGTGTTGCGGCCGGCGGACAGCAGGTCCCAGAACTCGTCCGGTGAGTCGGCGTCGCCGGGGAAGCGGCAGCCGATCCCGATGACCGCCACCGGTTCGACCTGGACTCCGCTCGGACTGTCGGCCATCGCGTTCGTTTCCCTTCGCTGACTGCGGATCAGGACCATGAGGGCTTGCCGAGGATCTGGATTACGGCGCTGGAGACGGTGACGCCAGGACCGGTGCCGAGCATCAGCAGGTGGTCGCCGGGGCCCAGCTCCCCGGTCAGGAGCAGCCGGTCGAGGGCGAGGACCTGGTCGCTGGCGCCGCAGTGGCCGATGGTGCGGCCGTAGTCCCAGGTCGAGCGGGACATCGGCAGGTCCAGCACGGCCATGCAGCGCTGCTCGACGATCTCCTCGGAGTAGTTCATGAAGGCCACCCTCGTGAGGTCGCGGGCCTCGACGCCGCTCTCGGCCAGCGTGCGCTCGACGACCTCCATCAGCGCCCGCTGGATCTTGAACAGCGCCGCCGAGCTCTCGCCCTTCGGCATGACCTGCTGCCGGAACTGCTCGTTGCGCGCCGCGAAGCTCATCCGGCGGCCGACGGTGACGCCGGGCGGGAACAGCGGCTCGCTGCCCCGGTGCAGTTCCTCGGCCTCGGGCACGGTCACCGTGCAGACCGAGGCGAGGCGGGCGAACCCCGGCTCCTTGGTGAGGACGAGCGCGCCGGCGGCGTCGCCGCCGATGTAGCCGGGGCCCATCCGCCACCGGTCCATGAGCGGGGTGCCGTAGTTGTCGGCGGCCACCAGCAGGGCGGCCTGCCGGGCGGGCGCGGCGGCGAGGTGGCTCGCGGCGAGGTCCAGGGCGAGGAACATGCCGTTGCAGCCCTGCCGGATCTCGGTGGCGAGCACGTCGCCGCCGACCAGGTGGCGTTGCAGGTAGGCGTGCGGTGGCCAGCCGTCCGGGCCCTGGTGCCAGGTGGAGGCGTACAGCAGGAGGTCGAGGTCGGCCGGTGACCGGCCGCTGCGCTTCAGCGCGCTGCGCGCCGCGTGCAGGGCCATCTCGGGAGCCGGCAGGTCACCGGCGACCGCCGCCCCGGCCAGGTTGTGCAGCTCGGCCTCCTCGGCCGGGTACCAGCCCTTCTGGACGGCCTTCTCGACGCTGACGACCGTGCGGGGGACGAAGGCGCCCACTCCGCTGATGTAGGTGTCCGTCCACTGCATGACTCTGCCCTCGTTCGCTCCGGACGGCTAGCGGGTCGATGCCGCTTCGAGTTCCGTGATCAGCGCGACGATGGTCGCGACGTCCTTGAAGTTGTCGGGGTCGAGCTTGGCGGCCGGGACGGGGACGCCGAGCTCCCGCCGGATGAAGTTCAGCAGCCGCGCCGTGCGCAGGGAGTCGAGCAGCCCCGACAGCAGGAGCGGGGTCGTCTCGTCGACCTGCAGCTCGACGTCGTCAGGGACCAGGCTCTCCTGGACGAAGGCCACCAGCCGGCGGCTGAGCTCGTCGGCGGTCACGCGCGCGCCCCTTCCCTCGTCACGGGAGAGGGGGCGAGCACCCGGAACGCGGCCGCGGCCACGGACGTCCCCGAGCCGAACCCGACCATGAGCAGGTGGTCGCCGGGCACGAGCCCGCCGGTGGCCAGCAGGTGCTCGAAGGCGATGAACTGGTCGACCGCGCCGCAGTGGCCGACGCGCCGGCCGTAGTCCCAGGTCGTCTGGTCCAGCTCGATGCCGAGCCAGGACATCTGCCCGTCCAGGTCCTCGCGGCGGCCGTGCGGGAAGGCGACCCTGGTGATGTCGGACAGCTCGATGCCGGCCTCGTCAAGGGTCTGCTCGACCTGCTGCATCATCGTCTTCTGGATCGTCAGGTGGATCCCGGTGCCCCGCTCCTTGAGCAGGCGCTGGCGGAACTCCTCGTGCCGGTCGCCGAAGCTCAGCCCGCGCCCGACGGTGGCGTCCGGCGGGAACAGCGGGTAGGCGCCGTCGTTGACCGCGTCGGCCTCGGGGATGGTGGTCGCGTTCACCGCGAGGAGTTCGGCCATGCCGTAGTCCTTGCCGAGGACGAGCGCGCACGCGGCGTCGCCGATGAGCGCGCCGGGCGTCATCCGCCAGCGGTCCACCAGCGGCGTGCCGTGGTTGTCGGCCGAGACGACCAGCGCGGTCTCCCTGCCGGCGTCGGCCCGCAGGTAGCTCGCCGCCAGCTCCAGCGAGCTGATCATGCCGACGCAGCCGCTGCGGATCTCGTACGCGGGGACGGCGCCGCCGAGGAGGTGCATCTGCAGGTAGTGCTGGGGCTGCCAGCCGTTCGGGCCCTGGTGCCAGACCGACGGGTAGAGCAGCAGGTCGAGCTCCTTCGGGGACGACTCGCCCCAGCGCTCGTAGGCGTCGAGGACCGCGCGCCGCGCCATCTCGGGGGCGGGCAGGTCGCCGGCGACCGCCGCGCCGAGCTGCTGGAAGCGCTCGGCCTCCTCGGGCGGGTACAGTCCCTCCTCCACCGCCTGCTCGACGCTCACGACGTCCGGCACGAAGACACCGAGGCTCCGGACGAACATGTCAGATGTACGCACACGTCCCCTAACTGATCGGCGGGCACCACGAAGAACGGCGTCAAGGGACGCCGGCGAAGCTTTCCGTAAACGGGTCAGGCGATAACGCGGGACGGGCCGCCGGCCGTCGAAACATTTCGGGGCGCTCTTTGATCGGCCGTCACGAGAGCGAAAGGATAGGGGCAGCCCGCCGGGAAAATCAATATAACTGTCCGCGATCTGGACGATTTCATTCCGTGATCGGGACCCGCCGGAACGTGGCGGATTTGGGAAATGCCCATTTCCCCGGCGAGCTGCGGTTTATCCTTTTGGACGGTTCCAGAGCGCGTTTCCGAAATGATCGGCGCTCAGGCCGCCGGGGTGCAGACCACGCCGTTCAGCCTGAACTCGGACGGTCTGGCGTTCGTCCCGCTGTAGGTGGCCGAAAGACCGAAACTCTGGGCGGAGCCCGGCCCGATGTAGGCGTTGTGGCCGGCGTCGCGGGCGGTCACCTGGGCGCCCGACTGCGTCAGGGTGGCGTTCCAGGAGTCCGTGACCTGCTGGTTGCCCGGCCACGCCCAGGTCACGGCCCAGCGGTCCACGGGCGTCGTGCCGGTGTTGGTGATGGTGACGGTGGCCGAGAAGGCGCCGTCCCAGGTGGTGGGCACGTACGCGACCGTGCAGGAGGTGCCCATCTTGAGCCCGCCGCGGATGTGGTCGGCGAAGGTGTCCCAGGTGGGGTTGGGGGAGCCGGCCGTGGTGGTCCCCGAGCAGTTGGCCGTGGTGTAGGTGGTCTGGGTGCCGAAGCGGGTGGGGTCCATGACGAAGTCGAGGCCGTGGTCCGCGCCCGGGATGGAGATGAACCGGCCCTGGCCGCAGCTCGCCTTGATCTTGTTGTAGAGCAGGACGCTCTGCCCGTGCGGCACCAGGAAGTCCGCTTGGCCGTGCAGGAACAGCAGCGGCGGGTCGTTGGCGTCGACGTAGTTGATCGGGTTGGCGAGGGCCACCTGGGCGGGGCAGGTCTGGATGGGGCAGCCGATCAGCATCGACTCCGGCGAGGCCGGGGAGTCGTGGTCCAGCCCGCCGGTGGGCAGGTTCTGGGCGTTCATCTGCAGGAAGTCGGTCGGGCTGAAGAAGGCGAGCCCCGTCTGCACCGCGCTGGAGACGCCGGTCGTGCCGACGGTGCCCTCCAGCGACGCGACGCCGCCGGTCAGCGTGGCCATCTCGGTCAGCCAGCCGCCGGAGGAGTCACCCATCATGGCGAAGCGGCCGGGGTCGAGCTGGTAGGTGGCGGCGTTGGCGCGCAGCCACCGGATGGCGGCCTTGACGTCGTGCACCTGGGCGGGGAAGACCGCCTGGGCGCTGGACCTGACGCTGACGCCGGCCACCGCGAACCCTCTGGGGTTGAACACGGCGGCGATGGCCGCCGCGCCGGTCTTGCCGTCGTCGCTGGACCAGGCCGAGCCGCTGTGCCAGATGATCAGCGGCCGGGGCGTGGTGCCGCCGGCCGGCAGGTAGAGGTCGAGCAGGTGTCCTTTGGAGCCGGCCGGTTGCGCGGGCGCGTACGCGAGGTTGCTGATCACCTGGTCGGCCTGGGCCGGCGGCGGAAGGACGAGCGGCACCGCGAGAGCGGCCAGCATGGTCATGACCATGCCGGCGATCGCGGCCGTGCGGGAACGAACGTGCATGGTGCGCCTCCGGTGTTTCGGATGATCGCCACTGTCGCGCAGGTGAGAACGCACGCCCCCGTACGGATTCGCCCTCGCAGTCGATCAGGGCGAGGCGACGATATGCCAGGGATGTGACGGTGGTCAAAGCCGTCCAGGAAACGCCCGGGAATCACCGGCGAAACATGCGCCGCCCTCATGAAAAGCGGAGAGGAAAGTTTCGGTCCCGCTGCTGTTGATCTCAGCCGCGATGACTGCCAATGTAATGATCCGCTCCGTTGATCCGCCCCGTCGCAGGAGGATTCATGCGAAAGGTTCGTGCGGTTCTCTTCCCGGTCGTTCTGGCCGTGGGATTGTCGTTGTCGCTCGGCGCCGCGCCGGCGAACGCGGAAAGAATCACCGGTGTCTACCGGTCGTACGCGGAATGCCAGCGAGTCGGCGCCTACGGCGAGAGCCAGGGCTGGTGGGACGACTGGCGCTGCGAGTGGAAGGCCGCCTACTCCTACTACTTCCTCTACTCCTGACCCCCGCTCCCGGTCACCGCAGGGTGGCGGCGAGCGTACGCCCGTAGGCGTGGCGGGTCACGGCCTCGACGAGCGTGCCGCCGGGCACGCGGCGGACCGTCACCCCCTCGTCGGCCCGGTCGAGCCGGAGCGACGGGCCGCGCAGCACGACAGTGACCCGGTCGCGCCGGGTCGTCGGGTCCGCGACGGCGACGCTCACCCGCGAGCCGGACGAGCGCACGACGACCGAGGCCGGGCCGTCCACGAGCAGGCGGCCGGCGTGGCGGGGCCCGTCGGTGAAGACGTTCGCGGCGAGCAGGCCCAGCCCCTTGTGCTCGATCGCCTGCACGTGCCGGTCGTTGGCCAGCACGGTCAGCGGCCCCCCGGCGTAGCCGCGCAGGCGGGCCTCGGTGGCGTTCGGGACGAGGGCGTAGGCGAGGGCCGGCAGCTCGCCCGACGCGGGATGCGTGACCGAGGCGGTGAAGACGTTCTTCGTGACCGGGGTGTCGGGATTGGACGTGCGGACGACGCGGCGGCTGCGGGTCACCGTCTCCAGGCCGGCGCTGACCGGCTGGCGGGTGAGGAAGACGTAGCCGACGGCGGTGCCCCGGGTGGCGTTGGCGTAACGGAGCCAGCGCGGCACGCCCGCCGGCCCCGGCTGCCACGGCGAGCCGGTCCAGGTCTCGCCGGTGAGCGCCACCACGTCGGCGGGCGCGGCGATGCGGCTGTCCACCGTGGTCACGGCGGCCCGCCCCGACTGGCCGGAGACGTCCGCGGCCAGCACCACGATCTCGTCGTCGAGCAGGAACCACGACTTGACGGCGCGGGCGTTGCGGTAGGCGACGAAGTCGTCCGGCAGGAGGCCCGCCTGTTTGGCGGCCCAGGCGGCGTCGTCCGACTGGACCATGCCGGCCACGCCGTACGCGCCGAGCGTCGCGCCACCCGAGAAGGCGTTCCGCGCCACCGGGAAGTACACGTAGGCGTTCTGGGACTCCGACGACGCGGTGAAGTTCAGCGGATGGTCCGGGTTGTCGTACCAGAGGCGGCCGCCGTACAGCTCGGGTACCGTGCGGCGCTCCTCCACCGGCGCGGTCACCCCGGCCAGCCGGTACGGCGAGACCGTCGTGAAGTAGTCGACGCCGAACACCGCCCGCTGGTCCTCCCCCGCCAGGTAGAGGTAGTGGGCGCCGTCGCCCTGGAACCATGGCATGAGGTTCTCGCCGCTCATGTACTCGTACTTGCTGATCCGCTCGGAGCTGCGCGCGAGGGCGAAGGCGTAGCCGGGGCGGCGGTGGACGGTGCGGTCCATGGCGTTGAAGGCGACGCTGCGCTCCGGCGGGTTGAGGTCGGCGGCCGGGATCGAGGCGTCCGCGCGGATGGCGGCGTAGCGGGCGATGCTGACCGGCGAGACGAAGGCGGCGGTGTCGGCGGCCGGCAGGTGCTTGACGTACTTCTTCAGCGCGAGGGCCTGCTCGGCGGGCACGTGGTCGGCGAGGTCGGCGACCGCCTCCACGACCACGTTGACGTCGGCGTAGCCGGTGCCGGTGCGCGACACCGCCCGCCCCTTGACGATCTCCATCATCCAGCCCTCGAAGATGAGCGGGGCGAAGCCGTCGGCGACCCAGCGGTAGACGACGCCCGGCAGGTCGGCCGAGCCGGCCGCCGCCGTCGCGCCGTCCAGCGTCTTCAGCGTCTGGACGACGCGCGTCAGCAGGGCGCGGCCGTAGGAGCCGGTGTAGGCCACCGAGCCGTGCTGGATGAAGGAGCCGTCGCGGTAGTAGCCGTCGGTGACGCCGTGCTGGAGCGCGTACGGGTCCACGGTCGCGAAGACCGTGGCCTGGTCGGCGACCGCCTTGGCGACGCGGGCGTCGTCACCGGTCACCGCGCCCTGGAGGATGCGGTTGGCGGTGATGTCGGCCAGGTTCGCGCCGGTGTGGAAGCGCGAGTCGAGGTCGACGTCGCCGTTCCTGCCGTTGCGGAGGTAGGCGTCCATGCCGGCCACGTAGGCGGCGGTGAGCTCGGGCCGCTCCGCGCGCAGCCGGTCGGCCAGCAGCGCGAGCGTCCTGGTGACGTGGGTGGGGATGCCGATCTCCCACGTGTGCCAGTTGCCGTAGTAGCCCTTCGCCTGGTCGCCGTAGTAGCGCTCGTGCAGCCACATCAGGCCGTCGGCGACCCGGCGCTGGGCGGCGGCGTCGTCCGCGAGCTGCCCGCCGGGGACGCGGGTGGCGAGCGCGATCTCGTACAGGTACTGGAAGGCGAGCCGCAGGTTGACGTCGTCGGAGCCGAGCGCGAGGCCGGCGAACAGCTCGCCGTCGCCCGCCCGGTCCATCGCGGCGAGCCGCTGCCTGGCGGTGGCGAGCACGGCGGCCAGCTTCGCGGCGACCTCCGGCCGGGCGTTGACCTCGGGGGTGCCGGCGAGCATGGCGACGGTGTTGGCGATCAGCCGCGCGTGGTCGAACCCGCCCGCCGCGGCGGCGGCCCGCAGCGGGCCGGCCACGGCCAGCAGACCGGCGGCGGGAAGCAGGGAGAGAACCTGGCGGCGGGAAGGCTGCGGCACGGCGGGCTCCAGGCCGTTGGGGGGACGGGCCGCGCTCACCTTACATGATCTCTTTCAGCCCGCACAGGACCGAGTTGACCAAGGTGCGACGGGAGCCCCCTGCCCGTAAGGGGCCGGTCGAGAGCGGGTCAGGGTCCGGCCGGGGGCGCCGGGGCGCGCGGCGGCGACCGGCCGGACCCGGCTACAACGGAGCCGTATGGATCTCACTCCTCTGCGGCGGCTGGCCGCGGGTGCGGGGCTGGTGGCGGGGCTGTGCGTGGTGCCGGGGCAGGCGGTGGCCGAACCGCCGGCCCCGGTCCCGCGGCCGGCGGCGCTGGTGCTCGACGGCGGGTCTTTCTCGGTCCAGGACGCCTTCGCGATCCTGGAAGGACGGCCCGTCACCGTCCGGATCGCTCCCTCCGCGGCCGAGCGCATGCGGGCCTCCCGCGCCGGCGCGCTCGCGGCGCTGGCGGACGGCAGCCTGCGGGTGTACGGGTGGAACCAGGCGCTCGGGCCGCTCAAGGACCGCCCGCTGGACCCGGCGCAGGCCGAGACGTTCCAGCGGAACGTGCTCCGCTCCCACGCCGCCGGGGTCGGGGAGCCGTTCCCCGACCGGGTGGCGCGCCTGGCGATGGTGATCAAGGCCAACCAGATGGCCCGCGGCCACTACGGGGTCCGCCCCGAGGTGGCGCAGCGGCTGCTCGACCTGGTCAACGCCGGGGTGGTGCCGCTCATGCCGCAGATCGGCTCGCTCGGCACCGGCGACCTCCAGCCGCAGGCGGCGGCCGGGCTGGCGCTGATCGGCGAGGACGCGCCGGTCAGATACGGGGGCGCGGTCGGGCCGGCCTCGACGCTGCTGCCACGGGCCGGGCTGGCGGCGACGTTCACGCTCCAGGCCGGGGAGGCGCTGCCGATCGTCAGCGGCAGCACCGTGGTCGCCGCCTCGTTCCTGGACGCCGTACGCCGGGCGAGGGTGCTCGCCGGTCAGGCCGAGGGCGCGTTCGCGCTGTTCATGGAGGCGACCAGGGCCGAGCAGGGAGCGCTGGACGCGCGTACGCACGCGGAGCGGCACATCCCCGAGGAGAACGCGGTCGCGGCGCGGCTGCGGGCGCTGGTCGCGGGGTCGGGCTGGATGACGGAGGAGGGGCGGCGGCGGCTCGACCCGGCGAACTACGAGCCCCGGGTGCAGGACGCGGTGTCGGTGCGCGCGGCCCCGCACATCCTGGCCGGTCTGTGGCACGAGCTCGGCGACGCCCGCCGGGCGCTCCGCAGGGAGGCGAACTCCTCGACCTCGAACCCCCTGGTGTTCCGGCGCGGCGACGGGTACGAGTTCGTGATGGGCGGCAACTGGGACGCCTCGATCATGGGTCATGCGGCCGACAGCCTGAACGCCGAGATCGCCGACGTCGGCGTGCTGTCGCAGGAGCTGTCGGGACGGCTGCTGTCGCCGCGCTGGAGCTACGGCCTGCCCGCGAACCTGGCCGGCGGGACCCCCGGGCTGAACTCGGGGCTGGTGCAGGTGCAGACCGTGGCCGCCGCCCTGGTGCCGGAGATGCAGGTCAGGGCCCATCCGGCGGGCACCCTGTCGCGCCCGGTGAAGGACGGCCAGGAGGACCACAACACGATGGCGATGGCCTCGCTCCGGCACCTGCACGAGAACCTCGACCGGCTGGAGGTCGTGCTGGCGGTCCAGTACCTGATGGCGGCGCAGGGCGTGGACCTCGTCGCGGCGCGCATGGCCGGGCTGCCGCTCGGCGCGGGGACGCGGGCGCTGCACGCCGAGCTGCGCCGCTCCGTCGCGGCGCTCGGGGACGACCGCTACCAGACGCCCGACCTGGAGCGGGCCGTCGCGCTGGTGCGGGCGGGCGGGCTGGTCCCTTCGGGGTCGTAGAGCGTCGCTTATGCGGGTGAGCGTCCTGTGCATGGACCGTCTCACCCGCCCGGCTCCACGATGGGGACATGCTGATTCTCGCCCTGCTCACGCTCGTCCTGCACGGGCTGCTCGCCGGCCTCTTCTACGCCTTCTCGATGTCCGTCATGCCCGGCCTCAACGCCGTCGAGCCCGAGCGGGCCGAGGCGGCGATGCGCAGCGTCAACCGCAAGATCCTCAACCCGTGGCTGTTCCTCGTGTTCCTGGGCTCGCCGGTGGCGGCGCTCGTGGCCGGGCTCCTCGCGGACGGCGCGGCGGCGGTGTGGTTCCTCGCCGCGGCCGGCGTCGGTTTCGCCGGCTCGTTCCTCGTCACCGTGGCGGTCAACGTGCCGATGAACAACGCGCTCGACGCCGGCACGATGCCGTGGAAGGACTATTCGCGCAGGTGGACGGCGTGGAACACGCTGCGCGCGGCCGCATCCGTGGTGAGCCTGGCGCTGGTCGGGGTGGCGATTGGCGCGCTGTGAGGGGGTAGGGGCCGAGGCATGGCTATCGAGAATCTGTGGCATTACCGGCCGGAGCTCGGGCTGCGCGAGTCGCTCGACCTCACCGGCTTCGAGGTGGACGCCACCGACGGCAAGGTCGGCTCGGTGGACGAGGCGAACCACGCCGTCGGCGACAGCTACCTGATCGTGGACACCGGCCCGTGGATCTTCGGCAAGAAGGTGCTCATCCCGGCCGGGGCGGTGGAGCACATCGACGAGGCCGCCCGCACGATCCACGTCGGGCGGACGAAGGAGGAGATCAAGAAGGCCCCGGAGTTCGACGAGGACACCTACCGGGACACCCGCTACCACGACGAGATCGGCGGCTACTACGCCGGATTCCCCGGCTCGAGGTGACCTGCCGGGTCATGGACGCGTACCTCCCCGCGCCCATGACCCATGCGCTCAGAGGGTCAGCAGGGGCACCGCCGGCGGACGCTCGCAGGTGCTGGCGACCGTGACCGCCGCTCCCGAAGCGGCCGAGGCCAGCAGCGACTCCATGACGTCGAGGACGTGGAAGGCCAGCGTCCCGCCCGCGCGCGGCTCCTGACCGGCCGGGGTGGTGGCGAGGTCGGCCAGGCCGACGCCGCGGCCCGCGGCCACGTAACCGGCCGATTCCGGCAGGTCACGCCAGCCCTCGTCGCCCACGCCGGAGAGCCGGACGACGCCGTCGAAGTGGTTCGGGTCCGGGACGACCAGCGAGCCGCGCTCGCCGTGCACCTCGATGTTCGGCGCCTTGGTGGCCGCCGCGTCGAAGCTCATCACCAGCGTGGACAGCGCGCCCGATTCGTGCACCAGGACGCCGGTGACGTGCGTGTCCACGGACACGGGGATCTCCTCGCCGCGCCGGGGTCCCGAGCCGATCGTGCGCTTGCCGCGCAGCCGGGAGGCCGCGCCGATCACGGACGTCACCGGGCCGAGGAGCGTCACCAGGCTGGTGACGTAGTACGGCCCCATGTCGAGAAGAGGCCCGCCGCCGGGGACGTAGTAGAAGTCGGGGTTGGGGTGCCAGCGTTCGTGGCCGGGGGTGACCATCGTGGCGGTGGCGGCGACCGGACGGCCGACGAGGCCGTCGTCCACGGCCTTGCGCGCGGTCTGCGTGCCGGTGCCGAGCACGGTGTCGGGCGCGCAGCCGACCCGTACGCCGGCCGCCTCGGCGGCCCGCAGCACCCGCGCCGCGTCGGCCGAGTTCGCAGCCAGGGGCTTCTCGCAGTAGACGTCCTTGCCGGCCGCGATCGCCTGTAACGCGACCTCGGCGTGGGCGGCCGGGACGGTGAGGTTGAGCACGACGTCCACGCCGGGGTCGGCCATCAGGTCCGCGACGGGCAGGACGGGGGTGCCCGGCCAGGGGGCGACCGCCGCGGCGGCCCGGCCGGGGTCGAGGTCGGCGACGGCCGCGAGGCGCAGCCCCGGCAGGCGGTCGATGGTGCGGAGGTACTGGGCCGAGATCGCGCCGCATCCCACGACGCCGACGTTCAGCGGCTGGCCCACAACATGCCCCTCTCGATGATCGTGCGTACGGTGTCGTGCCGGAGGACGTCGAGGCTGTGGCCGGGGGTGGTGACGAAGATGCGGCCCTTCCCCCAGCGGCGGGTCCAGAGGGCGGGCGAGGTCACCTCGCGGTGCCACGGGTCCCAGGGGCGGACCTTCTGGGTGGTCGTGGCGAGCACGTCGATGTAGGCGTCGGCGAGCACCCAGTACTGCTCGGTGACGAGGTCGAAGTCGGCGAGGCCGGCGGTGATGGGGTGCTCGGCGGCCTCGGGCAGCAGGTTGACCGTGTAGGGGACGAAGTTGTCGGCCTGCGTGCCCTCCCGCTCGTCGGGGTGCTTGCCGGGGTGGCAGGCGAACTGGCCGCCGATGAGGTGCAGGTAGTCGGAGGAGTTGCGGTAGGAGTCGGCGATGCCGCCGTGCCATCCCGCCATGCCGGTGCCGGCCCGGACGGCGGCCTCCAGGCCCTTCAGCTCCTCGGGCTGGATGGTTCCCATGGTGTAGCACTGCACGATGAGATCGACGCCGGACATGTACGAAGCGTCCGCGTACGGCACGGGCGAGTCCGCCCTCCGCACCTCGAACCCGTTCTTCTCGAGGAAGGGGATGAAGAGCTCCGTGGCCTCGACCGGGGCGTGCCCTTCCCAGCCGCCCCGGACCACGAGAGCCCTGCGGCCCTGGTCACTTGCCATGCTTTCGCCTATCGCCGAATGGGTCGAACGTACCGATCGTCGCATCTCGGCATAGGTGCCGCGTAAGTGGGCAGCGCTTTCCGGGCAGGACCCCACGGCTCGGGCGCGAGGGGCGGCAGCTTACGGATGCCTTAGTCCGGCGGGGTTCTCATGAGTTGAATGTCAGCGAATGAGACGAAAGGTAACGCCTATGCAGGCCGATCATCATCGCGACAGCCGGATCCGGCGGCCGGTGTTCGTCGCCGCCACCGCCGTGTTAATGGCGGCGGGCGGCGCCGGCGTGGCCGGGGCGGCGGCGGGCGCCACGCCCGCCGACCCCACCGCCACCCCGACCCCCACGGACACGGTCACCGTCACCGACGTCCCCACCGCGACCCCCACGGAGACCCCGACCGAGACGCCCACCGTGCCCCCCACGGAGGCCCCTGTTCCCGAACTCGCGCCGCTCAGCCCCTGGGGCTTCGTCGGAGCGATGCACGGCGAGTTCGCGGTGGCCACGAAGGACGGCTGCGGCTCGGTGACGCTCTCCGCCCAGACGGGCCGGGCGACCGCCGTCTCCGAGGGCTCCATCACGGTACGCAGCCAGGACGGCTTCGAGCGGACGTACACGATCGGCGAGGACACCCGCACGATCGCGGGCCGCCGCGGCAACGGCGCGGTCAAGCAGGACGACTGGGTGTCGGTCACCGCGACCACCGGGACCGCCGCGACCACCGCCACCCCCGCGACGCCGGCGACCCCGGCCCCCGCGACCACCGGGACCCCCGCGGCCCAGGACGGCACGGACGGCGGCACCGCCCTGTACGTCTACGACCTGTCGCGGCCGGTCAAGCGCTCCTGGAAGGGCTGGGGCAAGCTCCGGCACTGGTGGGCCCCGGCGCCGTCGTGGCGTACGCCGGCGGAATGCCCCACGCCGCCCGCCACCCCGACCGTCCCTCCGGCCGAGCCGCCCACGGACACGCCCACGGACATGCCCACCGTGACGCCGACGGAGACCCCCACGGAGACGCCGACCGTCACACCCACCGAAACCCCGACGGACGCCCCCACGGAGGCTCCGACGGAAACCCCGACGCCGGCGTCCTGACCCCGGCGTCCTGACGGCGCGTCAGATCACGTAAGAGTCCCGAGCAGCACCCCGCGTCCCAGGTGACCTCCCTGGTGACCACCCGGGACGCCACCCCCCTCCCCTCCCTCCTCACCCCTTCGGGCTCCTCCGGCCACAAATCAGGCATTGACGAAAAATCCTTACATGGTACTCATGGATCGAGTCGGAAAGCTTCACCCCTCGATCCGTCGAGACCCCCCGGAGCTCACCCGAAGGGAGACGCGCATGGCGCGTACCACGTCCGGCCCGCCCGCCGACTTACTCGGCCCCGTCCAAGGAGAGGTCTCCTGGTTCTGCTGCGGCAACGCCTGGGGACCGTGCAGCAGCACCGGCAAGGGAGCCTGCGGAACCTGCAACTCCGGTAGCCTCCAGCACGCCTGGCCCAACACCTCCGACGCCTGCTGGGCCATCACCCGCCCCGACTCCTGCGGAGTCAGCCTGTCGCGCCGCACCTGCGGCTTCCGGCACCGCACCACCGCCCTGTGCACCGGTACGAGCGTCGTCACCTCCATCGCCGACTGCGGCCCGCAGACCGACCTGTTCTGCGGCGAGCGGAGCTGCTGCGGGGCGACCTGCGCGAGCAACCGGCTGATCGACCTCACCCCGGCCGCCTTCAGCGCGATCGCCAGCCTGTCCGCGGGCCTGCGCCCGGCCGAGATCTCGGCGGCGTGAGGGGGCCCGGCATGCGCAGCAGACGGGATGTGCTCAAGTCCGCCGTGCTCGGCGGCGGCGCCGGCGTCGTGGCCGCCACCGCGCTCGGCTCACTCGGCCCCGAGGCCGCCTTCGCCGCCTCCACCACCGGCGTGGAGCCCGGCGCGCCCGACCCGAACTTCGCCGAGGGCCGGATCCGCTCGATCAAGGACAACACGCTGCTCGTCCTCGGCTCGAACATGGTCTTCCACACCATCCGCGTCGTGGACGGCACCAGCCTGTGGAAACTCGGACCGGTCGGCTTCGACCAGGCCAAACCCGGCGACGGCCTGTACGCCCGCGGCGTCCGCATGCCCGACGGCATGCTGGCCGCCGAGGCGGTGTGGCTCAACATCGTCAACATCAAGGGCCACATCACCGACATCAAGGACCAGACCCTCCGCCTGGACCACAACGGGCACGAGGTCCTGTGCCACGTCGTGCCCGGCAAGTCCGTCGCCATCCACTCCGAGTCGCCGCCCACCTCGGACCTGTCCCTGCTGAAGGTCGCCCAGCACGTGCAGATCCTGGGCGCCTGGCGGCCGGACACCAACGAGGTCGACATCGCCACCGTGTTCTCCCCCCACTAGGAGGAGCGTGTTGAACGGGATCGCCGCGTCGCAGCCGTACGTGATCGCCCTCTTCCTCCTCTGGGCCGGGCTGATGAAGCTGTTCGGCAGGCGGATGCGGGCCCAGGCCGGGCGCAGCGCCCTGGCCCGGCTCGTCGGCGCGGCGCGCGCGGTCCCCGCGCTCCGCCTCGTCGGGCTGGCCGAGCTCGCCGTGGCCGCCGCGCTGCTCGTCCCGCCGCTCCACCCCCTGGACGGCGCGGCCGCCGCGCTGCTGGCGGCGGGCTTCCTCGGCTACCTCGGCTACGCCTACGTGGCCGCGCCGGCCGCGTCCTGCGGCTGCCTCGGCGACCACGCCAAGCCCGTGGACGTACGGTCCTTCGCCCGTGCCGGGCTGCTGCTCGCCGCCGGGCTCCTCGCGACGACCGCGCCGGCCGCGCAACCGCCGATCGGGCCCGTGGCCGTCCTGGAGGTCGTGGCGCTGCTCGCCCTCTCCTCCGAACTGGACCGGCACTGGCTTGTCCCGCTGCGCCGCCTCCGGGTCCGCCTCCGCCCGCCGCTCACCGCGCCGCCCGCCTCCGGGGACGTCCCCCTGGAGACCTCGCTGCACCTGCTGCGCCGCAGCCCCGCGTACTGCTCGGCGTCCGCGCGGCTCACCTCCGACGTACGCGAGACCTGGGACGAGGACGGAACCCGCTTCGTGGTCTACGGGGCGGGCCCGCACACGGCCGTCTTCGCGGTGCCGCTGTCCGGCGACGACCCACGCGCCGTCCGCGTCGCCCTCGTCGACGAGGCGGCCTTGACGTAGTGGTGCGCGAGGACGATGCCCCTCCTCTCGTGCGACGAGACGGCGTCGGACCGCGACACTCTTCCTTGGTTCGCCGCGGCGCTCAACGCGACGGCCACGACGAAGAGAAAGAGCAACATACCTGCGACGACCGCGGCGACCACCCAGCCCACCAGTTGGTCGGACGATCGCCGGACGGGATGGACCGGCGGCGGCCACGGGTGGGCCATCACGCTGGGAGGAAGCACTCGTACGGGAGGAGGCATCGATGGAACTGGCCGGGAGGGGGCGGGCCTCGGCGGGGGCGGGAAGAAGAGCGCGCCGGCCTGCGCCGGTACGGGGCCACGTCCGGTGTCGCAGCCCTGGCAGGTGGCGTCGGGGTAACCGTTCCACACGTCACAGAGGGAGCACCGCCAGTTCGGGCCGGAAGTGCTCACAGACTGTTCGCGATCGTGTCGATGATCTCGTCGAGTTCGAGCTCCTCCAGCCCTTGTCCGGCCGTGGACGGAAAGTGCAGCGTCATGTTCCACTCTTCGGTGATGTCGGTCCAGGGATAGGCATCGGGCGCGAAGAGGACGAGGCGCTTGGCGCCATTGTCCATGATCGAAGCCTGGCTCCTGGTGTATCCCCACTGCTCGAACAGTTCGTCCATGTCCCGGGGAATGTGCTGGGGATAGGTGTGCGCGGCGACCGCCTGCGGCGACCGGAGCGGATGCGCAGGCGCGTCGGTGAACATGACGATGACGTGGCGGCGCCGGTCCAGCCCTTTCTCCCACGGCGCGCCCATGGCCAGCGCGAGCGCCTCCAGTCCTGACTCGGGGACGTCGCCGCCGCCCGAGGCGCGCAGCCGCCGGATGAACTGGTCGAACTCCGTCGCCTCACCGGGGAACGTCAGGAACTCGGTCTCTTCGATGGCGTCCTCGGCGAAGTCGCCGAAGTCGCGGAACGCGATGACCTTGAGCCGGAGCTGGCTGATCTCCTTGCCCTTCCGGCCCATCACGTGGCTCAGCCGGTCGTGGAAGGTGAGGGCGCTCTTCTTCACCGTGTCGAGGACCGGAGCCATGCTCTCGGTCACGTCGATGCAGAGCACGATGTCCACCGCGTACCGCAGGTTGCCTCGGTAGCCGTCGTCGTTGTTCATGAATGGTTCTCCTTCGTTCTCATACTGATGCGCACTCGTGAGCCCGGCGAGGTCACGGACCGACTGCGCAGCTCGCACATCCTGGAGTCCTTGAGCATCTCCAGGAAGATCGTCATCCCCGGCCGGGCCATGGGGGTCCTGGACGTCATCGCGCTGAGAAGGGCCCGCATGGGCTCGGCCAGCCGGTCGTCGACGCGCAGCTCCGCGCCGGCCAGCACGGCGTCGGCCGGCGACCCGAACCGGTCGTCGAACCCGGGCAGGGAGCCGGTCAGGTAGACGTGTGTCATCAGTCCCAGCGCGAAGACGTCGGTCTTCGTCGTCAGCCACTCCGGCCGCATGCCGGCGTCCCCCTGCACGTAGCGGCGCCACTCAGGAGCCGCGTACACCGAGTCCCCCGTGATGTCCTCCCGCGCCGGCGGACTGCCCGAGACGTAGGCATCGTCGAAGTCGATGAGCTTCGCCGTGTAGAAGGCGCCCGGTCGTCTCCTCCCGACGAGGACGTTGCCGGGCTTCAGGTCTCCATGCACCACACCGATGCGGTGCAGCAGCCGCACACTGAGCCCCAGCGTGCGCAGGAGCACGGCCTTCTCCCCGGCCGTCAACGCCTGCGGCCGGGGGAGCGGGAGCGCGTGGACGCGTTCGGTCACCTTGTAGTACGTGACGCCTTCGAGGAAGAAGTCGAGCGCGAGGACCAGGTTGCCGCCGCCAGGGGCGTCCCGAGGCAGCCGCTCCATCATGGCCCTGTGCCGCCGCTCGAACTCCTCGCACACCTCCAGACGCAGCCGGACGCCGGCCGCGCTCGCCGTGGCGCCGGGTTTCGGCCGTTTCGGATCCAGGAAGCGCTTGATGAAGTACTCGTGCCGCCCGCGTTCGGCGAAGGCCCACATGCATCTTCCGCCGCCGCTGTTGGTCGGTTCGCTGGTGATGCGATAGCCCCTGATGAGCTGGCCGGCCCTCACGCCGGCTCCTTCGCGGGCCTCGCCGGCGGCATGAGCCGCTCATAGGCCGGCCGGTACTCGTCCCAGGCGCGCAGGCGCCACTCCGACGCCGTCAGGTCCTCCGCCGGGAGATCGGCGGGGCGGTAGCGTGCCTCGGCCTCCCGCGCACGGCGGATGAAGCCCGATCGAAGCTGCGCGAAGTCCGCGAACCCCAACGCCGCGAGGCTGAGGGAGGCGTCGTCGCCGGTGTAGCTCGACACCAGCCTCGCCAGCAGCTCGGCCCACTCCTGCTCGTCGCGCGCCTCCTGGAGGGTGCTCAGCAGGTGACACTCGAAGTGCGCGGGCGTCCCGACATAGCCGAAGAAGCCGTCGGTGGCGCAGACCAGGACGCACGGCAAGGGCAGTCGCAGCGTGTGCGAGTCGATGACGAACTCCTGGCCGGCGCAGATCAGGTTGGTCATCGGCGGGTCCTGCGTCAATTGCCGCAGGCAGTCCGTCTCCTCCGTGTGGTCCCGGGTCAACGCCTGCAAGCCGCTTTCACGGCTCAGCGCGTACACCCGCGAGTCGCCGGCCCAGAGCGCCCGGCACTCGGCCGCCTCCCCGTCCAGCCGGTAGCGCAGTACGGCCATGGTGGTCGGGAGCCACTTCCGCATCCGGCTGACGATCTTGCTGGGAGGCGGCGCCGGCACGCTGGACAACAGCTCCGCCAGGTGCCCGCGCAGCGACTCCGGCGTGCCCCCGGGATCAGGGTCCGGGCCCTGGCTGCGGAACCATGCCTCGACACCGGCCCTGACGAGCCGGGCCCCGATCCAGGCCCCGCTCCTGCGCGTACCGTCGGACAGCTCACAGGAGGCCCCCGCCCCGGCGCCGCCCAGCCCGTCGAAGACGCCCAGGATCCCCTCCCCGTCCGGCATCCGGTGCGTGAACAGCGGCTCGGCGTCCTCTCCTCGCCCTTCGCACCGCTCGGTCCAGACGCCGATGGCCAGCACCCGTGGGGCCATGTAGTGCCACACGACGCCCGTTCCGGACGGGTCGGGGAGGCCGGCCCCGCATACCTTCACCTCCGTCACCTGCTGGGTCACCCGTCCGCGTCGTCGATCTTCGTCAGCTTGAGCCCGCGGACGCGGCTGGGGCGGTGGGAGCCGTTCTCGGCCGTGCCGTGTTCTTCCATGACGGCGTCGCTCGGCGTCTCATGGCCGGCCCCCGTGGCTGAGCCGGCGTAGAGGGAACCGCGCAGCCTCCCCGAGCGGATTCCCCCGAACGGCGCCGAGGACCCGCCGGTGACCCGGTCCCGCAGCGCCCGCTCGGCCTGGACGACCTCCCACGGCTCCAGCTCCGTGCCCGCCTCCGAAATGACCTTGTTCCATGCGGTCAGCAGTTCCTGGTGCTCTTCCCGTTCGGCGCCGGCGATCAGTTCGTACGCCGCACGAGGCCCCTCGCGTTCCATGATCTCGGCGACCAGCCCTTCGGCTCCGTCTCTGCGAAGCATGCGCAGGTGCCGCTCCCTGCGCATCTCCATGAGCCGGGTCTCGCGTTCTATCTCGCGGTATGCCCGGCCGCTGGCCAGGATCTCGCCGTTGTCGACCACGAGCTCAACGGTGATGTTGCGGAGGCGGAGAGCGGCATCGCCGCTGAAGCCCCGGATCGACTCGGTCAGCGCGTCCTCGGCCCGATGCAGCTCGCCGATGTCGTAGTTGCGCGAGACCCTGCGCAACATGCTCTGTATGGGCAGGTACAGGGCGCCGCTGACGTCCGTGATGCCGCGCGAGACTATTTCGTCGGGTTCCGCCACCCGGCAGTTCAGCCGGACCAGACTCGGAAATCCGAAGGCGGGGTCGCTGCTGAGCAACGGTATGTGCAGGACCAGCCGGTGCTCGCGCAGATCGACGAGGTAGGTGTGCCGATAGGTGCCGTACCAGGCGTCCGGGATGGACTCGCCGTGCCGGATCGTCAGCAGATCACCCTTGCGCGGCACCAGTACCAGGGCCGTCCCCGGAGCCGGCGGACGCAGGGGTTTGCGCGGCAGCACGAGCGGCAGACCGGAGCTCTTCAGAATCGGGTTGTAGGTGAACGCCTCCATGATCAGGTCCTTCCTGTCGCGTATGCGGATCGTTGATCGAGCGCGGCGCGGATCTGCGCGGCGGGATGGTCGCGGCGGCCTGCCGCCCGAGCCCAGTCGTCGAGGTGGTACAGCAGCCGTTCCCGATGCCTGCCTGAACGCTTCGCCACCGCCAGCGCGAGCAGCCGTACGTTGCGATAGGCCGTCCGGTCCCGGCCGGCATGTTCGTCCAGGTAGTCGCGCAGAGTCTCCAGCGCCTGGTCCTGCACTTGCCGGCGGGACAGCGCACGAGCCCAGAGCTCGGTCAGCGGAACCAGGTTCCCCTCGGCTCCGGCCAGCAGCAGCGGGCACGTGGAGGGGCGGTGTTCAGGCCCCGCCAGCGCGGCCGTCGTCTCGCCCGCGGGCAGTCCGGCCACGAAGACGAAGGCCGACAGCGCCTTCGCGACCGCGGTCGAGTTGTCCTGTGGCTGTGACCAGTCCAGGAGCGCCGAGAGCACGTCGCTCACGCAGCCGTGCTCGATCAGGCGGAACAGGCTCAGACCGACCGGCAGCAGCGTGCCCCAATCTTTCTCCTCACGGTTCAGCAGCACGCGCAGCGCGCGGGTGGCGCGGTCCGGACGGGAGGCACCCAGCCTGCTGCCCAACGTCACGGCGGCCGTCAGCCCTCGCCGTCGTTGACCGGGGGTGTCCGCCTCCGCCACCCAGTCCTCCAGCAGGTTCCAGACGGCCTCGGTGAGATCGGGATGACCGCCGACGACGTCGAGTGCGGTGGCCGCGCTCTGGCGCAGCACGAGCGAGTTGCTCTCGGCCCATTGCCGGAGGTAGCGATGGAGGGCGTGGTCGTAGTCGCTCCAGCCCAGGACACCGGCGGCCACGGCGGCCCGCGCTCGCACGTCGATGTCGGGATGGGTGACCAGCTGCCGGATCCAGGCGAGCAGTGCGGAGCGCCGGCCGTCGAGAGAGGTCCAGGCGTAACCCAGCACCGCCTGCCTCACCAGCGGATTGCGATAGCGGACCCGTGGCGCCACGTCGCCGGGAACGGCTCCGGAGCCCAGCGAGACCTGGAGCCACGGATGGTCCGACTCCAGGCGCTCCCGGAACCGCAGGTCGACCGGAGCTTCGGTGGGCGGGGTCAGCTGCTTGTAGAGGGCGGTGGCGGCGTCGGAGACCGTGAGGTAGGTGGCGTCGTCGAGCACTGCCGCGGCCAGCGCGAAGCTCGTGCTCTCCGGCTCCCGGCAACGGCTGAACCACGCGTGGACCTGGGCGGTGGGATCGCGCAGGTCCCTGACGGCGGTCACCAGGTCCTTGCCCTCCCGGATCACGGCAGCCAGGCGAACGGCCGTTCGCGGCCTGGGATCCTCTCGCAGGAGTTCCAGCGCGCCCGCGTCGCTGAGCCGGCGCCGCAGTTCCGCCGCCTCCTCGGGCGTGGGCTCGCGCTCGCGGAGGTGCCGCTCGATGAGGCTTATGGGGTCGAGCCGGCCGAGCGTGGTGATGACCTGACCGGAACGCCCGGCCTGGACCAGCGCGCCCTTGGGCGGGCCTGTCACCAGGACGAGGTAGCTTGTCCTCTCCTTGAGCCGGTCCGTCATGTCATCGATCCACTGCTCGTCGATGAGCCCGGGATCCAGCCCGGTGACGGCGCCGTCGAGGACGAGAAGGTAGCCGGCGTTCGACTCGGGCGGCGTCCACTGCGCCTCCCTCAGGACGGACGCGTCCACCACCATGTGACATCCGCCGTCCGGATGCCGCTCCATCGCTCTGACCAGTAGGTTCATCCCCGTGGTGCGACGCCCGCCAGGAGGGAGGGCCAGGATCAGCAGCCGGTGCTCGACGAGGACGCGCAGCGCCTCGTCGAAGCGGGGTGGAGGGAAGTGGCCCTTGGTCCACCGTGCCAGCCCTCTGGGGCTGATCTTCGTCGTGACACGTCCGGCGCGCTGTCCGCCCCCGCCGAGGGACATCCCGCCGGCCACGTCCACGCGTCCGTTGAACAGGGCCACCGTGTTGATCCGCATGCCCAGCGGGTCACCGTTCAGCCGTTCCATGACGCGGGCCGCGATGGCGGCCGCCTGTGCCGCCTCCGCGCGCTCCGCCTCGTCCTCACCCCCGTGACGCAGTGCGTGAAGCGCGTCCTCCGCGCTCAGCGGCGTGGTGTCATCCCTGTTCTGGTGGTCCGGCTGAGGTTGCTGGTCGGCGGCGCTTCCCGCCTCCTCGCCGGAACCGTCCTCCTTGGCCGGGGGATCGTCCGTCTTCTGGCTCATGTGGTGCAGACCTCCGCTTCTGTCAGGAGATGGTGAAATCGCCCGAGACGTGCACGGGCGCGTGGTAGACGACTGCGTTCTTGACGGTGTCGGCGACTATCGATGGGGGATTTGCCCTCGCCCCTTTCTCCTGCTCGACCAGGCGCCCCACGTCGTCCAGGAACGTCTGGTCGCGGACGAGGTGGGCGACCAGCACCCGTTCCAGGACCGTGACGGCCGCACCGTCCACCGGATCGGCTTCGACCCGGGCCAGCGCGTTCGTCGCGTCCGGATCGTCCGCGAAGCGGGTCCGGACGAGTTCCAGCAGTTCGGCGGGGTGCCGGGTCCAGGAGACGCCGGTCTGCGCGCCGCCCTTTCCGACGCCGCCCTTTCCGACAGCGTCCGTGACGAGGCGGACAGCGTTCTTTCCGATCTCACTCGCTGATCGCACGTTCACTCCAGAGGGATCGAGGGTGTAGGCGCCGGAGGGCGGATCGAGGACAGGGTCCTGACGCAGGATCAACTGCTGAAGCTCCTCGACCCGCGAGCCGGGATCGTTGCCGAGCTCGTCGCGGAGTCTGCCCCGCAGGTCCTTGTATGCGGCGAGAGCATCGGCCACCCGGCCGGCGCGGTGATGTGCCAGCATCAGCAGCCTCGTCGCCTCCTCGTCCAGGGGCCAGGCCCGGACGAGGTCCTGCAGCTCAGGCACGAGCGGAGCGTGCCGGCCGAGCCGCAACTCGGCCTCCAGGCAGGCGAGAACCGCGGCACGGTGCTCCTCCAGCAGCCGGACCCGCGCTCCCGCGGCCCCAGGTCCCGGCAGTCCGAGGAGCGGCTCACCCGGGAGCAGTCCATCGGAGCCCCACTGCCGCAGAGCGCTCCGCAGCAGCCGCGTGGCCTCCTCGTCGTCCTGTCCCAGCAGCGGCCGGGCCGCCTTGACGAGGTCGCGGAAGCGGTGTGCGTCGACCTGGTCCCGCTCGGCCACGACCCGGTAGCCGTTGTCGTACACCGGCACCACGGGGCTTCCCGAGGCGGTCCTGCCGAGCCGGGCGCGCAGGTCGCTGGCGTAGTGCGAGAGGACACGGCGCGCGCTGCGGATTCCCGGCTCGCCCCAGACCTTCTCGATGAGTTGCTCGATGGTGACCAACTGCCCCTCGGCGAGCAGCAGCAGGGCGAGCAGCAGGCGTTGCTGCCGATCCCCGAGGGGAACCAGCCGATCACCCCGGTGAGCCTGTATCCCGTTCAGCAATTGAAACCGCATGGACACTCCGACTGAATTCCTATGACGCACCTATGACGGCCAGCCCACCGGACATCCCACCGGGCCTCACACCGCGATATTCGATCCTTATTTCCAAGGGCGGCACGAAGCCTCCCAAGGAGAAAAGGAGTAAGAAATGAACGAGGCCACGGAGAACAAGTCGCAGAGCACCGGCTGGTTCAAGGCCACCTTCAGCGACAACGGCGGCGGCTGCGTCGAGGTCGCCTTCCACGCCGACCTGGTTCTCGTACGGGACTCGAAGGACCCGCACGGCCCGGTGCTCCGCTTCACGGTCCCCGAGTGGGACGCCTTCCTCTGCGGGGTGTACGCCGGAGAGTTCGACCAGGAGTAACGCGCGTCTTCCCCGGTGAGGCGTCGCGGCACGCGGGCCGCGACGCCCCCGCGGGAAGGCTGGGCCGTAGTCGCTCCCCGAGCGGGGCAGGCGCGCATGCCGGGTCAACCGGCCATGGAGCGCATGTCCGCGCTCAGCTTCGCGAGGAAATCCCTCGCCGCTTCCCCGTAAATCGCCATGTCGCCGAGCAGCGCCCATTGCCGTCGATACAACGCGACATCCTCCGCGTTGCGGGCGGTCAACCTCATATGCGTAACCTCGACTTCCACGAAGCTGTCCTCCACGCTTCCGTCGCTTTCGTACAGCGTGAATCCGTGCGAGGGGCAGACGAGGAATTCACCGTCCTGGGGAATCAGCCCGATGCTCACGTTCTCCAGCGTGGCCACCGACGCGATGCGGTCGAGTTGCGCCAGGAGGAGCCGGACCGGCCCCGGCCGGCAACGCAACGCCGCCTCGGTTATCAGGAACTCGAAGGACCGGTTCTCGTCGTACAGCGCCACCTGGCGCTGGAGCCGCGCCGCGACGACCGTGGGCAGGTCACCCTCCACGTACGGCGGGTCGAAGAGCGTGAAGACGCGACGTGCGTACTCGGCCGTCTGCAGCAGTCCCGGGACGAGTGACGGCTGAAAGACGCGGATCAAGCGTGCCTGGTCCTCCTGCTCCCGGATCTGGTCCTGGAGGTGGGTCTGCTGCTGCAGAGCCGTCCGCCACGCGTGCATCTCGACGAAGACGGCCTGCGTCAGGTCGGCGAGCTGTTCGCGCGTCTCCGACGGCGCCTCCACCGCGTCCCCCCAGGCCGTCACCTCGGGCAGCGAGGGGATCACGCTGCCGGACTCGATCCGCGAGATCTTCGACTGGCTGATGCCGATCCGGCCGGCCAGGTCTCTTCCCGATATTCCTGCCAGGTCGCGCAGCCGTCGCAACTCCGTGGCGAGCCGCTCGCGCTTGCTGCGCGGCTTCCCCATCTCCTCTGAGAGGTCTTCCATGGATCCCCGATCCCGTCGGGCGATGCGCCCGGTAGATATGATTCAAATCGATGCGAAACGATACAGCGGCCAACAAGACGTGAGCATCAGCGCCATCCACTCCATACCAAATGGGCATTGGCATGTCACAAGAAGTCCCTGCTTGCGGACCCAAGAGCCCGATGTCCAGATAAGGGACGATCGATGCGATTCAGGGCGATTCTGTGATTGCCGGGACCTACGAGCACGATGATGATGCGTCCAACCCGCGCACCGCCGCCACATCTCCCGACAGATCCGGACGATCCCGGAGCGAATCGCGCCTGTCCGGACGTATCCGGCCTCGTCCGGACACGTCCCATCCTGAGTCCAGAGTCAGCGCAACCGATCTGGGACCAAGCCGGATAGGGCGATCGCGTCAAGCTGGCGGCCAGATGATGCCAATATGACCTACATCACCACGCGAACATCGAAGATCACTCAGTTTCGGTTCGGAGCGATGGCCGAGAAACTTCGTACTACGGCACTGGACGCCTTCGTCGATCAGCTGAACGAGCTGGTCGCCCTGGCCGGCTCTCCCACGCTGTCCGAACTGCGAAAAATCTCCCGCAACAGCAGCAGAGATCTGGCGGAAAGCACCACGCACGACATCCTGACCGGCAAGCGCAAACGGGCGCCCGACTGGCCGTGGGTGCACTCCTTCGTGACCGCGTGCTGCACGGCTGCCGAGAGAACCGGGCTGGACGTGGGTCCGCTGGACGACATCAAGACCTGGCACCACCTGTGGCGGGCGGCCCGCGAGGCCCCTGCCGGACCTGCGGAGTCGCCTCCCGTACCGGCCGTGCTCACGGCCCCCGAGGAGCAGCCGGTGCGCGAGGATCTGCTCAGGGCCCTGGGCCGGATCGGACTCCGGCTGCTGTCACAGAGCAACCAGCATGACGGCCAGAACTGCCTGCGATTAGCGGTCGTCGCCCTGCTACGAAGCCGGCCCGAGGACGCCCGGCCATGGCTGCGGCGGGCCAGCGAGTCCGGCATCGGTGAAGCCGCGGAACTGCTCGACCACCCACGACGGCGGGAGGTCGCCGCCCAGCTCGCCTACACCTACGGACGCGACTTCGAGCAGACGTCCCCTGGCCACCTGAGCGTTGCCATGTTCTTCTACCGGCTGGCCGCCGAAGCCGGACATGTCGAGGCCGCGTACCGGCTCGGAACCGCCCACGGCAGCAGGGACGAGCAGTGGGTGGCGACGAGCTGGTTCCGCCGCGCCGCCCAGGCCGGACATCCGGAGGCCATCTCCAAGCTCAACGGCGCGGTCCACCGAAGCCGCGAAGCGTAGGCCGCCCCCGGGCAGCCGGAATGAAAGGATCGGATCACGCACGATCCGAAAGGCACCAGAAAATGGCTCCGAACATCGCCACCGCGCGCCGGGTCGACCGGCCCGAGCTGCTCGACTTCCTCCGCCCCCGGCATCACGGCCTGCTGTCGACCGTCCGCGCCGACGGCCGGCCGCAGCTCTCGCCGGTCACCTGCGGCGTGGACGCCGACGGCCGGATCGTCGTGTCCACCTATCCCGAACGCGCCAAGACCCGCAACGCCAAGCGGGACGAGCGCGTGTCCGTCTGCGTGCTGTCCGACGACTGGAACGGCCCCTGGGTGCAGGTGGACGGCCGCGCCGAGGTGCTCGACATGCCCGAGGCGCTGGACGGCCTGGTCGAGTACTACCGGTGCATCGCCGGCGAGCACCCCGACTGGGAGGAGTACCGCGAGGCGATGCGCCGCCAGGACAAGTCGCTGATCCGCGTCCACATCGACCGCTGGGGCCCGATCGCCACCGGCGGTTTCCCCGCCCGCCTGGCCCCGTAGCCGCCTGACCGGACCATTGGGCTCCAAGCCGATCGCAAGTACGGGGACCTATCTGTAGTGGGGTCCAGTTCTTTGCCCGATCACGGAGACCCCTCATGCGTCTGCTCGCCCTGTTCGCCGCCGCCGTCGTCCTCCCCCTGGCCGGGGCCGCCGCACCCGCCTCGGCCACGCCGGCGGTGTGGAAGTGGGGGCCCGTCTACTCCGCCGACGGCATGGCCGGGTCGTGGGGGAAGGGGTACATCCACCAGTTCGGCTACCTGGTGGAGGGCAAGCTGGAGGACACGCGCGGCAAGGGCTGCGCGTGGGCCGTGCTGAAGGCGCAGGACTCGCGCAACGGCCGCTGGAAGTCCTACGGCTTCTACAACTGCCGGCCGGGCGTGGGCTCGTTCAAGAAGGACTACCGCAACGTGCTGCAGATCCGCATCCAGGTCTGCCGCGGCACCGCCTCCCGGCCCACCGGCGAGTGCTCCAAGTGGAAGCCCGTGCTCAAGATGGGCTGACGCCCTCCTCAGAGCGCGTAGACCGCCAGCAGGGCGAGGCCCACGGCAAGCGCCGTGAAGCCGAGCGTCCGCGGCTGCCGGGCGGCCTCGCGGCGCGAGGACACCACCAGCGTCACGAGCACGGCCAGGGCCGCCGCCAGGTGCAGGCCGTACCAGACGCGGCCGAACAGCGCCCAGGCCACCACGCCCACCGCGAACACCATCATCACCCTGCTGTGGACCTGCCGTGCGAGCAGCCCGCCCGGCTCGTCGAAGCTCATCCTCAGGATCGACTCGTACGCGGCCGTCATCATCGTGCCGCGCAGCGGCTCGTACGCGCCCGCGTACGGCACCATCCGCCCGCTCGGCGTGTAGAGGAACGCGAGGTACACGCCGGTCAGCAGGAGGAAGACGAAGCAGTAGAGGAGCGTCTCCCCCACGAGTTGCCGGGCTCGGTCCATTCCCGAGATTTGATCACATTCAGGACAGTGCGGCGATGGCCGCGCGACTCCAGAACCCGCCGTCCGCCGACAACGTGCCGGCCGCCCACGTCGTGCCCGAGCGGGCCGACCCCTCGACCTTGAAGAACTGCGAACGCTTCAGACCGGGGATCGCCGGCAGGCGCGGCAGCGGGACCGCGGACGCGCCCGGCGCCGCGATCCGCCACGTGTCGCGCAGGCGCGGGCTGCCGGTCACGACGAGGACGCCGCCCGAGGGACCCGCGGCCAGGCGCGGACAGCAGTAGCCCCTGTCGGCGGGAGCGCTCTGCCTGCTCCAGCTCCGGCCGTCCCAGTGCAGGAGGATCGGCGGCGGATCGGCAGGCTCGTCCTCCACCTCGCCGTGGTTGAAGGTGTGCACGCCGATCGCCCACACGTCGTCGCGCTCCAGGACGAGCACGCCGTCCAGCGCGGCGCTGCCCTCGGCCGGCTTCGGCCGGGCGAAGGCGTACGCCGGGGTGGGCACCAGCCGCCAGGAGCGGCCGTCCCAGCGCATGGCGGCGGGCTGGTCCAGCTCGCTCTCGGTGACGCCCTCCCCGGAGGAGCGGAAGCCGACGGCCCACAGGCCGGCCGAGCCGGAGCCGCCCAGGGCCGACGCGAACGCGGGAAGCGGCACCCTCGTCCACGAACGGCCGTCCCAGTGCGCGGCCTCGCGGCGTCCTGGGCCGTGGACCGCCCAGGCGTCGGCGGGCCCGGCCACCGCGAAGTCGGTGACGTACGGCGACTCGATGCGCCCAGGGACCCGCCGCCAGGCGGAGCCGTCCCAGCGTACGGCCGACAGCGCCTGGACCTGGTCGTCGGCCGCGAGCTCGGGAAGCAGCAGCCAGACGTCGTCCGGGCCGGAGGCGGCGACGCGGACGTCCGCGCCCGGCGGCACCGCGGACACCCCCGGCGGCGGGTCGGCCCTGCGCCAGGCGGTGCCGTCGTGGTGGAGCAGCAGGAGCCGGTCGTTCTCGGCGCCGACGGCCCACGCCTCCCTGGGGCCGGCGGCGGTGACGTCGGTGAGGCGGGAGCCTGGCTGGTCGCTGACGTACGCGTATCGCCAGCCGCCGGCGGAGGCGGCCGGGGTGACCACCGGGCCCGGCGTCGGCGCCTCCGCGGACTGCGCCTTGCGTTCGGCCTTGGTCGGCGTACCCGTGGACAGGGGCACCGGCGCAGGCGACGGAGAACCACCCGCCCCCTGCCCGGCCGCGCACCCCGCCGCCACCAGCAGCCCCAGTGCGACCAGCAACGACGCTCCGACCCTCATCCCGTCACGCTACTCCCACCCCGCCCGCTCATCGCCGCTGTCAGGCGAGGAGGCGGGCGGCGATCTGGATCCAGTCGTCGTCCTCCTCGGGCGTCTCGCGCGCCGTCACCCGGTCGGCCGCCTCCGCGAACGCCTCCAGCCCGCGCAGCAGCGCGATCCGCCCCGCGGGCGGCATCTCGCTGAGCACCCGGGCGAGGTCGTCCCGCCGCAGCTGCTGCAGCTCCTCGATGAGGGCGCGCCCGGAGGGGGTGAGCGAGAGCGTCAGCTCGCGCCGGTCCTCCTCACAGTGGGAGCGCCGGACCAGCCCGGCCGCCTCCAGCCGGTCGCAGAGGCGGCTCGCCGACGAGGGCACCGCGCCGAGGGCCGCGGCCAGGCGGCCCAGGTTGATCGTTCCGTGCTTCTCGATGGTCAGCATGGCCTGGAGCTGGATGGAGGACACCTTCGTGACGAACGCCTGCCGTGAGCGGCCCCAGACAGCGACCAGGGCCGCCGCCTCCCTCTCGATGAGTGCCCATTCCGTCGGCGGCAGGTGGCCGACGAGGGGGTCGGACGCTTCAACAGCTGGAACAGGCTCGTCAATCACACGCTATCCACTCAATGAGGTGATGCCGGTCATGGTCGTGCTCGCCCGGGATGCGGCCCGGATGGCCTCGGCCCCGGTTTGGGGTCCGGGGTCCAGTCGAGACATACCACGACCGCATCATCCAGCACTTCCATGCCCCGCCGGAAGTCCAGCAGTCCCCGGATCATCGTCCGTACCGCCTCATCGGCCGGCTGCATCCTGGTGGACTTGATCAGTGACTCCAGTGACGAGGTGCCGAACTCCGTGCCGCTCTGGGAGCGCGAGGAGTAGAGACCGTCGCTGGCCACGATCAGCCGGTCGCCCGGCTCCAGCCGCAGATGCTGCTCGGCGTAGGCGGTGTTGCCGAACATCCCGAGCGGAAGCTGCTGCTCCAGCTCGATGTGACGGACCTGGCCGGCGCGCATGAGCAGCAGCCGGGGCGAGCCGGCGTCCACCAGGGCGGCCTCGCCGGTCACGGCGTCGAAGCTCATCAGCAGGGTGGAGACGTGGAGGTGGCCGCCGTACTGGCTGTAGATGGCCTCGTCGGCGAGGCCCGCCTGCTCCTCCAGGCCCGCGCCCGAGCGGCGGGCGTTGCGCAGCGCGGTGATGGTGAGCGTGGTGAGCATCGCGGCCTCGACCCCGGCGCCCATGCCGTCGGTGACCGAGAGGATGAGGCCGCGGGGGCCGCAGGCCCAGTCGAAGTTGTCGCCGTAGACGGCGTAGGCCGGTTCGAGCTGGCCGGCCAGGCGGTAGCCGTCGCCCTGATGGCCGAACCCGGGCAGCAGCGCCCACTGCATCTCGGCGGCGAGGGTGAGGCGGGCGGCGCGGCGGGCTCTGTGGTAGCGGTCGGTGATGCGGTCGGCGTCGCACAGGACGTGGCCGAGCGCGGAGGCGATCTCCTGGAGGTCCTCGACGACCGCCGTGCCTGGCGGCGTGGCGAAGCTCAGGCTGAGGACGCCGACCCGCTCGCCGCCCGCGCTGACGGGCAGGTACAGCAGCCCGCCTTCACGCTGGGGAGTCTGGGAGGCGAACGCGCGGCCGGCGGGGGTGCCGTCGATGGCCAGGCCGCGTTCGCCGGGCGCGAGCTCGTCCATGACGGGACGGAGCGTGATCAGCGCGGGGTCGGCCAGCAGCACCTCGACCCGTTCGACGGCGAAGTGCAGGGTCACGGCGTCACGCATCGCCTCGACCACGGCATAGGGCGGAGCGGCCTGCATAGCCTGTCGCACCGCGTGAACGCCCTCGGAAATGCTGCCCAACGCATGTCCTCTTCTCCAGGCGCGATCCTACGCGCCACCGACAAATTTGCACGATAGCAAATAACTCTGCGGTCAAGTTCGCCTCGACACGAGCCTGCGACCGGAGTGCTGATCCTATATATTTGCTACGCGACAACTAACCAGGCGGTAACCGGACGGCAAGGAGAGGATCAGGGGTTGGGTGACAGTGAGCCAGGGACGACCCGCTCGCTCCCCATCCGCGCCGAACGCGACCTGCTCACCGCCCGGCACGCGATCCGCGCGGCCTCCCTGGAGGCCGGGTTCGGGCTCATCGCCCAGACCAAGCTCATCACAGCCGCCAGCGAACTCGTACGCAACTGCTACGTCCACGGCGGCGGAGGGAGCCTGCTGATCGAGCACCTGCGGCCGCCGCCCCGGGCCGGGCTCCGGCTGACGATCTCCGACGAGGGCCCCGGCATCCCCAACCCGGACGTCGCGCTGACCGACGGCTACTCCACAGGTCAGGGGCTCGGCCACGGGCTGGGCGGGGCGAAGCGGCTGGTGGACGAGTTCCACCTGGAGAGCGCGCCGGGCCAGGGAACGACGGTCGTGATCACCCGCTGGACCGGCGACCGCTGACCGGCCCTCGCGGCTCCCTGCTGAGACGTGAAAATTTCTCACGCCATAGCGGATCTGCTCACCTTCGCCCGCGGGCCGCGCGCATCCGTACCGGGACGGTGCATGATCCGTTCATGGTGTACGAGGCGGCGGTGGAGTCGGGCCTGCCGCGGACGATCCGGCGGTTCGACCTGGTGTTCGCGGGGCTGTTCCCCTGGCTCACGCCGCTCGACGGCGAACGGCGGACCCTACGGCCGCGCTCCCGGCCGCCCATCCCCTCACTGGCCGCGCAGGCCGAGGCGTCCCTCCTGGTACGCCACGCCTCCGCGGAGCGCGAAGCCGCCGCCCGCGTCCGGCTCCCCGCGGGCGGGACCGCCGAGGAGCATCAACTGGAGGTGTGGGCCCGGCTGCTCGCCGGGTCCCTGCGGGACCAGGTGGAGGCCGAGCAGAAGGACGCCGCCTACTACTCCCGCCAGTCACCCCTGGAAGCGATCTTCCCGCTGACCGCCCACCTCATGGAGGTCCACCTGGCCGGGCGCCCGTTCCCCATGCTGCTCCCCGCCCTGCCCATCGCCGCCGCCACCCACGACCTCACCGGCCCCCGCGACCCGAGCGGCGCTCTGCTCACGGGCGTACGCACCGCGATGACCTTCTGGACAACCGCCGGCGTCCTCACTTCCACCACCCGTCACCCCGCCACCCCTGCTCACACCCCCGCCAGGGCCGAAACAGGGACAGGGACCGAAATCCGCGAGCTTGTAACCCTCTTCTGGCGGGACGACGACGCCTCCCCCGACCCCGCCGAAGCCGCCGCCCGCTTCCTCCGCCAGATCCCCCGTCACACCCTCGGCCTGATCCTGACCAGCCCACCCGTCCAGCTCACCCCACTCGGCGCGTACGGCATCCGCAGGCTGCTCCTCGCCCACAACTGGACCATCGACCAGCCGACGGACACCGCCACTGAGTCCTAGCCCTGGCCCTGGCTGACCGTTACGAACCCCGTACCCGCCCGATAGTTGGGCGACTGATGCCGGAAGTAGGTGTTGTAGACCTCGCAGTAACGCCCGCCCCGCGCCAGCAACGTCACATGATCACCCTCCTCCACGATCCGCCCGTGGTCGAGCACGATGATCCGGTCGACGTGCTCGATCGTGGACAGCCGGTGCGCGATCACGATCGACGTACGCCCCGCCAGCACCGTGTCGAGCCCTTCCTGGATCTGCGCCTCGGTCAGCGGATCGACGCTCGCGGTGGCCTCGTCGAGCACGACGATCGCCGGGTCCTGGATGAGCAGCCGGGCCAGCGCGACGAGCTGCCGCTGCCCCATGGACAGCGCCCGGCCGTGCTCGCCGACGTCCGTGAGCAGGCCGTTGGGCAGCGCGTCGATCCAGTCGCCACCACCCACGGCCGCCGCGGCCCGGCGCACTTCCTCGTCGGTCGCCTCGGGCCGCGGATAGCGGATGTTGTCGGCCACGGTGCCGCTGAACAGGAACGGCGCCTGCGGCACCGCGCCGATCTGCCGCCGGTAGGCGCCCAGCTCAAGGCTGCGGATGTCCTGCCCGTCGATGAGCAGACTGCCTTCCTGGAACTCGTAGAAGCGGGTGATCAGCTTGCTGAGCGTGGACTTCCCCGCACCCGTGTGCCCCACCAGCGCGACCGACTCCCCCGCCGCGATGGTGAGGTCGAAGTCACGCAGCACGGGGCTGGCCGGGTCGTAGCCGAAGGTGACGCCACGGAACTCGATGCGGCCCGCCGGCTTCCCCACCGGCCGCGCGTCGGTCTGCACCACGCGGGGCGGCGCGTCGATCAGCGCGAAGACCCGTTCGGACGCCGACAGTCCCTGCTGGAACTGCGACCAGAACGCCGCGATCGACGTCAGCGGGAACCAGAAGAGCGCCACGCTCTGCAGGAACAGGTACCACTCGCCCGCCGTGAGCCCACCCGCCAGCACCCGCGACCCGCCGAGCTGCACGAGCGCGACCGTGGCCAGCCCCGCCACCGTGAACAGCACCGGGAAGATCGTGGAGAAGACGAACCCCTGCCGCAGCGTCACCTCGTAGCTCTGCCGGTTGATCGGCCGGAACTCGTCGTAGACCTGCCGCTCCTGCCGGAAGTTCTTGGCGACGGCGATGCCGCCCATGGTCTCCTGCAGGTTGGCGTTGACCCGGCTCAGCGAGCGCTGCGCCCGCCGGGTGCTGATCCTCGCGATCCGCCGGAACAGCAGCGCCAGCCCGACCACGATCGGCACCACGAGCAGCGTCATCAGCGCGAGCTGCGCGCTGCGCACGAACAGCAGCACCGTCACGAAGGCGACCATCAGCACCTGGCTGATGAGGTCCATCGTCAGGGTGGAGACGGTGGCGAAGTCGTCGGTGTCGGAGGTGACCCGGCTGACGATCCGGCCGGACGGCGTCTCGTCGTAGAACGACAGGTCGCGGGCCAGCACCGCGTCGAAGGCGTCCTCGCGCAGTCGCAGCACGACGTCACCGGTGACCTGGGCGCTGTGCTTCTGCCGGAGGTAGTTGAACACCCATGACAGCACGCCGGTGCCCAGGATCGCCGCCACGAGCGCCGGGCCGGCCTCGCCGATCGTGCCGTCCGCGATGGCGTCCACGGCGAGGCTGCCGATCGCCGGAACGGCCGCCTGGCTCGCCGACAGCAGCACGATCATCGCGGCGACCAGCAGCATCGGGCCCAGCTTGGGCCGGAAGTAGGACAGGATGCGCCGCAGCAGGTCGCGGTCGTTGTAGGTGCGGTCGTAGTCCTCGGCGTCGAGACCGTCCAGGACGAAGCCCATCAGCGCACCCCACCCTGCTCGCCCGCGAACACCGGCCCACCGTCACCCTGCACGCCACCGTCACCCGGAACGCCGTCGCCCGGAATGCCGCCGTCACCCGGAACACCGTCATCGCCAGAACCGGCGTCACCGCCCTGAAGATCGACCTCGTCGTAGTGGGCGAACACCCGCCTATAGAGCCGGCTCCGCGCGATCAACTCCTCATGCGTGCCGAAGTCGACGACCTCCCCGCGCCGCAGCAACAGCACCTTGTCGGCCCACCGAATCTGCGAGAGCCGATGTGTGATCAGCAACGTGCTGCGCCCTTCCAGGATGCGCCCGACGGCCTGCTGGATCTTGTCCTCGGTCGCCGAGTCGATGGCGCTGGTGGAGTCGTCGAGCACCAGGATCGCGGGGTCGGTGAGCAGCGCCCGCGCGATGGCCAGCCGCTGCCGCTGCCCGCCGGAGAGCGTGACGCCGCGCTCCCCGATCACCGTGTCGTAGCCGTCCTCCAGCTCCGCGATGAACTCGGCGGCCTGCGCGTCCTCGGCCGCCCGCACCACCGCCTCGTGGTCGGCCCGCTGACCGAGCCCGAAGGCGATGTTCTCGCTCACCGACCGCGAGAACAGCACGATGTCCTGCTCGATCGTCGAGATCTGCGACCGCAGCGAGTCGAGGTCCCAGTCGCGTACGTCGACCCCGTCGACCAGGACGCGACCGCTCGTGACGTCGTAGATGCGCGGCACGAGCTTGGTGAGCGTGCTCTTGCCCGACCCGGTCTCCCCGACGATCGCGACCGTCTCGCCCGGCTTCACGGTGAACGACACCCCGCGCAGCGCCGGCTCGCCGTCGGCCGCGTAGCCGAAGGTGACGTCCTCGAAGACGATCTCGCCGCGGATCGGCGCGGCGTGCCCGTCGGGCCGCTGCTCGATCTCGCTCTCGGCGGTCATGACGTCGAGGATGCGGCGGGAGGAGACGATGCCGATCTGGATGAGCGAGAACGTGAAGATCGACATCTGCGTCGGGAACCCGAGCATGCCCATGAGCCCCATGAACGCGACCAGCTCGCCGACGCTGATCGCCCCGATGCCCTGCAGGTAGAGCCCGTGCCAGAGCGCCCCCGCCATCGCGAACGAGAACAGCAGCGTCGGCAGGTAGCGAGCCTGTACCAGCCCGTTCCGTACGAACGAGTCGCGGTAGCGCCGCGCGCCGGCCCGGAACCGCAGCCGCTCCTGCTCCTCCTGCGCGGTCACCTTGATCACCTCGATGCCGCGCACCGCCTGGCTCAGCCCGGCGTTGAGCTCGCCGAACTCCTCCCGCATCCGCGTCGCCACCGGGTTGAGCCTGCGCATGTAGTGCCAGAGCGCGATCACGAACACCACCGCGAACACCCCCGGCACCAGCAGCAGCCGCGGATCGATGGCCGCCATGAAGAACAGCGGCACGATGCCGGTGAGCCCGGAGTCGACGATGAGGTCGGCGCCCGGCGTGATCATGATGGAGAGCTGCCGGATGTCGTTCGCGGCCCGCGCCATGAGGTCGCCCACGCGCTGGCGGTTGTGGAAGGTCTGGCTCTTGCCGAGCAGGCTGACGTACAGCTCGTCACGCGCGTCGCGTTCCAGCCGCTTCGCCAGCACCTCGCTCGACAGCCGCGCCACCAGGTCGAACGCCCCGCGCGCGAGCACCACCGCGAGCATCGCGAGCGCGATGAACCCGAGCACGTCCAGCGGCCCGCCCCGGTGTCCGAGCACCGCGTCGAAGGCGTCACCGATGTACTGCGGCACCATGGCGTTGAGCGTGGTCATGACCACGGACCCGCCGAGGAACCCGACCAGATGGAACGGGTGCCGCCGCAGGTGCGACCAGAGCCACCGCACGGGCCCACGCCGATCGTGACGTGGGCCTGCCACGGAGAACTCGGAACTGCTGCTCGTCACTGACGCCGCCCCCGACCACGGATAGCTGACAGACTCGAACTCGCTTTCTACCACCGGCCCCCGACAATTTCCCAGCGGTTTTGCTCGCCCCGTCACCCACCTGGTCGTCGGCCACGACCACAGCCAGATGCGGGACGACCTCCACGTCGCACACAGTGAGTGTTTTCCATCCTGAAGCCGCAGGTCGCGGGCATGCTGCGCGAGTGGGTCTGATCGACAAGTAGAAGAGCCCCTGGTAGAAGGGTTGTCGACCAAGATCAACCGTTAGACCAGAGGCTCCGAGTTGCTGTTCTACCGCGCCGCGCTGCCGTTGTCACCTCAGACCCTGTCCTATCTGTCCGGCATCCTGCGCCGGCACCGCAAGACGATCAACTCGCCCTGGCGTCGCCTCAACCCCGGCCAACAAGCCCTGCTCGTCCTCGTCCACCTGCGCAAAGGCGAGACCCTGGCAGAGGTCGCCGCAGGCTTCGGCGTCGGCATCGCGACCGCCTGGCGCTACATCCATGAGGCCATCGCCCTGCTCGCCCGCCGCTCGCCCCGCCTGGAGCAGGTGTTACGCGCGGCCAAGCGGGCCGGCTACCCCTACCTGGTCCTGGACGGCACCCTCATCCCCATCGACCGCGTCGCCGCCGACCGGCCCTACTACTCCGGCAAACACAAGAAGCACGGCATGAACATCCAAATCCTGGCCACCCCCGACGGCACACCCTTGTGGACCTCCGGCTCCCTGCCCGGCTCCGTCCACGACCTCAAAGCCGCCCGGATCTGGGGCATCCTGCGCCGCCTCAAGGCCGCCGACCTGATCACCCTCGCCGACAAGGGCTACGTCGGAGCCGGCGAGCACGTACGCGTGCCCTACAAGGGCCGCAACAAGCCCGCCTCCCAGAAGGCCGCCAACGCCGCTCACGCCAAGCTCCGCGGACCGGGAGAACGGGCCAATGCACAACTGAAGACCTGGCGTATTCTGCGCAAACTCCGGTGCTGCCCACTCCTCGCAGGTCAGCTCGTCAAAGCGATCCTCGTCCTTCAGCGCCGCGAGGCGGGATGAAAAGCACTCAGTAGACAACAGTCCCCAGAATCGCGAGAATCACCCCACTACGCCCTATCCGTGCCATCGAGTGCACAGCCCGCAGCCACCCAACAAAAGCCGGAACGGGACCCCTTTTTGGCCCGCATGAAATCGCTTTTTCGCCCGGCCCCATTATGCATATTCCCGCCCCGTCTTATACCGATTGACTGTGCAGCCGGAAATTGCGCTCTGCATCTCACACAACCCGGATACGCTGCGCATGGTCACTCGCCCGTCGACCGGCCACAGGGGACCCAGCATGGCGACACAGGAGCAGATCCATGCCGCCCGGCGGCAGATCGAGCAGTTGCGCGATCAGCACAGCGGCGATATCCGCGGCCTGATCCACCTCATTGACGCCGGCGCGATCAAAGGCCCTGCCGCCGACAGACTGGTACGCGACATCAACGGCTGGGATCAGGCGTACCGCGGCCTGTTCGACCGCGCACTCAACCTGCTGGACACCCTCCACCCCGACGGCGCGCCCTCATGACCCCCGGCCCGACGACACCCCTCGCCATCGACCCGGCGCTCATGACCCAGCTCATCTCGCTGATGAAGCGCCTCAGCCAGACCGTCCCCGAGACCGGCGCCCAGGTGGACAAGGCCCTGAGCACGGTCCGGCTCACCATGCCCAGCCCCGGCACCGCCCGCGACATCGCCTACCAGATCGGCACGAAGGTCCCCGAACTACAACGGCGACTCGACCTGATGCTCGCCGCCCAGAAAGTCGCACTCAGCAGATCCCAGGCCCTGTGGGCCGACGAGTCCCAATGGGTGTCCGACACGCCCGCGGCGGGCGCCGCGACGGCCAACCGCCTGGCCGCCGCCCTCCGCACCGCCATGAAGAAGGGCACCATCGACGCAAAAACCCTCGCCGACCTCCAGAAACACCAGAACGACCCGTACTTCGCCATCGCCTTCGCCACCCAGCTGTCCCCCAGGGAGCTCAAGCAACTGCTCACATCCCTGTACCGCCGCAACACCACCGTGCTGGGCGCCGACCCGGAAGCGATCGCCGAGTTGGACAAACTGTCCGCCGCCCTGAGCACCACCCTCGGCACCGCCTCACGCGGCGCCGGCCCCCTCAAGCTCCCGAAGGGCTACGTCGACCAGCTCCTGGAACACCTCGACACCCCCGAAACCGCCTTCGCACTCAACAAACTCCTGCGTACCGGCCGCTTCGACGACACCTTCCTCCGCGAGCTGGCCACCAAGGTCTACGACTACGAACGCGAACAACCCCCGGGCTCCCTGTACTGGCGCAACATGACACCCACCACCCAGCCCGCGAACGACCTCCCGGCCGCGTACAAGGACCCGCTGGCCGCCGTAGCGGCCGCCCTCGCCCACAACCCCCGAGCCGCCCAGGACTTCCTCACCGACCCCCAGCGCAAGCCCCTCGACTACCTGATGCGCGAGCGCGTCTGGTACGAGGCCACCGACAGCGACCTCGGCCACGCCCTCGAAGCCGCCACCACCACCTTCCGCGACCACGACCTCCCGCCAGGCGGGTCCCGCGGCTACAAGTCCGCCCTGATCGCCTCCTGGGCACTCCACTTCTGGACCAACCCATCCGTCCAGTCCAACCTCCGCAACACCCGGCAGAGCGTGGGCAACATTCTCAGCTCGTACATCAGCGACCTGAATCGCGTGCCTGGCCAACGAGTTGCGCAACCGCCCGGCGTGACCCCCGCCTCCGATCCCGATCCTCACTTGAGGGGCGTGCAGCCTTATGGCGCCATGCTGGACGGCGACAGAGTCAAAAACGTAATGCGGTGGGCCTTCGACGATCCGATCGCTTTGAAGACGGTGGCCACGGCCCAAGGGCAGTACAGCATCAATGTCCTGAACGAACGGGCGGCCCGGGTCGCCGAACAGGTCCGTTCGGACTTCGAGAAATGGCATAGGGCCCACCCCGACGCGACTACTTCCGACATAAATGATCAACGCCAGAGGATTCTGGAGAGTGCCATGGCAGGGGCCGGCGGCGCAGAATTCAGCACTGACGTGGAAAGACTCAGCGAAACCCTGTACCTCGTCACCGATGCGGGAAACATCGCCCACATCAACAAAGCCGATGCCCACGACAGCGCGTTCGGCGCTTTCAAGGAGGCCGTCACCAGCGTGGCCAACCTGATCCCAGGACCTCAGGGGAAGATCAGCAGCTTGCTCTTCGACAAGGCCAAGTCCGCCGTGTTCGGCCAGATGACCGGGCAGCAGGGAGCGCTAGCACGCAGTCAGGCGGAATCTACGGTCGGTCAGAGCATCGACATGTTCACCGACATCACCGCAGACGTGATGATGCGACACGGCCTCTTCGGTGACGGTGAAGTCCCGGCGAGAACGCATCCCTACTCATCCACCAACTACCCTCGCGGCTCGGAGGGGGACTTCGTGGACGGCAACAAGATCGTGCCATGGAGCAAGATGAACGAGGCGCAGCGCGACGCCTACACGACCTGGCTGGGCCTCGGTGACACGGGAGCCGTCTTCCGCGACCCCGTGCAGGCTGTCAGGGACGGCTTCAAGCAAGCTGGCGGCGTCGGCGGGAGCCCAGTTCGATGAGAGCGACCTTTCTCGGACCTGCCCTGATCGCGGCTATCGCCGTCGTCTCAGCGTGCACCTCCTCCCCGCCTCCTGACACCAGTCCGCTCGGAGAAGTGACTGCAGGTCCTCAGGAATGCGGCCTCATCTCCAAACAGGTCATCATCCGCGCTACCGGCCTAGAGGAATACGATGCCTCCGGCAGCGAGCCGGGCAAACCCTTCTCGTACTGCATCATCACCGATCCAGGGGACGACGAGCGGGAGTTCCTGCTGTCTGTCAAGCTCGACAATCCCTCGGCTCTGTCCCTGGAAGAGCTGCAGAACACGATGAAGCACGACCAAGGGGTGAGTCTGCCGACCGATCTCGGTCCCGGCTATACAGCCCAGTTCGAGGGCAAGAACGGACCCAGCACGTACGCCTACGCCTGGACGCCCGACACGCGCCGCCTGCTGTCCGTGTGGATCACGCCGGGCGCTCCAGGCCGGGACCATCGAGCGGACGCCATCGAGTTCGTCCGCCAACTCAAACCCATCCTGCTCTCAACACCGAAGTGACGCGGTCATCCGGCGCGTCCAGCCAGTAGCAGGCCCCAGAGACGCTCCGTCTGAGCGCACGTGAGCCTCGCCGTCTCGTGCCTTTCCTCCCCACCCTCGGTGCGAACGACGCGCTGGATGAACAAGAGCCCACCCGCTTGGCAGAGCTCGTAGACCACGGACTTGCACTCACATGTGTGGTCACGCACCCGTACACGCGACGTCCGGTGGCTCGGCGTCCGCCAGGCGAGCCGCTGATACCCGTCCTGGAACGGCGCCGGGTGCGAGCCATGCCAACCCCGCTCACCCACGACGCGTTCATCTTCCAGACGCCGCGGAGAAAATCGATTGGGACGGCCGCCCGCTCGACATCCAGCAGCGTCCGCAAACGGGCTCAAGCAGTGGAACCCCACCCCAAAAAGCCGTGCGAGCGACATCGGCCTGGGCGCCGTCGCCCTCGCACGACAGGTCTGCCCACACCACCCGCCCGTCCTCGTCACCCGCGACCCCGAGCCGTTCGGCGAGCGCGACAACGATGCTGAGCCCCCGCCCGCTCTCAGCCAGCCCTGTCTGACGCCCTGACCGAAGACTGGGCTCACTCCAACCGCCAGCGTCCTTCACCGCAACCCGGACGAAAGCGCCGGCGGACCATATCCCGACCGTGAAGAAGCTGTCGACCGACCTGGTGTGCAGGATGGCGTTACCGACGAGCTCGGCCAGACACGAGATCGCGTCATCACGTACCGGGGAGTCCTGGAGCAGAGCGGCGGCGAGCCGTCGCACCTTCCCCAGTTGTACGCGCTCGCCCGGGAAGTCACCCCGCCAGACCATCTCGTTCATTGCCCCCGCCCTTCCACACTCGGCGACAACTTTCGCTGTCACTCACTGCAACCGTCTCGATACTGGCATGCACTCTGCAAACTTGCACAGCGAAAAGCTGAATCTCTCCGAGGTGCGTCTTGCAGGTGTAACGTTCGAGGCAGCCAATCGAGGTGGGGACCATGAGCGGGAAGCGCGGGGTGACGCTCCGAGCCCAGTGGCTCGGCAAGCATCTACGAGAGCTACGCGAACGCGCAGGGCTCACGCTCAAGGAGGCCGGCGAGTACCTCCAACGCGACGGCTCCACGGTCAGCCGCTTCGAGGCCGGCCTTTATCCCGCCCGCACCCCTGACGTCCTCGCCCTCCTCGACCTGTACGGGGTCACGACACCCCAGGAGCGCGATGGCCTGGTCCGCCTGAGCCGCGACGTATGGCAGAACGGCTGGTGGGACGACTACTCAGGCGACGTGACGCACGGCATCGTGGACTACGCCTGGGTGGAGGCCCGCGCCGAGAGCATCAGCTCCTTCGACGCCCTCGTGATCCCTGGCCTGCTCCAGACCCGGGACTACATGGAAGCCGTCATCCGCGCGGACAGCTCGGATGCGACCGACGAACAGGTCGATCGCTGGGTCGACTTCCGCCTCACCAGGCAGGAGATTTTCTCCGACGAGAGTCCTCGCCTGTCTATGGTCCTGGACGAGTACGTTCTACGCCGGCCGGTCGGCGGTCCGGAAATCATGCGCGCCCAGCTGATACACCTCGCGAAACACGCCTCCGCACCCAACATCGAGATCCGCGTTCTTCCGCTCAGTGCAGGAGCACACGCCAGCCCGGACGGCGCCTTCCGCATCTTCCAGCTTCCCCAGCCCTTCCCTGCCATCGCGTACGTTCCAACCCCAGCAGGGGCAATCTATGTTGAAGGGGAAGGCACCGACATGCTTAAGCTGAAGTATGACCGCATACGACGCAAAGCACTCAGCGCCGAGGAATCACTGAGGCTGATCTCAGCGGTCGCGAAGAGTTTGGCCGACGTCTAGGAACGGAGCCACCGATTATGACGACCCCCGAGATCGCCTGGCACATCAGCAGCTTCAGCGCCGATGGCGGCGGCAACTGCGTCGAAGCCGGCCCGTTCCAGGACGGATCCGGCCGCGTAGCCGTCCGCCACAGCAAGCTTCACGACGAGGTCATCGTCTACAGCAAGGCCGAGTGGCAGGCATTCCTGGCCGGAGTCCATGCGGGAGAGTTCGACTTCTTCGACTGATCCTCTTGCGGTCATCTACACGCGCCACGACCTTGTCCTGTCGCAGGATCGTAATCACGCCAGCTTTGTGCGTGCAGCATCCATTTGCGACCACCGGGCCATTGTCTCACCAATGACTACTGGCCGCACGCGTCAAGCGTAGCCAGCACCATAATTGAGGGCATCATCCGGCGGCGTCGCGACGTGCGAAGAGAGTTCGACGTTCAGGTGCCTACCGACGAGGTGCCTGAGTTCGGTCCCGTTGATCAGAGTGATTCTGTTCTGCTGCGCAAACTGCTCGCTGGCCCGATCAAACCAAGAAGGAGTGATCAGAACGCCCGACTCCGCAGCGTACTCGGCCATTAAATGGGAGAGAGCATGAACGCTTTCCAAGCCTACCGGACCTGACCACCGCATGGCCTGAATGAGACGGACACCGCCAGAAGAGACGTCCTTACTCGTTGCCAAGACATCCGCCCTTCCGTCCCCAGCAGCGATGTCAGCCCACCCCTCTGCGCCCATGGCGAGGAACAGATCCCTCACCAGGCGCTCGAATTCGACAGCCGAGAGATCGATCACGCTGGGATTCGCGCCAAAACCCGGTTCAGCAGCACGAAGATACCGATACAAGTCACCGGCGATGACCTTGGCGAGGCCGACTGGTACGGCATTGCCGATTTGACGCGCGATCTGCACCTTACTGCCGACCCACCTATAGTTGAGGGGAAACCCCTGCAACAGAGCCGCTTCCAGATGTGTGATGGGACGGTCGGCCTCGGGATGCAGATAGCGTCCCTTCTCGGGCTTGTAGAATTCCGTCCGGATCGTCACTGAGGGCCGGTCATACCAAAGGCGTCCCATGACATCGCCCGAGCCGTTCCGGTGGTTGATCCAGTTCGGCGTGGACAACTCTTCTGGCAGATTGTGCCGGTTTCCTCCCTCCGGGATGGCACGGTAACGCTTGAGCGAATGTTTAGTCGGATTACGTCCGATATGGAGGTCAGTGGTAAGGAAGGTGCCCGGAAGAGTTTTGCCGAGGAGATTACAGGTACGGTCGGGGAGTTCCGTCGTCCGGGTCTCCAAGCCCGTTTCCTTGAAGACCGTACGAGAGGGCACCCAATATCGGGAATGAGAAAAGAGTGCCCCCTCATCGTTTTTCCCATCCGGCTTGCGGTGAGTCGGCGACGGATGCTTGAGGGGCTCGCCCGAAGGGTGGGAGGAGACGAGATCTCGATGTGTGGCCAGGACGATCACTCGTCGGCGGGTCTGCGGAACTCCGTAGTCTGCCGCGTTGAGAAGATTGGTCTGCAGAACGTAATCGCGTAGATCGCCGTCTTTCTCATTAGTCGAGGCTGTGAGCAGCTCGAACTCGCGCGACCGCATGAATCGGTCGACGTTCTCGATGACGAATATCCTGGGCTGAAGAGCGCGGACCACCCGAACGTACTCCTTCCAGAGCTTGTTCCGGGGGTCGTGAGGATCCTCCTTGCCCAAACCCGAGAAGCCCTGGCAAGGCGGGCCGCCGAGAATCACGTCGACGCTTGAACTCACGGCCTGAGGATCCCACTGGGCGATGTCTCCGGCATAGATGTGATCGGTTCCACCGGCTTCCTCGGCGAAGTTGGCAGCATAAGTCGAGGCTGCGGCGATGTCCCACTCCACCGCACCGACAGTGCGAAAGGCACCTGGTTGGAAGGTGTGGAATCCCTGTGTCAGCCCCCCACACCCCGCGAAGAGGTCAACGATGTTGATGGGGTTGGTGGTGCCGGTGGTCATATGCGCCACTTTACCGAGTCAGCCGGCCAGCGCCGACACGATCCGCGAGCCGACGGCCTCGGCCAGCGGTGGCGGGAATGCCTGGGCCACCTGCTTGTAGCGCGCGGTCTTACGCCCAGTGACGATCCAATCCTCCGGCAGTCCTTGCAGCATCATGACCTGCTCGACGGTCAGCTTGGGCACGCCGTCTCGCCCGAGATCCGGATCGAGGATGAAGTCTTCGTCAGGGACGTCATCGCCGAGGCCATGAGCGTTCACCGCAAGATCCATCCACTGCCGTTTGGTCCGAGTGGGGCCGAGGTCGGCACCACCGTGCTTCTTCGAGCCCCCGACGATCGTCGGTGCCACACGATCGGCCATCGACACCCATTCCTCCACGAAGCGCCATCCCCTACTCGCCATTGAGTCCCTGAGCACCTGTCCCACCGTGGCGCCGGCAGCGTGGCGCGGTTCAGGCCAAACGAAACGGACGAAGTCGTCCGGTCGCATCGCGACCAGGAGACAGCTACGCCTGGTCTGCGGGACGCCGAAGTGTTGGGCATCCAGGACGCTCCACTCCCACGAGTAGTCGAGGTGCTTCAGCTCCGCCTCGACCTCCTCACGCACCTGCACGAATTTCGGCGCCAACAACGATGGCGTAGTCTCCAGCAGGATCGCGCGCGGCTGCAACTCGATCGCGAGATAGACCGCTGCGACGAGCAGGTCTCGTTCGTCCGCGGCGCCCTCTTGCTTACCCGCTATGGAGTACGGACTGGACGGTACTCCGCCGGACAAGAGATCGACGGTCGAGAGCCCATGCTCCGCACCGACGAAGTCCTTGAAGTCCATCTCCAACACCTGCCACTGCGGACGGTTGGCACGCAGCGTTCGACAAGCATGTGGATCATTGTCGATCAGGACGACCGGATCGAATCCTGCCCGTTCCAGGCCGAGTGCTTGCCCTCCGACTCCAGCGCCGAGTTCAAGGCCAGTGAACCGTCCGGTCATGCCTACACCCCCTCGCTCCGGCCTCTAGGAGAATATGGGAAAGCACCCTTAGCTGAAACGGCTCACGACCATTCCGGCATCTCTCTCGCGCTAGGTATATCGGCAAGGAGTTGCTTGAAGAGCGCGGTCAAGGCATCGACCGAAGTCTGTCTTGCTCGCCCGTCCGAAGGGCCGGTGGGCAGCGAGTCATAGGGCACCAGTACCGCTCCCAACTCCTCGACCCAGTCACGGTAGGCGTCCACGTCCCTGGGGTTGTCAGGTGCGTACGCCTCGTACGACAGCGTGGTGCCGGCGGTGTTCACCGCCTGGGCCAGCGTGTTGACCTGACGTCCCGTACGGACCACGTCGTCGGCGAGCAGTCGTATGATCGCCTGTGCGGTCGGCCGGTGGAGGATGACCTCCAGCCTCAGCACGGTATTCAACACGTCCTGGTTACCGCAGGCGACCACGACGGGCCCGTAGTCTGACCCATCCCGGAACAGTTCCGCAGCCCACCACAAGCGAGCGAACGCCTGAGAATGAAACGGCCCTGAAAATCGAGTTCGGGACACTCTTGGCGGATTTCCACGGCTCAAGTGCCGCCAGTAGACGTAGTCAGGCGCCAGCCGTACGGCGAGGTAGTTCCAGATTCGGGAGTCCGAGGCTTCTCGACGCGTCAATCGCAACGTCGCGTGCAGGACCGGAGCCAGCCAGGCATCGGCTGAGGTCCGCTCAGCCGGCGTAAAGCGTTTCATCGCCTCATCGAAGAGTTGCCGCACCAGCTCGGCCTCCCATGGAGCCGGTGCCGACATTTGGTCGATCGCGACAAATGGCAACGCCTCGCTGTTCTCCAGCACGCCGGTGGTGAGAAATCTCGCGGCGGCCTCATCGGGCAGCAGGCCCAGCGTCGTGTTCACTCGTCCTCCGGCCCGTTCTTGTGCAGTGATCGAATGAAGCCGCCAAGACTCCTCGGCATTCGTGCCTGTTTCGCCGCAGCATGCAACACCCTTGTCTGGATACTGCCCACGCCCTGGTTGACAATTTCCCTGAGCGCGTCATCCGGCGAATGATCCGGGAACAGATCAGGGAGCATGCGTCGGAGCACCAGGCCACGCCAACCTTCCGGCCATTCGTCTCCATCCACGTGATGAGCCGCTTCGTTGAAAAGAGCGGTCCACATGTCCACGGCGATCTGCGCCGCCAGCGCCTCGCGCATAGGGCGCTCCGCGGCCTTGGGGCTCTCGAGCACGACACGCAGTCCGTCGAAGCCGCTGTTCAGGTTCAGCGTCGCCGTCTCGTCCGTCGTGGTCACCGCCCAAGGGTCGCTCTTGCACCATGTCAATTGGGGATCGCTTGCGAAGTCGACCCAGCGTGTCTGTATGGACTCACGCCGAGCCGCTGCCCGGCCCTGTAGATCCACGGTCCAGGGCTGCGCAATGGTCGCGATCACGCGTGCCGGGACATCGTCCACTGTCGCAACGAGTTGCCCGGCGATACGAACTCTGCCGAAGTGGTCTTCACGATGGAGTTCCACCTCACCGGTCCATTCACCGGGCTGCCCCATCATGAGCTTCACAGCCGAATGCGTGTTGGTACGCCGTTCCGAAACCGTCGCGAGAAAGGCGAGACCGAGCCAAGGACCGGCGTCCAGCTCGTGTCGTGGCGCGTTCGCCTCGAGTCTCAGCCGTACGACGTTCCAGTCCTCCCGACCGAGAAGATGCAGGGCCACCGTACGGTCTGGTTCCGAGATCATGCTGTACGGCAACGCCACGTCGTCGAGACGGGCTTCGCGCACGGTCATGGAGATCTCGCCGGCCAGTACCTGGTAGGGCATGATCTGCTTCATTGGCGGCCGTCCTTGGCTTGGACCAGGTCGACTTCGGCGATCGCCAACCGACCGGCCACCGGGTGGCTGGCCACGTCGCTCACGCCCGCGAAAACAGCGGACCGCTCCCGCGCGCCGCAAATCAGCACATCCCCACTCACCTCGCAGTTCGACTCCGCGACCAGTTCGACCCAGCGCGCTTCAGGCTTGGGACCGGAGCGTGTCGAAAACCTCAACAATGGACGAAGCACCCAGGGGTCTTCTCGCTCCGGTAGTTTGATCTCCACTCTGATCCGCCATGCACCCGCATCGTCGACTTCGCCCGTAGCGCTCTTGACGGTCGGATAGCCCCTGGTGCGAGGCAGCGGCGGAGGATCAAGGTTGGTCAGTTCACGCAGGAGGGGCGGGCCGCCCTCCTGCCCCACCGGTTCGGTCGGCTTCACAGCTGCACGGACCAGGCTGAAGACGGTTTTCCGGAACTCCCTCAACCTTGTGGTAGCGCCCCGGGCGTACGTGGAGGTGAGGTCTTCAGTGGGTTTCCAGTCGTTGTGCTCAGGCGGCTCGGCGGCCCGCAGGAATGCCTCGGCCATCTCGTCCGAGGGCAACTCGGCGCCCGTCGCGATGCCGGCGAGCAACACTGCCTGGAACTGGGTAGCGCCGAGGGGCACGCCTGTGACCGGCCGATCCAAGACGGTCATCCTGGTGCCTCGCATGCCGACCAGCCGATTGAGCTTCTGGTCGCCCTCGGTCGCGGGCGTCACCAGCAGCACCGCCCGGTGTTCGACGGAACGGCCACTGACCTCGGTCTTGCGGGGTGGCACGGTCAACGGCACGGACAACTCGACGACGTCATCGGATTTGCTGAGCTGCGAGACCGTGGTCCGGTCGAAGAACGCCCGTACGGCACGTGCCCGAGCCGGCTCATGGCGATAGGGGTCCACCCGCTCTTCCGCCACTACTACCTGGCCATCGGACAATGCCTCGACCGAGGCTTCCAGCATGGGCGCCTGTCCCCTGCCTGCCACCATGGATGCCCAGAAGTCCGAGGCTAAGCCGCGGACAAGGACCGCGTGCATCTCCTCAAGAGTCGTCGCTTCACCGGATGGATCATGTGCGCCGACGATCAGGAAGCTCGTACCGGGATCTGCGCTGCCCCGCGTGAGATACAGCTCCTCCACCGTACGCTCGCCTGCCCACCAGGAGCGGGCGGCTTCGCGCATGGGATCCCGGCTGCCGAGCCATGCCGGCCCGGCGTATTCGACGCCGTTCAGCTCGTGCCAAGGCAGGTCGATTCGACCGATCATGCGGCGTTCGCGCAGGTCCTCATAGGGCTCGGACAACGTGCTGTTCATGATCACCAGACCGAAACGGCTGGCCCCCCATATGGTGGCCTTGCCCAGCCCGAACGAGCCGCCGGCGGTGCCCATCTTGTGACTGTCGAGTTGTCTGCGAACAACTGCGGCGAACCGTCCGTCGGCGTAGTCTGGGCCGGTCAGACCATTGGCGTTGTAGTCGTCGATGCGCAGTAGGAGCAGCTTGCCGGTTTCGCGAAGTTCACGGAGGCCGTCGGCCAGCATGCGGCCGACCTTCTGCTTCGGGTCACCGGCCGCCTCGATATGGGGAGCGAGGTCGTCCCAGTGGATGGCCTCCTGCAGGCGACGCAGACGCTCGCCCGTGATCTCGTGAAGAGTGAACCGCATCCGGACCGGACGCGTCCGGTCCCAGCGCTCATCCAGACTGTTCTGCGTGGCCTCTCTCGCCGTGATCGCCAATGAGGAGTCAAAGGCGAAGGCCGCCGCGTTGCCGAGCTCCCGCCCACCGTCAGAGTGCGCCAAGCGGTGATGCCAACCTACGTAACCGCTGGATTCCGGGGTCTCATCGCGAGTGGCCGAGGCACCCGCCGCCAAATCCAGGATCTCCTCTATCGCCTGGATCTTGTCGATGCGGGGAGTGGCACGGCCTGTGATCCATGCTGACACCGCAGCGCGCGTCACGTCCAACGCGGCGGCCAGGTCGGATTGACTCATACCCTTACGGCGCAGTTGCCTACCTAGCCACACTCCGAACGCCTCGGGGTCGCGGATGATCCCGTCGCCGTCCTGCGTCGTCACAGGGTTTCTCCAGGTAGAACGAGGTCGTTTGACACCTCAGGCTACCGTTTAACGTCACTTGACACCACCTTGTCGATGTTTCTTCTATGAAGCGACGCCAACGCTCCCTGGAACCCCCCGCGGATGTACGACCACGTCCGCATATGTCACATTTCACTCCTACATGTCCGAAATTTGAGGCACTTGCGCGAGCTGCGCCCTTATGTAAAAATTTATTCACTCTCCGGCGAGTCCTCACAAAGGCCGCCCCGGAGCGCTGTGCTCATACCTTCTGTTCGCCATCCCCTTTTCCTCTCCACAATGGCGTTCGGCCGTATTCACGCGTGCCCAGATGGGGGCGGCATCAAACCGCTGCCACGTGCTCGTCGGCATGCCTGAACCAGTTGGGCTCTTGTTCTCAACCATCCCCTCCGTAGACGCTCCAATGTCGGGAGACTATTGTCGTGAGCAACGGAAATCCTTCGGTCATCGAAGTCGTACTCAAGCAGACCGCACGCGTTCTAGAGACCTACAAGATCGACCCCGGTCTAATTCAGGAACACGCGAATGGTGAACGCCGCATCAAAGAGGGCGGATACGGCGACCGCCAGGTCTACGAACTCGTCCAGAACGGTGCGGACGAGCTGAGAAACGATCCGGGCGGCGAGATCGCCGTGGTTCTCACCGACACTCATCTGTATTGCGCGAACCAGGGAACCCCTATGACGCCCGAGGGCGCCGACACCATTCTGCGTATGGGGGTTTCGCGTAAGCGAGGCGGCCAGATCGGCCGGTTCGGTGTCGGGGTGAAGTCCGTCCTGAGCGTCACGGACGTCCCTGAGTTCTTCAGCGTAGAGGACGACAAGAGCTTTGGATTTGACAGGGAGTGGGCCGAGCTTGAGATCAGGCGGGTCCAGCCCGCAGCCGCGGAGACACCTGTCCTCCGGATGGCCCGTCCGCTCGACCGCGACCGCGCTGCTGCCGCCGACCCGATCCTGAAGGACCTCCTCTCGTGGGCCACGACCGTCGTACGGTTGCCGTTGAAGCCTGCGGCCGTGGCCCGGTTGGCCAAGGACATCGACGAGTTCCCTGCCGAGTTCTCCCTGTTCTCACCCCATGTCGGAACGGTCACGCTGGAGAAGCGACTGTCCGGACAGAGCTCCAAGCGACAGATTTTCCAGCAGGTCGACGGCGACCGTCGCATTCTGCAGAAGGTCCGCCGAGCCGCGGGCGCGGGTGAGCGGGAGGAGAGCGTTCGATGGCGCGTCTTCACCCGGGCTTATCAGCCCTCGACTCGGGCCCTCGAAGAGGCCGGCGAGCTTCACGACCGTCCCGAGATCGACATTGCGTGGGCGGTTCCGGATACGGAAGGTCGGTCACAGGGGCGTGGGCGATTTTGGGCCTACTTCCCGACCAACTACACGACGACCCTTCGGGGGATAGTCAACGCTCCCTGGAAGACCAGCGAGGACCGGCAGAACCTCTACGCCAACAACCAGTTCAACGACGAGCTGATCAACGAGGTCGCGGATCTGGTGGTTTCGTCTCTCCCGTCGCTGGCCCGGCCGGACGACCCCGGAACATATCTCGACTTCGTGCCGGCCCGAGGGCGTGAGGAGCCGCAATGGGCGGCGGACCAACTGGTGGCGAGAATCTGGAAGATCTCTCCTAGCAAGCGTGTCTTTCCAGATCAGAACGGGCGCTTCGGCACACCCGCCGAGATCCACGTCCACCCGGCCGACCTGCGCCCGGAATGGCTTCAGTGGTGGGGTGATCATCCCGGTCGGCCCGTGAACTGGATCCATCATTCAGTGGAGTCGGCCAAGAACAAGCACCGTCGGGAAAGCGTCAATCGGATTCTGTCCGAGAGCACGGCTGCCGTGGCCACGGCGAAGGAGTGGCTGGAGGCTCTCGTCTCCGATGGCTCCCCCGAAGCGTCGGCACGGGCGGTGCTCATCGCTGCGGGCATGAAGCTGCACAGGCACCCTCAGATGGAGGATGCCTTGAGGGCGAGGATCGTGCTGACGGAGACACTAGGCATGGTCGCTCCCTCGACCCAGATCTTTCGACGTTCCGCCGCCGACGGACTCGCCGACAACACTCTCTACGTGGACGAGCGTGTCTATGCGGGCAACGACGTCATAGCCAGGGCGCTGGACACACTGGGCATCCACGAAGCCGATCATGTTGGTCGATTCGCATCCGTAGTGGAACGCGGTTTCTCCGGGTACAAGAACCGTGACTGGGTCGCCTTCTGGGAACTGGCGCGGCTGGCGGGTCCTGCAGGTGTCCGTACTGCCTTCGACGGTTCTATTGATACCGCGAGGGAACTCAAGGTCAGAACGCTGGCCGGCGACTTCCGACGCATTCGCGATTGCCTGCTCCCCGGACGGGTGGTTCCGGCGGACGGTTCGCGGGACGAACGAGTCACTGTGGACATGAACTTCCACCGGGACGACCGAGCCTTCCTGCCCGACCTGGGTCTCCTCGACGGCCCGATCGCCCATGCAGACCCTGAAGGCGAGGATTGGTTCGAGGAGTACAAGACGACGTGCTGGAAGCAGTACGTGACCAAGCTGCCGCCTACTGAAGCCCGACCCACCCTGGCAAAGATGATCTTTGAAGGGACTCGCCCCCCAGGGCCGCTGCACCTGTTCCCTCTGCTCTCCCATGAGGGACGGGCGGCCTTCCTCAAGGCCATTCCGACGGGTGGAGCGGTGACGAGCTGGGTCATGCAGGCCGGCAACAAAGGTGTCGCCAGCCGTCGGTCAATTGCCTCACCCATTCGATGGCTCGGGCGAAAGTACGGCTACCTGCAGACTTCGCGAGGATTGCGGGAGGTCAGGCGCTGCGTCGGCGCCGAGCTGAGCGTCCACAAAGGCGTTCTGCCGGTGGCCGACGTCTCTGCCGCCGTCGCCGCAATGCTGTCCCTACCGCAGACATTGGACGACCTGCCGCGATCGATATGGGAGGAACTCGTCGACGAGACGTCCTCTTCCACCGATGACGACTTCCCCGGCAAGGTCTACGCCCTCATGTTCGAGGTAGGAGTGGACTTTCCCGAGGGCGCCATGACCCGCTGCCGGGTGGGCGACGAGTGGCGCAGCGACATCGAGGACAAGCACATCGCGGTGACCGCGGTTCGGTCCGAATACGACGCACTCGTACGCGAGAAGGTGCCGGCCCTGCTGGTGCCGACCGAGTCCCTCGCGGAGACGATGCGAAAGGCCTGGGGCATGCTCGCCCCCTCCGACGCGATCCAGAAGGAGATCAGACACGCGGGTCAGGCGGAAGGTGTCCTGCTGTTGGAGGAGTTCCCGCACCTGAAGATGCTTCGGCGAGCTCAGGTGGAGGGGTGGTCGACTGTTCGATGCGATGAACTAGAAGAGATCATCCGGACTCCTAATGGTATGCGGACTCGTTCGATCTCCGTGGCCGTGCTGTCGGAGGAGCACAAGGTTCTCGTCAGGATGCCGGCAGACGATCTTCAGGTGCTCGAGTCGGTGGACCGCGTCCTGAAGCTCTCCCTCGGGCGGGCGCACTGCAAGACCATCCTTGAGCGACGTGAGCACGAACGCAACAACGAGCGCATCCAGCGGATCCGCAGCACCGAGAGCCTGTCCGAGAAGCTCCTGCTGCTCGTCGGCGTGGAAGCGTTGAAGAAGGGACTACCAGAGGGCCTGCTGGAGAGTGACGAGGCCGAAAAGGGCACGGCCCACGATGCACGCCGCATGGCCGACCTGGCGCACAACGCCTACGGCACAGAAGTCCTGCGCGTCTATCGACGGGACATCGTGGCGGAGTTCCCCCAGTTGGCAGCGAGCTTCAGAGGGGATGCCGCCTCCGTGCGCGTCGTCAACGACCTCGGGTTCCCTGGTGAGTACGCGGGAACCAAGGGAGAGACGCTGCCACCGCTGCTGAAAGTCTCCGGGCCTACCGCATTCCCCCGACTCCACGACTACCAGGAGAGGCTGGCGCAGAAGGCCGTCGAGCTACTGACCAAGTACGACGCGCCGCGCGCGATGTTGTGCCTGCCGACAGGTGCCGGCAAGACACGGGTGGCGGCGGAGGCCGTCATCCGCGTTATCAAGGAGCGAGGGCTGGGCGGCCGCCCGGTCCTCTGGATCGCCCAGAGCGAGGAGCTGTGCGAGCAGGCGGTTCAGAGTTGGGCGTTCGTCTGGTCCAAGGTCGGCCCGGAAGAGGAGCTCATCATCAACCGGCTCTGGTCCACGCGCGAAGCCGCTCCCAGCGGGGAGACGGCTCAGCTGGTCGTCGCCACCGACGCCAAGCTCGAAGTCTGCTTGGACAAAGCGGAGTACGCCTGGCTGCGTAATCCGGCCCTGGTGATCGTGGACGAGGCGCACACCTCGATCACGCCTCGCTACACCCGCATCCTGTCGTCGCTGGGACTGACGTTCCGAGAGACATCCCGCCCTCTGCTGGGGTTGACCGCCACACCGTTCCGCGGTTTCAACGAGACGGAGACCGGCCGCCTGGTAGAGCGCTATGGACGGAACCGTCTCGACGAAGGCATCTTCGCCAGTGGAGACCCCTACGCCGAGCTCCAGGAGTTGGGCGTCCTCGCGAAGGTGGATCACCGCGCTCTGGAGGGAACGACGCTCACTCTTTCGGAGGAGGACCTCCGGCAGGCGACCGCCTTCGACGGCGCCAGGCTCCCTGCGACCGTGGAGGAGAAGCTCGGGCGCGACATAGCCCGTAACCAGACCCTCATCAGGGAGATTCAAGCGCTGCCGAAGGATGCTCCCATCCTGCTCTTCGCGGCCTCCGTCAACCACGCCACGCTCATGGCCGCCAAGCTCAACGGTCTCGGCATCAAATCCGCGGCAATTGATTCCAGCACGCCGGACGCCGAGCGCCGCACCCTGATCGAGCGGTTCCGACGCAAGCAGATCCGAGTGCTGACCAACTACGGCGTCCTCGCCCAGGGGTTCGACGCACCTGCGACCGAGGTGGTCATCGTGGCCCGTCCCACCTACAGCCCGAACGTCTACCAACAGATGATCGGTCGTGGTCTCCGCGGTCCGAAGAACGGCGGCAAGGAGACCTGTCTGATCCTCGACGTCGCCGACAACATCATCAACTACGACCGCCAGTTGGCCTTCACCCAGTTCGAATACCTCTGGAGCAAGAAGTGAGCGATGCCTACAGCGGCACTCCTGCGCTCACGGCCGAGCAGCGGGCTGTCGTCGAGCAGCCCGCCGACGCCCTGACCCTGGTGACCGCACAAGCAGGAGCGGGCAAGACCCACACTCTGGTTCGTCGGCTCGACCGGCTGGTCGCCGAGGAGGACGTGAGCGCCGGAGAGATCCTGGTGCTCACCTTCTCCCGAGCCGCCGTCCGCGAACTCAAAAACCGCCTCTCCCGGTACGGCGAGGCCGCCCGCAACGTGCGAGCCCAGACCTTCGACTCCTGGGCGCTCGGCCTGCTCAGGCAGGTGGACGCCCAGGGCGGCTGGCTCGATAAGTCCTTTGATGCTCGAATCGAGGGCGCGCAGGAGGCGATCGAGAAAGGCCTGGCGGATGAACTCTATGAAGACGATCTTCGCCACGTCGTCATCGACGAGGTCCAGGATCTCGTCGGGGCCCGTCGGGACTTGGTGGAAACCTTGTTGGAACGATACGACTGCGGATTCACGGTGGTGGGTGACCCGGCGCAGTCGATCTACGGCTTCACGGTCGAGAACCCGGATGAGCGTGAAGGGGAGACCAACAGGTTCTTCGACTGGCTCCGCATCACCTTCGGCGAAGAGCTGACCGAACTGAGCCTGACCGAGAACTTCCGAGCCCGTACCCGCGACGCTCAGGTAGCCTGCCACTTCGGGCCGCGGCTTCGGACATTGGCAGAATCTGGCGACGCCAATGGGGAGGCGCATTACAACGAGCTGCGGCACGTCCTCGCCGATGTCACAGACTTCGGTGATTTCGATGCGTTCGCCGCCGACGCGCTTACCGGCTACGCCGGCACCACCGCGATTCTTTGTCGATACAACGGACAGGCGCTGGTGGTGTCCGAACGGCTTCACGCCCTGGGCGTCCCGCATCGACTTCAGCGATCAGCACAAGATCGCGTCGCTCCGGCGTGGCTCGGACTCCTCATGGCCCGCTGTGATGCCTCGTCGCTCAGTCGGAAGAGCTTTGACGAGCTGATCAGCGACCTGCCGCTGCCCGACGGCTCGGAAACGGATTCCCTGTGGCGGCTACTGCAGCGAACGGGTTCCGGACGTGGCTCGGATCGTTTCCTGGATCTGGCTCGCCTTCGCTCGGCTCTGGCCACCGGTCGTCTGCCGGACGAACTCACCGCACAACCGCCCGCGCGACTCGTGGTCTCCTCCTTTCACAGGGCCAAGGGGTTGGAGTTCGATCGGGTGCTGGTAGTGGATCCCGGACCGTTGCGGGTCGCCGACTCTAGCAAGCGCAAGAAGGTCGATCAGAATCCAGCTGAGGAGGCTCGACTTCTCTACGTGGCCATGACCAGGCCCCGTGATGAGCTGTATCGGATCTCGGAGCTAGAGACACGCACGATTCGCACCGACGACGGCACCGGTCGATGGGGGCGTTATCACTTCCAATATTGGCGGCGCGACGGCCTGGAGCTGAAGGGCGGCGACGTTCTCACCGAGTACCCGGCCGGCACAGTGGACTTCGATGCCGTTGCCGCCGACGTGCAGCACTATCTGGGGACGGCTGTACGACCCGGCGACGAAGTCAAGCTGGAACGCCTCCATCCGGAGCCGGTCGGCATGCTGGAAAGCCCGCCATACCTGATCAGGCACGACGGACGGCCGATCGGCACGGCGTCCGAGAAGTTCAGAAGCGACCTCTTCAAGTTTCTCAAACAGAGTCCGAAGTTCGTACCGCGGTCCTTCCCGGCTCTCATCTCCGGCGTCCACGTCGACGCGGTGGAGACCGTCGCCGGAAATGAGGCCGCCGGCATCCGCGCCGGGCTCAACCCGCTTGGTGTCTGGCTCGCACCGCGATTGGTCGGACTGTCCACCTTCACTTGGGACAAGAAGGAACCCGATGTCCAAGCACAGTGAGCACTATGCCTTCCGGACGGAACTGGTCGAACGGCTGCACCTCGACATGATCGGCCCGGTGGGAGGATCAGAGGAGATCCTCAAAGACTCACCGGTCACGTCATATGCGGCCGGCGTGCTCTATCCAGAACGTCGCGACATCACCAAAGTGATCGAGGAGGTCGGGGAACGCGACGTCGATCTCTCTCCGGAGACGCGCGTCAAAGACGACGTACCCGACACCGGAGTCTCACGAGCGAATGACCAGGCGCCGTCCTCCATGGGGCTGACCTTCGGGGTGGATCCCACGATCTCCCCGACCATCACGATCACGGTGACCGCCGCCGTCTACGACCCGGTCGACCCTAGCGGACGACCGGTCAAGGCCCAGCGTGCCGAGCGTCGCAGCGTCAAGGAGCAGGAGCTGCGCTGGCGGCGTCGCGAGTTGGACCTCGCCCCGGTTTCGATCGATCTGAGGACTGCAAAAAACCACTCGGAGACCCTGATACCCGGCGTCGAACTCCGCGTGCGAGTGCGCCCGCCCAAGGACGGCGCCGTCTCCGTCACCGTCGCACTGCTCAACGTGCAGGAGGTCGGGAAGTTCGATATTCGGGACGCCCATTGTTTGTTCCAACCTCGGATTCACGTCACCGGCGTCGAGGGCGCCAAGCCCTTCGTGGAACGACCCGTACCCGTCGGGGCGGACGAGACGGAGATCAAGACCAATAGGCTGCTGTACCGCTATGCTCCGAACTTCGCGGTAGGGCACGGGTGCGCGGCTAACTGGGACTGGTCACCTCCGGCACCCCGTGACGAGGCGCTGCTCAAGGGCTCTCCGGCGGCCGTGGCCGCCATCTGGAGCGAGTTCGTGCCCACGAAGGAAGTGCTGCTCACCGACTCCAACCCGGAGATCGACAGCTCGGCTCTCCGTATGCTCGATTTGGCGCGCAAGCCGGATGAGGACGTCCTGCGCGGGCTCCGCGGCTTGGTGAACGGCTACCGCGCCTGGATCGCGGAGCGAGCCGAGGAGTCGCGACTGCTCGGCGACACGGAGTACGCCGAGGCGGCCAGGGAACAGATCCGGCAGTGCGAGTCGGCCTGCGATCGCATGGACTCGGGTATCGAAACGCTCAGACGTGTGCCACAGGTCATGACCGCCTTTCGATACGCCAACGAGGCCATGGCCGTCCAGAGAGCCAGGACGAGCTGGATCAAGGGCCGCAAGCAGGGCGAGCCGGATGTGGAGATGGGCGTATGGCGACCGTTCCAAATCGCTTTCCTGCTCCTCTCCTTGAACGGCATCGTGGATCTCGAGCACGACGACCGGCGTGTCGCCGACCTGCTCTGGTTCCCCACCGGTGGTGGTAAGACCGAGGCTTACCTGGGCATCATCGCTTTCACCGTCTTCCTGCGCCGACTCCGCAAGGGCGAGGCCGGCGGCGGCGTGACCGCCATCATGCGGTACACCCTCCGCCTGCTCACCCTTCAGCAGTTCGAACGCGCGGCCACGCTGATCTGCGCCATGGAGATCATCCGCCGCCGAAGGCCGAAGGAACTGGGCGAAGAGACGATCTCCATCGGCATGTGGGTAGGCGCCGCCGCCACTCCCAACAGGCTCAAGGACGCAGCCGCCAGCCTGAAGAAGCTCAAGGACGGCGCCGAGCTGCACCAGGAGAATCCCGTCCAGCTTCGCTTCTGTCCGTGGTGCGGTACGGCGATGGGTCCGGACGAATACGAGGTGGACGTCGCCAGCTCTAGAATGCGCATCTTCTGTGCCGATAGGGACTGCGAGTTCCGTGGAGAGCTGCCTGTTCACGTCGTTGACGAGAAGATCTATGCGGTCAGACCCACTCTGATCATCGCGACAGTGGACAAGTTCGCGCAGATCACCTGGCGTACCGAGGTCGCGGCGCTTTTCAACAGGGACCGAGAAGGTACAGTTCCTCCGGAGCTGATCGTCCAAGACGAGCTTCACCTGATCTCAGGACCCTTGGGCAGCCTGACCGGTCTCTATGAGACCGCGATCGACTATGCCGCCGACCAGCCCAAAGTGATCGCCTCCACCGCCACCATCCGCCGGGCCAAGAGTCAGGTCAAACGTCTGTTCAACCGAGACGTCGCACAGTTCCCGCCCGCCGGCCTGGACGCGCGCGACTCGTGGTTCGCGGTGGAAACGCCGGCAGAGGACAAGGCGTCACGCCTCTATGTGGGCCTGCTCGCACCCAACACCAGTCAAGCCACCCTGTTGGTGCGCGCGTATGCGGCGTTGCTCCACCATGCCACCCATATCAACGGCTCGGACTCGGTACGGGACGCCTATTGGACGCTGGTCGGTTACTTCAACAGCCTCCGGCTTCTGGCCGCCGCCGAGCTTCAGGTTCTGGACGACGTCCAGGACCGGCTCAAGCTCTTGGCGGAGCAGCACGGTGCCGAGCTTCGCCAGGCGGACCGGCTCACTGAGCTGACCAGCCGTGTCAAGTCCAGCGACATCCCCAAACGGCTCAAGGATCTGGAACGCATGCTTCCGGACGAGAGCGTCTTCGACACGGTCCTCGCCACCAACATGATCTCAGTGGGCGTGGACGTCGATCGGCTCGGTCTGATGGCGATCATGGGGCAGCCGCAGACCACTGCTGAGTACATCCAGTCGAGCAGCCGCGTCGGTCGTCAGCACCCCGGTCTGGTCGTCGTGCTCTATAACGCCAACCGATCACGGGACCGTTCTCACTACGAGAGTTTCGTGCCCTACCACTCGGCGCTCTACCGGCAGGTCGAGTCGACCAGCGTCACGCCCTTCTCACCCCGTGCTCGTGACCGTGCCCTTCACGCCGTCCTGGTGGGAATGGCTCGGCTCATTCATCCGGAGCTCAGGCTCAACGGGGCGGCGGGAAGCATACGAAAGCACGAGAGCCGTATCGAGGAACTGAAGGATCTCATTCTGTACAGGGCCGGTGCGGTCGATGGGGAGGAAGCGGCTGGCGTCGAGAAGGATCTCAATGAGATCATCGCCCGCTGGACGGACCTGGCGGACGAGAATCCGGACCTGGTCTATGAGGCCAGGCCGCGCTTCAAGCGGAGCGAGACGCGCAACGCCGACGAGGCGCTTCTCTGCACCTTCACCGATACCGATCTCACGCGAGCATTCCCCACCCTGTGGAGCCTTCGTGATGTCGACGCCGAATCCGATCTTTACCTGGAGCGATGAGAATGGCACTGCGGAGCGGACGGACTCGTCAGGCGGGTCGGAACGACGAGGTCACGCGTACACCATTGGGCGCCGTACGACGGGCCCAGACGATCACGACATACGGCGTGGGATCGTTGATCGCCATCGAGGATCAGTCGTACATAGTGAGCGGGCTGGACAGCTGGCGAGTATGGCCGTCGGACGTCATTTACGAGCCACGCCTGCAGCACTGGCTCCGGGTGGCCAGATTCCAACTCCCGCCGGCGGACGAGCCGTCCTCGGGCGATGGCCTCAGGGTTCGGATCTTCCCCGAGGTGTACTCCTGCGGTGTCTGCAAGAAGCTCCAGGAGTTCAAGCGGTTCGGCTCGCCTCAGGGGAAGAGTGTCTGCGGCTCGTGCGACAAGCCGCTCACACCGTCACGCTTCGTTGTCGCGTGCGAGAACGGGCACGTAGATGACTTTCCCTATTTCGAGTGGGTTCACAAGAAGACCGCAACCGACCGTGACCTGAGCGAGAAGGTCAAGCACGAGCTGACCCTGGAGAGCAGCGGTCAGACGGCCTCGCTCCGCTCAGTCGTGATCAAGTGCTCATGCGGTGTACAGCCTGCGTCCCTGGAGGGCGCCTTCGGCAAGGGTGCGATGCCCGACCTGGGCATCAAGTGTAAGGGGCGGAGGCCATGGCTCGGACGGGACGCCGGCGAACCTGCGTGCAACGCGACGCCTCGTACGCTGCAGCGAGGCGCTTCGGCGGCCTGGTTCGCGATCACGCGGTCAGCGCTGTCCATCCCCCCGTGGTCGCAGTCGCTGCAGCAGCGACTCAACTCGCACTATGAGCTGCTGCGCGTCTTCCTGGAGAGCGGCACGCCCGACTCGGTCATCTTGAAGGCGATCGAGAAGACGGACCTTATGAACGATGGTCGGTTCACAGCGGAGGAAGTCCTCGCCGCTGTGCACAGGCGTCACGAACTGGAGACGAGCGCCCCACCGGACTCCGATGAGACGGCCTTCATGTTCGAGTCGGCCAACGCTCTGAGGCGCGAGGAGTACCACCAGCTCTACGACGGCACCCGGATCGTCGCGAGAGACGAGAACTTCGAGTGCGTCCAGGCTTCCGGCGACGGGAGCGCCCTACCGTACGGGATCAGGCGTTCCATGTTGGTCAAACGGCTGCGCGAGGTGCGGGCGCTCGAGTCGTTCACTCGGGTCACCATGCCGGACGCCGCCGGCGGTGACACCCGTCGCGCCGCCATGGCCAAGAGTTCGGTGGACTGGCTGCCGGCGATCGAGGTCAGTGGCGAAGGCGTGTTCCTCGTCGTTGACGAACAACTCGTACGCGAGTGGGAGCAGCGGCCCGGCCCGGTCACGCGTGCACACCAGATCTGGCTCAATCACACGAGGCTCCTTCGCGAACGTGCGGCACAGTCCGGAAGCGTGAAGGCACCTGGTGAGATCAAATCCCCGGTGACTCCGCGATATTTGCTTCTTCACACGCTCGCACACGTTCTGATCAACGAGTGGAGCCTCGACTGCGGCTATCCGGCGGCAGCGTTGCGCGAGCGACTGTACGTGGACCACGACATGGCCGGAGTGCTGATCTACACCGCGACCAGCGACTCGGCCGGCTCCCTCGGCGGTGTCGTCGCACAAGGCGAGCACCGCAAGCTCTACGAGACCCTCGAATCGGCGCTGGCCCGCGCCGAGTGGTGCTCGCAGGACCCACCGTGCATGGAGTCCGAGGCCAGCGGCATCGACAGTCTGAACCTGGCGGCCTGCTACGCCTGCGTTCTGCTTCCCGAGACCAGTTGTGAGACCAACAACGTCTTCCTCGACCGGGCCATGTTGATCGGAGCCCCAGACGATCCGGCGACCGGTTTCTTCTACAAAGGTGACTAAGTAGCACAAATCCCCAGCCGATCTTGATGCTCGGCCGGGGTGCCGATTCGTTGAGGAGGGCGTATGCCGCGGCTTGGCATCCACCAGGACTTCCTGCAGGACCTCATTAGGCTGGAGCGCCCCGTCCAGCAGAAGGTCGTCCAAACGATCACCAAGTTCGAACAGACCTCGCATGCCGGCGCGCACCTGGAGAAGCTCAGCGACATCCGAGATGAGCGCTTCAAGAGCATCCGAATCGACCGCAAATATCGCGGTATCGTGCTGGTACCGCAGGCGGGTGACACCTTCACGTTGCTCCGGGTGGACACCCACGACGAGGCTTACGCCTGGGTACGGCATCGCCGCGTGTCGGTGAACATGGTCACCGGATGCATGGAGATCCGTGATGACGCGATCATCGACGACACGATCGAGGGAATGACGCGGACCTCGTCCGAGACCGTGCGCCTGCTCTTCGAACACGTCTCCGATGCGGACCTGATCCGGTTGGGCATCGACGAACAGATGCTCAGGTTCACTCGGATGCTCACCGACGTGGCCATGCTCGAAGCCTTGGACGGCAAGCTGCCACAGATCCAATACGACGTTCTCCTCGGACTCGCCGCGGGCATGTCGCCCGAGGAGGTCTGGAACGACGTGGTCGGCACGAACGCCGCACCAGAGAAGATCGATCCCGACGATCTGATCGCCGCCACGCAGCGGATGTCGCACAAGGTGGCCCTCGTGGAAGGGCCGGAAGAACTGATGGAGCTGTTCGCCAAGCCGTTCGCCAGGTGGCGGGTTTACCTGCACCCATTGCAGCGGGAGGCGGCGTACGGGTCCTATACCGGAACGGCGCAGGTGACCGGCGGACCCGGCACCGGCAAGACCGTGGTCGCGCTTCACCGTGCCCGGCACCTGGCCCGAGAGGGCGGCCGAGTGCTGCTGACCACCTTTACCGGCTCTCGGAAGTTAAGCGGGAATGGCGCGGTTTCGACTCTCTCGTGTGGTTGCGCAGCGTGACCGGAGGCGTTGGTTGGCCGGGTTGCGGAAGCCGTATGCGCAGCGGGCTTCGAGCTTGATGACTCGGTTGGTGCCCTCGCTCTTGGCGTTGGTGATCCCGGTGAGCAGGAACGCCTCGATCTCCTTCCACCAGGAGGCGACGGTCTCGGCGAGGGTGACGAGTTCGGGCAGGTAGGGATGGTCGGCGCACCAGATGTAGAAGGCGTGCAGGCGGTGGGCGATCGTCGAGCGGGCAGGGTTGGTGCGGGCCAGTGCGAGCAGGTATCGCAGTTTCTCCTTGGCGTGCCAGCCGGCCAGGATGTGTCGGCCGTAGGTTCCGATCCTGGTCAGGTCGCGTTCCAGGATGGCGATCTGCTCGTCGGTGAGGTCTTCGCGGTTGGAGCGCAGCAGCCGCCGGTGGTCGTATTCGGGATCTCCCGTTCGGCCGCGACGGTCACGCATCTTCCAGGTCAGGCGGCGGCGCAGGTCGGCGAGCTTGCCGTTGGCCAGTTGCACGAGGTGGAAGTGGTCGACCACGATGATCGCGTGGGGCAGGGCGGCGCGGACCGCGCAGCGGAAGGTCTGGCACATGTCGATCGCCACGTGGGTGAGCGCCGTTCGCCATGCCTTTGGGCGGGCGTTCAACCAGGCCGCCACTGATGTGGAGAGGCGGCCTTCGACCTGGCCGAGCAGTCCCTGGCCGGTGGCCAGGTCGGTGAAGCCGACGTGCCAGCGGTCTGCGATCAGCCGGTATTTCCCGGTGTCGGGGTCTTGCTCCCAGCGGGGGCGGCCTCGGCGGATCTCGTCGATGCCGATCACGGGGGTGGGTTCGGGCTGGTCGGGCAGTACCTCGGTGGCGTAGGCGCGTAGTTCGCGCATCGCGATGGGCCAGGAGAGACGGTGGTCGCGGGCGGCTTGGGTGACGGTGCGGCCGCCGTCGGCGATCGCGCGTCCGCAGGCGCGGCGTAGCCGGGCGGTCGTCCGCATTCCGGCGCTGACCTGCGGGATCTGCTCGGTGAACGAGCCTCGAGGGCACAGCGGCTCGCGACAGCTCCACCGGAGTTTGTGCCACAGCAGGGTGTACGGGGAGTCGCCCGCGCGCAGGTCCCGTGGCCGGGTGGCCACCCGTTCCTTGACGGTGACGGAGAAGACGCCGCAGGCCGGGCAGGCACGGGCGGATTCGTCGGCGGTGACGACGTGGACGATCCGATGGCCGTCGTGGTCGCGCTCGACCTTGACCACGTGCAGGCCCTCCAGATCAAGCAGCAGTGTCGCCTCGGTGGAGGTCTCGATAGGATTGTGCACGCCCGTGGTTCCTTGGGGGTTGACTGCGTAGAGAACAGTCATGATCCACAAGAGCCACGGGTTTCGCATGTCCGGGTCCGACGCCCCCATCAACCGTCACGTACGGTGACCTTCGAGCGCGAGTCGGCCGGCCATTTCCCGATCAAGATCGGAGACCCCCTTTACCGCGACGCTGGCCCGGTCACTGGCCGAATCGCTGCGGCTGTTGGAGACGGACGACGAAGTACTGGGCCGCATCGACGTGCTGACCGTCGATCAGGTGGCTCGCCGGCTGGTCGACGAGCACGTGGGGAAAGCCACCCTTGTCCGAGAGGAGGAGGAGAAGGACATCTGGCGACGGATCGTCCGGCGTCGAAGTCTTGACCTCAGCGAGAGATTCCTGCGCGAGGAGTGGCGGCAGGTCGTTCTCGCGCAAGCGATCACGTCCGCCGACGGCTATCTACGGGCACGTCGAACAGGTCGCGGACGACGGCTGGGGCCTCTTCAGCGCGCCCAGGTCTGGCGGGCCATCGACGAGTTTCAGCAGGAGTTGACCGACCGCAATTACCGTACCTTCGAGTCGACCTGCGTCGAGGCGGTGCGCGTGCTGGCTGAACTGAACGCCCGGCCCTATGACCATGTGATCGTAGACGAGGCGCAGGACCTGCATCCGGTGCGTTGGCGGGTCCTTCGCGCTGCGGTCGCCGAGGGCCCGAACGACCTGTTCATCGCCAGTGACACCCATCAGCGGATCTACGACAATCGTGTGTCCCTCAATTCGATCGGTATCCGGCTCGCCGGTCGCTCGACCAGGCTGAGGATCAACTACCGGACTACCGAGGAGATCCTCAACTGGAGCTGCGCCATGCTGGCCGGCGAAAAGATCGACGATCTCGATGGAAGGCCGAGCAGCCTGATCGGATGCCGCTCCGAAGTTCATGGTGCCAGGCCGGACCTGTACGGCGCCCCCACCAAGAACGCCGAGTTGGCTCATCTGGTCGAGATCCTACGAGGCTGGCTTGCCGCCGGAGTGGACCCCGAGGAGATCGGGGTAGCGGCTCGCTCCGAGACGGTGGGCCAATCGGCCGCAGACGCTCTGATCCGTGCCGGCATCGACGCCTCCTATCTCTCCCGAGACCGCGACGGGCTTGACGGCCACGTCCGAGTCACGACCATGCATCGGATGAAAGGGCTGGAATTCCGTTGCGTCGCGGTGATCGGTGTGAGCGCGAGCCAGTTGCCCGCAGCGAACGCGGTCACACCGATCGACGAGGATGCGACCACTCATGCAAACGACGTTCAGCGAGAGCGATGTCTGCTCTTCGTGGCCGCCACCCGCGCCCGCGAACGTCTCCACGTCTCCTGGCACGGCGAACCGAGCGCGTTCCTCAACCTCGCCAGTGGTTGACGATCGCTGCGATCTCCTCGTCAGAGATCGCAGCGAGTCTCACCTTGTCCGGCTCGCTGCTTCCGCCGGTTAGCAACAACGCGCTGCCCGAACCCAGCACGTCGGCTCCTATCCGGTCCAGCACATTCAAGCTCTCCTCGACCGTGTTCATGGGAAGAGCCAGCCGGGCGGGGAAGTAGGCCTTGATCCGGCTGTTGAGCACGTTTTCGACTGGCTCGGCCGCTCGGGCGATGACATGGAACCCGACCGCGCGTCCTTCCCTTGTCAGCTCCCTGACCGCTTCACCGTCATCGACCTCGGCCAACTCGTCGATGACCACGACCACATCGGGATGCGCCATGGTGGCGTCGCCGAGTGCACCGATGGGGGCCGGAAACCTACCCTCGCGAACTTCTCGGTTGAACTCCTCGGTGGTGCGGCAATGCCTAGACGTCAAATCGGCGTAGCGGCAGTCGATTTCGGCCAAAGCCCAAGCGAGCGGGTTTCCTTGAGCCTGATCGACAACATGGGGGAGCTGGATAAAGGGACTCCTTCGTCCGATCATGACCATGCGAAGGTGCTTCGGTTGATGTCGCATCGCGAACGAGGCGGTGATGGTCCGAAGCGGATCGAATGGTCCTCCGCTTCCGCCGATCAGGACATGTGCTGTCTTATCGAAGTTGAGGAAGACGGGCGCCCCGTCCTCGCTGTGACCGAGACCTGCAAGCAGTGACCTGCCTTCGGGAGCTTCACGAAGGATGTCGCCCAGACTGAGTAGGTCGGGGGCACGGTGAGGAACTTCGACGCCGACAGCGGCCGCATCGGGCAAGGGGGAAGTCGATCGCCGCATGGGCGCCAATCGGATGGCACTGTTGTTCGTGGCCTTGACGAATTCAGCGGCCAAGCCGAGGATCTCGGCCTCGGATGTGGTTGGGCCGAGCCTTACCTCGAACCGGGTCAGTTCGGGAGTGCGGACGTATCCGGCGACCTTTGCATCGACTCGGGCTTCGTGCAGAACGGCACCGATGGCCTTGGCCATGGCGTCATCAATGTCAGTATGTTTGCGCCCCGACGTGCCGGCCTTCAAGAGCCGGTCGGACGGAAGTTGGTCGGTTCCACTGCCACCGCTGCTGTGAGCAGGCAGACGCATGGCACGCAGTCTGTCAGCCACCTCGGCGGCCGACTGTGGACGTTCTTCCGGCTTCTTGGCCAGGAGTTGCAGGATCAGCTCCTCCAACGGCGACGGTATGTCACTTCGGACGCTGGAAGGAGGTGTCGGGCTCTTGGTGGCGTGCTGGAAGAGAAGATGCCAGGTGTTGCCGTGGAAGGGCCGATCACCGGTGGCCATCTCATAGAGCACGCACCCTAATGAATAGAGGTCGCTGCGCTCATCCGGTGCGCCGTCGCTCTGCTCGGGCGCCGCATAAGCGGGGGTGCCCACTTGCATGGTGGCGTGGCCCGCGTCGACGACCCTGGCGATGCCGAAATCGCAGATCTTGGGTCGGTCGCGAGGAAGGAGCATGATGTTGGCCGGCTTGACGTCACGATGGATGACCTTCTTGGCGTGTGCGGCGGCGAGAGCTTCACTCAGACGGGCACCAATATTGACCACGCGATCGATCGGAAGGCCGTTCCGGGACTTGGACATGACCTTCGCCAGATCGGTCCCCTCAAGCAGCTCCATCACGAAGAACAACCTTCCGTTGTCCTCATCGGCGTCATGGACCACGACAATGCCCGGGTGTTGGAGCCGGCCGCAGAGCCTGGCTTCGGCGCGGAAACGATCGAGTCTCCGCTGGTCGAGATCCACATGATGAGGGAAGACCTTTACGGCGATCTCTCGGTCCAGGCGCTGATCGTATGCCCTCCATACCACGCCCATGGCGCCACGGCCGAGTTCGCTGTCCAGCCGGTAGCGGCCGGACAGGATGATCTCCTCGCTCACACCATCACCCCCGCCACTCGGTCCGCAGCCGCATCATGGTGATGCCTTACCACGAGGACAAGATGTTCCAAAACCGGAGAACGTAACCAAGGCCACGAGGATCTCGTACGGTATGGCCATGGGAGTGGAGAGGCCGACCCGCGCCTCCAGCGAGGGTGTCCGGAAGAGCATGCAGTCCAACCGTGGCAAGGGCACCCGGCCCGAGCTCGCTCTGAGGCGTGCCGTTCACGCCCTGGGCCTTCGCTACCGTGTCTCCATTCGTCCTCTTCCCTCTGTACGACGCACTGCCGACCTCGTCTTCACCAAGGCCAAAGTGGCCGTCTTCATGGATGGGTGCTTCTGGCACGGCTGCCCCGACCACCACACAAAGTCCGCCACCAATGCGGAGTACTGGGCAGAGAAGGTTCGCAGGAACAGGGAACGCGACGCCGAGACGGACCGGCTTCTCCAAGAAGCGGGGTGGACGGTGATCCGCGTCTGGGAGCATGAGGAAGCTACCCTATCTGCGGAAATGGTTGCGGAGGCTGTCCGAGCGGCTCAGCGTTCACGGGACGCAGTTTGACAAACCGCACCCGTCAAATAGATTTTGACAAGAATTATCGGCAGTCCCTCTATGTACTACTCCCGGACATCTCTTCAAAGCACACTGAGCCTCTCCGCGTAACGGATCACAGCGTTCTGTGATCCTCGGTCAGCTGTGGCAGCCTTAACGATTGCGCCTCTCCGCCATGGGTCGAGGGTGACGCGCCGCTAGGCAAGGCGCGCTGGTCGTCGGTTAGCCCGCCAACTTCGGGTGGCGCAAGGCGGCGGGACTGAGGTTCCCGGCGGCCTTCGACACGCGGTGCCGTGTTCGCGGCCGGGCCGTACCGGGGCGAGGGCCACAGCGGCCACCCGTCCAGGTCCGACAACACCTGGACATTGCCGCCGTGGTGCTTGCGTTCCCGCTCTACCACAGGTCGGCGCCATGTTGTCGGTGGCCAGCCGCCTGCCGTCAACGAACCAGCGCGGCGCCAAGACCGCCTGCTTGAACGGCCCCAGCTTCCAACAGGGGCTTCACGCATTCCCACACCGGCCATGGCAGGCGCACACCAATACGCAGAAGGGCTCACTCCGCCGAGAACCACCACACGAAGGCAAAAAAGGGATATTTAGCGGATAGTCAGTTCTACTAGAACTTATGGCAACATTCCCGGCAAATAGAGATTGACATGCAAGGGCCCTGCAACATAACTTTGGATACGAACATCCGGGATGCGCCAACGTCGCTGGCGGTGCCCGAATCATCTTATTTGCGATACAGTTTCTTCGAGGCTGCAGCGTTGATCCGCGTGTCACCGCACGCCAACGTCTTCACGTCGCGCGAAACCGTCATCCTAGAACAAACCCCCGCTTCGCTTCGCGTGTGATGAGCAGGACGAGCTCAGCACGCACCCGCGGTTGTACACCAGGCCGAGAAGTCGTGCGATCCATGATCCGTTCGCTGTGGCGTTACTCCGCTCACTCCTCGTCTCCTACTTTCGCAACCAGTGTTCAGCCTTAGCACGTCAACTCAAAACCTGCTACGCAATAGCGCCTGGTAGAAAGGGGTTGCATTGGTCACCTTCGAGTTGAAGGTCGTTGATGACTCTTCACCTGATGTCGACGTGGAAGTCCACGTCATTCGCAGCGGCGTTCTGATGAGCATCAGTCGCATCAAGATTCACGGCAACGGGGTTCCGGAGCTCGCGTCCGACGAGTACTGGGAGTACTGGCGCGACAACCCTATGTCGTGATGGCGACAACGCCGTCACCGCTCGCATACCTCGCATGCGAGCTTCTAAAGACTATCTTTCTGCGGCCCCCATGTCGTTGGTCTGGCTGACGAAGGGCCCTTACCCAGCACGGAGAGCAGGGTGCCGTCCGCGAGCAGGGCGTTCAGCGCCCGGTGCGCCGTTCCCTTCGACACGCTCAACTCGACCGCCAGTCGCGCCTCACCTGGGACAGGCATGCCGGGCCGATAGACCCCTTCGGCGATCCTGCGTCGGATCTCATCTGTAGCTTCGCACTTCGAGGGCCCTCCTCCTTCGGATTGCGGCGGCTACTACTAGAACGACCTGCGGGCTGAGGCGTTTGGCTGACAGAGAGGGGAGCGCTCTACCTTGGGCCAAGGCCGAAGCCTGCAGGTCGGCCAGCACATCAGTTCTTCGGCCGGCTTGCACTGAGGGCGACGAATGTGCCACGGCCTTGGATCGTCACCGCCCAGCCCTCCTCCGGATCTCCACGGCAGGCCGCACGGACTCGCGAGCGATCCCGTGCTCCTGCTACAACAAGTTCTGGGAGGGCATCAAAGGCTAGCTTTCTGTGGCAGCCGCACTGTCAGGCTGGCTAACGAAGGTGCCTTTGCCCAGGACGGAGTACAGCGTGCCGTCTGCGAGCAAGGCGTTCAGCGCGCGGCGCGCGGTTCCCTTGGACACGCCCAACTCGACCGCCAGGCGCGGCTCGCCCGGGACGGGCATGCCGGGCCGGTAGACCCCGTCGGCGATCCTGCGTCGGATCTCGTCTGCCACCGCCTGCCAGCGGAGCTCATCGGGCTTGAAGTCCATATAGGTAACGATAGGAACCTAAAGGTTCCCTCACCTTCCTGGAGGTACCCCTAGGAATCTCTAGGTAGGACTAGGAAGGTTGACGTACTCTGCACTCATGGCTGGAACATTCAGCAAGCGCGTGCCCCGTAGCTGCGGATCGCCACCGGCTACCGGATTGAGTCGTATAAGGACGTTCACCGTGACCGTCGCCGGGACTGAGCGGTTCGATGGCGAAGCACCGTACACCTGGGTCGTGGAGGCACGCGACATGGTCAGCGCGATGAATAAGGCCATGGCGTACCACGCGCTTTCGCAAGATCAACAGCTGTGTGATCTGGAGATCGACCTTCTTCGTACCTTTGAGGGCCCTCCTCCTCCGGATTGTGGCTACCACTGGAACGATCTGCGAGCTGAGGCACCTGACTGATTGCTTAGCTCCGACCGCGAGATCCGAACCCACAGCTCGGTCGGTGCACTGTCGGAAGGGACACGCTGCGCGGGTCGATAGTCATGAGACCACGTCAAGGACATGAAGCCAGGAAGTAGGCCAAACGGGCCCGCCTCGGCGGGGCAAGCGTCGAGGCGGGCCCTTGATCGGACACAGGAGGTCCGACCCTTGGGCAACACAAGCACAGATCCGCGGTTCACGCCCCTGCTGGCCGCTGAGATTCGGGACGTGCTCGAAAAGCATGGCTACCGGCTGCCTGCGGATGGAGAGCACGTGCAGGGGTTGGTGCTGGCGCGGGTGGAGATCGCGGTCAAGAACCTGGCCGCGATCTTCGAGGGGAGGATCTGGTGATTCGGTGGGACGAGTTCACCGACTACCACGGTCGGCACGATGAGCGGGCAAAGCCCGGGCATCTCGTTTTGAGCTGGCAGGTGCCCAGTAACCGGACGCGGCGCGTTCGCGTGGTCGCGCATACGTGTGAGTGTCGGGGCGTCGTGTACGAGCTCTGTCATGTCGCCGGGCAGGGCTTCGTACGGCGGAGCGATCGGATTGCGGGGACGGTGCTCGAAACGGCTTGGACGAGCACGACCGTCGCCCGGGACACCTTTCATCGGATCCTGTTGGGTCAGGCACGATGACGGCCAGGTAGGAGCGGTGCGGCGGGCCGTGGCGCCTCGCCGTTCGCAGAGCGCGGGGCCGGTGTCTTGTTGGTGGGGCAGGGGACGGCGATGCTGGGGGGTGCGGTGTCCGGGAAGGGTTGGATGGGGTGAGGGGTGGTGGGTATGGGCTCCAAGGCGTGGTACGTCGTCGGGCTCGACAACGGGGGGAATGCCAACAACGCCACCGTTCTCGATGACGCGGGCCGGTTCCTCGTCCCTGGGATGGTCGAGTCGCCGAGCCTGGTGCGGGAGGGGCCGAAGGCGGCGCTGCGGGCGTTGGCGGAGGCTATGGAGCAGGTGCTGGAGGTCGCGAACGTCCAGCGGGCGGCCGTGGCGGGGGTGGGGCTGGACACGCCGGGGCCGGCGAGTGCGTACGGGGTCATCTCGTCCCGTGGGTCGACGAACTTCGTGCATCCGGAGTGGGCCGGGTTCGACATTCGTACGGCGCTGGAGGATTTGCTGCAGGTGCCGGTCGTGTACAGCAATGACGCCAATGCGGCGGCGTTGTACGCCCATCACACCTACTTCGGTGCGGAGGAGGCGGGGCGGCGGTCGTCGGTGTCGGCGATTGTCGGGACGGGGCTCGGGGGCGGGGTGGTCGAGGCGGGCCAGGTCGTCCGGGGGGCGGCGGGCATGGCGGGCGAGCTTGGGCACATTCCGCTTCCGCCGGGTGGCGTGCTGGAGGACGGGCAAGGGTTGCCGGCGTGCAACTGCGGCAACGTGTGCGATGTCGAGAGCCTGGCCTCGCTGACCGGGATCGAGAAGAACCTGCTGCCGTACTGGCTGGGGCGGTATCCGGATCATCCGCTGGCGGCCGAGCCGTTACCGGTGGCGGCCAGGGCGTTGCGCGGGTACGCCGAGCGTGAGGATCCGCTGGCGTTGAGTGTGTTCGATCAGCAGGCCAAGGCGCTGGGGATGTTGTTCACGGTCGCGGCGAACTTCACCGATCCGCACGCGTACTTCCTGGGCGGGGGTGTCGTGGTGGCCGGGGCGCGGTTCCGGGACTGGCTGCTGGGGCGGGTGCGGGCGCATACCGCGCTGCGGGCCGAGCAGCGGGAGGCGGCGGTGTTCGCGCTGGTTCCTGATCTGGACATGGCGGGGGCGCGGGGGGCGGCGATCGCGGCGCGCGAAGTTCTGAAGCCCGCGGGTTGACCTCGATATTGGTTGAGGTTGAAGACTGGCGAGGATGGTTCTTCCCGCGAAGAAAGGCGGTCGTCCTCGATGCGTGCGATTCAGGTGGGTTCGTTTGGCGGGCCGGAGGTGCTGGCCCCTGTCGAGATGCCCGATCCGGAGCCCGGTCCGGGGCAGGTGGTGGTCGGGATGGCGGTGGCGGATGTGATCTTCCTGGACACGCTGCTGCGTGCCGGGTGGGGGCAGGAGTTCTTTCCTCGGGAGCTGCCGTACGTGCCCGGCGGCGGCGGAGCGGGCGAGGTCCTGGAGGTCGGCGAGGGCGTGGATCCGGCGTGGGTCGGGCGGCGGGTGGTCGCGCGGACGTCCACGGGGTACGCCGAGCGGGTCGTCGCCGGAATCGAGGAGATTGTGGCGATTCCGGACGGGCTGGCGTACGAGCCGGCGGCGGCCCTCGTGCACGACGGCGTGACCGCGCTCGGCATGGCCCGGCTGGGCATGCCCGAGGAAGGGGAATGGGTGCTGGTGTCGGCGGCGGCCGGCGGGGCGGGGTCGCTGCTGGTGCAGCTCGCCGCCGAGGCGGGGGCGCGGGTGGTGGCCGCCGCGTCCAGTGACGACAAGCTGGCGCTGGCGAAGGAGCTGGGCGCGGAGGCGGGCGTCGACTACACGCGGCCGGACTGGGTCGAACGGGTGCGGGAGCTCACCGGCGGCGGGGTCTCGCTGGCGTACGACGGGGCGGGCGGGGCGCTCGGCGCGGAGACCGCGGAAGCCGTGGCCGACGGCGGGCGGTGGGTCACGTACGGGACGGGCGAGGGTTTCACCACGCCCGACCAGGAGGCGGCGGCGCGGCGGGGCGTACGGCTGCACTTCCCGCTGATGGAGGGGCCGCCCGCGCCGGCGGAGGTGCTCGAACCACTGGAGCTGGCGCTGCGCCGGGCGGCGGAAGGGCGGTGGCGGCCCGCGATCGGGGCCGTCTACCCCCTGGAGCGGGCCGCCGACGCGCATCGGGCGCTGGCGGCGCGGACGACGGTGGGCAAGTCGCTGCTGTCGATCCGCCTCACCTGAGCGGCAGCGGCGGCTCGGGGTCGTGGCGGGGGCCGAAGAGGCGGCGTTCCGACTCCTCGATGCGTACGTCGTTGATGCTGGCCTCGCGCCGCCGCATCAGCCCGTTCTCGTCGAACTCCCACAGCTCGTTGCCGTAGCTGCGCCACCACTGGCCGGAGGGGTCGCGGCTCTCGTACTGGAAGCGTACGGCGATGCGGTCCCCGGACACCGCCCACAGATCCTTGCGCAGGGCGTAGTCCAGCTCTCGGTCCCATTTGCGGCGCAGGAACTCCCTGATCTCGTCGCGGCCCTGGAGGAACTCGTGGCGGTTGCGCCAGACGGAGTCCTCCGTGTACGCGAGGGCGACGCGGTCGGGGTCGCGGGTGTTCCAGGCGTCCTCGGCGGCCTGGACCTTGATGCGGGCGGTCTCCTCGGTGAAGGGCGGGACGGGTGGGCGGGTCATGGGGCCTCCTTGGTGAAGGTGAGCGGAGAACGAGCGTTCTCCCGTATCCTAGAGAACGCTCGTTCTCCGAAGCAAGGAGGTGGTCATGGAGCACGCGGAGCGCGTTCTCGGCGCGGCTGGGGACCTGTTCTACCGACGTGGCGTGCGGGCCGTCGGCATGGACGAGGTCCGGGCCGCCTCCGGCGTGTCGCTGAAGCGGCTCTACCAGTGCTATCCGTCGAAGGAGGCGCTGGTGGTGGCGTACCTGGAGCGGCGGGACGAGCGCTGGATGTCGTCGCTCACCGGCTATGTGGCCGATCGGCCTGACCCGATTCCGGCGGTGTTCGAGTGGCTGGAGCGGTGGTTCGGGGAGGACGGCTTCCGTGGGTGCGGGTTCGTCAACGCCTATGGTGAGCTGGGCGCGGACTCGGCGGCCGTACGGGATGTGGTGCGGCGGCACAAGGAGCGGCTGCGCGCGTACCTGCGCGGACTTGCCGAAGAGGCGGGGGCGGCGGATGCCGGGCTGCTGGCCGAGCAGCTTCTCGTGTTGATCGACGGGGCCACGGCGGTCGCCATGGTGAGTCCACGCGAGGCGGCGGCCGCGGCGGCCCGCGCGGCGGGACTGGCCGCCGCCGCGCTCACGGCATCGGACGAATCCGCCTGAAGGCGGCAGCTAGCGCGGCGGTCGTGCGAGAATCCCCGTTCATGGCCGTCATCCACCACACAAGCCTCAAACCCACCAAACTCGAACTGCTCACCGCCTGGCTGCCCACCCGCCCCTGGTACCAGGGTGGCGGTGGTGTGCCGGAACTGGCCAAGGCCGGCGGGTTCCGGCTGGACGACCCGCAGGGCGAGGTCGGGATCGAGTTCATGGCGGTCGCCGACGTCTCGGGCGTGCGCCCGGCCGCCTATCTGGTGCCGCTCACCTACCGAGGCGCGCCGCTGGACGGGGCGGAGCACGCACTGGTCGGCACCATGGAGCACGGGGTGCTGGGGCGGCGATGGGCGTACGACGGCTGCCACGACCCGGTCCTGCTCGCCCAGCTCGCGGCCCTGATCGAGGGACGGGTCCAGGCCCAGGACCAGAACGTCACCGACACCGTCGACCGGGAGGTCAGCCGTGCCTTCAACGGCGACGTCCTTCCTCGCTTCTCGACGGCCGTGGACGACCACGAGGGCACCGAGCTGAAGGCGGCGGAGGGCTTGGTCCTGCGGCTGCAGCGGGTGCTGGGGCCGGCCGACGTCCCCGAGGGGGCGATCGGGCACGTCGCCGGCGCCTGGACCCTGCCGGACGGCGTCCGGGAGCACGGACTGTTCGCCGTCCTGACCCGCTAGCTCGGCAACACCTTGTCGAGGGTGATCGGCAGGTCGAGGACGCGCACACCCGTGGCGTGGCGGACGGCGTTCGCGACCGCCGCCGCCACCCCCGTGATGCCGACCTCCCCGATCCCGACCAGCCCCAGCGGCATCGTCGGGTCCGGCTCGTCCAGGTAGTGGACGTCGATGCGAGGAACGTCGGCGTGCACGGGCACGTGGTAGTCGGCGAGGCTCGGGTTCATGATCCGGCCGGTGCGCGGATCGACCAGCGTCTCCTCCGACAGCGCCATCCCGAGCCCCATGACGATCCCGCCCCGGAGCTGGCTGGCCGCCGTCTTGGCGTTGACGATCCGGCCCACGTCGAACACGCCGAGCCAGCGCGAGACCCGGATCTCGCCGGTGTCCCGGTCCACCCGCACCTCGCAGAAGTGCACCCCGCAGGCCGCCTTCACGAGCCGCCGCCGCTCCAGCAGCGTCCGCACCATGAACACGGGCATGTTGGCCTTCACCTCGACGGTGACGTGGTCGCGGCCGGCGCGGGCCAGGATCTCCGCGTACGTTCCAGGAGCGCCCCGGCCCAGCCGCCGCACGGTCCGCTTCAGCTTGTCGCACGCGGCCACGACCCCGGCCGCGATGCTGGCCGTCTGAGTCGAGCCGGCCGCGCCGGGCGCGCCGGGGAGCGTGGAGTCGCCGTACTCGACGCGCACCGACTCCAGGGGCACCCCCAGCTCGTCGGCGGCGATCTGGGCCTGGACGGTCGCCGCCCCCATCCCCATCTCCTGCAGCCCGCAGCGCACCACGACCCGGCCGTCCGCGCCGAGGCGTACGCTCACGTTCGCGGGCAGCACGAACGCCGGATGGTAGGCCGTCGCGACGCCCATGCCGACCAGCCAGCGCCCGTCCCGCATGGCTCCGGCGCGCGGGTCGCGGTCGCGCCAGCCGAAGCGTTCGGCCCCGAGCGCGTACGCCTCCCGCAGCAGCCGCCGGGAGAACCGCTTGCCGTCCACCGGGTTGCGTTCGGGCTCGTTGCGCAGCCGCAGCTCGACGGGGTCGAGGCCGAGCTCCCAGGCCAGCTCGTCCATGGCGGACTCGACGGCGAAGGTGCCGATGGCCTCGCCGGGGGCGCGCATGGGGGTGTTCGCGAGCAGGTCGAGCTGGACGAGGTGCTGGCGCAGGCGGATGTTGGGGGCGGCGTAGAGGTGGCGGGTGGCGGCGGTGACGGGCTCGGGCATGCCGCCGATCCGCCCGGTCCTGGAGACGCTGGTGTGGACGATCGCGGTCAGCCGCCCGTCGGTGTCCGCGCCGAGCGCGACCCGCTGCGTGCTGGGGGTGCGCCCGCCGACCGTGTGGTAGACGGCGGCGCGGCTGAGCGCGAGGCGTACGGGACGATCGACCGCGCGCGCGGCCAGCACGGCGAGCAGCGTCCCCGCCCACACCATGGCCTTGCCGCCGAACCCGCCGCCCACGTACGGCGACAGCACCCGGACGCTCCGCTCCGGCACCCCGAACCGCGCCGCCAGGTGCCCGCGCAGCCAGGCGATGTTCTGGGTGCCCTCGTGCACGGTGAGCAGGTCGCCGTCCCAGACGGCGGTCGTGGCGTGCGGCTCCAGGGCGTTGTGGTGGTAGGGCGGCGTGGTGAAGCGCAGGTCCACCGCGACCGGCGCGGCCTTCAGCGCCGCCTCGGCGTCGCCCTTGTCGGCCTCGCTCTCCTGCAGCAGGTTGCCCTTCTGCGGCACGGCGTTCGGCTCCTCGGCGGCGAAGTCGAGCACGGCGGGCAGTTCCTGGTAGGCCGGCCGGACGAGGGCGGCGGCGTGCCGGGCGGTCTCCGGGGTCTCGGCGACGACGACGGCGACCGGCTGGCCGTTCCAGTGCACCTCGTCCGTCGCCAGGTAGTTGACGGACGTGGCCGAGACGATCGTGCTGAGGTCGAGCGGGCTGAACTTCGGCGGCGGCTTCATGGCCGGGGCGTTCTCGTGGGTGAGGACGTCGATCACGCCGGGCACGGCTCTGGCCGCCGCCGTGTCGATGGCGGTGATCCGGCCGCGGGCGACGGCGGCGTGGACGAGGGCGGCGTGGGCCAGGTCGGGGTAGTGGTGCTCGGCGGCGAAGCGGGCCTCGCCGGTGACCTTGGCCCGGCCGTCCACCCGGTCGACGGGCTTGCCGACGTAGGTGGCCGTGGTGGTGGCGCGCTCGGTCTCGGTCGTGGTCATGCGGTCCCCTCCTCGTCGGTCAGGTCGCGCGGCGTCCCGGCGATCCCCTCCCCCAGGTCGCGCAGCGTGGCCGCGACGGTGGCGCGGGCGAGCCCGGTCTTGAACGCGTTGCCGGGCCGTACCTCGGCGGGCGCCAGCTCGGCCTCGGCGGCCCGCCGGTACGCCTCCTCGCTGGCCGGCCCGCCGAGCAGCAGCCGCTCGGCCTCCCTGGCCCGCCAGGGCGTGGTGGCCACGCCGCCCAGCGCCAGGCGCACGTCGACGACGGTCCCGTCCCTGACCTCCAGCGCGGCGGCCACGGAGACGAGCGCGAACGCGTACGACGCCCGGTCGCGCACCTTGCGGTAGCGGGAGCGGGCGGCGACCGGGACGGCCGGCAGCTCGACGGCCGTGATCAGCTCGTCGGCGGCCAGGGCGGTCTCGACGTGCGGGGTGTCGCCGGGCGGCAGGTGGAACTCGGCGATCGGGATCCGCCGGACGCCGCGCACGCTGCGGGCCTCCACGACGGCGTCGAGCGCGGCGAGCGCGACGCACATGTCCGACGGGTGGGTGGCGATGCAGCTCCCGCTGCCGCCGAGGACGGCGTGGGAGCGGTTGAAGCCGCCGATCGCGTCGCAGCCGGCTCCCGGCTCGCGTTTGTTGCAGGCCGACTCGCGGTCGTAGAAGTAGGGGCACCGGGTGCGTTGCAGCAGGTTGCCGCCCACGGTGGCCATGTTGCGGAGCTGCGCGGACGCGCCCGCCAGGATGGCCTGGGCGAGCATCGGGTAGCGGGCGGCGACGCGGCGGTCGGCGGCGAGGGCGCTGTTGCGGACGAGGGCGCCGACGCGCAGGCCGCCGCCGGGCAGGTCGTGCACCTCGTCGAGGGGCAGCGCGGTGAGGTCCACGACGGTGGCGGGTCGCTCGATGCCCTCGCGCATGAGGTCCACCAGGTTGGTGCCGCCGCCGAGGAAGCGGGCGCCGGGGTCGGCGGCCACCGCGAGCACGGCCTCGTCCACGTCGGCGGGTTTGAGGTAGGCGAAGGGTCTCATCGGGTCACGTCCTTGATCGCGTCCACGATGCCGTTGTAGGCGCCGCAGCGGCACAGGTTGCCGCTCATGCGCTCCCTGATCTCGGTCTCGTCGAGCGCGGCGGGGGCCGCGCCGGTGGCGGCGTGCTCGGCCAGCATGCCGATGGCCGAGCAGATCTGGCCGGGGGTGCAGTAGCCGCACTGGAGCCCGTCGTGGCGGACGAACGCCTCCTGGAGGGGGTGCGGGGTCACCCCCTCGATCGTGGTGATCTCCTTGCCGTCGTACTGGACGGCGAGGGCCAGGCAGGAGTTGATCCGCGTGCCGTCGGCGAGGACCGTGCACGCGCCGCACGCGCCCTGGTCGCAGCCCTTCTTCACCCCGGTGAGGCCCAGCCGGTCGCGCAGCAGGTCGGCGAGGCTCACCCAGGGCTCGACGTCGAGCTTCTCCTCGGCGCCGTTCACCCGCATCCGTATCTCGGTCACGACGGGGACGCTAACAGAACGGTGTCCACTTAACAAGAGAACGTTGTTCTTTTAAGTGCCGCCAGTATGCTGGCAGCGACATGACGCGATCGGCATTCCTCCGGGCCAGGCGGCCTGAGCACAAGGAGCAGCGGCGGCAGGCGATCCTCGACGCCGCCCGCGAGCTCGCCGCCGCCTCCGGTGTGCGTACGGTCAGTCTGGGGGCGGTCGCGGAGGCGGTGGGACTGGCGAAGTCCAACATCGTGCGTTATTTCGGCACCCGTGAGGAGATCTACCTCCAGCTCGCCGCCGAGGAATGGCTCGCCTGGTCGGCGGCGGTCACCGAGCGCCTCCCGGAGACGGCGGACCCGGACGCCGTCGTGACGACGCTGGCCGAGACGCTCGCCGCCCGCCCCCTCTTCTGCGACCTGCTCGGCAACACCTCCACCAGCCTGGAGCACAACGTCTCCGTCGCGGCCGCGCACGCCTTCAAGCGCACCGTGGTCCGCACCGTGGGCGAGCTGGGGGCCAGGATCGCGCCCGCGGCCGGCCTCACCCCGGCCGAAGGGCTTGAACTCGCCGCGTCCGCCGCGGGCCTGGCCGGCATGCTCTACCCCGCCGCCAACCCCTCCCCCGTCCTGGCCCAGGTCTACGCCCAGGACCCCGAGCTGGCCGCCTCGTGCCCGCCGTTCGTGCCGACGCTCGTGCGCGGGCTGCGCGCCATCGCGGCCGGGCTGCCCACCCTGCGGGAGAGCTGAAAGTTTCAGCGGCGTCCAGCGCATACGCCGCCGCGGCGGCCGATTGCTGTACATGAGGGCGGTTTCCCAGCACGGTGTGCCTAACCGGTTAACACTGGAGAAGGGACCCCCATGAGGAAACCCATCGGGCTCGTGGCGGCGGCGTTCCTGTCGCTCCTCGTCTCGATGCTCGCCGTCCCCGCCCCCGCGCACGCCGCGGTCGGGCTGCGGGTCAGCGGCACCAAGATCGTGGAAGCCAACGGGAACGCGTTCGTGATGCGCGGCGTCAGCCACGCGCACACGTGGTACACGAGCCAGACGAGCGCCTTCGCCGACATCAAGGCGCTCAAGGCCAACACCGTCCGCGTGGTGCTGAGCGGCGGCCGGTGGACGCCGAACTCGGCCTCCGACGTGGCCAACGTCGTCTCGCTGTGCAGGCAGAACCGGTTAATATGCGTGCTCGAAAACCATGACACCACGGGCTACGGCGAGCAGAGCGGCGCGTACACGCTGGACCAGGCCGTCACCTACTGGAACAGCGTGAAGAGCGCGCTCACCGGCACCGAGGACTTCATCATCATCAACATCGGCAACGAGCCGTACGGCAACAACAACGTCTCCGGCTGGACCAGCGCCACCTCCTCGGCCATCACCCGCATGCGCAGCCTCGGCTTCCAGCACCTGCTCGTCGTGGACGCGCCCAACTGGGGCCAGGACTGGCAGTTCACCATGCGGGACAACGCCGCCACCGTGGCCGCCGCCGACCCGCAGCACAACACCGTCTTCGCCATCCACATGTACGGCGTCTTCGACACCGCCGCCGAGATCACCGCCTACCTCGACGCCTTCCAGAGCGCGGGCCTGCCGCTGATCATCGGCGAGTTCGGCTTCAACCACTCCGACGGCGACCCCGACGAGGACACCATCATGGCCCAGGCCCAGCAGCGGGCCCTCGGCTACATCGGCTGGTCGTGGAGCGGCAACGGCGGCGGCGTCGAGTACCTCGACATGGTCACCGACTTCAACCCCGCCCAGCTCACCTCCTGGGGCCAGCGCATCTTCAACGGCGCGAACGGCATCGTCGCCACCTCGCGCGAGGCCACGTTCTTCAGCGGCGGCGGCACCGACACGACCCCGCCGACCACGCCGGGCACCCCGTCGGCCGCGAACGTCACCTCCTCCGGCGCCACCCTGTCCTGGACGGCCTCCACCGACACCGGCGGCTCGGGCGTCGCGGGCTACGACGTCTACCGCGAGCAGGGCGCGAACGACACGCTGCTCGGGGCGTCGGCGACCAACTCGATCACGCTGACCGGGCTGTCGGCCGCCACCCAGTACCAGGTGTACGTACGCGCCCGCGACGTCGCCGGCAACACCTCCGCGAGCTCCGCGACGACCACGTTCACCACCCTGTCCGGCGGCGGACCGGGCGGCGGCTGCACGGCGGCCGGGACGGTGCAGAGCCAGTGGGGCGGCGGCTACGTGGTGCAGCCGGTCACGGTCACCAACACCGGTACCTCCGCCACCTCAAGCTGGACGGTCACCTTCACCCTGCCCGCCGGCCACACCCTCGCCGGGTCGTGGAACGCCACGGTGAGCGTCAGCGGCCAGACGGTCACCGCCAAGAACGCGGGCTACAACGGCAACCTGGCCCCGAACGGCTCGGCCGGCTTCGGCTTCCAGGTGGCCCGTCCGGGTGGCGACACCGCGACGGTCTCCTCCTACACCTGCGCCGCCTCCTGACGCGCGGAGGGCCCGGTCCCCGCCGACCGGGCCCTACGTCAGCGCTTCGGACGGAGCGGTGAGGAGCGGGAACATCACCTCGACCCGGGTGCCCCCGCCCGGCTCGCCGCTCACCACGCAGATGCCGCCCAGCTCGGCCGCCCGCTCCCGCATCGACCCGAGCCCGACGCCGGAGCGTACGGACTCGGGCAGGCCCTTGCCGTCGTCGGAGACGAGCACCCGCAGCCCCGACCGCTCCCGCTGGAGCACCACCCGGGCGGTGGTGGCCGCCGCGTGCTTGCGGACGTTCGTCAGGGCCTCCTGGACGATCCGGTAGACGGCCACCTCGACGGCGGCGGGCAGGCGGCTCAGGTCGCCCTCGACCTCCGCCTCGACCGCGATGCCCGGCGAGGAGCGCTCGGCGAGGTCGCGTACGGCGCGGGCCAGGCCGAGGTCGTCGAGCGCGGGCGGGCGCAGGCCGTAGACCAGCTCGCGGATGTCGCCGGTGACGGCGGCCATGCCGGTGTGCAGCTCGCGCAGCAGCTCGTCAGCGGTCTCCGGGGAGTCGGCGAGGCTGAGCCGCGCCATGTTGAGGGTCATGGCCATGGCCGACAGGGTCTGGCCGAGCCCGTCGTGCAGGTCGCGGCGCAGGCGGCGGCGCTCCTCCTCGCGCGTGGTGAGGATGCGCTCGCGCGAGCGCTGCAGGTCGGCGGCCATGCGCACGGCGTGGGCCACGTCGGCCGCGTACGGGGTGAGCGTGGCCAGCACCCGCTCGTTGTGCGCGGCGGGGAACCTGCGCGGCCCGGGCGGCCCGACGAGCAGCCGTCCCACCCGCTCCCCGTGCCAGATGAGCGGCACCTCGCGCGGGGCCTCCCCCACCCGGCCGCTCTCGACGTAGCGGGGCTCGCCGTCGGCCACCTCGACGGCCACGCCCTCGACCGCGAGCCCGTCGCGCAGCACCCCGACCACGGCGGTGAGCGCGTTGGCCGGGTCGCCGCGGCGTACGGCCTGGGTGAGGCGTTCGGCGAGCAGGGCCGGGTCGCCGACGGACCCGTACAGCAGCCGGTCCACGGCCCGCTGGAGCAGGCGGCGCAGCGGCTGGAAGAACGCCCCGGCGAACAGCGCGGCGGCCACCCCGGCGACCTGGCCGTAGCCGGAGACGACCAGGCTGGACAGCGCGCCCGCGCCGAAGTAGACGGCGCTGACCACGGCCACCACGCCGGCCGCCACGAAGGCGCGGCTGATGACCGTGTCGATGCCGTAGAGCCGGTAGCGCATCACCGAGAACGCCACCGCGAACGGGATCGCCGCCGCCCACACGATCGCCGCCCACAGCAGCTTCTCGGTGAAGGCGGCGACGACCAGGAAGACGATGTAGCCGGTGAAGGCCAGCAGCGGCCAGCCGATCTGCCGCCGCAGCACCGGGCCGGCCCCCCGCATCCGCACCGCAAGCGAGAGCGCGGCCAGCGCCATGGCGACGTAGATGCCGGTCCAGCCGATCACCGACAGCGTGTCGAGGTGGGGGGTGAGCGCCGGCACGGCCAGCGGGTTGGGGATGACCTCGGGGAACGGGTAGCCCGCCGCCGGCGGCGGCTCCCTGAAGGTGCCGCGCACGAACGTGAGCGTGATCGCCGCCCAGCCGAGCAGCAGCGCCGGCCGCCAGCGCGGCGACGGCAGCCGCCCGTCGGGCGAGTACAGCGGCAGCAGCATAGTGAGCGTCAGCCCGCACACCGCCCACCCGAGGCTCGACGGTAACCGCATCCAGCCGGCGAGGGCCAGGTCGCCCGCGGCGGCGGCGCGGAACATCAGCGCGTCCGACAGGTCGCTGACCGCCGCCGCGAGCCCGCCGACGCACATGAGCCAGGCCATGTTGAGCCGCGGCCGGTGCACGATGAGGAACGCGCCCACGGCGGGGAAGGTCAGGGCGACCGCCGACTGCGGGGAGACGGTCTGCTCCGGCGTCCACTCGGCCGGCAGCCCGGCCCACACCAGCCAGGACGCGACGCCGAGAACCGGCGAGACGGCGGCCATGAACACGGCGACCAGCCGCGCGGGCGTGGCCCTCCCGATGTCGTCGGCGAGTCGGCCGCTCATGTGCCCTCCGTCCTCCGGATCCGGCAGCAGTGGTCCGGCAGCAGGGATCCGGCAGAACGCATTATGCCCTGGCCCCATGAACCCATAGGGCCAGGACAATATAGGGCCTCTTGGACGCTGATCGTCCCCTCAGCCGACCGGCAGCCAGACGCGCATGGTCGCGGGCCCCCGGTTGCCCCACCGGTGGTACGGCACCAGCCGCAGACCGGCGTCCGCACCCGAGGGACGCCCGTCCGGCGCGCCGCCGTACGGCCAGCCCGACGGCTCGCCGCCGCCGCCGAGCGACGCGGCGACCTCCAGCTCGACCACCCCGTCCACGTGGTGCTCCACGGGCGGGGCGACCCGGGCGGCGAGGTCGCCGAGCGGCGGCTCGTCGCCCACCGACTCCGCGCAGTAGACCAGCGGCCCGCGCTCCACGGCGGCGCTGCCCCGCAGCGCGTCCACGCGCCGGTCCGGGTACGTCCAGCGCGGCGCCATCGGCAGCTCCAGCCGCAGCTCGTCGCCGGTCCGCCAGGGGCCGTCGGCGACCGCGTACCCGGGGGCGACCTCGCGGACCTCGCCGCGGTGCGTGAGCCGCGCGCCGGCCGCCCACGCGGGGACGCGCAGCGCGATCCGGCCCCTGCCGCCGGTCAGCGCCCGGACCGTCACCGCGCCGTCCCACGGGTAGCCGGTCTCCACCTTGACCGCGAGCTCGCCGTGCCGGATCTCGGCCGGGGTCGGATGGTGGATCTGGATGCCGTCCGCCGTGGCGGTGGCGACGTACGCGGGCAGCGAGGCCAGCGTGCGGGCGATGTTGTTCGGGCAGCAGGACACGTCGAACCAGGGCGAGCGCAGCCCGCCCTCGGGGGCGTGGTTCACCCCGTCGAGCGGCACGGCGGGCACCCGCACCTGCAGCGGGTTGGCGTAGAAGAACGAGCGGCCGTCGAGCGCGACGCCGGTCGCCAGCATGTTGTAGAGCGTCCGCTCGGCCAGGTCGGCGTAGCGCACGTCGCCGGTCGCCAGCAGCAGCCGGTGCGACAGCATGACGGAGGCGATGCTCGCGCAGGTCTCGTTGTAGGCCCGGTCGGGCGGCAGCTCGTAGTCCTCGCCGAACGACTCGCCGGTGTGGCGCGAGCCCATGCCGCCGGTCAGGTGCGTACGCCGGGCGACCGTGCGCTCCCACTGCGCCTCGACCGCCTTCAGCAGCTCCTCGTCGCCGGTCTCGACGGCCACGTCCACCACGCCGGAGGCCAGGTAGAGCGCCCGTACGACGTGCCCGCGGAACACCTGCGCCTGCCGGACCGGCACGTCGTCCTGGTAGTAGGCGCGGCCGAAGGGGATGTCGGCGAGCGCGGGCAGGCCGCGGCGCTCGACGAAGCGGCGGGCCATCTCCAGGTAGCGCTCGGTCCCCGTCGCCCGGTACAGCTCGACCAGCGCCATCTCGATCACCGGGTGCCCGCAGGTCTGCGTGCCCTCCATGAAACGGCGGCACACGTGGTCGGCGGCCCGCACCGCGACCCGGGTCAGCGGGTCCTCGCCGTGCGTGCGCAGCCGGGCGACCCCGGCCTGGATGAGGTGGCCGTAGCAGTACAGCTCGTGGCCCCATTCCAGGTCGGTGTAGCGGCTGCCGGACCAGCGGGTGTTGAGGTAGCCGTCGCCCTCCTGCGCGCCCGCCACGACCTCGGCCAGCGCGGGCAGCCCAGGATGGTCCGCCCAGGCCATGGCCTCCAGCAGCTTGTAGATCTCCGAGTCGCTGAACTCGCGGCCCCGCCTCGGGCGCTCGCCCCGGAAGTTGCCGATCCAGCCTTCGCGTTCTTCCCATTCCTGGCAGTGGGCGATCGTGACCTCACGGTTGAGCGCCACCCGGTCGCCCCAGAAACCGGGCGAGAGGCGTACGGCGTCGAGGCCGAGGGGGGACAGGACACCCGAGGAGGGCAGGACGGGATTAGCCACGCAGAGCTCCTGACATGAATCCGCGCACGTAGTGGCGCTGCAGCACGATGAACAGGACGAGACAGGGGACGGCCATGACCATGACGCCGGCCTGGAGCATGCCGTAGTCGACGGCGCCGAACGCGCGCTGCGTCATGCTGACCACGGCCACCGGCAGCGTGAACGACGCGCCGTCGTTGAGCAGGATGAGCGGCGCGAAGAAGTCGTTCCACGAGGCGAGGAAGGCGAACAGCCCCACCGTGACCAGCGCCGGCCGCACCGCCTTCAGCAGGATCCTGGAGAAGGCGCGGAACGTGCCGCAGCCGTCCACCAGCGCCGCCTCCTCCAGTTCGCGCGGCAGCGCCTCGAACGCGTTGCGCATCATGAACAGCGCGAACGGGAGCTGGAACATCACGAACACCAGCGACAGCCCCACGAGGGAGTTCTGCAGGCCGAGGTAGCCGAGCAGCACGTAGAGCGGGATGAGGATGGTCGCGTACGGCACCATGAGGATCGCCAGCGTGGCCAGGAACAGCACGTTCTTGCCGGGGAAGTCGAAGCGGGCGAAGCCGTAGCCGCCGAGCGCCGAGACGACCAACGTGCCGGCGACGGTCATGGCGGAGACGAGCACGCTGTTGGCCGCGTACGTGCCGACGCCCTCGCCGAAGGCGGCCATCTCCACATAGTTGGACGGGTCCTCCAGCGAGGCGTAACCGCTCCACACCAGCGGGAACAGGAACAGCACCGCCAGCGCCGACAGCGTGAGGTACCGGCTCATCGCAGCCTCCGCATCATGAAGGTGTTGAGGCCGACGAGGGCCACGAGCAGCACGACCGACAGCGCCGCCGCGCCGCCGAGGTCGAAACGGAAGAAGGCGTCCCGGTAGACGACCATGACCATCGACACCGTGCTGTTGTCCGGGCCGCCGTTGGTGAAGACGAAGAACTGGTCGAAGGCGAGCAGTGAGCCGGTCACGCTGAGGATGAGCATCAGGGCCAGCGTCGGGCGCAGCAGCGGCAGGGTGATCCGGGTGAAGACCTGCCGGCGGTTGGCGCCGTCGCTGCGGGCGGCCTCGTACACCTCGGTGGGGATGGCCTGCAGGCCGGTGAGCAGGATGAGCATGTTGAACCCGGCGAAGCGCCAGATCACCAGCGTGATCGTGGAGAACAGCGCCATGTTGGGCGAGCCGATCCACTTGACCGGCTCGCTGGTGAGGCCGACGGCCTGGAGCATCGGGTCGATGGGGCCGAAGTCGTTGTTCAGCATGCCGTAGAACAGCAGGCCGGCCGCGGCGAAGCCGACCGCGCCCGGCAGGAAGAACGCGGTCCGGAAGAACCCGATGCCGGGCCTGCGGTCCTGCACCAGCAGGGCGAGGCCGAGCGCCACCGCCGACAGCAGGACGGTGGTGAGGACGGTGTACTTCAGCGTGAAGACCACGGCGTCGGCGAAGAGCGGATTGTCGGCGATCTTGGTGTAGTTGTCCGGCGCGTTGAACGCCGGGTCGCCGAGCAGGGGCCAGCGGTTGAGCGACATCCAGACCACCAGCACCAGGGGCGCGAGGAAGAGCACGCCCACGATGACGGCCGTCGGGGCCGCGTACAGCCAGCCCTGGATCCTCCTGCTCCGCCACCGGGCGGAGGGCGCGCCGCGGGCCGCCCGCCGCCCGGAACGGGTCATCGTCAGCGTCATTGCTGGAGCGACTTCGTGATCTCGGCGTTGAGCTGCGGGAGCTTGGAGGCGTCGCCGAAGACGGCCTCGCGGGCGTAGCGCAGCCACGGGCCCTGCGGGTCGTTGAAGGTCTGGCCGAAGCGCAGGGCGTACGGGGTCTGGCCCTTGGCCACCAGCGAGTTGATCAGCACCACGCGCGGGTCCTCGGCCGAGTACGTGTTCTCCGCCAGGTCGGTGCGGGCGAGCACGTCCTTGTTCTTGGCCATGACCTCGACCTGGGCCTCGTCGCCGACCGTCCAGGACAGGAACTCCCAGGCGGCGTCGGCGTTCTTGGTGGTGGAGCTGATGCCGATCGAGTCGCCGCCGACGAACGTCGACTCGCCGCCGTCGGGGCCGGAGATCGGGGCGACGCCGATCTTCATCTCCTTCGGCATCAGGCCGAGCGTGGTCGAGGGCATCGGCATGACGCCGATCTCGCCCTTCGGGAAGAAGCCCGTCCAGGTCGGGCCCTGCTCCTCCTTGGCGGTCGGGCCGGTGACCTTCTTCTCGTACAGCTCGCGCCAGATCTTGAAGACCTCGGTCATGGCGGGCTGGTCGTTGAGGGACTGGGTGCCCTCGGCGTTCATGACCTGGCCGCCGGCGGCCCAGACGGACGGCCAGAAGGTGAAGACGTAGCAGCCGCCGCAGTTGCCGCCGAAGAACGTGCCGTGGACCTTGCCGTCCCCGCCCAGCTTCTCCTGGACGGCGGTGGCCTGCTGGGCGAACTCCCTCAGCGACTTCGGGCCCTGCTCGGGGTCGAGGCCGGCCTTCTCGTACAGGTCCTTGTTCCAGAACCAGACCGACAGGTCGAGGGTGTGCGGCAGCGTGTACATGCGGTTGTCGAGCGTGCCGAGCCTGATGTGCGAGGGCGCGAGCTTGTCCTTGAACGGCAGGGCCGCCACCCTGTCGGTGATGTCCAGGAACAGGCCCTGGGAGGTGTAGTTCGGGACGAAGATGACGTCGGCCGCGAACACGTCGGGGAGCTGCTTCGCGCCGGCCGCGGCGGCGATGCGCGGCTGGTAGTTGTCCGTCGGGATGACGGTGAGCTTGACCTGGTTCTTGTGGGTCTTGTTGTACTGCTGGACCAGCCGCTCGCTCTGCGTCTGCGTGGCGGCGCGGGTCCACATGGTGATCGTGACGGGGCCCGCGCCGGCCTGGGAGCCCCCGCCGTCGCCGTTCCCGCTGTTTCCGCAGGCCGCCATTGTGAGCGCTAACACACCGAGAAGGGAGATCCCGGCCAGGCTTCGTCTCATGATGTGCTCCTGGACTTAAAGGTTTTCGGAAACGTAGAAGAAACACGGACCTCTGTCAATGGGTGCTAGGGTGCTAAGCAGTTCACAGCGATCGAAAAGGGTTTCGAAGCATGGCGACTAAGCGGGCGACCATCAACGATGTGGCCTCGCTGGCGGGGGTGTCGATCGCCACGGCGTCCAAGGCGCTGAACGGGCGGCAGGACGTACGGGCCGCCACGCGCGAGCGGGTGCTCGCCGCCGCGGCCCAGCTCTCCTTCCAGCCGAACGCCCTCGCCAGAGGGCTGCTGTCCGGCCAGACGCGCACGGTCGGGCTGCTGACCTCCGACAGCGTCGGCCGGTTCGGCATCCCGGTGCTGCTCGGCGCCGAGGACGCCTTCGGCGCCGGCGAGATGGCCGTGCTGCTCTGCGACGCCCGCGGCGACGCCATCAGGGAGCAGCACCACCTGCGGGCCCTCCTCTCCCGCCGGGTGGACGGGCTCATCGTGGTCGGCGAGAGCACCGACCCGCGGCCGTCGGTGAGCAAGGACCTGCCGGTCCCGGTCGTCTACGCCTACGGGCCGTCGGAGGACCCGGAGGACGTCTCGTTCGTGCCCGACGACGTCGGCGCCGCCACCATGGCCGTCAACCACCTGCTCGCCCTCGGCCGCCGCCGCGTCGCGCACGTCACCGGCCCCACCCACTACAAGGCCGCCCGCGACCGCGAGGAGGGCGCCCGCCTCGCCCTGGAGGCGGCGGGCATCCCCCAGGCCGGCCAGACCCTCTCCGGCCCGTGGTCGCAACGCTGGGGCCGGCACGCCGCCGAGATGCTGCTGATGTCCGAGCCCGAGATCGACGCCGTCTTCTGCGGCAGCGACCAGATCGCCGCCGGCTTCGTCGAGGCGGCCCGCGAACGCGGCCGGCGGGTGCCCGACGACATCGCGGTCGTCGGCTACGACAACTGGGAGGTCCTCTCCACCGAGACCCGCCCGGCCCTGACCACCGTGGACATGAACCTGGAGTCACTGGGCCGGACGGCGGCCCAGCACCTGTTCGCCGCGATCGACGGCAAGGCGACGCCCGGCGTCCACAAGATGCCCTGCCAACTCGTCATCCGCGACTCCACCTCCCCACCCGGCGTCTCCTGACCCCTGAGCGGGCTCGGCCTGAGTGACCTACCCAGCGCCTGCCCTCCGCGGGCGTCAGCGGATCCTCAACACACAGCGGCATACCTTCCCCTCATCGATGAACGGATGAGGGAGGAAGGCCATGAACATCCCAGCCAAGCTCGGTACAGCCGTGGTCGCCGGCGCCATCACCGTAGGCGGCCTGACCGCCGCCCCCGCTGAGGGCAGCACGGCCGCCGCCGCTTCCTGGTGCGTCAGCACCCACCACTGGACCGGCAAGGTGACCCACAACCTGTGGGTCACCAACAACTGCGGCTACGCCGTCACTTACCAGATCAAGCGGCGCGGCCCGGACTCCGACTGCCTGACCGTGTCCGCGCACTCAAGCAGAACCTCGTGGTGGCAGCGCTTCGGCCGCCAGTACCAGGGCATCCGCTGGTGGTGCGCCTGACCGCGGCATCAGGGCGGGCCCAGTCCTCGAAACAGCCGGGGCTGTCCGCGCCGGAGCACCGGCGCGGACAGCGGATGATCGGGACGCGCCGGAAGCGCGACGGCGTCGCTCGACGTGCCGCTCACTCACACACGACATGGGAGATCTCGCCGTCCGGCGTGACGTTCAGGTGCGTGATGTTCTTCTTGCGTTCCTGCTCGCACAGCCATCTGTAGCGACGCCTGTTCTCCTTGGTGAGCTGGACGTCCCACTCCCATGTCGCGCCTTTGGACAGGGCCCGCCGGCTGCGGGCCGGGCCCTTCACCCAGACGTTGTCGAACTTGTCGCGGAACCCTCGGCCGTTGGGGCCCTTGGGCAGGCCCTCGGAACGTACGCGGCTGAGCGGGTAGTCGGGACGCGGGATGTAGCGGACCTTCCCCGAGACCGGGAGGTTCTCGTCCTTGAGCTTGCCCTTGTAACCGCAGCGTTCGGCCGGCCTGGGGTCGTGCAGGGTGAAGGCGGCGGGCGCCGTGACCGGCCCGTCGAAAAGGCTGGAGGCCAGGTCACAGGCCGCCGGGCTCTCGTCGCGCTCCTTGTCCAGCCCGTCGGCCATGCGCCGCAGGTCGGCTGCGACCACTGCCCGGGCCAGCCCGCGGGCGACCGCCCGCACGGTGTGGTTGCGGTCCGTCCTGGCCGAGTAGGTCACTCCGCAGGAGACGGTGGCCTGCCCGTTCGCTCGCATGGACACCGATCTGGTGCAGGAGCCGACCGGCCGGCCGTCCAGCGCGAAGCTGATCGTGATGTCCGCGGTGATCCGCGCCCTGGACGCGCCCTGGGGCACAGTGAGGGAGTTGCTGATGGTGACGTGCGCGGTGCAGCCGAAATTGTTGCACGGCGACAACCGCGCGGCGGAGCGGGCATTGAAGCGTACCTGCGAGTTGACCGCCTTCTTCAGCCCGCGCACGTCCTTCTTGAGCCCGTCGAGGAAGTCCTCCAGTTGATCGCCGTCGAGCGGCACCAGGTCCAGGACTCCTCCGCCCAGCTCGATCCTGAGCAGCCGGGGCGGCTCGGACGTGGACATGTAGACGTTCCCTGAGGGGCTGACGATTCTGCGCGCGGGCACGCCACCGACCGTGGTCGGCACCCCGACGACCCGCGCCCGGGCCATGTCCTTCGCGAACGCCTGGGGCGTGCCGATCGGGTGCAGCGGGAACCTGTTCTTCGGCACCTGGACCCAGCTCTTGGCGAACTTCTCGACGGACTCCGGCGAGGCGCCGCTGGAACGCCAGAGCTTCGCCTTCGCCTTGATGAACGTCTTGCCGTCGACCACCAGGAACTGCACCTTGTCGTCGCCGACGGTCATCGTGCCGCGGCTGGACCCCCCATGGCTGACCGTGATGTCCACGGATGTGCCGTCGCCCATCTTGCCCTTGTACCTGACGCCCGGCAGGCCGGCGGTCCTCGCCACGGCGTCGGCGAGCTGCGCCTCAGCCACGGCGTCGGCCTCGTTCCCACCGGCCTCACCGGTGGGGGCGGGCCTCGGTAAGAACGGCAGCGCGGTCAAGACGCGCAGCGCGACGACGGTGCCGCCCGCGAACAGCAGCAGAGCGGCCACCGTCACCACGCCGATGATCAGGAGCGTGCGCCTGCGTCGTGACGGGCGCGGCGGGCCAGGCTGATAGTACGGCTGCACATGCGCTCCCCGTAATGCCGAACCGTTTCGAACGGACAGTAACACCGGGAAGACGGCATCCCGAAACGTCGCACCGAGCAGTATGAGCGCTTAAGGCGACAGAAGAATTGTCAATAGTATTTCTTACTACGATGTCCGGATACTCTTCGCTCATCTCACGGACCGGCTTCGCCGCATGCCCAGCGCCTGGCCTGGTCGGGCGCGCTGCGCGGGCCGGCCGTCTTCGATCCCGGCCGATAAGGCGTACTGGTGTTCTTCCTGGTCAGTCACCTGCCGGCGTCGCTGAAGCGCCGGGGCAGCGCGCGGGCCTCGGATCTCGCGGTTCTTCCAGCTGGTAGTCGCAGTTCTCCGTATGCGTCGCCGGCCTGCTGCGGGCAGCGGCCGGCTGGAGCACCTCCATGCTGTGGCCTCTACTGAATGTGGCGCGCCTCCACATCGGCGGTGGAGATGATCCGATCAGGTGCGGTGCGGCGGGCGATACGTCACCGCCCGCCGGTGCCGTCGGCGGGTTCGGCGTCCTGGCCGGCGATGAGGGCCAGCGGGCCGATCATGTGCCTGGCGGCCTCGTCCCGTGTAGCCGCCGACGCCGGAAGCAACACCCCCGATGCTCGGCCAGGAACGCGAACACGCGTCCTTCGTCCATGCCTGTCGGCAACAGGGTGATCCTTTGAGTAACGCCGCGCCGAGCAGCCGCCTCAGGACGAGGACGGCTCCTCGGCTGAGGCCCGCAGAACCTCCATGACCTCCCAGACCGCGGTCGACGGATTGCTCTCCGGAGGCTCGCCCAGGGCCTTGGCCCGGCGTATCGCGTCTTCTATGCCTTCCCAGAAATCTTCCATACGCAGAGTCGACTTGTCCCAGCGAGGGAGGATCTTGCTCAGCTCGGCTTCGACCTCTTTGGCATGGTGAGCACTCTTCCGAAAGTCCTTCTTGTGCAGGATCAGCCAGACTTCGAAGCACGGTTGCGACAGAGCCATCCCGATCCCACAGGCGTTGGACTTCTCGGCCATCGCGGACTCGACCAGTGCGATCGGAGCACAATTCTTGACGCTCACATGGAACGGATTACCCCATGCATGCTTCCTGAGGGCGTCGAAGTACTGCTTCTCGGTTTTGACGCCGTTGGTGAGTATCAGCACGGTCAGGGCACTGTTCCGGTAAGCTTTCCGCCTTCTCAGGGTAGTTTCGCGCCCTTGTCCCAGCTGCACGCCCTGGCGGGGAGACTTAGGTGTCTCCTTCTGTCTCACCCATGTCCCCCCGGGATGTGAGCGCCTTCACGAACAGCTCGTCGGAGATGACCGGAATGGCCCCGTAGCTACCGTTGAGATACCTTCGCTGCCTGTTCTCCTGCTTGCGCGGATGGAAGTCGGTCAGAGGGAACAGAGTCGAGGCGCCGTCGCCACCCTTCTCGGTGAACCAGATCTGATCGCGTTGAAGCACCTCACCGCCCTGGATGGAACCGAGCAGAGTGGCGTCGTGCGTCGTGAGTATCAGTTGCGCGGCGCTTTTGTTGACCGCCGGATTCTGGAACAGTCTGATGAGGCTCGCGGTCAGCACGGGGTGGAGGCTCGAGTCGATCTCGTCCACCAGCAGCAAGGAGCCGCTGCGCAGGGATTGTTCGGCCTTCAGCGCCAGGTCGAGAAGCTGGTGGGTCCCGGTCGACTGCTCACCCCATTCGAGCAGGACGTTTCCACGCGCTCCGGCGTGACTGAACAGGATGCGTCTCGCCTCTCTTTCTGGCCGGAAGACCCGCGCGATCTCGGCGTCGCTGAAGAGATCCAGGTCGAGCTGCTCCGGCGACGGATCAGTGAGCGCGCTGAGCGTGATGTCCTGAAGACCCAGGTCGGCCGCTTTCACCAAGCCGACGATGATGTCCCGGCGCGTCGGGTCATCCAGTCGATCGATGTAGTTCATGAGACTTCGGCTCGTCACCAGGCGCTGCTGCTGGAAACTTGTCCTGACGTCACGCAAGAACCAGTTATAGATCGGCAGAATGAGCTCCTGCCGGGCACGTGCCGCGAAGGTCAGGAACAGCACGTTGGGTGCTGTCAGTTTCGGCAGCTGAACGAGTGGGGTCTTCTCCGACTCCTCGCCCCAACGATAATCCTGACCGGTACGCTCGAAAACGACACGTCGTCTTCTCAGCGGATAGCTGTAAAGCCATTCTTCAAGAACTTCGTCATCGTCGACAGTGAATCCGTACGTGTAGCGCACTCCGCTCAGCGATATGTCGATCACATATCGTGAGGGCTCCAGGGCGATTTCGGGATCAAGGCGATAGGGCGACCTGTCCACTCCCGTGTCCGGCTCCGAGTCACGATCGGACGAAGTAACCATACGTCGCATGTAGGTGAAAGCGGTGATCGCGTTGGACTTACCCGATGCGTTGGCCCCGAAGATCGCCATTACCGGGAGAAACGGGAATTTCTTGACACTCTCTTCCTCGTAAACCGGGAGAAGATTGAGTTGTTGCTCATCTCTGAATGATCTGTGGTTGGCGAAGCGAAAGCTCAGCAGCATAGGTGATCACCTCCCGGATTCTGAGGTCATACCCCGTTCCGTGCAAGTAACTAGCGCGTAAGAGCCTCTGACCCAGGCTCTGGCGCCATCAAATCACATCGCGCTCCTGACATCGACTGATGGGGGCGTCGGCCTGGTCATGTCCCGCACCCACGCCGGCCTCAGTGAGCGCAGCCGGTCCTCGACATCGCCCGCTCGCGGTGCCGGCGGGTCAGAGCTCCCCGCGATGGAGGCGGACGGACTCTGCGGTGGGCGTGCACCGGTCTCGGGGGATGGTTTGCTGGAGGTATGGCTGATCTCGTTGTCGACGGCAGTGGCAAGCTGTGCGTGCAGCTTCTCATCGAGCTGCGTGGTCACGTGCGCCGCGCGGGCCCCGGGGCCGTGATCCATGTGATCGCCACCGATCCGGCCGCGCCCGTCGACCTGCCGGCCTGGTGTCATCTGACCGGGCACGTCTACCTCGGGCCGGTCGAGGGGGCCGAGCGGCCCACGTTCGCGCTGCGGGTGGCGGCGGAGGCGCAGGAGACGCAGGACGCGCGGCCCTGGCATATGGCTTGACCGGTTAACGGGGGTCTGCGCCGGGTGGCCTACAGTAGAGGCGGTTACCCGGTTCAGAGCGGGAGCCAGGTCAAGAGAGGGAGTCCGTGAAGCGACCGACGATCGCCGACATCGCCAGCAGGGCGGGCGTCTCCAAAGTGGCGGTGTCCTACGCGCTCAACGGGCAGCCCGGCGTGTCGGAGGCGACACGGGCCAGGATCGTCGCCATCGCCGAGGAGATCGGCTGGCGGCCCAACAGCGCCGCGCGGGCGCTCAACGGGGCCCGCGCCGACTGCGTGGGGCTCGCGCTCTGCCGTCCCGCCCGCGTCCTCGGCGTCGAGCCGTTCTTCATGGAGCTGATCAGCGGCATCGAGGGCGTGCTGGCCGACCGGTCGTACGCGCTGCTGCTCCAGGTCGTCACCAGCCACCAGCAGGAGAGCGAGGTCTACCGGCGCTGGTGGGGCGAGAGCCGCATCGACGGCGTCTTCCTCGTCGACCTGCACACCTCCGACACCCGGGTCGGCGAGCTGGAGCGGCTCGGCATGCCGGCCGTGGTCATCGGGCATCCGTCGGAGTCGGGCTCGCTGTCGGCGATCTGGTCCGACGACGGGCAGGCCGTGCGCGAGACCGTCGGCTACCTCGTGGCGCTCGGCCACCGGCGCATCGCCCGGGTGGCGGGGCTGCCCGAGCTGGTCCACACGGCGCTGCGCGACCGGGCCTTCGCCGAGGCGTGCGAGGGGGTCGCCGAGCCGGTCACGGTCCACACCGACTACACCGGCGAGGAGGGCGCCCGCGCCACCCGCCGCCTGCTCAGCTCGCCCGAGCGGCCGACGGCGATCATCTACGACAACGACATCATGGCCGTGGCCGGGCTCTCGGTGGCGCAGGAGATGCGGGTCGAGGTGCCGCGCGACCTGTCCGTGGTGGCCTGGGACGACTCGCCGCTGTCGCGGGTCGTCCGGCCGCCGCTGACGGCGCTGACCCGCGACATCGCGGCCTACGGGGCGCACGCGGCGCAGCGGCTGCTCGCGCTGATCGCCGGGGAGAGCGTCCCTCCGTACGAGGACCAGGCGGCCGCGCTGACGCCGCGTGGGAGCACCGGCCCGGCCCCTGTGTAGCGTTCCGGTGCGTCCCGGCACGTGTCGCGGGCCGGTCCTGCGGCTGGCAGACCGCGCGGCCGGGGTCCGCGACACGTGCCGCCCCCTCCTTCGCGGCAGTCCGACCACACAGAGCGCGCGGGCCCGCGGTCGAATACCTCCGTACCGGAATGAATCCGGACGATTTTCCGAGGCGCGTAACGCCAGGTCTGCGGGGTAGGCGGCCGACATGACTGAAGGCGTTGACACCGATCTGCTCTGGGAAGAGTTCCACCGCGCGGTCAACATGAACTCGGAGGAGCTGCGCTCCTACCTGCTGACGGCCGCCTCGGACGAGGAGGGCTTCCCGCCCGACCCCGACCTCGGCATCGACGAGCTCGGGCGGGGCGTGCTGCACGTCCTGGGCAAGCGCAAGGGCGATCTCACCAGGGCCGACCTCGACGTGATGCGGCAGGTCGTCGAGCTGGTCGAGACCATGGGCGACCGGACCGACGACGAGTCACGGCGCACGCAGATGACCGTAGGCCACGACCCGCTGCGAGGCTGACCACCCGTCGGGGGCGCGCACTGCAAGAATGGGCGAGCCGGGAATCTACCGAAGGGTCCGCGTCCATCCGCGACCGTCTTCGTCCATCCGAGGAGATCCGTTGAGAGACAACCTCGACCTCGCCGCGAGCGCCCAGGAACTGGCCGACGCCGCCCCGACGGGATCGATCGACCGCGCCGCAGCCTCGTCCGTGGCCATCACGCTCGCCACCACCCGCGACATCACGCAGGCCAGGGAGACCCTGGACGGGCTCTCCCCGGAGGAGGTACGCGAAGCCGCGCTCCAGCTCTTCGACCGGCTCTCCGCCGGCTCCTAGGCTCTGCCCGGCTTCCCTCCTGGTGTCCGATACGTCAGGGTGGCAGCAACCAACCCATGTGAAGGGAGACCTGTGGCCAGTCCTGGCACGCTGGACACTCGGGGAAGCGACTTCGCCCGACTAGCCCGTCGCATAGCGGACGCCGGTCTGCTGGACCGGCGTCCCGTCTACTACGCGGTCCGGATGAGCGTCCTGGTCGCCGTCTACGTCGCCTCCTGGACGCTGTTCGTCCTGGTGGGAGACTCGTGGCTGCAACTGCTGGTGGCGGCGCTGCTGGCGGTGGTCTTCAGCCAGTTCGGCTTCCTCGCGCACGATCTCGGCCACCGGCAGGTCTTCCGGACCCGCCCGCCCAGCGACCTCGCCGGCCTGCTGTTCGGCAACCTCGCGGTCGGGCTCGGCTGGGGCTGGTGGAACAGCAAGCACAACCGCCACCACGCCAACCCCAACCACGAGGACCTCGACCCGGACGTCTCGCCCGCGGTCATCGTGTTCTCGGCGGACCAGGTCGAGAGGAGCCGCGGCCTGCCCAGGTTCATCGCCCGCCGCCAGGCGTTCTGGTTCCTGCCGCTGCTCACGCTCGAAGCCTGGCACCTGCACGTGGCCAGCGTGAAGGCGCTGCTCAAGCCGGGGGCGCGGCGGCGCTGGCAGGAGCTCGGCCTGCTCGCGGCGCACTTCGCGGCCTACTTCGGCGCGGTCTTCGCGATGCTGCCGCCGGGCAAGGCGCTGGCGTTCCTGGCCGTGCACCAGGGGCTGTTCGGGCTCTACCTGGGGTGCACGTTCGCGCCGAACCACAAGGGCATGCCCGTGCTCACCAAGGAGGACAAGCTCGACTTCCTGCGCAAGCAGGTGCTCACCTCGCGCAACGTGCGGGGCGGTCCGGTCCGCGACGTCCTGCTCGGCCAGCTCAACTACCAGATCGAGCACCACCTGTTCCCGAACATGCCCGCGCCGAACCTGCGCCACGCCCAGCCCATCGTGGAGAGCTACTGCGCGGAGATCGGCGTCAGTTATCTGCAGACCGGCCTGTTCGCCTCCTACCGGCAGGCGCTGGGCCATCTGCACGAGGTCGGCGCCTCGCTACGCTGACCCCTCCTCCTCCAGACGGGCGACCAGGGTGTCGCGGCGGCGCTCCAGCTCCGCGATCAGCTCGACCTGCTCGTCCGCCTGGCTGATGACCGCGGCCTTCTCGATCTGGTCGGTCGCGCCCATGTCCCGGATCTGCGCGCGGATGTCCTGGTTCTCGGCGCGCAGCCGGGCCAGGTCCTCGTCGAGCCGGCGCAACTCATCCTTAGTGCTCATCCACGGACGGTACCCGTACAGAATGGGAGGCATGCGAAAGCCCTCCACCAGCACGATGGCGTCGCTCGCGGCGGTCGGCGTCGTGGCGGCGGGCACCGTGATCACGGCGCTGCTCTCCCCGCCGCGGCCGCCCAACCCGCTGGACGTGCTGCTGCCGCTCGTGGCGAGCGCGGCGACGCTGGCCAGGCGCAGGTTCCCGGTGGCGGCGCTGATCGTGGTCGCGCTCTGCGTGGCCGTCTACTACCCGTGGGGGCGGCTCGACGGGCCCCTGCTGGTGCTGGCGTTCGTGGCGCTCTACACGGCGGCCGACCTCGGGCACCTCACCGCGGCCATCGCCACCGGGGGCACGCTGCTGCTGGCCATGGGGCTCGGCGAGGCCGGCGGCACCCGGCACGTGGACGACTCCATGTTCGTCGCGATCGGCGGCTGGGTGGTGGCGGCGGTGGCGTTCGGCGGGGTGACGAGGACGCGGCGGGCATACCTGCTGGAGGCGGAGCGGCGGGCGGCCGACGCCGAGCACAGCAAGGAGGAGGAGGCCAGGCGGCGCGCGAGCGAGGAGCGGCTGCGCATCGCCAGGGAGCTGCACGACGTGCTCGGGCACAACATCTCCATGATCAACGTGCAGGCCGCGGCGGCGCTGCACGGGCTCAAGAAGCGGCCCGAGGAGGCCGAGCGGGCGCTGCGCACGATCAAGGACACCAGCAAGGAGACGCTGCGGGAGCTGCGGACCACGCTGGGGGTGCTGCGGCAGGTGGACGAGGGCGTGCCGACCGCGCCGGCCGACAGCCTGGCCAGGATGGACGCGCTGGTCGCCGCCTCGGGCCTGACGGTGCGCACGGAGCTGGCCGGGCCGCTCGACGCGCTGCCCACCGAGGTCGACCTCGCCGCCGCCCGCATCATCAGGGAGGCGCTCACGAACGTCTCCCGCCACTCCGGCGCGGCCGAGGCCCGGCTCTCGGCCGTCTGCCGGGACGGGGAGCTCGTCGTCCGCGTGGAGGACGACGGCCCCGGTGTCACGTACGACGGAGGCAGCGGCTTCGGCCTCCGGGGCATGCGCGAGCGCGCCACCGCGCTCGGCGGCACCCTGGAGGCCGGCCCACGCCCCGAGGGCGGCTTCCGCGTGGAAGCCCGCCTGCCGATCGAGGGAGTCCGATGATCCGCGTGCTGCTCGCCGACGACCAGACCCTGGTACGGGCGGGGTTCCGGTCCATTCTCAGCGACGAGGACGACATCGAGGTCGTCGCCGAGGCCCCCAACGGCGAGGTCGCGGTGGCCGGCGCCCGCGAGCACCGGCCCGACGTCGTGCTCATGGACATCCGCATGCCGGAGCTGGACGGCCTGGAGGCCACCCGCAGGATCGCCGGCGACCCCCGGCTCGACGGCGTCAAGGTGATCATCCTGACCACGTTCGACCTGGACGACTACGTCTACGGGGCGCTGCGGGCGGGCGCGAGCGGCTTCCTCGTCAAGGACACCGAGCCGGCCGAGCTCATCCACGCGGTCCGGGTGGTGGCGAGGGGCGACGCGCTGATCTCGCCGTCGGTGACCCGGCGGCTGATCGCCGAGTTCGCCGGCCGGGTGAAGCGGCCCGACCCCGGCCCCCGGCTCAACGCGCTGACCGAGCGCGAGCGGGAGGTGTTGACACTGGTCGCGGCCGGGCTGTCGAACGACGAGATCGCCGCCCGGCTGGTGCTGAGCCCTGCGACGGCGAAGACGCACGTCAGCCGCATCATGACCAAGCTGGCGGCGCGCGACCGGGCGCAGCTCGTGGTGCTCGCCTACGAAGCCGGGATGATCACGCCGGGCTGGCTTACCACCTGAGAGGTACGCCAAGGGACCCGCCTGCATCCCGTGTCGTACACGGAGATCCAGCCCCGGCGTGACGCGGCGGCCGGTGCCGTGACCGGAGGCTTGCCGGCATGGAAACGGTGGATCTCGCTCGCCTGCAGTTCGCGCTCACCGCGGGCGCGCACTTTCTCTTCGTCGCGCTCACCCTGGGTCTCGCGACCCTGGTGGCCGTGCTCCAGACCCGGGCGACGGTGACCGGCAGCCCGATCCATCTGCGGATGACCCGGTTCTGGGGCCAGCTCTACCTCATCAACTACGCGATGGGCATCGTCACGGGCCTGGTCATGGAGTTCCAGCTCGGGCTGGCGTGGAGCGGGCTCGCCGAGTACGCGGGCGACGTGTTCGGCTCGGCGCTGGCCCTTGAGACGCTGGTGGCGTTCTTCGTCGAGTCGACGTTCCTCGGGTTGTGGATCTTCGGCTGGGACCGGCTGAACCGGTGGGCGCACCTGGCGCTGATCTGGGTGGTGACGCTGACCGCGTACGCCTCGGCGTTCTGGATCATGGTGGCGAACGGCTTCCTGCAGCGCCCGGTCGGCCACGTGCTGGAAGGCGGGGCGCTGCGGCTGGCCGACTTCGGGGCGATGGTCGGCAACCCGGCCGCGCAGCTCGCGTTCTGGCACGTCCTCGGCGGGGCGCTGGTCACCGGCGGGTTCTTCATGGCCGGGGTGAGCGCCTACCACCTGCGGCGGCGGACCGCCGAGCAGGACCTCTTCCGCAAGTCGCTGCGGCTCGGGCTCGGGCTGGCGCTGCCGGCGGCGCTGTTCACGGTGGCGTTCGGCGGGATGCAGTTCGCCTACCTGCAGCCGTCGAAGAACGCGGTGTGGGCGGACCGGCCGGAGTTGATGGCCGAGACGCAGGCGGCGATGGCCGCCCTGCACGGGCCCGGCGACTACCTTCCGCCGGTGGGCGCGGTGCGGGTGGCGGGCGTGCTGATGATGGCGCTCTGGCTGGTCATGACCCTGGTGGCGGGGCTGAGCGTGCTGCTCATGGCGTTCCGGCCGGCCGTGCGGTCCTTCCGGCTCTGGCACTGGCTGCTGACGCTGATGATCCCGGTGCCGTTCGTCACGATGCTGGCCGGATGGGTGTTCCGGGAGATGGGACGCCAGCCGTGGGCGGTGTACGGCCTGCTCACCACGGCCGAGGCCATGTCGCCGCTGACGGCGGGGCAGGTGCGGCTGTCGCTGACCGCGTTCACGGCGGTGTTCGCGGCGCTCGTCGCGGTCAACTACTGGCTGCTGGCCCGGCACGCGCGGCGCGGTCCCGGCGCGGTCGCGCTCGGCGCCCGGCCGGCCGAGCCCGCTCCCGCCCCCGTCCCCGCGTTCTAGAGGAGCCGTCATGGAGATCTTCGTTCTGGCCTTCTTCGCCCTCGGCTACCTCGTGCTGGCCGGGGCCGACATCGGGGTGGGCATGGCGCTGCCGTACCTGGGGCGTTCGGCGGCCGAGCGGCGCGAGGTGATCGCCGCCATCGCGCCGTTCTTCCTCGGCAACGAGGTGTGGCTGGTGGCCACCGCCGGGGTGCTCGCCGGGCTGTTCCCGGAGCTGGAGGGCGAGCTGCTGAGCGGCAACTACACGCTCGTGGTCGCGCTCGTGCTGGCCTGGGTGGTCCGCGACATGGGGCTGTGGCTGCGCGGGCGGCTGCCGCGGCCCGGCTGGCAGGCGTTCTGGGACGGCGCGACCGTGGCCGGGAGCTGGGGGCTGGCGCTGACCTGGGGGCTGCTGCTCAGCGGCGTGCTGCTCGGGCTGGAGGGGCCGATCGCGGTGCTGCCCGCGCTGGTGGTGGCCGCGCTGTTCGGCACGCACGGGCTGACGTTCGCGGCGCTGCGGCTGCGCGGCAGGCTGCGCGAGCGGGCGGGCGTGCTCACGGGCGGGAGCGGGGAGGCGCGGGCGTACGCGCTGACCGCGGCGGCGCTGCTGGCCGTCGGGGTGCTGGCGGGGCTGCGCCTCCCCCTGCATCCGGGCACGTCGGGCCCGGTGCTGGTGCCGGTGGTCCTGGCGCTCCTCCCGTTCCTGGTGGCGTCCCAGGCGTGGGTGTGGTGGACCTTCCGGCACCGGGTCACCGGGCCTTCGTACCTTTAGAAGCCTCTAGAAGACGGGCACCCCTTCCCTGGTGAGCTTCCAGTTCGGGGCGGCGAAGTCGGCCGGGTCGATGGTGCCCTTGGCGGTGGCGTGCTCGATGAGCGCCTGGCGGATCTCCACCTGGGCGTTGTAGAGCACGGGGGCGCTGGTGACGTGCGGGAAGCCGCCGCCGCCCGACTGCCGGTAGTTGTTGATGGCGACCACGAACTCCTTGTCCGCCGGGACGGGCTGCCCGTCGTAGGTCAGGTTCGCGATGCGCTGCCCGACCGGCTTGCTGATGTCGATGTCGTACGAGACGCCGGAGAGCTGGTCGTAGTTGTAGTCGGGGGTGCCGGAGGCGTTGGTGAGCGTGGCCACGTCCACCGGCGCCCCGGGGGCGAGCTGGTTGAAGTACTTCGCCGAGTACTCCAGGTAGTCCTTGATCTGCGCGCCGGTCAGCTTGATCGCCAGCAGCGTGTTGTCGTAGACGTAGAGGCCCGCGACGTCCCTGACCCGGATGTCACCGGCGGGGAAGACCGCCGAGCGGCTGAACGGGGCCGCGATCGACAGCACCGGCAGCGTGTTGTCCGGCAGCGCCTGCTTGACCGTCTCGGTCTGCACCTGCTGGATGTAGTCGAGGATCGGCGTGTCCTTGTACGGCGACTCGGCCGCCGACAGCTCCTGCGCCGACTTGGCCACGACCTTGTTGACGTAGGCGACGGTGGTGTCGTGCTGCGGCTTCAGCAGCGAGACGATCTTCGGGTCCTCGGCGACCGTGTTGGTGTTGATCGTGGCCGACGACTTGCCGGTCACCGTCCACTTGCCGCGCTGCTTGGTGAGCTGGAAGTCCAGCCGGGACAGCCGCTGCCCCCACCGGCCCGGCTCGGTGAGCAGCACCTGCTGCCCGGTGACCTTGTTGGTGACGAACTTCTGCGGCACGTCGTTGTGCGCGTGCCCGAACAGCACCGCGTCGATGCCCGGCACCTGCTCGGCGACCAGGGCGGAGGCGTTCTCGACGGGCAGGTCGCCCCCGTAGGAGGACATGCCGTTGTCGCCCGCGTGCGCGGTCACGACGACCACGTCCGCGCCGAGGCCGCGGATGACCGGCACCCACTTCTTCGCCGAGTCGACCAGGTCGGTGAAGCGCAGCTTGCCCTCGACGTTGGCCTTGTCCCAGATGGCCACGCCGGGGTTGGTGAGGCCGAGCACGCCGACCTTGATCGGCTTCTCCCCTGGGACCTTCATGGTCTTGATGACGAACGGCTGGTACGCGGGCAGCCCCGACGTCGCGTGCACGGCGTTCGCGCCGAGCACCGGGGCCTTCATCTGCCTGATCCAGGTGGCCAGTAGCGGCAGACCGTAGTTGAACTCGTGGTTGCCCAGGGTCACGGCGTCATAGCCGATGGCGTTCATGGCCTTGGCCATCGGGTGGGTGCTGCCGGTCTCGGTGATCGGCTCGATCTTGGCGTAGTAGTAGGCGAGCGGGGTGCCCTGGATGGTGTCGCCGGAGTCGAAGAGCAGCGTGTGGCCCGGCCCGCGCTCGGCCCTGATCGTGTTGACCAGCGTGGACACCTTGGCCAGGCCGACGCTGTTGCCGGCGCTGTCGGCGTAGGCGGTGTCCTTGAAGTAGTCCCAGTTGAGGACGTTGCTGTGCAGGTCGGACGTGCCCATGACGGTGACGGTGACCGTCTTCGCGGGCCCGGCCTGAGCGGCCCCGGCTTGGGCGGGGAGCGCTGCCAGGGCCAGCGCGGTCAGCGCGGCGGCCCCGGCGAGGGCGAGCTTCTTGGTCTGCATGTGCCTGGAGAGTAACCGGGACAAATTACTCAGCGGTTACGATTCCCCCGACGCGCCGGGAAGCTCCCGCGTCACGAACGCGCGGATCAGCGCGGTGATCTCGGCCGGGCGCTCGTGCAGGACCACGTGGCCGCTGTCGAGCTCGGCGTACTCGCTGCCGGGGATGGCGGCGTGCATCGCGCGGGCGTGCTCGACCGGGACGAGGTAGTCGCGGGTGTTGCCGATGACCAGCGTGGGCGCGGTGATCTTGGGGAGCAGGTCGCGGACGTCCACCCTGAGGTCCAGCTCGATCTGGCGGAGGGTGCCGCGCGGCGGCTCACCCATGAGCGCCGCGACGCCGGCCTCGCGGACGAACTCGGGACTGAAGCCCACCAGCGGCCCGTACGCGGCGAAGCTCTCGGGGTCGGTGCGCGCGAGCCTGGCCCAGGTGCGCAGGCCGAGTTCGAGCCGGTCGTCGGCGAGGTGCGTCCAGCCCGCGATGAGCACCAGCCGCCGGACCAGCTCGGGCCGCTCGGCGGCGACGGCGGCGGCCACGACCGCGCCCAGGGAGAACCCCACCAGGTCGGACGGGCCCTCGAAGGCCGCGGCGACCTGCCCGGCGAGCAGGTCCAGCGTGAGCTCGCCGCCGAGGTCGGCGGTGGCCCCGCTGCCGGCGTAGTCGGGGGTGATGACGGTGCGGACGTCGCTCAGGCCGGGCACGAGGTGGGCCCAGTTGGTGGCGGCGTCGCCGCCGGTGCCGTGCACCAGGACCAGCCCGGGCCCGTCGCCGGCGCGGCCGTAGTGGACGGGGCCCGCGGGGTGCTGCGCGATGGGCATCGTTCTCCTCACCCTTTCTGTAGTGATCGCTACAGAAAAGAACCATAACATAGCGATCGCTATAGAATGACGGCATGGCCAGGCAGCGGACATTCGACCGGGACCTCGCGCTGGAGCAGGCGCTGCGCGCGTTCTGGCGGCGCGGCTACGAGGCGACCTCGATCGCCGAGCTCACCGCCGCCATGGGCATCAAACCGCCCAGCCTGTACGCCGCCTTCGGCGACAAACGCCGCCTGTTCGAGGAGGTCGTCGCCCGCTACCAGCGCACCTACGGCGCCTTCACCACCCGCGCGCTGGCCGAGGAGCCCACCGGGCGGCAGGCGATCGAGCGCGTGCTGCGGGAGGCCGCGGCCGAGTACGCCGACGCCGGGCACCCGCCCGGCTGCATGATCGTCTCCTCGGCGGTCAACTGCGGCCCGGAGTCCGCCGAGGTGGAGGAGCTGCTGCGCGACCACAGGAAGGAGGCCAAGGCCGCGCTCAAACGGCGCATCGACGACGACCTCGCGGCGGGCCGCATCCCGGCCGGCACCGACACGGCCGGGCTGGCCGCCTTCTACGCCTGCGTCATCCAGGGCATGTCGACGCAGTCGCGCGACGGGGCGGGACCCGCCGAACTGCGGCGGATCGCCGCCCTCGCCATGGCGGCCTATCCCACTACTGGTCCCGCTACTGCGACATGACGCTTGCGTCCTCGGGCGCGACCTCCGGCGGCGAGGCGCGCAGCCAGCGGCAGCCGTGCGGCTCCAGCGGCAGCTTCACCCTGGCGTCGGCCGACACGTCGAGCGTGCCGTCCACCAGCAGGTCCGTGAGCTGCTGACCCTCCAGCCCCGGCAGCTCCAGCTCGGCGTCCACCGCCGTGTCGCACAGGTTGTGCGCGACCACGACCGTGGCGCCGTCGGCGTCGCAACGGTGCGCGAAGACCGCGTGGTGCCCGGCGTCCAGCACCGTGTACGTCCCCCACGCCAGCTCCGGGCACTCCCGGTAACGCTCGATGAGGAGCTGGAACCAGCGCAGCAGCGAGGCGGTGTCCCGCTTCTGGTCGGCGACGTTGACCCGGTCGGGCGCGAAGGCGCCCTCCGGCATCTCGCGCACCGGATCGGCCGGGCTGAAGCCGCCGTCCTCCGACCACTGCATCGGGACGCGGACCGCGAGCCGGCCCTCCTCCTCAAGGTTCTCGCCCATGCCGATCTCCTCGCCGTAGAAGATGACGGGGGTGCCGGGGAGGGAGAACAGCAGGCTGTAGGCCATCTTGACGCGGCGCAGGTCGCCGCCGAGCATCGTCGGCAGCCGGCGGCGCAGGCCCCGGCCGAAGATCTGCATGTCCTTGTGGGGGCCGAAGGCGTCGAAGACCTCCTGCCGCTCCTCGTCGGTCAGCTTGTCGAGGGTGAGTTCGTCGTGGTTGCGGAGGAACATGGCCCACTGGCCGTCCTTCGGCGGCTTGGGGCGCTCGCGGAGGGCGTCGGCGAGGGGGGCGGCCTCCTGGCGGGCCAGCGACAGCCAGGTTTTCTGCATGCTGATGAAGTCGAAGCACATGGTGACCTGGTCGCCGAGACCGTCGCCGAAGTACCGCACTAATTCCGAGTACGGCACGTTGACCTCGCCGAGCAGGATCGAGCCGCCCTTGCGGCGGGTCATGAACGCCCGCATGTCCTGAAGGAACTCGTGCGGGTCGGGCAGCTTCGGGTCGACGTTCTCGATGAGGAACGGGACGGCGTCCACCCGGAAGCCCGACAGGCCGAGCTCCATCCAGAACCCGAGGATGCGCGTGATCTCGTCCCTGACCTCGGGGTTGGCCACGTTGAGGTCGGGCTGGTGCTTGTAGAAGCTGTGCAGGTAGTACTGCTTGGAACGGTTGTCCCACTCCCAGAGGGAGTTCTCCTTGTCGGGGAAGACCACCTTGCTCGGGTCGTCCGGCTCCGGCTTGTCGGACCAGACGTACCAGTCGCGCAACGGCGAGTTCTTGCTCTTCCGCGACTCCTTGAACCAGGGGTGCTGGTCGGAGGTGTGGTTGACGACGAGGTCGGCGATGACGCGCATGCCGCGGTCGTGGGCGGTGCGCATGAACTCCACGAAGTCACCCAGCGTGCCGAGGCGGGGATCGATGCTGTAGAAGTCGGTGATGTCGTACCCGTCGTCCCGGTTGGGGGTCGGGAAGAACGGCATCAGCCACAGACACGTCACGCCGAGGCCGGCGAGATAGTCGATCTGCTGCGTGAGCCCGCGGAAGTCGCCGACGCCGTCACCGTTGCCGTCCTTGAAGGTTTCCACGTCGAGGCAATAGACGACGGCGTTCTTCCACCAGACGTCAGAGGTGTACGTCAGTCGCATGGTTTCCCCGACTACCCCTGCTCCGGCGAATCAGGCGAGCTTGGCGGCGATGGCGTCGAGTATCCAGTCGAGACCGATGTCGAAGGAGGTGCCCGGGTCCGTTTCCGTGCCCTCGCGGACGAACCTGGCCAGGGCCGGATAGCGGCCCGTGTCCAGCATCCGCGTCAGGTAGGCGCCGTGGGCGCGCTGCCAGTCGTGCTCGGACAGCCCCGTGGCGCGCTCACGGCTGGGCGGAACCCCTGCTCGACCTGCTCAGGCGCGGTGACGCCGTCACGCACCGCCCGCTGCACGCCCTGCCGGTGCCGCACGCCTGGGCCCACGTCCCCGGGGTGACGTTGCTCGGCGACGCCGCCGCGGCCGGGCTCGACCGCATCGTCGGCCCCGACCCGGCCGCCGCGATCGCCTTCTTCGACGAGCTCCAGAGCCCCGACCAGGTCCGTTAGGGCGGCGTTTGTGGGGGAATGGCGTTCCATCGACGGGCCGCGATCCGCGCCACTAAGGTTCGAACGCGACGACAACTCAGAAAGGCCCCCCATATGAGCGACTACGCGATCACCTTCGATCTCATCGACGTCGACAAGGACGGCCGGATCTCGGCCGAGGAGCTCGTGAGGCTCATGGAGATCCTGGGCCAGCCGGTGACGCTGGAGGCGGCGCAGGAGGGCGTGCGCAGGCTCGACAAGGACGGAGACGGGCTCATCGACGTCGAGGAGTTCGGCGCCTTCGTCACCCCGTGAGCGGTCCGTCGCCGGCATAGCCGGATGTGATAAAAGCAAGCATTTGCTACAAAACTCCTGTCGCCTGGGTCACAATGGCGACAGGAGGGACGATGGCCAACAGCAGTGATGCACGCGAAAGCCGGGCGCCCGCGGGCCTCGTGAGAACGCTCAGGTCAGGCATCGGCCGGGTCTCAGAAGAGGTGATCGAGGAGATCCAGAACCGCATCCCGGAGTACGCCAGGCGGGAGGACGAGCTCTACATCAAGGTCCTGCGCACGGCGGTCGAACAGGCCATCGAGGGCTTCCTCGACCGCGTCGAGAACCCCGACGCCGCCTGGGACCCCGAGCCGTTCCGCATGGTCGGCAAGGGCGAGGCCGCCGAAGGCCGCAACCTGGAGCCGCTCCAGACCGCGCTCCGGCTCGGCGCGCGGGTGGGCTGGCGGCGGCTCACGGAGATCGCCGACCCGCTCGGGCTGTCCCCCCAATGCCTGTACGACCTCGGCGAGACCATCTTCGTCTACCTCGACCAGCTCGCCGACGCCGCCGCCGAGGGGTTCGAGGAGGCCAGGGCGCGGGCCGCCGGCGAGATCGAACGGCGCCGGGGCCGGCTGCTCGACCTGCTGCTCAGCCAGCCGGCCGCGAGCCCCGACGCGATCGCCGACCTGGCCAAGGCAGCCGGATGGCGGCTGCCGCGCACGGTCGCCTGCGTGGCCCTCGACGACCTCCCCGGAGGCGGCGTGCCCGGAGGCAGCGGGCCCGGAGGCAGCGGGCCCGCGCAGGCGCGGCGGGGGGCCGCGTACCGGATGCCGGCGCTGCCGCCCGACGTGCTCGCCGGGCTGGAGCGGACCACGCCGTGCCTGCTGGTGCCCGACCCGAGCGGCCCGGGGCAGGCGCAGATGCTGGAGCACGGGCTGCGCGGCTACTGGGGCGCGATCGGGCCCGCGGTGCCGCTCGCCGCCGCGGCGACGTCCCTGCGCTGGGCCCGGGAGGCGCTGGAGCTGTCGCGGCGCGGGGTGCTGCCGCGCGGGCTGCCGCGCTGCGAGGAGCACATGGCGACGCTCGTGGTGTTCAAGGACGAGGAGCTGGTCAACGCCCTCGCCGAGGCGCGCCTCGCGCCCCTCGCCCACCTCCGCCCCGCCCAGCAGGACCGCCTCGCCGAGACGCTGCTGGCCTGGCTGCGCCACGGGCGCGGCGCCGGCGAGGTCGCCGCCCGCCTGCACGTACACCCCCAGACCGTGCGCTACCGGTTACGCCAGCTCGAAGAGCTGTACGGCGACCAGCTCGCCGACCCGGACGTCCGGTTCGAGCTGGAGATCGCGCTCCGCGCCCGCCAGGCCATGAACAAGGACCTCAGAGGGGCCGGCGGAAGAGCCTGAGCCGGTCCTCGCCGATCCGCGCGCGCAGCGCGTGGTCCTCGACGCCCAGGTCCTCCGACGGGGCGAGGGCCAGCACGCCGACCTTGCCGACGTGCTGGTTGAGCTGGACGGCGCGGGCCGCCTCCGCCGCCCCCTCCAGGGGGTAGACGGCCGACAGCGTGGGATGGACCATGCCGAGCGAGATCAGCCGGTTCACCTCGTGGCACTCCTGGTAGTTCGCGCCGTGGGAGCCGATGATGCGCTTGAGCTTCATCCACAGGTGCCTGTTGTCGTACTCGTGGGCGTAGCCGCTGGACGAGCCGCAGGTCACGACCGCGCCGCCGCGCTTGGCGACGTACACCGACGCCCCGAACGTCTCCCTTCCCGTGTGCTCGAAGACGATGGCCGGGTCCTCACCCACCTGCCGCCTGATCTCCGCGCCGAGCCGCCGCCAGCCCTTCTCGTCCGCGAGGCCGCCGTCGAGCTGCGAGCGGTCCACGACGTACGGGCAGCCCATGCGGCGCAGCAGCTCGGCCTTCTCCTGGGTGCCGACGACGCCGACCGGGATGCCGCCGCCGTTCCTGACGAGCTGCACGCCGTACCCGCCGAGGCCGCCCGTCGCCCCCCACAGCAGCACCACGTCGCCCTGCTTCATCCGCGCGCCGCGCTCCCCGACCAGCATCCGGTACGCCGTCGAGGCGCACAACATGTTGCAGGCCGCCTCCTCCCAGCTCAGGTGCCGGGGCTTGGCGAGCAGCTGCGTGGCCTTGACCACGGCGAAGTCGGCGAGGCCGCCGAAGTTCGTCTCGAAGCCCCAGGCGCGCAGGTCCCCGGCCAGCATCCCGTCGTGCTGGACGACCGGGTCCTCGCCGTCCACGTACGCGGGGCTGGTCACCACCCGGTCCCCCACCCGCCAGCGGCGGACCGCGCGGCCGGTCCTGACGATCACGCCGGCCGCGTCCGAGCCGAGCACGTGCACCGGCAGGTCGTGTCGGGCGTCGCTGCGCCCGAACCGCTCCAGGAACGCGAACGTCGGCACCGGCTCGAACATCGCCGACCACACCGTGTTGTAGTTGATCGCGCTCGCCATGACCGCGACCAGCACCTCGTCCTCGGCCAGCTCCGGCATCGGCACCTCGCCGACGTGCAGCGTACGGCGGACGTCCTTGTCCTCGTCGTCCTGGTCGAAGCTGCCGACCTCGTCCTTGCGCAGGTGGGCGGCGCGGTAGACGGAGGGCACGTCCAGGCGCTCCAGCTCGGCCGGCTCGGCTCCGGCCACCACCGCCTCGGCGAGTGCTGTCGTCTTCACAGGAGTAGTCCCTTCAGGTGCTCGGCGATGACCTCGACGTGGGGCGGGTCGAGCAGGTTGAGGTGGTGCGAGCCGGGGATCCCGACGACCTCCAAGCGGGGCGCGTACGCGGCGAAGCCCCTGGCCGGGTCGCCGTCGTGGGCGTACCTGGGGTCCTCGACGGCCCAGGGGGCGGGCTCGGTGGAGCGGTAGAGGACCGCACGGCCGTGGTACGGCCCGGCGGGGCGGTAGCGCTCGATGGCCCGGGTGTCGTCGTGCGAGGTGAGCTGGTGGCGGAGGATCGCGGGCGGCAGGGTGGCGAGCACGCCCGATCCGGCGATCCTGGCCTCGGTGAGGGCGAGCTGGGCCGGCTCGTCCAGCGCCTCCAGCTCGGCGCGGTCCAGCGGGATCGGGGTGCCGTACGTCCTGGTCAGGTAGGCGGCGAAGGCGGCGTAGCGGCGGGCGGCGAGCCGGCGGCGGTCCGGCTCCTGGACCTCGTCGGGGAGGCCCGAGTCGATCATGGCCAGCAGTTCGACGTCGTCCTCGCCGAGCAGCCGCGCGATCTCGAACGCCAGGATCCCGCCGAACGACCACCCGCCCAGCCGGTACGGGGGTTTCGCGGCCGCGCGGACGGCTTCGGCGTAGCGGGCCGCGCGGTCCGGGATGTCCGGCTGGTCCAGGCGTTCCAGCCCGAGGACGGGGACGGGGAGGCGGGCGGCGAGCTGCGCGTACACGCCGGTGGTGCCACCCGCAGGGTGAGCGAGAAAGAGCGGCGGACCGGAGGAAGCGCCCGGCGTCAGCGGCCGGACGACCCCCCGCCGCGCCTCGGCCTCGTCCACCCGCCTGATCGCGGCGGCGAGGTCAGCGGGGGTGACGCCCTCCTGCCCTGGAGGTTGGCTGGGGGCTTGTCTGGGGAGTTGGCCGAGGTCCTGGCCGAGGAGGGTCAGGGCCTTGGGCAGGAGGTCGGGGGGCAGGGGTTCGGTGACGGAGGGCTCGCGGCCGAGGAGACCGGCGAGCACGCGGGTGACCTGGCGTTCGGCCGCGTCCCGGGGCCCGACGACGACCCCTGCGGCGGGCGCGGCGGCGGGCACGGCAGCGGGCACGGCAGCGGGCACGGCAGCGGGCGCGGCAGCGGGCACGGCAGCGGGCGCGAGGCCCAGACCCTCGGTCACCGACCGCGCCAGCGCGCCCAGGGTGCCGCCCTTGAGCAGTGGAGCCGCCGCCACCCGTACGCCGAAGTCGTGCTCGATCAGCCCCCGCAGCCGGGTGGCGGCCAGGGAGTCGAGCCCGAGGTCCGTGAGGACGACGTCGTCCCCCAGCCGGGACGGCTCCACCCCGAGCACGGCGGCGGCCCGCTCCCCCAGCTTGCGGGACACGGCCGCGAGGGCCTCGTCCGGCGCGAGCCCCGCGAGGTCCTGCGGAGCCAGGGGCGGAGCCTCGGCGACCTCCGAGAAGTACGGGATCCGGACGAGGGACGGGAAGAGCGCGACCGCCCGAGCGGCGTCGAGCCTGACCACCCCCGCAGAGAGGTCGCGCTGCAGCAGCGCCTCCAGCGCCTCCAGCCCTTCGGCCGCCGTCAGCGGCTCGACGCCCGGCGTGGCCGGCGCCGCGGTGCCCGCCCAGGGGCCCCAGTTGACGGCGAGGGCGGGCAGGCCCTCGGCGCGGCGGCGCTCGCACAGGGCGTCCAGCCAGGCGTTCGCGGTGGCGTAGGCCGCCTGGCCCGGCGAGCCGAGCAGGGACGCCGCCGACGAGAACGCCACCCACCAGTCGAGGTCGAGGTCCTTGGTGGCGTCGTGCAGCCGCTGGGCGCCGACGACCTTGGCGGCCCAGACGCGGGCGAGTCCGTCCGGTTCGAGGTCGGCGATGAGGCGGTCGTCGAGGACCCCGGCGGCGTGCACGACGCCGCGCAGCCGCAGCCCGCCCTCGGTGGCGGCGGCCACCAGCCGCCCGGCCGTCCCCGGCGCGGCCAGGTCGCCGGTGACCGTCCTGAGGGCAGGTTCGGTGTCCTCCGGGTGGGCGGTGCGGCTGTTCAGGACGACGCGGGTGGCGCCGCGTTCGATGAGCCGGCGGGCGGTGAGGCGGCCGAGGTGCCCATGGCCGCCGGTGACGATGTACGCGCCGGGACCGGCCACGGAGACGGGGTGGCGAAGGGGCGGGAGGGTGGAAGGGTGGCGGAGGGGCGGGACGGTAACAGGGTGGCGGAGGGGCGGGAGGGCCACGGGGCGGAGGCGGGCGGCGTAGCGGGCGCCCGCCCGCCAGGCCACCTCGTCGTCCTCGGCGTCGCCGGACAGCTCCCTGGCCAGCGCGCCGAGGTCATCGTGGTCGACGAGGCGGGCCCGGACCTCGGGATGTTCCAGGGCGAGGACCCGTACCAGGGCGCGGAGGGCGGCGGGGCCGGGGTCGGCGAGGTCGCCGTCGCGTACGGACTGGGCGCGCTCGGTCGCGATCACGATCCGCGCGCCCCGCCGCGCCAGTTCGGCCACCCGGAGCACGACCCGCTGCGTCCCCGCCGGCCCGAGCCCCGGAGGCACCAGAACCACGACCCCGGCGTCCGCCCCGCTCCCCGGCGGAGCCCCCTCGCCCGGAGGGGTGGGGAGGAGGGCGCGGAGGCGGGCGGCCCGCGCGTCCCCCTCGTCGGCCAGGATGCGCCACGCGCGGCGGGACGGGCCCGCCCCCGGTGGCGGCACGCTCACCCACGTGCGGCCGAGCAGCTTGGCCTCCAGGGTGAGCGGGACGGGCCCCGGGGGCAGGTCGGTGATCTCGGGGATCCCGCCGGCCGGGCCGAGGACGGCCGTGCCGTGGACGGTCCACCGGCCGGCGGCGTTCTTCGCCGCGAGCTCGATGCGCCCGTCCGCGAGAGTGAGCGTCACCTGGGCGGGGAGCGGGAGGTGGGCGTGCAGGGTCACCTGCCGGAGCCCGGCCCCGCCGGGGGCCTCCCCATACGCCTCTGCGACGGCCGCGCGGGCGAGGCGGCCCAGGACGGCGGGCGTGAGCACCGGACGGCCGTCCCGGTGCCACTCCTCCGGGGGCAGCCGCCAGGGGGCGTCGGCGAGGTCGTCGAGCGTGGTGGTCCACGAGTGGCAGGACGGTGTCTCGACGTGCGCCCCGAGCAGCGGGTGCCCGGCCGGGGGCCGTTTCGGCTCGGCCCAGTGCCGTACGTGCTCCCAAGGCGAGTGCGGCACGTCGGCGAGCCGCCCCCGCGTCCGGGGCGGCACGGCCACGGCGACGGCGGCGAGCTGGTCGTGGAAGGGCCCCTCGGTGACGCGGGCGGTCGCGGGCAGGGTGTCGCGGAGCGCCCCGGACAGCAGCGGGCGGGGCCCCAGCTCGGTGAAGAGGGTGTGCCCGTCCTCGGCGGCGGCCCTTACGGCCTGCATGAGCCGTACGGGCCGGCGCAGCCCGGCCGCCCAGTACGCCCCCTCGAACGCGGGGGCCTCGCGCGGATCCTCGAAGACCGGCGAATAGTACGGGATGCCGGGCTTGCCCCCCGCGAGGGCGCGCAGTTCCTCGCGCAGCACCGGCACCAGTGACCGCACCTGCGGCGAGTGCCCCGCGCCCTCGGCCGTCAGCGTCCGCGCGAGCAGCCCCCGCGCCGCCACCGAGGCCGCGAACTCCGCCACCCGCTCAGGCTCCCCCGTCACCACGGTCTGCGCCGGCGAGGCGTACACGGCCACGTGCAGGTCGTCCGGCACCTCCTCGGCCCCGGTCTCGACGACCGCCATGGCCCCGCCGCCGCCGAGGCCGCCGAGCAGCCGGGCCCGCGCGCAGATCACCCGTACGCCGTCCTCGACGCCGAGCCCGCCCGCCACCACGGCGGCGGCCACCTCGCCCATGGAGTGCCCGATCACGGCGGCGGGCTCGAAGCCGTAGGCCCGCCAGGTCTCGGCCAGGGCGAGCTGCGCGGCGAAGATGATCGGCTGGAGCACCGCCACGCCGGCCGCCTCGGGGTCGTGGACGTCGATGCCGGCCTCGTCGCGCAGCATGGGGGCCAGCAGGTCGAGGGTGCGGCGGTAGGCGGGCTCGGCGGCGTAGAGCTCCAGGGACGGCCGGTGCGGGCTGTAGCCGCTGAACACCCAGACGGGGCCCTTCGCTGGGGTGACGGGCCCGGCCGGGCGGGCCTCGCGCAGCCCGGCGGCCAGTTCGGCGGCGTCGCCCGCCACGACGGCCGCCGCCACCCGCCCGCGCCCGGCCCGCCTGGCGAGGGTGTGCGCCACGTCCCCCAGGTCGGCGGCGGAGGGGAGCCAGGAGGCGAGGACGCGGGCGTGGCGCTCGACCCGCCGCGCGGTCACGTCGGTGAGCAGGAAGACGTGCTTGGCGCCGGCCGCCGGGACCTGGGAAGCGGCCGGGAAGGCGTCGAGGGCGACGTGGGCGTTCGTGCCGCCGAAGCCGAACGCCGACACCCCCGCCCGCGGCGGATCGCCGCCCTCCCCGCGCGGCCACGGCGTGGGCGCGGTGACGACGCGCAGCCGCTCCCACGGGATGTGCGGGTTCGGCTCGCGGAAGTGCAGGCTGGGCGGGATCACCCCGTGGTGCAGGGCGAGCACGGCCTTGATGAGGCCGGCGACGCCCGCCGCCGCCTCCAGGTGCCCGAGGTTGGTCTTGACCGAGCCCAGCAGGACGGGCCCCGGCACGGCGGCGGCGATGGCCCTGGCCTCGATGGGGTCGCCGAGCAAGGTCCCGGTGCCGTGCGCCTCGATGTAGTCGGGCCCGCGGCCGAGCCGGGCGTACACCTGCCGCAGCAGGGACTCCTGCGCCTCGGGATTGGGGGCGACCAGGCCGTTGGAGCGGCCGTCCTGGGCGACGGCGCTCTCCCTGATCACGGCGAGCACCCGGTCGCCGTCCCGTACGGCGTCCGCGAGCCGCTTCAGCACCACGACGCCGCAGCCCTCGGCCCGCACCATGCCGTCCGCCGCCGCGTCGAACGCCTTGCAGCGGCCGTCGGCGGCGGTGCCGCCGCCCCGGTCGAAGGCCACGGTGATCAGCGGCGACAGCAGGAGGTTCACCCCGGCGGCGAGCGCCAGGTCGCACTCCCCGGCCCGCAGGCCGGTGACGGCGAGGTGGGTGGCGACGAGGGAGGAGGAGCAGGCGGTGTCCACGGCCAGGGAGGGTCCGCGCAGGTCCAGCAGGTACGACACCCGGTTGGCGGCGATGCTGAGCGCGGCCCCGGTGGCCGTCCAGGCGTCCACGGCGGCGAGGTCGGCGCCGGTCAGGTGGGCGTATTCGGTGCCGGAGAGCCCGGCGTAGACGCCGGTGCGGCTGCCGGAGAGCGTGCGCGGGGCGTGGCCGGCGTGCTCCAGCGCCTCCCAGGCGGTCTCCAGGAGCAGCCGCTGCTGCGGGTCCATGGTGGCGGCCTCGCCGGGCGCGATGCCGAAGAACTCCGCGTCGAACCCGGCCACGTCGTCGAGGAACCCGCCGTGCCTGGTGGCGTCCGCCAGCGCCGCGCGGGTGCGCGCGGAGCCGTCGTCGAACGCCTCCCAGCGCCCCTCGGGCACCTGGCCGACCGCGTCCCGGCCGTCGGCGAGCAGCTTCCAGTACGCCTCGGGGCCGTGCGCGCCGGGGAAGCGGCAGCCGACGCCGATCACCGCGACCGGTTCCCCCGCCGTCCCCGCGGCCTCGGGCGGCTGCTGGGGTGCGGACAGCGCGCGGGCGAGCCGGTCGATCGTCGGGTGTTCCCACACGAGCGTCGGGCTCAGCTCGCGGCCCAGCAGTTCGCCCAGCTCGCCCGCCACCGCGACGGCCTCGCGCGAGGACAGCCCGTGCTCCTCCAGCGGCCGGCCGGGATCCACCTGCCCGCCGAGCCGCTCGATGAGGAAGCGCCGGATCTCGCTCTCATCGGGTACGTCCACGAAACACTCCCGAGTGCGCCGGGGCCGGGGTGATCGGCCACCCTACTGAGGAGCGCCGGAGGGGCGGCACGACCGTACGGAACATTCCTCGGTCGTGTTTTGTCACGCCCGTGACAATCCGGTCGGATTTGTCCGTCAGGCCACAAGCGGGCGGCCGATTTCGTTGCGCCACCTCATAGCCGTGAGCTCACCGGCCCCCTACCGTCGCCTGCACCCCGAGCGAAGGAGGCCCCCATGCGCGCCCTGGCGTCACTGGCGGCGGCGACGGCGCTGCTGCTCTCCTGCGCGCCCCCTGCCTCCGCCGACCCCGACTGGTCGTTCGCCGAGGAGAGCGAGCCAACGCGCCCCGAGCCGGCCACCGGCGGCTACGCCCCCGGCCGGCCCGCGCTGCCCGGCCCCGCCCGCGTGGTCGCCGAGCGCCGGATCGACGCGCGCACCCTGGACCTGCTCGTCTCCTCGCCGTCCATCGGCAAGCTCACGCCGGTCCGCCTGCTCCTGCCCCGAGGCTGGTCGCGGACGGCCGGGCGCACCTGGCCGGTGCTCTACCTGCTGCACGGCGGCGCCGACGACTACACCTCGTGGACCCGGATGACGGACGTGGCCACGTTCACCGCGAACCTGGACGCCCTCGTCGTCATGCCCGAGGCGGGCCGGGCGGGCAACTACTCCGACTGGCACAACGCCGGCCGGGGCGGGCCGCCGAAGTGGGCGACGTTCCACACCTCCGAGGTGCGGCGGCTGCTGGAGGCCGGCTACCGCGCCGGTACGCGGCGGGCCGTCGCCGGGCTGTCGATGGGCGCGTACGGCGCGGTCAAGTACGCCGCCGCCAACCCCGGCATGTTCCGCTTCGCGGGCGCGTACAGCGGGATCATGGCCACCCGCCTGCCGGGCATCCCGGCGGTCGTCATGAACGCCCAGGCGAGCGAGAAGCAGGACCCGCTCGCGCTCTGGGGCGACCCGAGACGCGACGCGAAGGTGTGGGCCGCCAACGACCCCCTGGCGCTCGCCGCCGGCCTCCGCGGCACGTCCCTCTACCTCTCCAGCGGCAGCACGTCGCTCAACGGCCCGCTCGACACGCCCGGCGCCGCCTGGAACCCCGCCCACCTGGGCGAACCGATCTCCGCCTACACCGCGCGGGCGCTGAGTGAGCGGCTGAAGCGGCTCGGCATCAGGCACACCCTGCACCTGTACGGGGACGGCACGCACACCTGGCCGTACTGGACGCGCGAGTTCAAGAGGTCGTACCCGATGATCGTGCGCGCGCTGGGGCTGCGGCGCGGATGACGCGGGCCGGAGCGCCGGTCACCGCGCTCCCCGGCCCGCCGCGTCCTCCGCCTACGGGACGTCGAACGTCTTGCGCCCGCCCGCCCCGATCACCTCGATCCCCTTGGCGCCGAGGATGCCGTCGAGCGGCAGCGACACCGAGTAGGGCGCGGTCGCGGGCAGCCCGATGCCGCGCAGCCGGCCGACGACCTCGATCCCCCAGTGGTCGGGCTGCTGGACGTACACGAGCGGCGACAGCTCGACCTGCATGGTCAGGTACGGTTTCGTGCCGTTGACGACCAGGATGAAGGTGTTCGGCACGATCCCCGGCACCACCCGCGCCTCTTCGAAGTCGATCAGCCGCACGGACTGCGACGCGGGCAGTTCGGCGAAGTTCTCCGTCATGGCGGAGCCCCCTTGCGTGAGATGGTCAACCCCCGTTGGTTACCGAAACTCTCACGCCGGCCCCGTCCGGGCAACGACTGCGGCGGGCGAGGCGGATCAGGCGACGTGCAGGTACACCTGGCCGAACGCCTCCGACAGCCGCTTCAGGTCGGTGGCGAGGTCGACCTCGGGGTGGGCCGGGTCGTAGAAGGTGGCCAGGCGGGCCCGGAGCGAGCCGAGCTTCCTGAGCTGCTCCCACGCGGGGGTCGCGGCCCACTTGTCGCCGTAGACGCGGACGACCTGGCCCTCGGGGTTCGACCAGCGGGTCCACAGGGTGACGGTCTCGGCGGCGTCCTCCTGGAGCGGCGCGGCGACGCGCTCGGTGAGGACCTGGGTGACCTGCTCGGCGGTGAGCGCGCCGGTGATGGTGGCGTCCTCGACGGCGATCTGGGCGTAGGCGTCCCAGGCCCGGCCGCGGATCTGGATCGACTGGTTGCGCTGGGCCTCGGCGGCGTCGATCTTCCAGGTGGCGTACCCGCTCGCGAAGAGGACGTTGTCCAGGGCGAGCTGGTCGGCGTACCCCTTGGTCAGCCAGGCGCCGACGCGGTCGGGGTCGAGCAGCGGGTACTTCTTGCTCATCTCGGCCTTGCAGGCGTCGTTCGCGCCGCAGCCGAGCACCGGCGCCACCGTGTGCACCGACAGCTTGCGGCCCGGCGCGGCGGCGCGCAGCGCGGTCGCGGCCTTGGCGACGAACGTGTCGATCTCGTCGGCGGTGGAGAACGTCTCGTTGAAGCCGAGCTGCGAGGTGAAGCGGATGCCGGCGACGCCGGGCTGCGCGGCGGCCAGCGCGGCGACCTTCTTGACGGCCTCGTCCAGCTTGCCGGCCTGGTAGTCGTCGGCCAGCTCGGTCTCGATCCACAGGCGCAGGCCGGTCGGGGTGGCGGCGGTCGCGGCCTGACCCGCGGCGGTCTTCCTGGCGGCGGCCTTGTCGGCGGCGCTGATGTCGCTGCCGTCGGTGTAGCACTGCTCGCCGTTCTGGCACTCCGGCGTGCCGCCGTCCTCGGCGCCGTCGACGTCCGGGTCGCCCGGGTCGTGGGCCTCGCCGTCGCCGCCGCTGTCCTCGTTCACCGGGCACGTGTTGGCGGGGTCGGCGCAGTCGAGGCGGACGGTGCCCTGCGGGCCGGAGTCGATCATGTTCTGGCCGTCGTTCTCCAGCCAGAACCTGGCGATGTCGGCGGCCTCCTCCGGGGTGGCCATCCACGTGCAGACCACGTACGCGGGGGTGTCCGCGGCCAGCAGGTCGTTGCAGCTCCGCGGATCGTCGGCCGACCAGGCCGGGACGCCGACCCCGAGGAACGACAGGGCGATTCCGAGGACGAGGAGCTGCCGTAGCCGCTTTCGCATGGCACCTGACTTCCTGGGGGTGATCGTGGCCATATGCACCATATCCGGCTGATCAATGACGTTCAATGAGATCGGCCGCGGTCCGTACTCCGTTCTCGACCGCCAGTTTCCCGCCCAGTCGGGCGGCGCGCTCGCGGTGGCGGGGCGCGGCCAGCAGCCGGTCCGCCAGCTCCCGCCGGTCGAGCCGGCGGATGGGCAGCGGCGGAGGGCCGGCGCCGAGCGCCGCGACCCTGCGGCCCCAGAAGGGCTGGTCGGAGAAGAACGGGCAGACGACGCTCGGCACCCCGGCCGTGAGCGCCGTCCCGGTGGTCCCGGCCCCGCCGTGGTGCACGACCACCGCCATGCGCGGGAACACCAGGTCGTGCGGCACCTCCCCCACCGGCAGCAGGTCGTCGCCCGCCGCCACCGGCAGCCCCTGGACGACGCCGCGCAGCCCGGCCAGCCGCAGCCCGGCGACGACCTCCTCGGCCGCCCGCTCCGGGCACGGCATGCTGCCGAACCCCACGAACACCGGCGGCGGGCCGGCCGCGAGAAAGTCCTCCATCTCCGCGGTTCCGCCCGTGCCGGGGAGCCGCCAGTAGCCGGTCAGGTGCACGTACCCGGGCCAGTCGCGCGGGCGCGGCACCACCAGCGGGCTGACCCCGCACAGCACCGGCACCCGCTCCCGGCGGTCGGCCGCGAACGGACTCCCCCGCAGCGGCCCCAGCCCCAGCACCTCGGCACGCAGCCGGTTCACCAGGCGGGCGAGCACGAGCAGGCCGGCCCGCTCCACGAGCGCGTACGACGCCCGGTTGCCGAGCCGCCCCAGGGTGGCGAGCGGCACCAGCGGGTTGGGGAACTCGCCGGTCGGCTCGCCCGGCTGGAACTGCAGGATCCGGTACGGCATCCCGTGCCGCTCGCTCAGGTGCCGGCCGAACGCGCCGAGCGCGGGGGCGAGCACCAGGTCCGCGCCCGCGCAGGCGGCGTCCACCTCGGCGACCAGCCTGGCGGCCAGCGGCTCGACGACCGTCCTCAGCCCGCGGACGAACCCCAGGGGCCCGCTGCCCAGCCACGCCCGCCCCTCCTCGCCGTCGAGGACGGTCGCCGGATCCACGCTCAGCGGGACGAACCGCACCCCGGGACCCGCCAGAGCGGCGTAGCGGGCGGGCGCCGCGAGCACGGCCTCGTGCCCGCGCCCGGCCAGCTCCAGCGCCAGCGCCGCGGACGGCTGCGTGTCCCCCCGCGACCCCAACCCCAGCACCGCGACCTTCATGTCCGCGCTCTCGTCACTTCAGCGTCCTCAGGGCGATCAGCGCGCCCGCCAGCACCAGCCCGGCCGCCGCGAGCAACCCGGTGGCGTACCCGGTGGCGAAGCTCCCGGCCGCCTGCACGACCGCGCCGACGGCGGCGATCCCGAACAGCCCGGACACCTCCCTGCTGACCGAGAAGACCCCGCCCGCCACCCCCGCCCGCTCCTGCGGCACCGCGCCCAGCACGGCCGAGCCCAGCGGCATCGTGAGCGCCGAGCCGATCCCGATCGCGCACACGGCGGGCAGCAGCCGCCCCCACCCGTCGCCCGCCTCCAGCGTCGCCGCGACCGCCATCCCGCCCGCGACCAGCGTCAGCCCGGCCGCCACCGTACGCCCCGCGCCCACCCGCCGCTCCAGGAGCGGAGCGAGCGGCGTGACCACCACCACGAGCAGCGCCAGCGGCACGAACGCGAGCCCCGACCCGGTCGGCGTGAACCCGAGCACCCCCTGCAGGAAGATCGCCGTGTAGAAGAACACGCCGTTCACGCCGAGCCCCCACAGCACCTGCGCCGCCACCCCGCCCGCGAACGCCCGCACCGTGAACAGCCGCAGGTCCACCATCGGATCGGCGGCCCGCCGCTCGACCACGGCGAACGCCGCCCCGCTGCCCGCGCAGACCGCCAGCGCGGCGACGACCGCCGGGGAGCCGTACCCGTGCTCGCCGCCGTGGATCAGGGCGAAGGTCCCCGAGGCCAGGAACGCCACCGAGGCCAGCACGCCGGGCACGTCCAGCGCCCGCCGGACCGGCCGCGACGCGGGCACCGCCACCGCGGCGAGCGCGACGACCGCCGCACCCAGCGGCACGTTGACGAGGAACACCCAGCTCCAGTGGGCGTGCTGGCTCAGGTACCCGCCGGCCACCGGCCCGAGCGCCAGCGCGGCCGCGCCGGACGCCATCCAGACGGCCACCCCGGTCGAGCGCCGGCGCTCGTCCTGGGCGGCGAGGACGGCGAGCGTCGCGGGCAGCACCAGCGCCGCGCCCGCCCCCTGGACGAGGCGGGCGGCCACCAGCAGGCCGATCGTCCCGGCCAGCCCGGCGGCGAGCGAGGCCGCGGTGAACAGGGCGAGCCCGGTCAGCAGCGTCCTGCGGTGCCCCCAGACGTCGGCCAGCCGCCCGCCGGCGGGCATGAGCCCGGCGAACGTCAGCAGGTAGCCGGTGGCCACCCATTCCAGCGCGGCGAGGCTCGCGCCGAGGTCGCCCTGGATGCTGGGGAGCGCGACGGTGACGACCGTGTTGTCGAGGGTGGTGAGGAAACCGGCGAGGGCGACGGCGGTCAGCAGCCACCGGCCGGTCGCCGGGCGGGCCACGGCGAGGCCGGTCACCGGTCCACCTCCACCCACGTCCAGCCGGCCCCGTCGGGGGTGGCCCGCACCACGCGGTCCCGCTCACGGCTGATGCGCTCCCACCGCGGCCCGCCCTCCCCCTTGGGCCGGGCCCGCCCGCCTTCGTCGCAGGAGTGCCCACGCGGGGCGGGCACGGGCGCGGGAGGGGCGGGCGCGGGCAGCGGAAGGGCCGGGGTTCCCCGGGACCCAGCGGACCCGCCGGGCTCGTGGAGGTCCACGCGCCGGTGCAGGGCGCGCAACGGCCGGGGCAGCCACCAGTTGGCCCCGCCCATGAGCCGCATCGTCGCCGGCACCAGCAGCGCCCGCACCAGGGTCGCGTCCACCACGATGGCCACGAACAACCCCACGCCGAGCAGCTTCACGACGGTGATCCCGGCGGTCGAGAACGCCCCGATCACCACGAGCAGCAGCAGCGCCGCGCTGGTGATCACCCCGCCGGTCTGCTGCAGCCCGGCGGCCACGGCGGCGGTGTTGTCCCCGGTGCGCAGCCACTCGGCCCGCACCCGCGACAGCAGGAACAGCTCGTAGTCCATCGACAGCCCGAACACCACGGCGAGGATCAGCACGGTCACGGTCGCCTCGACCGTCCCGGTGGAGGTGAAGGTCAGCACGGACGCGAGGTGCCCGTCCTGGAACGCCCACACGATCACCCCGAGCGACGCCCCGATGGACAGCGCGTTCATGAGCAGCGCCTTGACCGGCAGCACCACGGACCTGAACGCGGCGAACAGCAGCACCGCGGTCACCGACCCCACCACCAGGGCCATCCACGGCAGCCGGCCGGCCAGGCTGTCCATGAGGTCCATCTGCGCGGCCGTGGGCCCGCCGACGACGACGCGCCGCACGTTCGGCTCGGGCGGCGACAACGTCCTGATGGCGGTGACGAGGCGCTGCGCCTCCGCCGACATGGGGTCCACGTCGTAGCGGACGGCGAGCCGGACGGCCCCGTTGTCCTGGGACAGCCCGGCGACGTCCACGCCGGTGACGTGGGGCAGCCGGCGCAGCCGCGCCGCGAGGGGGTCGGCGTCGTCGGGCGTCACGGGGGTGACGGCGCTGATCGCGGCGTGCCCCTGGCCGAGCGGCCCGGGGCGGGCGGGGGCCTCGGTGAAGGAGCGTTCGACGAGCACGTGCACGTCGACCGCGGCCATGGAGTTGCGCCCGAAGTCCCGGTCGACGATCTCGGCCACCCGGCGGCTCTCGGAGCCCGCGGGCAGCACGCGGTGGTCCACGTTGCCGAACGTGACGTGCAGGAACGGCGCGGCCAGCGCCACCAGCACGGCGGCCACGGCGACGAGGTAGAGCACGGGCCGGCGCATGACGCTGGAGGCGACGGCGTGCCACACGCCGCCGCCGCGCCCGCCGGTCCCGAGATCGGGGGTGAGCCTGAGCGCGTTCACCCGCCGCCCGAGCACGCCGAGCGCGGCGGGCAGCACGACGAGCGCCGCGCCCATCGCGACGAGCACCACCGCCGCCGCGCCGAGCCCGATCGAGCGCAGGAACATCTGCGGGAACACCAGCAGCCCGAGCAGCGCGGTCGCCACGGTCAGCCCGGAGAAGGCGACGGTACGCCCGGCGGTGGCCATGGTCCGCACCACGGCCTGCTCGCTCGTCGCCCCGGCCGCGATCTCCTCGCGGAACGCCTTGAGCACGAACAGCGAGTAGTCCACGGCGAGCCCGAGCCCGAGCATGGTGACGACGTTGAGCGAGAAGACCGAGACCTCGGTGACCTCGGTGAGCAGCCGCAGCAGCACCAGCGCGCCGAGCACCGCGAACGCCCCCACGAGCAGCGGCAGCCCGGCCGCCACGAGGCTGCCGAACACCACGACCAGCAGCACCAGCAGCACCGGCATGGAGATGGCCTCGGCGCGGGCGAGGTCGGCGGCGGTCTGGTCGTTGAGCTCCTTGAGCAGCGGCACCGGCCCGCCGATCGAGACCTGGAGGTTCGTGGCCCGCCGCAGCCGGTCCTCGACGGCGGCATAGCCGGCCTGCTTGTCGCCCTTGAGCGTGACCAGCGCGTACGTCGACCGCCCGTCCTCCGACACCATCAGCTTCGACCCGGTCGTCCAGTACGTCGCGAGCGCCTCCACGTGCGCGGCCGGCAGCGCCCGCAGCGCGTCGTGCACCGCTTTCCTGTAGCGGGGGTCGCGCGCCTTGACGGTCGGGTGGTGGTAGAGGACGACGACGTCGGGGGCGTGCCCGCCGTACCAGTCGTCGTTCCAGCGGGCGGCGGTGGTGGAGTCGGCGCGCGGGTCCTCGAAGCCGCCGTCGGCCATCCGCCCGAACAGCTCCATGCCGAGCGGCGCGACGAGGAGGGCGACCGCCAGGCTCAGGACCAGCAGCGTCCACCTGCCGCGGTAGACCAGGCGGCCCGCGCGCTCAAACAAGGGCGCCCTCCAGGTACGCCCGCAGGCAGGCGCGCCGGGCGAGCTTGCCGCTGGACGTGCGGGGCACGGTCCCGGCCTCGGTCAGCACGAAGTCGTGCACCGCGAGGTCGTGCCCGGCCCGGACGGCGGCCCGCACCGCCCGCTCGACCTCGGCCGCGTCGGCGCCCTGCCCGCGCCGGGACCGTTCGGCCACCACGACCAGCCGCTCGGTGTCCTCGCCGGGCACCGCGAAGGCCGCCACCCGGTCGCGCCGCACCGCCTCGTGCGCCTCCTGGACCGTGGCCTCGATGTCCTGCGGGTAGTGGTTGCGGCCGTCCACGATGACGAGGTCCTTGATGCGGCCGGTGACGTAGAGGCGGCCGTCGTGCCACACGCCGAGGTCGCCGGTGCGCAGCCAGCCGTCGGCGCCGAAGACCTCGGCGGTGCGGGCGGGGTCGCGCCAGTAGGCGCGGGCGACGTTGGGCCCGCGCACCCAGATCTCGCCGACGTGGCCGTCCGGCTGGTCGCCCGCGTCGCCGACGATCCTGACCCGCTGCCCGTGCGGCCGGCCGCAGGAGACGAGGTGACTGACGGGACCTTCGGCGCGGGGGACGGCGCGGCCCTCGCGCAGGGCGTCGCGGGAGAAGGCGGTCACGACGGGCCGCTCGTCGCGGTCGGTCGCGGCGACGAACACGGTGGCCTCGGCCAGCCCGTACGCGGGCGTGTGCGCCTCGGGCCGCAGCCCGCACCCGGCGAAGGCGGCGTCGAAGGCGGCGAACGCGCCCGGCCTGACCGGCTCGGCGCCGTTGAGCATGACCCGGACCCCGGACAGGTCGAGCCCGTCCTTGTCCTCGGGCCGGACGCGGGCGGCGGTGTACTCGTAGGCGAAGTTGGGGGCGCCGGTGTAGGCGTCGGCCTCCTCCGACAGCAGCCGCAGCCACCGCACCGGGCTCATGACGAACGCCACCGGGTCCATGAACACCGCCCGGTTCGCCCCCATGATCGGCATGGCGACCGTGGCGACCAGCCCCATGTCGTGGAAGAGCGGCAGCCAGAGCACCGCCGCCGAGACGCGGGGCCGGGCGCGGAAGACCTCCCAGAGCTGGGCGGCGTTGGCGGTGAGGTTGCCGTGCGTGATCTCGACCCCGGCGGGGGCGCGGGTGGAGCCGGAGGTGTACTGCAGGTAGGCGAGGTCGCCGGCGGCGACCGGCTCGCGCTCCCACTCGTCGGCGAGCAGGTCGGAGACGGCGTCCACGGCGACGACCGGCGGCCCGGCCGCTCCCAGGAAGGCGGTCACGGCGGGCCGCGCGGGCGTGGTGGTGAGCACGACTGCCGGTGCCGCGTCGGCGAAGGCCCGTTCCAGCCGCTCACCGTGCCCGGGCAGGCCGGGGGCGAACAGCGGGACCGCGACCAGCCGGGCGTACATCGTGCCGAGCACGGCGACCACGTAGTCCAGTCCGGAGGGGGCGAGCACGGCGGCCCGGTCGCCGGGGCGGGCCAGCTCGCGCAGCCGTACGGCGAGCGCCCTGGCCTTGAGGTCGGCCCGCGCCCACGTGTACGTCCGCCGGGAGCCGTCCCCGAGGTGGTCCACGAACGTGTACGCCGGCGCGTCCGGGACCTCGCGCGCCCACCGCGCCACCCGCGTGATCAACATCTCGTCCGGCATGCCCGCGTCCCCTTCGCTGGAGGGACCTAGCAAATTACGGGAGGAACGGGCCGCGATTCTTGCCAAACCCCTGCACATTCCGCGCCCCGTCTTTTTTATCGAGTGACAAGACACGGGCCCGGATGGCAGGCTTTGACCGTTTTGTAGGGGGTTCTTGGTGCACGGTTACGCACGCGATCTCGGCCTGCTCCGGGACCGCCGCTTCGCGCTGCTGTTGTCCGGGCGGACCATCTCCGTCCTCGGCAGCGCCTTCGCCCCGGTGGCCCTGGCCTTCGGCGTGCTCGAACTGCCCGGGGCGAGCGCCGGAACGCTGTCGATGGTGATGGCCGCGGCCTCGGTGCCGATGATCGCGTTCATGCTGGTGGGCGGGGTGATCGCGGACCGGCTGCCGCGCCAGCGGGTGATGATGACCGGCGAGTTCCTGGCCGCCGCGGGCTACTTCGCGCTCGGGGCCATGATGCTCGCCGGATGGACGCCGATGCCCGCGCTGCTGGCGGCGGCGGCGCTCACCGGCGTCGCCACGGCGCTCGCGCTGCCCGCGCTCACCGGGATCATCCCCGACGTCGTGCCGCCCGACCGGCTGCAGTCCGGCAACGCCCTGCTCGGCCTCGGCGCGAACGCCTCCCGCGTCGGCGGCGCGGTGCTCGGCGGCGGCACGGTGACGCTGTTCGGCGGCGGCTGGGCGCTGCTGGCGAGCGGGGCGATGTTCGGCGGGGCGGGCGTGCTCGTCGCGCTCATGCGGCTGGACCGGATCGAGCGCCCGCCGGGCGAGCGGCACTCGGTGCTGAAGGACCTGCGGGACGGCTGGCGGGAGTTCCGCACCCGGCAGTGGCTCTGGGTGGTCGTGGCGCAGTTCTCGCTGCTGGTCATGGCGTTCGAGGCCGGGCACGGCGTGCTCGGGCCGATCCTGTTCAAGGACCGCCTCGGCGGGCCCGCGGCCTGGTCGGCGTTCCTCGCGGGCGAGGCCATCGGGATGATCGCCGGGGTGCTCGTGTCGATCCGGCTGCGGCCCCGGCGGCCGATCCTGGTGGCGGTGCTGCTGTGCCTGCCGACCGCGCTGCCGTACGTGCTGCTCGGCAGCGACGCGCCGCTCTGGGCGGCGGTGGCCGCGGCGTTCGTGCTCGGGGTGTGCTTCGACGTCTTCGGCGTGCTCTGGCAGACCACGATGCAGCGGGAGGTGCCGGCCGAGGCGCTGTCGCGGGTCAGCTCGTACGACATGCTCGGCTCGCTCATGTTCGGGCCGCTCGGGCTGCTGCTGGCCGGAGGCGCGGCGGACGTGTTCGGGCCGGAGACGTCGCTGCTGGCCTGCGCCGTGATCATCGTGGTGTGCACGCTGGCCGCGCTGCTGGCCCCCGGCGTGCGGAACCTGCGCGCGCCGGTCGCGCCGGTCACACGATGATGAGCCGGACCACCACGCCCGCGCAGTTGCCCGCCACGCAGATCCGCACCGGCACCTCCGAGATCCCGGCCGCGGCCGGCACTCCGCCCACGTGCCCGTCGGGACCGATGGCGACGCCCTCCGGCACCCTGCCGTGGTCGGTGACGGTGAAGGTGGGGATCACGCCGGGCGGGCCGCCGTTGATCCCGATCTCGCCGTCCAGCGGGACCCCGGCCCTGCCGGGGAAGGTCAGGTCGCGCGGCACCCAGGGGACGTTGCCGAGCACCACCAGCCGCACCCGCGTCTCCTGACAGGACGAACCGGAACAGAGCTGGACGGGCGCGAAGTAGGTGCCGGAACGGGCGGGCTTGCCGTAGAGGCGGCCGCTCGCGTCCACCCGGACGCCGACGGCGAGGTAGGCCGGCCGGACGGCGACGCCCTTCGCCGTGGGCAGGAGCCGCTCGGCGACCTCGATGCCCTCGGTGACGTAGAAGGTGTCCTCGACCAGGGCGCCCTCGGGGCTTTGGTAAGGCGTCTCCCTCGCCATCAGCGCGACCGGCGCGAGCGGCGCGGTGAGCGACGGCACCGCGGCGGCCAGGCCGCACACGGCCAGCCCGGCGAGCAGGAAGACCCACCTTTGCCGCACGTTCACCCCCCGGTTCTGCCGCTTCCCGTACGTACCCCTTTCGCGGCGCTGCGTCACTGGATAATCGGAGAATGGCCGCTGAATCCGTACAGACCTTGGAACGCGGGCTCCGCCTGCTGCGCGTGCTCGCCGACGGCAAGGCCGGGCGCACGCCGACGGAGCTGGCGGGCGAGCTGGGGCTGAGCCGTCCGGTGGTCTACCGGCTGCTGACGGCCCTGATGGCGGAGGGGTTCGTCCGCCGTGACGCCGAGGGGCGGGTGCACCTCGGCTTCGGCGTGCTGGTGCTGGCGCAGGCGGTGCAGCCGCTGCTGCGGGCCGCCGCGGTGCCGACGCTGCGGCGGCTGGCGGAGGAGGTGGGCGCGACCGCGCACCTGACCGTCGCCGAGGGCGACGACGGCCTCGCGGTGGCGGTGGTGGAGCCGTCGTGGACCGACATGCACGTGGCCTACCGGGAGGGCTCCCGGCATCCGCTGACCAGGGGCGCGGCCGGGCAGGCGATCCTGGCGCTGCGCGAGGGGCGCGGCGACTACTTCGTCTCTGAGGGGCAGTTGCAGGAGGGTGCCCGCGGCGTCGCCGCGCCGGTGACCGGGCTGCCGTGGCTGGAGGCGTCGGTGGGGGTGGTGACGTTCGGGCCGCTGGACGAGCGCGCGGGGGCGCGTGTGGTGGCCGCGGCGGCCGAGCTGTCGGCCGCGCTGGGTTGACATCGTCCGGCACATGACAGACGGTTAGTACACATAGAGGACACTTACGTCCGATAACAGGACAGCCTTGGAGGGGCCGGTATGCCGTACTACCGGGTCGTGGGGGAGGTGCCGCGCAAGCGGCACGTGCAGTTCAGGCGGCCCGACGGCGGGCTCTACGCCGAGGAGCTGATGGGCGAGGAGGGCTTCTCGTCCGACTCCTCGCTGCTCTACCACCGCCACCTGCCGACCGCCATCGTCAAGGCCGAGGCCGTCGAGCCGGTCACCACCACACGGCTGGAGCCCAACCTGCCGCTGTCGCCGCGCCACTTCCGCACGCAGGAGCTGGTCAGCGCGGGCGACCTGGTGGGCGGGCGCATGCTGCTGGCGGGCAACGGCGACGTCCGATTGTCGTACGCCGTCAGCGACCGCCCGAGCGAGCTCTACCGCAACTCCATGGGCGACGAGTGCGTCTACGTCCAGCGCGGCCGGGTGCGCTTCGAGTCCACCTACGGCGCCATCGAGGCGGGCGAGGGCGACTACGTCGTCATCCCGACCGGCACCATCCACCGCTGGGTGCCGGACGGCGAGGTCAGTGTGCTGGCCATCGAGGCGTCCGGGCACATCAGGCCGCCGAAGCGCTATCTGTCGCAGTACGGCCAGTTCCTTGAGCACGCGCCCTACTGCGAGCGCGACCTGCGCGCGCCCTCCGAGCCGCTGCTGGCCGAGGGCGAGGAGGTGCCGGTGCTGGTGCGCACGCGCGGCGGGCTGACCCGGCTGGTCTACCGCGACCACCCGTTCGACGTGGTGGGCTGGGACGGCTGCCTCTATCCGTACGCGTTCAACATCGACGACTTCGAGCCGGTCGTGAAGAAGACGCACGCGCCGCCGCCGGTGCACCAGACGTTCGAGGGGCCGGGGTTCGTGGTGTGCTCGTTCTGCCCCCGGCCGCTGGACTACCACCCCGAGGCCGTGCCGATCCCGTACAACCATCACAACGTGGACTCCGACGAGTTCATGTTCTACGTGGGCGGCGACTACTCCGCCCGCAAGGGCTCGGGCATCGACGTCGGCTCGGTGTCGCTGCACCCGGCCGGGTTCACGCACGGGCCGCAGCCCGGCGCGGTCGAGGCGGTCATCGACGCGATGGCGAAGGGCGTGACGACCACCAGCGAGATGGCCGTCATGGTCGACACCTTCCGCCCGCTCGACCTCGGCCCGGCCGCCCTCTCCTGCGAGGACGCCGGCTACGCCTGGACGTGGGCCCGATGAGCGGGACCCTGTACGCCGGGCTCGTGGACGACGCCGGGCTGTTCCCGCCGACGTCCCTGCACATGGAGGAGGCGCTCGCCCGCAACCGGCGCGACCTGGAGAGCGGCAACCCGGTGCTCACCCACCGCTTCCTGTGCCCGGCCGGCCGCCTCGACCGGCTGCGCGGCCAGGAGTTCCGGCCGGCGCGCGTCGGGCTGATCCTCGACAACGAGCACCTTCCCGACTTCGGCGACCTGCCGATCGACCTCGTCGAGACGCCGCTGCCCGAGGGCATGACGGTCGAGGCGCTCGCCGCGGAGCTCGGGCTGCCGCCGGGGGTCCGGCTGTTCGCCGAGGTCAAGCCGCGCAAGCTGGCGATCGACGTGCCCGAGGGCACCGGGCTCAAGGTGCGCTGCGGCGGGCTGACGGCCGAGGCGTTCCCGCCGGTGGAGCAGCTGGCGGCGTTCGTCAAGTCGTGCGTGGACCACGACGTGCCGTTCAAGGCCACCGCCGGGCTGCACCACGCGGTGCGGCACTTCGACCCCTCGCTCGGCGTGGACCGGCACGGGTTCCTCAACCTGCTGCTGGCCGTCTGCGAGGCCGTGCAGGGGCGCGATCCGGCGCACGCCCTGCGCATGACCGACGTGGGGCAGCTCGTGCGGATGGCGCGGGCGGTGCCCGAGGAGATCGCGGCGCGGGCGCGGCGGCTGCTGGTGAGCTACGGCTCGTGCGCCACCCACACACCCGTCGAGGACCTGCGTACGCTGGGCCTGATCGAGGAGGATCAGTGAGCTGGGGGATCGACAACCTGCCGTACGGCGTCTTCTCCCTGCCGGGGCAGGCGCCCCGTGTCGGGGTGCGCTACGGCGACAAGGTGCTCGACCTGACGGCGGCGCTGCACGACGAGGTGTTCGCCGCGCCGTCGCTCAACCCGTTCATGGCGCGGGGCCGCGCGGCCTGGCGCGACACCAGGGCGCTCATCCAGGAGAAGCTGACGAACGACCTCTCGGTCGTCGAGCGCCACCTGATCCCCCTGGCGCAGGTCGAGCTGCACATGCCGGTCGAGGTGGCCGACTACGTCGACTTCTACTGCTCGCTGGAGCACGCGAGCAACGTCGGCCGCATGTTCCGGCCGGACGCCGAGCCGCTGATGCCCAACTGGCGGCACCTGCCGGTCGGCTACCACGGCAGGTCGGGCACGGTCGTGGTGTCCGGCACGCCGGTCCGGCGGCCCCAGGGGCAGCTCGGCGCGGGCCGGTTCGGGCCGTGCGCGAAGCTGGACGTGGAGGCCGAGCTGGGGTTCGTGGTCGGCGTGCCGACGGAGATGGGCACGCCGGCGGGGGCGTTCGAGGACCACGTGTTCGGGGTGACGCTGGTCAACGACTGGAGCGCGCGGGACATCCAGTCGTGGGAGTACCGGCCGCTCGGGCCGTTCCTGGCCAAGTCGTTCGCCACGTCGGTCTCGCCGTGGGTGACGCCGCTGGAGGCGCTGCCCAGGATCCCGGGGCGGGCGCAGGACCCCGAGCCGCTGCCCTACCTGCGGAGGAAGGCCGACTGGGGGCTGGACGTCGCGGTCGAGATCCTGCTCAACGGCGAGGTCGTGTCCCGGCCGCCGTACGCGGAGATGTACTGGACGCCCGACCAGATGCTCGCCCACCTGACCGTGAACGGGGCCGCGCTGCGCACCGGCGACCTGTTCGCGAGCGGCACGATCTCGGGGCCCGAGCGCGGCCAGCGCGGCTCGCTCATCGAGCTGACCTGGAACGGCACCGACCCGATCAAGCTCGGCAGCGGCGAGACCCGCACGTTCCTGGAGGACGGCGACACGGTGACGATCCGGGCGACGGCCGGCGACGTGACCTTGGGGGAGGTGTCCGGAACTGTCGTACAAGCCCTTGATGTCACTCAAGGTGCTTGACCGGTGACCTCCCGCTAACCTTGGGTGATCCCTTCCCTCGGACAGCGGGAGTCCTCTCTCATGCGGCGTGCCGCGATGCTTCGTGTCGCCTTTCTCCTGGTCTGCGCCATGACCGTGGTGTCCGTGACGTGCGGCTGCGGCCCGGTCACCGCGGAGACGCCGGCCACGCCGCCGGTCGTGCAGGTCGCGCCGGCGCTCGACAGCGTCCGCGCCCGGCCCGACCGCGGCCTGGTCATCAGGGCGACCGGCGGCACGCTGAGCGAGGTGGCGGCGCACACCGGCGGCGAGCCGGTGCCCGGCCGGCTCGACGCCGAGCGGCGCGTCTGGCGCTCCGACTGGACGCTCAAGCCCGGCGCCGAATACGCCGTGACCGCCACCGCCACCTCCCCGGGCGGCCCCGCCACCGTGCTGGCCGGCCGCTTCCGCACCCGCCCCGCCGAGGAGACCTTCGGCCTCGCCGCCACCGCTCCCCTGCCCGGCGAGACGGTCGGCGTCGGCATGCCGGTCATCCTCGACTTCGACCGCCCGATCGAGGACAAGGCGGCCGTCGAGCGGGCGCTGGAGGTCAGGTCCGAGCAACCCGGCGAGGGCGCCTGGCGCTGGGCCGGCGACACCCGCGTGATCTACCGCACGCGCCGCTTCTGGACGCCCCGGCAGCGGGTCACCGTCACCGCGCACCTGGCGGGCGTACGCGCGGCGGGCGGCGTCCACGGCGCCGTCGACTCCACCTTCGCCTTCACCGTCGGCCGCGCCCAGACGAGCGTGGTCGACACCCGCACCCACCGGATGACCGTCGAACGCGACGGCCACGTCACCCGGCGCATGCCCATCAGCGCCGGCATGGCCACCACCCGCGAATACACCACGACCAGCGGCGTGCACCTGACCATGGACAAGGGCAACCCGGTCCGCATGGTCTCCCCCGGCCGCGAGGAGGGCGACCCCGGCTTCTACGACCTGCTCATCGACCACGCCGTACGCATCTCCGACACCGGCGAGTACATCCACGCCAAGGACAACGTGTGGGCCCAAGGGCGCATGAACGTCAGCCACGGCTGCGTCAACGCCCGCCCCGACCAGGCCGCCTGGTTCTACAGGAGCTCCCTGCGCGGCGATCCGGTCACGATCACGGGCACCGGCCGCGTCCTCGCCTGGGACAACGGGTGGGGTTTCTGGCAGCTCACCTGGGAGAGATGGATCGAGGGAAGTGCCCTGCGGGCGGCCGACGCCGCAGGTGAGATGGTGTCACCGGCTTGACTCCGGGACTACGGTGATAGAGGGGGGAACCACCCGCGGCACGGGCCCGTTGTTCTTAGTGGAGGGCCGGACATGGATGAATGGGTCATCTGGGTAATCCTCGCAGTCGTCCTCGGCGTGGCGGAGCTTTTCACCTTCACGGCGGCTCTCGGGCTGCTCGGCGCGGCAGCCCTTCTCACCGCCGCGACCGCCGCCCTCGGCCTGCCCGTGCCCTTGCAGTTACTCTTCTTCGCCGCCGCCTCAGCGGCCGGTCTCCTGGTCGTCAGGCCGCTCGCCCTGCGGCACGTCAAGCAGCCGCAGCTCCAGCGGTTCGGCGTGGAGGCCCTCGTCGGCAAGCCCGCCTACACCGTCTCCGAAGTGACGGGGCGTGAGGGGCGGATCCGTGTCGGGGGCGAGGAGTGGTCGGCGCGCGCCTACGACGAGACACTCGTGATCCCCGCCGGGGCGACCGTAGACATCATCGAGATCGAGGGCGCGACCGCCCTCGTATATCCCCGGGAGTAGGCATGGATCCGCTCTTGCTGGTCGGCATCTTCGTCATCCTGTTCGCCGTCTTCACCGTGCTCAAGGCCGTGCGGATCGTGCCGCAGGCCCGGGCCCGCAACGTCGAGCGGCTCGGCCGTTACCACCGCACGCTCAAACCCGGGCTCAACTTCGTCATCCCGTACATCGACCGCGTCTACCCGATGATCGACCTGCGTGAGCAGGTCGTCTCGTTCCGCCCGCAGCCGGTCATCACCGAGGACAACCTGGTCGTCGAGATCGACACGGTCCTCTACTTCCAGGTGACCGACCCGCGGGCGGCGGCGTACGAGATCGCCAACTACATCCAGGCCGTCGAGCAGCTCACCGTCACCACGCTGCGCAACGTCGTCGGCTCGATGGACCTGGAGAAGACGCTGACCTCGCGCGACACCATCAACAGCCAGTTGCGCGGCGTGCTCGACGAGGCCACCGGCAAGTGGGGCATCCGCGTCAACCGCGTCGAGATCAAGGCCATCGACCCGCCCAAGACCATCAAGGACGCGATGGAGAAGCAGATGCGGGCCGAGCGGGACAAGCGGGCCGCGATCCTGACCGCCGAGGGCCAGCGCCAGTCGCAGATCCTCACGGCCGAGGGCGACAAGCAGAGCCGCATCCTGCGCGCCGAGGGCACCAGGGCCGCGGCGATCCTGGAGGCCGAGGGCCAGTCGCGGGCCATCGACCAGGTCTTCCAGGCCGTGCACCGCAACGACCCCGACCCCAAGCTGCTCGCCTACCAGTACCTCCAGGTGCTGCCGCAGCTCGCCCAGGGGCAGGGCAACACGTTCTGGGTCATCCCGAGCGAGGTCACCTCGGCGCTGACGGGCGTGTCGAAGGCGTTCACCGAGGCGCTGCCGCGCTCGGCGGCCACCCGCGAGGAGGCGCCGGAGAGCTCGGCGGCCGAGGAGGACGCCGCCCGCGCGGCGGAGGCCGCGGCCGAGGCCGTCGCCGACGCGCAGGAGGCCGAACCGAAGGGCCCGCGTCAGCTCACGCAGGCCCTCAAGGAGCCGTCTCCCTTCCCCGACCTCGACCCGCAGCCCAAGGAGACCGAGCGCTGAGCCCCGTCGCGGTTCAGGCGGGCTCGCTCTGCCCGTTGGCGAAGTAGGCGGCCAGGCCGGGATCGAGCGGCGGCACGTCGTACGGCATGCCGCCGTCGCGCAGCGACATCGTCGCCATGTAGCCGGCCGCCACGCTCATGCGCGCCGCCACCGGCGAGGTGTCGGTCGCCCCGCCCTCCTGGACGAACCTGCGGAACTCGGCGATGATCTCGGCGTCCGCGCCGCCGTGCGACCCTTCGGCCCGCGGCACCTTGTACGCGATGTCGCAGTCGTCCCGGTAGCCGGTCGGCCCGGTGTTCCAGACCTTGACCGTGTCGCCGGGCCCGTCGCCGAAGTTCTCCAGCCGCCCCTCCGTGCCGATGACGGTGTAGTTGCGCACGTAGTCGGGCGAGAAGTGGCACTGCTGGTAGGCGGCGATGACGCCGTTGTCCAGGCGCATGTTCATGACGGAGACGTCCTCGACGTCCACGATGTGGTGCAGGTCGCGGCGGGCGGTGGGGGGCCACTCGTACTCGCGCAGCCAGTTGCCGGGCCGCGGGGTGCCAGGGGCGCGGCGCGGCAGGTCACCGTAGACCATGAGGTCGCCGAGGGCGTTGACCCGGGTGGTGTAGCCGCCGGCCAGCCAGTGGACGACGTCGAGGTCGTGGGCCGCCTTCTGCAGCAGCAGGCCGGTGGTGCGGGTGCGGTCGGCGTGCCAGTCCTTGAAGTAGTAGTCGCCGCCGTAGCCGACGAAGTGGCGCACCCAGACGGTCTTCGGCTCGCCGATGACGCCCTTGCGGATGATGTCGCGCATCAGCCGGACCACGCCCATGTGGCGCATGTTGTGGCCGACGTACAGGCGGGTGCCGGTGCGGCGGGCGGCGCGCAGGACGGCGTCGCAGCCCTCCACGGTGATCGCCATCGGCTTCTCCAGGTAGACGGCCTTGCCGGCCTCCAGGCAGTCGATGGCGATGCGCTCGTGGGTGTCGTCGGGGGTGTTGACGATGACGGCGTCGAGGTCGGGCCGGTCGAGCAGCTCGCGGTGATCCTCGGCGAGGACGTCCGCCTCGAAGCGGGCCGACTGGCTCTTGAGCACCGCGGGGTCGGAGTCGCAGAGCGCGGTCACGACCGAACCGCGGCCGGGACGGTGCGCGTGCAGCGCGAGGCTCGTCCGCAGGCCGAGGCCGATGACTCCGATGCGCAGGTCTTCCACAGGAGTCCTTCCTCCTTCGAGCATCACGTGACCTGGAGGCTAGCGCTCAATTATGAAAGCAACTAGCTTTATTCGAGTATGGTTTTGTCCCGTTAGGGCTTCGAGTCCGGATCGTTACGGCACTAAACGCAACCGAGCTACTTAAAAAGGTGCTCGTCGGCGTGGTCGAGAGCCAGGCGGACCGCGCCGACCGCGATGCAGTCGTCGCCCAGGTCCGAGGCCACGACCTCGGGCGGATAGAGGCAATGCCGCTCGAAGACCTCGCGTACCGGCTCCACCAGCAGGTCGCCGGCCGAGGCCAGCGCGCCGCCGATGACCACCATCTCGGGGTCGAGCGGGTTGACCACGGTGACCAGGCCCGCCGCGAGGCCGCGGGCCAGCTCGCGCACGGCCAGCGCGGCCTTCTCCTCGCCCGCGCGGGCCCGGCCGATCGCGAAGTCGGCGCTCTGCCGCATCGAGCGCAGCTCCCCCGGCTCGGCCGCCATCGCGTAGTCGATGACGTGACGGAACGCCGTCCAGTTGTCGTTGGGCTGGGAGCCGATCTCGCCCCCGGCCGCGTGCGCGCCCCGGTGCGGCCGGCCGCCGACCAGCAGGCCCATGCCGATGCGGTCGCCGGTGAACAGGTAGACCACGTCGGAGCGGCCCCGCGCCGCGCCGCGCCAGTGCTCGGCCAGCACCGCGAGGCGCATGTCGTTGTCCACCAGCACCGGGACGGGCAGCCGGCGGGCCAGCTCGCCGCGCAGGTCGAGCCCCGTCCAGTCGTCCAGCGCGACGCTCTTGACCACCCGGCCCGCGGCGTCCACGGTGCCGGTGGTGCCCACACCGGCGGCGGCCAGTCCCTCCAGCGTGAGGCCCGCGCGTCCGGCGGTCTCCACGGCCAGCGCGGCCACCGCGTCCAGCCGCTCGGCCGCGGTCAGGTGCCGGTGGCTCGGCACGCAGCGGGAGGCCACCACCGTGCCCGCGAGGTCGGCCACCATGGCCCGCAGGCTGGAGCCGCCGATGCCGACGCCGAGCACGTGCCCGGCCGCCGACCGGAACCTGAACCGCCGGGCCGGCCGCCCGCGCTGCCGGTCGCCCTGGTCCTCGGTCCACTCCTCGGCCCAGCCCTCGGCGATCAGGTCGTCCACGATGACCTCGGCCGTCGGCCGCGACACCCCGGCGGCCCTGGCCAGCTCGGACAGCGTGGCGACGTCCACCTCGCGCAGCACGCGCAGGATCGCCGCCGAGTTGAGCCTGCGCAGGAGGGAGGCGTCGCCGCTCTGCTGTCGCACGTGACCTCCACATCGAGTCATCTTCAAGCCTATTGCGTAATTGTGCCTGCTCGCAGGACCGCGTGAAGCTGAGCTGTGGGGGCACTTAAGAAGTCCTCGATGGACACCTCACGAGTGGACCGGGCACAGTGCGTTAGGTTCGACCTAGGGGGAGAGAGGGCCATGAAAGCGCTGGTCAAGGAGAAGGCCGAGCCCGGTCTGTGGCTGGTGGACGTCCCGGAGCCGGAGGTGGGGCCCGGCGAGGTGAAGATCCGGGTGCTGCGCACCGGCATCTGCGGCACCGACCTGCACATCCGCAAGTACGACGACTGGGCCAGGCACACGCTGAAGCTGCCCCTCGTCGCCGGGCACGAGTTCAGCGGCCACGTGGTCGAGGTGGCGCCCGGCGTCGAGGACGTCGCCGTCGGCGACCTGGTCAGCGGCGAGGGTCACCTGGTCTGCGGCAAGTGCCGCAACTGCATGGCCGGCCGCCGCCACCTGTGCCGCAACACCATCGGCCTCGGGGTCAACAGGGACGGCGCGTTCGCCGAGTACGTCACCCTCCCCGCCACCAACGTGTGGGTGCACCGCACCCCGGTCGACCCGGACATCGCGGCCATCTTCGACCCGTTCGGCAACGCCGTGCACACCGCGCTGTCCTTCCCCCTGGTCGGCGAGGACGTCCTGATCACCGGCGCCGGCCCGATCGGCCTGATGGCGGCGGCCGTCGCCACCCACGTGGGCGCGCGCAACGTGATGATCACCGACGTCAGCGACGAGCGGCTCGAACTCGCCGGCAAGCTCGGCGTCTCGCTCGCGCTCAACGTCTCCCGCTCCTCCATGGAGGAGGGCATGAGCAGGCTCCACATGCGCGAGGGCTTCGACGTGGGGCTGGAGATGTCCGGCAACCCGGCGGCGATGCGCGAGATGATCGCGCACATGACGCACGGCGGCAAGATCGCCATGCTCGGGCTGCCCGCCGAGGAGTTCGCGATCGACTGGGCCACGGTCGTCACCTCCATGATCACCATCAAGGGGATCTACGGCAGGGAGATGTTCGAGACCTGGTACAACATGTCGGTCCTGCTGGAGAAGGGGCTCGACCTCTCCCCCGTCATCACCCACAGGTTCGGCTACCGCGACTTCGAGGCGGCCTTCGACACGGCCGCCGGAGGCCGCACCGGCAAGGTCATTCTGGATTGGAGCGCTTGATGTTCACCAACGTGCGCGGGCAGCTGCGGGCGACCCTCGACGAGATCGCCGAGGCCGGGCTGCTCAAGCCCGAGCGGGTGATCACCACCCCGCAGAGCGCCCAGGTCGGCGTGGCCGGGCGCGAGGTGCTCAACTTCTGCGCCAACAACTACCTGGGCCTCGCCGACCACCCCGAGGTGGTCGCGGCGGCCAAGGAGGCGCTGGACCGGTGGGGGTTCGGCATGGCCTCCGTACGCTTCATCTGCGGCACCCAGGAGGTGCACAAGGAGCTGGAGTCCCGGCTGTCGGACTTCCTCGGCATGGAGGACTCCGTCCTCTACAGCTCGTGCTTCGACGCCAACGGCGGCGTCTTCGAGACCCTCCTCGACGCCCAGGACGCGGTCATCTCCGACGCGCTCAACCACGCCAGCATCATCGACGGCATCCGCCTGTCGAAGGCCCAGCGCCTGCGCTACGCCAACCGCGACATGGCCGAGCTGGAGGCCCGGCTGAAGGAGGCGTCGGAGGCCCGGCGGCGGCTCATCGTCACCGACGGCGTCTTCTCCATGGACGGCTACGTCGCCCCGCTGCGCGAGATCTGCGACCTCGCCGACCGCTACGACGCCATGGTCATGGTGGACGACTCGCACGCCGTCGGCTTCGTCGGCCCCACCGGCCGCGGCACGCCGGAGCTGCACGGCGTCACCGACCGCGTGGACATCATCACCGGCACGCTCGGCAAGGCGCTCGGCGGGGCCAGCGGCGGCTACGTCGCGGCCCGCGCGGAGATCTGCGAGCTGCTGCGCCAGCGCTCGCGCCCCTACCTGTTCTCCAACTCCCTCGCGCCCGTCATCGCCGCCGCGTCGCTGCGCATCCTCGACCTGCTGGAGACCACCAGCGAGGCCCGCGAACGGCTGCGCGCCAACACCGCCCGCTTCCGCGCCGCGATGACCGAGGCCGGCTTCGACATCCTGCCCGGCGACCACCCGATCGTGCCCGTCATGATCGGCGACGCGGCCGAGGCGGGCGCGATGGCCGAGCGCCTGCTCGACCTCGGGATCTACGTCGTCGGGTTCTCGTACCCGGTGGTGCCGCACGGGCAGGCGCGGATCCGGGTGCAGCTCTCGGCCGCGCACCGCGAGGAGGACGTCGACCGGGCGGTGGCCGCCTTCGTGCGGGCGCGCGGCTGATTCGTACGCGCACGCAGCTGAGTATCCTCACCTGCGTGATAGACACGCGGCGGCTGCGCACGCTCCGTGCCGTGGCCGACCACGGCACGGTCACCGCCGCCGCGGCCGCGCTGCACCTCACGCCGTCGGCCGTGTCGCAGCAGCTCGTGGCGCTGGAGCACGAGGTGGGGCACCGGCTGTTCACCCGCGACGGGCGCGGCGTGCGCCTCACCGCGGTCGGCCGGATCATGCTCGGGCACGCCAACGAGGTGCTGGCCCAGCTCGAACGGGCCCGCGCGGACGTGGCCGCGTACACCGCGGGAGAGGCCGGCGAGGTCACCGTGGCCTGCTTCGCCACGGCGATCAGCGCCGTGCTCTCCCCCGCGATCGCGGCGCTGCGCGCGAGCGCGCCCGGCATCCAGGTGCGGGTGCTCGACGCCGAGGGCGACCAGGGGCTCGCCATGCTGCTGGACTCCGAGGCCGACCTCGCGGTCGCGGTCGAGTACCGCGGGGCGCCCGACGCCGCCGACCGGCGGCTGTCCCGGCTGCCGCTGTACGCCGAGCCGTTCGACCTGGTGCTGCCCCGCGGCCATCCGCTCGCGGACTCGGCCACGCTGGTGTCGCTGGCCGGCGAACGGTGGATCGGGCCCTATCCCGGCAACCCGGTGCACGACGTGATCACGTTCGCCTGCCAGCAGGCGGGCTTCACGCCCAACGTCGCCCACTGCTCCGACGACTTCCGCGCCGTGGTGGCGCTGGTCGGGGCGGGGGCGGGGGTGGCGCTCGTGCCCCGGCTGGCGCTGCGGGACATGGCGCCCGCCGGCGTCGTCGTACGCCGTACGCCGGGGCCGGCCGAGCGCCGCGTCTTCGCGGCCGTGCGCCGGGGGGCCGACTCGCATCCGGTCGTCCGGCCGGTGCTGGCGGCGTTGCGGGAGGTGGCGTCCTCGATCGGCGGCACCCCGCCCGACCCGTCCTGACTCACACGTCGGCGCGGGCCAGGCGGAGCGCCTCGGTGAAGCGGGCGTGCCGGTCCAGCTCCTCCCGTACGGGCTCCAGCACGAGCCGATCGCTCACCTCCGCGATGGCCGTCCGCAACGCCTTCCCCGTACGGCGGGCGCGGCGGCGACCACCCAGCCAGGCCAGCAGCCGGGACACCAGCGCCACCAGCACCCCCGCCAGCGCCCCGCCCGCCAGCAGCACCGTCGGCCACGGGACCGGCCCCGCGGTGGGGAGCGGCGGCTGCGGCAGGCGCAGGTAGTCCATCCCGAACAGCACCCCCAGCCAGAGCCCGCCCGCCAGCATGGCCGCGAACACCAGCCACTGCAGCGCGTTCACCGCGCTCCACCAGCGGGGGCGGCGGGTCGCATCCAGCGAGGTCATGGCGATCGCCCGGTCCACCGCGTCGGTCAGCTCGGCGGCGTGGGAGCGCGCCGCGTGCCGCACCGCCGCCGCCCAGGGGGCGGGCAGGCCGGCGGCGGCGGACGCGCCGACGTCCCTGAGCGCGATCTCGACCTGCGCCCGCTGCACGGCGGACGCGCCCGGCACGGACGTCCGCCCGACGATCCCCTCCGTCTCCTCCGGCGTGGGGAGCTGGGGGCGCGCGTCCGGGGACGCCGTCATCCCCAGGCGGAGCCGGCGCAGCGGATCGGGGCGGAAGCGCCGCAGCCAGCGGGTGACCGGCCACCCGGTCGCGACCACCGCCCGGTGCCGGTGCCCCTTGGCCACGGCCGCCACCACCAGCGGCACCCCGGCCGCCCGCGCGAGCGCCGCCCTGAGCCCCTTGTCCACCCCTTTGTCCAGCCCCTTGCCCTCGCCCTCGGCGACGCCCAGGTGCGCGGCCGCCGCGGCGACGTCGGCGCCCAGGCGGGCCGCCCACGACCGGCGGGCCGCGACCCGCTCGCCGAGCACGCTCCGCAGCACGGCCATGCCCTCACCGGTACGCGCCGAGACGGCCAGCACAGGGACGTCCGCCAGCCCGTCGCCCTCCAGCAGCCGCCGCAGGTCGCCGACGCAGCGTTCGACGGCCTGCGGCGGCAGCCGGTCGACCTGGTTGAGCACCACCAGCATCACGTCCCGGTGCCCGGCCAGCGGACGCAGGTAGCGCTCGTGCAGCGCCGCGTCGGCGTACTTCTGCGGATCCACCACCCACACCAGCAGGTCCACCAGCTCGACCAGGCGGTCCACCTCCAGCCGGTGCGAGAGCCTGATGGAGTCGTGGTCGGGCAGGTCCAGCAGGACGAGCCCCGACCCGTCCGCGTCCGCGGCCGAGTGGCGGTGCGGGACGTCCAGCCAGTCGAGCAGCGGGCCCGCCCCCTCGCCGTCCCAGAGCGCCGCCTGCGCGGTCGAGGTCGTGGGCCGGGTGACGCCGACCGCCGCCAGCTCCTCCCCCGCCAGCGCGTTGTACAGGGACGACTTGCCGCTGCCGGTCGCCCCGGCCAGCGCGGCCACGGTGTGGTCGAGGGACAGGCCGGTACGCGCTCCCGCCCGTTCGGCGACGGCCCGCGCGGCGGCCACCGCCTCCTCCGGCAGCCGGCCCTCGCCGAGCGTGGCCGCCTCCAGCAGCGCGCTCACCCGCGTGTCGAGGGACGGCCCCTCCTTGCGCCGCAGCAGCTTCACCGGCCCTCCTCCTCGGCGCCGGGCTGGACCGGCAGCTCCATGGTGACGGCGGACGGCAGCGCCCCCGGGGGCGGCGCGGCCTCCACGGCCGGTCGCGCGGCGGCCTCCACGGCAGGCGGCGCGGCCGGAGCCGGGAGGTCGGCGCGCAACGCCCGCTGGGCGCGGATCTCGGCGAGCGCGCGGTCGAGCTGCTCGGCCGTGCCCTTCGGCGGCTCGGCGGACTCCAGGAGGGCGTCGAAGCGGGCCGCCTCCTCCCGCAGCAGGACGCTGACCCGTTCGCGCAGGTCCTCGCGGGCCGTGACGGTCAGCGTACGGACGGCCTGGTCGCCGAAGACGGCCTCCAGCACCTTCTGCGACAGCACGCTCGTGCCGCCCGCGATCCCGACCTCGATGCCGGTCAGCCCGCCCGTGGAGGCGAACACGCCCAGCATGAGCAGCAGCCCCGCCCCGTTCACCCCGAACGAGGCCACCCGGGCCGCGGTGCGCCGCTCGGCGCCCTCGTCGCGTACGAGGTCGAGCACGAACTCCTGCCAGCCGCGCACCGCCGCCTCCGCCCGCCTGCCGAGGTCGGGCGAGGCCCGTCCGAGCCGGGCCGCCTCGACGGCCCCGAGCCGGTCGAGCAGCCCCGCGCCGCCGGGCGCCGCGGACCAGCCCTCCAGCGCCCGCTCGGCGGACCCGTCGGCGGAGCTCCTGATCAGCGACTCGACGCCGCTCTCCAGGGCCTCCTTGAGCTGCGTCTCCGGCATCCGCCCGGTGAAGAAGCCCACGATGCGGTCGCGCAGCCAGCCGACCCGGCTCTCCAGCGTGCGCATGAGGTCGCCGGTGCCGATGAAGTCCTGCCAGCGGGCCAGCACCTCGCCGCGCAGCAGCGAGCCGTCCCGCATGCCGCCGTCGAAGTCGGCGAGGCCGCCCGCGTAGGCGTTCGAGACGATCGCGCGCAGCCCGTCGAAGCCCGCCTGCTGCCGGGCGACCGCCGTGGCCAGGGCGGGCACCCGGGTCTCCAGGCTGTCCAGGGCGCCGGAGAGCGTCTGGCGCACGACGCGGGCGCGCTCGGCGGCGTCCTCGGCCAGCCCGTCGAGCCAGGCGGCGATGGGGCGTACGTACTCCTCGGGCAGGCGCGCCTTCTCGTCCGGCAGGGCCGCCTCGGGGACGGTGAACAGGCGGGTGCCGTCGAGCCCGTTCTCGGCGAGCAGCCGGTTGAGGTCGCGGACGACCGGCTCGACGGCCTCCCGCGACACGCGGTCGAGCACCACCGCCAGCGCCGTGCTCCGCTCGCGGGCCGAACGCAGGAAGCCCCACGGCACCTCGTCGGCGTACCGGGCGGCGGTCGTGACGAACAGCCACAGATCGGCGGCGGCGAGCAGCTGCGCGGCCAGCTCCCGGTTGGCGGTGACGACCGAGTCGATGTCGGGCGCGTCGAGCAGCGCCAGCCCGGCCCCGACCGCGTCGGACGTCACCACGCGCAGCGCGCCAGGGCCCTCGCCGGTGGCGCGGGACAGCCCCGGGAGCACGTTCTGGCCCATGAACCAGGGCCGGTCGGCGGGGTTCACCACGAGCGTGGGGGTCAGCGTGGTGGGCCGCAGCACGCCCGGCTCGGCCACGTCCGCGCCGACCAGCGAGTTGACCAGCGTGGACTTGCCCGCCCCGGTCGAGCCGCCGACGACGGCCAGCAGCGGCGCGTCGATCGCCCGCAGCCGTGGCAGCAGGTAGTCGTCGAGCTGCCCGGTCAGCTCACGCAGCGCGCGCCGGTCCGCCGCCGCCTCGCCGATCGCCAGCGGGAACAGCTCGCGGTCCAACGGCCGGCGCAAGGCCTCCAACGCGCCCAGCAGATCCATACGCCTCACGCTACCCACGAGGGGGCCGGTTCAGCGGCGCAAGGCAAGGTGGGCGTACGCCCCCTCCGCACAGCCCGCGACCGGTCCTGGCGAACCGTCAGGGGGCGGACGGCGGCTCGCGGAGCACGTAGCCGACGCTGCGCAGGGTGTGGATGAGCCGCGGCTCGACGTCGTCCACCTTGCGCCGCAGGTAGGATACGTACGACTCGACCACCCCGGCGTCGCCGCCGAAGTCGTAGTTCCAGACGTGGTCGAGGATCTGCGCCTTCGACAGCACCCGCCCGGCGTTGACCATGAAGTAGTGCAGCAGCTTGAACTCCGTCGGCGACAGGCGCACCTGACGGCCGCCGCGCCAGACCTCGCGGGAGTCCTCGTCCAGCTCCAGGTCGGCGACCTTGAGCCGGGTGGCGGCCACGCCCTCGGCGCGGGTGCGGCGCAGCACGGCCCGGATGCGGGCCTGCACCTCCTCCAGGCTGAACGGCTTGGTCACGTAGTCGTCGCCCACCCGCAGGCCCGCGATCTTGTCCTCGGTGGCGTCGCGGGCGGTGAGGAAGAGCACGGGCGCGTCGATCCGCTTGGCGACCTCCAGGCCGTCGAGGTCGGGGAGCATCACGTCGAGCACGACGAGGTCGGGCGAGGCGCGTTCGGCGACCTCGACGGCCTCCTGACCGTCGGCGGCGGTCAGGACCTCGAACCCGGAGAAGCGCAGGCTGGCGGAGAGCAGGTCCCTGATGCTGGGTTCGTCGTCCACCACCATGATCAGCGCCTCGGGTTTCGTCACCTACTCAGCGTGACAAAACGACCTGAGGGTTAGCTGAACGGTCACTCCAAAGCTAGTGGGAGTTCGACCCGGAACGTGGAGCCGTCCTCGACGGTGCTGGTCACGGTGACCTCGCCGCCGTGGGCCCGTACGAGCGCCTGGACGATGGCGAGGCCGAGCCCGGTGCCTCGTTCCTCGGTGGAGCGGCGGCGGGCGCGGGCGGTGTCGGCCCGGTAGAAGCGCTCGAAGACGTGCTCGACCTGCTCGGGGGTGAGTCCGGGGCCCTGGTCGGCGACCTCCAGGAAGACCCGGCCGCCGCCGGCGCCGACCCGGACGACGATCGGCGAGGCCGGCTCGGTGTGGACGATCGCGTTGGTGACGAGGTTGCTGACCACCTGGCGCAGGCGTACCTCGTCGCCGGAGACGATCAGGGCGGCGCCGCCGACGACGTCGAGCTTGATCGTACGGTCGGGCGCGATGATCCGGGCGTCCTGCACGGCGTCGGCGGCCAGGGCCAGCATGTCCACCGGGCGCATCTTCAGCGGCCGCTGCTGGTCCACCCTGGCCAGCAGGAGCAGGTCGTCCACCAGCAGGCTCATCCGGCCGGCCGCCTTCTCCACGCGCTGCATGAGCTCGACGGGGTCGGCGCCGGGGTTCTGGCGGGCGTACTCGGCGAAGCCGCGGATGGAGGTGAGCGGGGTGCGCAGCTCGTGGGAGGCGTCGCCGACGAACTGGCGCATGCGGTCCTCGGAGCGCCGGGCCGCCTCCTCGGAGGCCGAGCGGGCGGCGAACGCGGCCTCGATCTGGGCGAGCATGCCGTTGAGCGACCTCGCCAGGCTGCCCACCTCGGTGCGGGGGTCGGCGTCGGGGACCCGGCGGCCCAGCTCGCCGCCGGCGATGGCCTCGGCGGTGCGCTCGATCTGGGCGAGCGGGCGCATGCTGCGCCGGACGATGGTGACGCCGACGACGGCGAGGATGAGCAGGCTGCCGCCGCCGCCCAGCAGCTCGATGAGCAGGAGCCGCTTGGTGATCGCGTCGACCTCCTCCAGGTCCACGGCGACGACCAGCGTGGTGCGCTGCACCTGGCGCTCCAGCACCCGCCATTCGCCGTCGCCGCTGGTCGCGCGGGTGGTGTAGGCGTCCTGGCCGGGCGCGCCGGCGAGGAAGGGCTTGGGCTTGGCGTCCACGTCGCGGTCGTTCAGCATCGGCACGAAGTCGCCGCCGGGCTCCTTGACCAGGACGATCGCGTCGGACTCGATGAGGATCGGCCGGTCGGGGGTCTCCCTGTCGTTGCGCCGGTCGTTGACGACCTTCTTGTGCATGCGTTCGCTGAGCAGGGTGAGCTGCCCGTCCACGCGGTCGAGGAGGTAGCCGTGCAGCACCGACACGCTGACCAGGCCGATGAAGACCATGCCGAATCCGAGCAGCGCCAGCATGGACGCCATCAGCTTGATCCGCAGCGGCAGCCGGGCCATCAGGAGCTCGGCGGCAGGCGCAGCACGTATCCGACGCCCCGCAGGGTGTGGATGAGGCGGGGGCTCCGGTTGTCGATCTTGCGGCGGAGCACGGACACGTACGACTCGACGATGCCCACCTCGCCGCGGAAGTCGTAGTCCCAGACGTGGTCGAGGATCTGCGGCTTGGACAGGACGCGGCCGGCGTTCGTCATGAAGTAGCGCAGCAGCTTGAACTCGGTCGGCGACAGCGGCACGGCGGCGCCTCCGCGCCACACCTCGTGGCTCTCCTCGTCCAGCTCGATGTCGGCGAACGTCAGCCGCGGCGGCGCGGCCGGCTGGTCGCCGCTGGTACGGCGGAGCACCGCGTGGATGCGCGCGATGACCTCCTCCAGGCTGAACGGCTTGGTCACGTAGTCGTCGCCGCCGATGGTGAGGCCGCGGATCTTGTCCTCGGTCTCGTCACGGGCGGTCAGGAACACCACCGGCGTGTGCACCCCGCCGCCGCGCAGCCGCCTGACGATCTCGAAACCGTCCAGGTCGGGCAGCATGACGTCGAGCACGACGAGATCGGGGCGGTGGCGTTGCACGGCGGCGACGGCGTCGACGCCGCTCTTCGCCGTGGTCACGTCGAATCCCGCGAACCTGAGGCTCGCGGCGAGGAGTTCGAGGATGTTGGGGTCGTCCTCGACGATCAGCAGGCGTGATTCCATCATGACAAGGATGCCCTTATCGGACGAGTGCTGGGACAATTCCGGCTACATGCTTGGCGATCGCCAGGCTGGACGTGGCCGCGGGCGACGGGGCGTTGCGCACCAGGACCACGTTGTCGTGCACGTCCACGACGAAGTCGTCCACCAGCCGCCCGTCCCTGGCGACGGCCTGGGCGCGGACGCCTCCGGGCGCGCGGACCAGGTCGGCGGCGGTCAGCTCGGGGACGTAGCGGCGGGCGGCCCGGACGAAGGCTCCCTTGACGAGGCTGCCGTGCACTTCCTTGATCCCGGTGCGCCAGTGCTGCCGGGCGAGGCGGAGGGTGCCGGGCCAGCCCAGAATTTGCCGGATATTTCCGAACTTGCGCCAGTTGTAGCCCTCGTACGCCAGCGCCAGCACCGCGTTCGGCCCCACCAGCACCTCGCCGCCGATCGTACGGGTCAGGTGCACCCCCAGGAACGGATAGCGCGGATCGGGCACCGGATAGATCAGCCCGCGCACGAGCTCCTTCGCCGCACTATGGAGCGCGTAGTACTCACCACGGAACGGGACGATCCGCACCTCCCCCGGCCGCCCGGCCATCGCGGCCACGGCGTCCGTGCCGAGCCCGCCGCAGACCACCAGGCGGTCGAAGGTGAAGATCCGGCGGGCGGCCAGCACCTGCACGCCGCCCGCGCGCTCACGGATGGCCCGTACGGGGTGCGCGAGACGTACGGACCCGCCCAGCTCCTCCACGTCCCTTGCGAGGCGGCGGGCGACGGCGGGGAAGTCGCAGATGGCGGTGTGCGGGGAGTGCACCGCGCCGACGCCCACCGCGTGCGCCTCGACCTCGCGCAGCCCCAGGGCGTCCAGCTCGGCGATGCCGGGGACGCCGTTCGCGCGCGCCCGCTCCGCCAGCGCGGCGAGGCCCGCCCGCTCGGCGTGGGTGCTCGCCACGACGAGCTTGCCCACCTCCTCGTACGGCAGCCCGTGCCGCGCGCAGTAGTCCTTGAGCAGCGCCACGCCCTCCCGGCACAGCCGGGCCTTGAGCGAGCCGGGCGGGTAGTAGATGCCCGCGTGGACGACGCCGCTGTTGTGCCCGGTCTGGTGGGCGGCGACGCCGTCCTCCTTCTCCAGCACCGTCACCTCGGCGCCCCGGGCGGCGGCCAGCTCGCGCGCCACCGCCAGCCCGACAATCCCTGCGCCCACGATCCCGATTCTCTCCGTCACATGACCGATTTTCCCGGCTTACCGCCCGTCCCCGCCATATCAGGACGAATCGAACATGAGTACGATGCACGTATGTACGTCCCGCCGGAGTGGCCCGCCGAGGTGCGCCCGCCCAGCGTCCCCGACTGGGAGACCTCGGCCGTGGCCTGGCTGCTCGACGCGGTCCCGCCCGACTACCGCGCCTACGAGGTGCTGCGCCGCCACCCCGTGGCCCTCGCCAGCATGGCCAGGCACCACGTGAGCTCCGCCGTCGAGGCCGCCCGCGCGGGCTACCGCGCCGCCGCCGTCGACCTCAAGGCACACCTGCCGCCGCACGCCGTCGAGGCGGTGCTCGACGTCTACCGGCAGGAGGGCCCGCGCCTGGTGCGGCTGTCGCGCTCGATCGAGGTGGTGGAGCGGGCGCTGCGCGGCGACATGTTCACCGCGACCATGCGCGGCGGCGGCCGGTGACGCCCGGTCAGGCGGTGCGGCGGGCGATGAAGGTGATCACGCCGATGGCCGTCGCCGCCGCCGCGAGCCAGATGAGCACGTCCTTCAGCGACAGCCCGCCGTCCGCCGGGCCGTCCGCCTGCGCGTCCAGGCTGCTCTCGGCCTTCGCCGGGCTGGGCGTGGGCGTGGGGGTGGCGCTCGGCGAGGCGGCGGCGACCGCGCGGGCGGGCAGCGGCACCCGGTAGAGCGGGCTCCTCACCCCCTCGCTGCCGGTGAGCAGGGCCGTGCCGTCCGCCGTGAACGCGATCGACTCCGCCTGCTCCAGCTGCGGCATCGCCACCCTGGCGATCGTCTCGCCGGAGGGCTTGTAGAGGGTGGCGGAGAAGTAGGTGCGTACGACGTAAGAGGACCCATCGGGCGCGTACGCGGCGTCGGTCGCCATGATCGGCGCGGAGCCCACCTTGCGCAACACGTTCGTCCGGTCGGTGCGCAGCGTCTTCGGCGCGGCGTAGACCGAGCCGGCGAACTCCTTGGACACCACGTAGAGCCGCCCGGTCCTCGGGTTGACCATGATGCCCTCGGCGTTGCGCGCGCCGTCGGCGTAGCGGAACCGGTAGCGGACGGCGGGCAGCGTGGCGTCGCCGAGCCGCTGCGGCTCCATCACCTTGTAGATCGACACGTCGGGCCAGGCGCCGTCGAGGTTGTCGCCGATGTCGGCGAACCAGAGCACGCCGCGCCCGGTGCGCGGGTCCTTGCTCGCGGCCATCGCCTCCCAGTCGCGCGCCTCCGCGCCGCGCAGCCGGTAGGTCGCCTTCGTGCGCCCCTGGCCGTCCACGGCGTAGAACGTCGGCGCGGCGGCGCTGTCGTTGTGGGTGTAGTAGACGCCGGGGTGGGTGGGAGAGACGGCGAGCCCGCTCGACTCGGTGATCCGCGGGTCCTTGAAGGTGAAGAGTTTCTCCGCCCCCTCGTCGTCGTCGGCCGCCGCCGCATGGGCGGGCACGGCGGCCAGGCAGTAGGCCGCGAACACGGCCGCGAGCATCCGGATCATGACGTCCCCCACGCCGCCATCATGCCCCACCGGCGCGCCGGAAAGCGTCTGGCCTGGAGTGCGCTCCAGGTCTTTAGGGTTGAACCCATGGACTATGTCAACCTCGGACGCAGTGGCCTTCAGGTCAGCCCCCTCTGCCTCGGCACCATGAACTTCGGCCCGCAGACTTCGGAGGAAGACTCCTTCGCGATCATGGATCGCGCCCTGGAGCTGGGCATCAACTTCTTCGACACCGCCAACGTCTACGGCTGGAAGCTGGGCGAGGGCATCACGGAGAACATCATCGGCCGATGGTTCGCGCAGGGCGGCGGGCGGCGCGAGAAGACCGTCATCGCGACCAAGCTCTACGGCGGGATGAGCGAGTGGCCCAACGACAGCAAGCTGTCGGCGCTCAACATCCGCCGGGCCTGCGACGCCTCGCTGAAGCGCATGCAGACCGACTACATCGACATCTACCAGGCGCACCACATCGACAGGAACACCCCGTTCGAGGAGTTCTGGGAGGCGATGGAGGTCCTGCGCCGGCAGGGCAAGATCCTCTACGTCGGCTCCTCGAACTTCGCCGGCTGGCACATCGCGAAGGCCCAGGAGACCGCCGCCCGGCGCAACTTCCTCGGCCTGGTCAGCGAGCAGTCCCACTACAACCTGCTCACCCGCGCGGTCGAGCTGGAGGTGCTGCCCGCCTGCGAGGACTACGGGCTCGGCGTGATCCCGTGGAGCCCGCTGGCCGGCGGCCTGCTGGGCGGCGTGCTCCGCAAGATCGACAAGGGCCGCTCGGCGAGCGAGCAGATCGTCAAGCAGCTGGAGAAGCACCGCGACAAGATCGAGGCGTACGAGAAGCTCTGCGACGAGCTGGGCGAGGACCCGGCGCACGTGGGCCTGGCCTGGCTGCTCAGGCAGCGGGCGGTCACCGCGCCGATCATCGGCCCGCGCACGCTGGAGCAGCTCGAAGGCAGCATGCGCACGCTGGAGATCGAGCTGGACGACGCCGTGCTGGCCCGCCTGGACGAGATCTTCCCCGGTCACAAAACCGCGCCGGAGGACTACGCCTGGTAAAGGGCTCAGGTGAACAGCGCGCCGAGCACCACGATCAGCAGGAGCAGGCCGAGCACCAGGGGCAGCAGCCAGGAACGAGGACGATCCACGCCCTGGAGCCTAGTCCCGCTCGGCGGGTGCGAGCGCCCATTCGGCGAGTGACTCGTACCTCACCTGCGGTCCGCCGCTGCTGCGCACCAGCCGCACCGCCTCCGCCCGCCAGGGCGAGCCGCTGAAGCCCGACAGCGACTCCACCAGCGGGCGGAGGTCCGTCTCGGTCTTCGCGCGGGCCAGCGTGAGGTGCGGGTGGAGGGGTTTGGCGTCGGTCTGCGCGGCTCCCGCCCGGCGGGCGCCGGCGCGTACGGAGTCGGCGAGCCTCGTCATCGAGTCGCCGGTGACGCCGATCCAGAAGACGCGGGCCCTGCGCACGGAGGAGAAGGCGCCGAAGCCGGCGAAGGCCAGGTCGAGCGCATGGTGCCGGTGCACGGCGCGGGCCAGGCGGGTCTCCAGCTCCGGCAGCGCCCGCTCCGGCACCTCGCCGAAGAAGCCCAGCGTGATGTGCCACGTGGCCCGGTCGGGCCAGCGCAGCCCCGGCACCTGCCCGACGTGCGGCGCGATCGCGCGTTCGACCTCGTCCAGCACCTCGTCGGGCGGCACCAGGGCCGCGAAGAGCCTCATGCCATCCCATTGTGCCCGGCGGGCCGGAGGGTCAGGCCATCGCGAAGGAGGGCTTGGAGACCCGGCGGCTGATCAGCCGCGTCACCACGACCGCGAGCCCGGTGCCGACCAGCACCAGCACGCCGGACAGCATCACGCCCATGCGCGGTCCGCCGAGCTCCGACAGCCAGCCGACCAGCGGCGCGCCGAGCGGGGCCCCGCCGGTGAAGACCAGCATGTAGATGCCCATGACCCGGCCGCGCATCGCGGCCGACGTGGCGAGCTGCACGCTGGCGTTGGCCGCCGTGTTGACGGTGATCAGCGCGACCCCGGTCGGCACCAGCAGCAGCAGGTAGACCGGGTAGAACGGGGCCAGCCCGGTGAGGATCTGGAACGCCCCGAACCCGAGCGCCCCGGCGAACAGCACCTTGTTCGTCAGCTTGGCCCGCCGCGCCGCGAGCAGCGCGCCGCCCAGCGCGCCCACCGCGAACATGCTGGAGGCGAGGCCGAACGACGACGCGCCCGCCTTGAACACCTCGCGCGCCATCAGCGCGATCGACATCGAGAACGACTGCGAGAACATCGACACGAACCCGATGAGCAGCACGGGCAGCAGCAGCTCCTCGCGCCGCACGACGTACCGCAGGCCCTCGCGGAGCTGCCCCTTCGCCCTCGGCACCGGCTCGGCCGGGTTGAGCTCGGAGGCGCGCATGAACACCAGCGAGGAGATCACCGCGCCGAACGTCAGCGCGTTGACCAGGAAGATGGGGCCGGTGCCGCCGAGCACGTAGATCAGCACGCCGGCCAGCGCCGGGCCGACCACGCGGGCCAGGTTGAAGATGGAGCTGTTGAGCGCGATCGCGTTGGGCAGGTCGCGGCGGCCGACCATCTCGACCACGAACGCCTGCCGGGTCGGCACCTCCACGCAGGAGATCAGGCCGAGCAGGAACGCCATCACGTACACGTGCCACACCTGGGCGCTGCCGGTCATCGTCAGCACGCCGATGGTGAGGGCCAGCATGGCCATGAGGCTCTGGGCCGCGACGAGGATCGGGCGCTTCGGGTAGCGGTCGGCGAGCACGCCGCCGAACATGCCGAACAGCAGCATCGGCAGGAACTGCAGCGCGGTCGCCGTGCCGAGCGCCGCCGCGCTGCCGTTGGTCAGGTCGAGCACCAGCCAGTCCTGGGCGGTGCGCTGCAGCCAGGTGCCGACGTTGGAGACGGCGCCCCCGGCCGCGAACATGCGGTAGTTGCGAATCCTGAGCGACCGGAACATCCCGGTCCTGGGTTGTTCGGGCTCTATATCCTGCTGAGCTTCTCCAGAATCGGCGCGGCCTGCCTGAGGATGGACCTCTCCTCCGGGGAGAGCTCCTTCAGCCGCTGTGTCAGCCACGCGTCCTTGCGGCGGCGTTCTTCCTTCAGCAGCTTCTGGGCGGCCTCGGTCACGGTCACGGTCACCTGGCGCCGGTCGGTCGGATGCGGGGTGCGGGCGACCAGGCCGCGCTCCTCGAGACCGGCGATCACGCGCGTCATCGAGGGCGGTTGCACCTTCTCCAGCTCGGCCAGCTCGCCGGGGGTTATCCCGGAGTGCCGTTCCACCGCGGCGAGCGTCGCGAACTGGGTGGGCGTCAGCGAGTGTGCCGCCGCCTGTCGTCTCAGGCGCCGGTTCAGCCTGGCCAGCGAGACGCGCAAGGCCGAAGCCAGACCCGCGTCGCCGCGCAGACCCGTCCTGTGCGGGGTGTTGGTTAGCATGAGTCATTACCTTTGCTAACTATACGGCAGGGCATGATATTTCCCCAACTCCTCGGTCGTCTCACCCCTTGATACCCCGAAGCCGCCCCGCACGTGCGGAGCGGCTTCGGCCTTGCGTGAACCGAGGTCAGACCCCGAGCAGCGCCCGGATCGGACCGATCGCGAAGTAGAGCACGAACAGCACCGCGGTGCCCCACAGCAGCGGGTGCACCTCGCGCGCCTTGCCGCGCACCACCTTGATCAGCACGTAGCTGATGAAGCCGGCGCCGATGCCGTTGGAGACCGAGTAGGTGAACGGCATGATGACGATGGTGAGGAACGCCGGGATGGCCATCTCGTAGTCGTTCCAGTCGATGTCGCGGATCGCGGTCATCATGAGGAAGCCGACGACGACGAGCGCGGGCGCGGCGGCCTCGTACGGCACCACGGTCACGAGCGGCGCGAAGAAGATGGCCACCAGGAACAGCGCACCGGTCACCACGCTGGCCAGGCCGGTGCGGGCGCCCTCGCCGACGCCGGCGGCCGACTCGATGTAGGTCGTGTTGGAGGAGACCGAGCCCGCGCCGCCCGCCGCCGCGCCGATCGAGTCCACGAGCAGGATCTGCTTGGTACGCGGCAGCATGCCGTCCTCGCCGACCAGCCCCGCCTGCCGGCCGACGCCCACGACCGTGCCCATGGTGTCGAAGAAGTCGGTGATGAGCAGGGTGAAGACGAACAGCACGGCCAGCAGGATCGTCACCCGCTGGAAGCCGCCGATCGGGTCGAACTCCGTGAACAGCGCCAGCGGGTTGTGGAACCCGAAGATCTGCTCGGGGACGGTGGGCCGGTTGAGCTGCCAGCCGCCGGGGTTCTCGGCCGAGGACTTGCCGGCCTTGGCGAACACCTCGACGACGATGGCCAGGATCGTGGTGCCGACGATGCCGATGAGGATGGCGCCCTTCACCTTGCGCGCCACCATGGCGGCGGTGGCGAGCAGGCCCACGATGAAGACGAAGATGGGCCACGAGGTGAGGTTGCCCGCGATGCCCAGTTCCAGGGGCGTGCCCTGGGCCTTGCGCACGAAGCCGGCGTCCACGAAGCCGATCAGCGCGATGAACAGGCCGATGCCCACGCTGATCGCGGTCTTGAGCTGGGCCGGAATGGCGTGGAAGACCGCCGTGCGCAGCCCTGTCAGCACCAGGATCGCGATGATGACGCCTTCCAGGAAGACCAGGCCCATGGCCTCTTCCCAGCTCATCATCGTCGCGATGTTGAAGGTCACGAAAGCGTTGAGGCCGAGCCCGGCCGCCATCGCGAAGGGCACCTTGCCGATGACGCCCATGAGGATCGTCATCACGCCGGCCACGAACGCGGTGCCGGCGGCCACCAGCGCGACGTTGGGCTCGGTGCCGTCGCCGATGTACTGGCCTTCGATGTCCTTGCCGTACGCAATGATCAACGGGTTCAGCACGACGATGTACGCCATCGTGAAGAAGGTGGCCAGACCGCCCCGGACCTCCCGGGAGACGGTCGATCCTCGCTCGGTGATGGCGAAGAAGCGGTCCAGTGCGGATCGAGGTTCAGTGTTCTTTGTGTCGCTCACGACGCGAAGGGTGACAGTATGGGATGACCTGCGGAAAGTGTCAGTAATGATATCGAGACACTATTGGAAGCTAGGCTGAACCACGTGAAGCAGTGGCACCCCGACCCTGAGCCGATCAAGACCAACGACGTCGCCGCCGTCGGCGTCGGCACGGCCGTCTGGGCCGTCGCCCTGGTCGTCCTGTTGATCTTCCGTCCCGCCCCCGAGAACGAGTGGTGGATCTGGACCTGCGTCACGGGAGTGGCGTTCGGCTTCCTCGGCATGTGGATGGTCCGCCGCCCCCGCGACAGCTGACGCCCCGGACCGCCGTGGCGGCCCGGGACCCATGGGCCCCGGGCGCGCGCCCTCCGGCTCGCGGCCCGGGACTCTCGGCTACGACAGGTCGGCCTCGGCGAGCAGCAGCGGCACCGCGTCGGGGTCGCGCAGCAGCGCGGCCACCGCGAGCCGGTCGCCCCACTGGCCCGTGGCCCAGGCCAGCCCACGGGCCAGCCCGTCGATCCCGGTGCAGTGCACGGCGCCCTCGAAGTAGCGCCACGCGCACTCCACGCCGTCCACCAGCAGCTTCTCGTGCTCCACGTACGTGCCGGGCGCCGCCGGCAGCAGCGAGCGCACCTCGGCCGGCACCTCGCGCACCTCGCCCGCCGAGGTCACCTCCCCGGCCGTCAGCTCGCCCGCCAGCGGCAGGTCGAGCAGCTCCGACAGCGCCTCGGCCAGGTCGTAGGGGGCCAGCACCAGCGGCCGGTCGGCGACGAGCTGCAGCAGGTCGGGCGCCTCCACGACCACGGCGTCCTCGGCCGCCGCCACCACGATCGACCCGCGCAGCACCGCCCGCACCCGCGACGGCGGCGCCACCCGCTCGGGCTCGACGCCCGCCAGCGCCACCCACAGCGCGCGCAGCTGGGCCCGGTCGACCTCGACGGCCTCGTCGGCCATGAGGTCGAGCAGCTCCTCGGGACCGCCGTGCGAGGCCAGCAGCTCGGCCAGCGTGGTGCGGACGCCGATCATCGCCAGCGCCCCCTCGTCGAGCCCGGCGGGAGCGTCGGCGTAGAGGCCCTGCAGCAGCGGATCGGCGCCGGGAAGGCGCAGCTCCAGCGGCTTGCGCCCGTCGAGCACCGGATGGCGGGCCAGCCACCACGCGGTGTAGGACGGCACCTCGACGCCGGCGATCCGCAGCGGGTGGAGCGCGGCCCGCAGCGGCGGCCGGGCCAGCAGCGCCAGCGCGGCCGCCCAGTCGGCCACCAGCTCCAGGTCGCGCACCGCCGTGAACTCGGGGATCAGCGGGGGCACGTCGAGGTCGGGCAGCAGGTCGAGCACGTGGTCGAGCCAGTCGACCTCGCCGTCGAGGTCGTGGTCGCACTCGTCGGGGTCGAGCAGGACGTCCTCGTCGTGGACGACGGCGAACCCGTCGAGCACACCCGCCGCGGCCAGCACGCGGGGCCCGTAGGCCTCCTCCAGCGCGGCCGAGGCGATCCCCAGGTGGCCGCCGGGCTCCAGCACCCCGGCCAGCGCGCCGTCGGCCAGCATGAGCTCGCCGGCCGGGTAGAGCTCGCCGTCGGCGCCCGGCAGGGCCAGCTCGGCCAGCCAGGGCGCCTCGCCCGGCGCCAGCCCTGCGGCCTGGACGAGGGAGAGCACGGCCCGCGCCACCGGCTCGGGGTCGGGGCTGTCGAGCGACTGCGCCACGGCGGCCTTGGTCAGCGGGTCCTCCAGGACCGTGCGCGGCGTGGCCTCGGCCGCGCCCAGCCGCAGCAGCGCGGGATGGGCCGCCTCCGGGTGGACGATGCGCAGCCCGAGCGGCGTCAGGTCGAGCTCGGCCCCGCCGTCGGTCAGGATGAGCGTGCCGCGCGGCCCGCGCACCACGCGCCCGTCGGCGAGCGGCACCGGCAGCGCGCCCAGCGACTCGGGGTCGTCGGCGGGCAGCACCTCGTACAGCGAGCGCCACCAGGACGGCTCGCGCCCCTCCACGGCCTCGCCCGACAGCAGGTCGACCACGTCGGCCAGCTCGACCCGGCGCACGCCGAGCGCGGTCATCGCCGGATGGCGCGGCGGCCAGCCGGCCGGCAGCAGGCCGGGTACGAAGGCGGCGACCGTGGCCAGCAGCTCGGCCGACCCGGCGGCGAGCACGGCGGCCTCCCTGCCGCTCACCACCCAGCCGCCCGCCTCCGGCTCGGGCGCGGGCTGCTCCACCTGCCAGGCGGCGTCGGGCTCGTAGACCTCGGCGTCGGCGAACGACGGCGTCTGCACGGCCGGCGCGGGCGCGGACAGCGCGGGCAGCAGGGGCGTGCCGGGCAGCCGGTCGAGCACGGCCCGCCGGACCCGGGCGTCCAGCTCGCCCTTGCCCATGAAGGCGGGCACCAGGTCGAGCAGCTTCGACGTGCGGGGCAGCTCGCGCAGCAGCCGGACGTAGGCGTCGGCGGCCCGCTCGACGAGGAAGTCGGCCAGCGGCCCCTTGGCGACGTGCCGCCGGTCGGTGGCCATGGGGAACGAGGCGATCAGCAGCGCGGGCAGGTCGAGCGGCTCGTCGCTGGGCGTCGGGGCGTGCACCACGGGCGGCACGCCCGCGGGCAGCGGCCCGGGCTCGCCGGTGCCGGTGACGGGCACCGCCCAGCGCAGCGACCAGTAGGGGCGGGCCCGCTCCTCGGTGGGCCGGTCCGCGAACAGCGCGGCCACCTGCTCGGGCGTGAACTCCCCCGAGTCGGAGACCACGTGCCAGCCGTCGGCGACGACCCTGCGCTTCTCGCCGTCGACGTCGATCTCGATGAGCTCCAGCGCGGGCAGGCCGAGCGGCAGGGCCGGGCCGGTCTCGGCCAGCATGCGGCGCACCGCCTCGACCGTGGCGGCGTCGCGCAGCGGCAGGCGTACGAGGGTGTCGAAGCCCTCAGGGATGTCGACCAGGGGCGGCTCGTCGAACGGCAGCCGCAGCAGCGGCACGTGCCCCGACCGGTCGGCCAGCTCGCCGGCCAGCGCCGGGACGTCGGCGACCAGTGCCGCGGTGTCGGTGCGGGACCACCGCACCGCCCCGGAGCCGCGCGAGCCGATGGACGGCGCGTCGGTCACCGAGACCACCGCCGCGAACCCGACGCCGAAGCGCCCGGCCGCGCCGGCCTCGTCGCGCTTGCCGGAGGCCCGCAGCGTGGAGAGGCTCTGCACGCCGGTCGCGTCGAGCGGCGCGCCGGTGTTGGCCGCGGTGAGCACGTCGCCCCGCAACGTCAGCCGCAGCACCCCTGGCACGCCCGCCCGCAGGGCCGCGTCGGCGGCGTTCTGCGCGAGCTCGACGATCAGCCGGTCGCGGTAGCCGCCGAGCGCGAAGTCCTCCTCGGCGTTGGCGTCCTCGCGGAACCTGGCGGGCGAGGCGGTCCACGCGGCGAGGACTGCGGCCCGCATCCGGTCACAGCCAAAGGTGTCGGTCATCGATCACGATCCTGATGAGGTTGAGGGTGGGCCAGGGTAGGTTAGCGGCCACCGGCGACAGGAAACCCGCTTACCGCCCTGCCCCCAGCCTGACACCTCGATCAGGAATGACCGAGCTCCTCCGACCCCGACTCGTCGACGGATCCCGGCTCCTCGGCGGAGCCCGGCTCCTCGTCGAACACGTCGACGGGCCCCGGCTCCTCCTCCATCAGGTCGAAGCCGAGGTCGTCGAGGATCGGGATGGCCGCCTCCATCGGCGGCGGCAGCACGGCGGCCTCGGAATGGGCGCCGCACCCGTGGTCGGCGGAGACCACCTTGCCGTCGTCGGGGGTGTACTCATTGGTGCACACCCCGAACATCTGCCGCAGCCCACCCGCGAGCAGCCAGTAGAAGCCGCAGGTGGAGCACTGCGCGGGAGCGGCGTGTGCGATCGGTGTATGCGGCCCGTGCTCGCCGGAGTGCCAGCGCCTGGCAGCCCGGTCCCTGCCGATGGCCGAGAGCACACGTGCCCGGCCCAGGCCGTACTCGAAAAGCGCCTGATGGTCGGCGTCCTCGTCGACCTCGGTGAAACCCGGCGCCAGCCGGTCGTCGTCCTCCGCGGCGGGCAGCAGGTCGCCCACGCCCAGGTCGCCGGGGCGCAGCCGCTCGCTCCACGGCAGCCACTCGGGCGCGAGCAGCGCGCCCGGGCCCGGCAGCAGCACCGCCTCGCTGACCGTCACCTTCTTCGCCCGCGAGGCGCGCGTGACGGTGACGGCCCAGCGCCAGCCGCGGTAGGCGCGGTCGAGGCAGGCGAAGTAGTGGGTGACGATGCGGTCACCCTCGCTCTCGAAGCCGAGGTGCTCCCCGGGCTCGCCCGGCCGCGCAAGCTCCTCGGCCGCGGCGCGTGCCAGCTCGACCGCCTCGGCACAAGCCTGGTCGGGAGCGGGGACACGGGCCCTTGTGCGGCTCATCGGGCCGCCTCCGGCGAAAGGTGCTGTTCGCTCACACTTCATTCTCACCCATGACGGGACCTGGACGGGCCGGGAACGCCGGATCCTCCGCCGACTCTTCGCCCGAATCGGGTAAGACTGGTAGGCGTGGACGCAGGCTGGGACCGGGCGCGCGAGGCCGCGCGGCGCATGGGGCGCGGCATGGCCGACGCCGGCCGCGCCGCCGGACGGGCCGGCCGGGCCACCGCCGGGGGCACCGTCCGGGCCGGCCGGGCGACCGCCGACGGCGTGCGGTCGGTCGGCAGGGCCACGCGGCGGCTGACGTACGCGGGCGGGGCGGGCCGCACCGGGCTGGGCCGGCTGATCGAGCTGTCGGCGGGCAACAGCGCCGGCGACGCCCTGGTGACGGTGGCGCTGGCCAGCACGGTCTTCTTCGGGGTGCCGGTCGGCGAGGCCCGCGGCTCGGTGGCCCTCTACCTCGTCATCACGATGTTGCCGTTCGCGCTGCTGGCGCCGTTCGTCGGGCCGATACTCGACCGGTTCAGGTCCGGCCGCCGCTACGTGATGGCGGGCACGCTGTTCGGGCGGGGGCTGCTCTGTTTCGCGATGGCGGCCGCCGTCGGGCCCGGCGACCTGCCGACGCTGTTCATCGGGGCGCTCGGCGTGCTGGTGCTGTCGAAGGCGTACAACGTGTCGCGGGCGGCGATCATGCCGAACGTGCTGCCCGCCGACATCACGCTGGTGTCGGCGAACGCGAGGGTGGCGCTGTTCACGCTGGTCGCGGCCGGCGTGGCGGTGCCTGTGGGCGCGGGGCTGACCGCGTGGCTGGGCAGCGCCGTGGTGCTGCGCGTGGCGATGCTGGCCTTCCTGCTGCTCGGGGTCGTCGCGGTACGCCTGCCGCGCCACATCGACTCCCCCGACCTGGAGGAGGAGGGCGCCAGGCACCGCTGGCGCACGCTGCTGAAGGTGGGCCCGGCGGTCGCCGAGGCGGTCTGGGCCAACGTCGCCATCCGCGTCTTCTCCGGCTTCCTGCTGTTCTTCCTGCTGTTCCTGGTACAGGACCACGCGGTGCCGTGGCTGGCGGGCCGGGACCCGTTCTTCGACGTGCCGCGGACGATCGCGCTGCTGGCCGGCGCGGCCGGGCTCGGCGGGCTGGCCGGCGCGGCGGTCGCCAACTGGACCCGCAACCACGCGCCGCAGCTCATCGTGCCGGCCACGCTGGCGCTCACCGTGGTGACCGCCGTCGTGACGGCGCTGCTGTTCGGCGTGTGGGCGGCGCTGGCGATCTCGCTGGTCACCGCGTTCGCGCAGGAGCTGGGCAAGCTCGCGCTGGACGCGATCGTGCAGCGCGAGATCGGCGAGGAGGTGCGCTCGTCCACGTTCGGCGTGGTGGAGGCGGTGCTGCAGCTCGCGTGGGTGTTCGGCGGGCTGGTCGGGCTGGTGCTGTCGCTGGCCCGCAGCGCGTCCGCCGGGCTGACGGGGCCGGCCGTGGTGCTGGCCGCCGCGCTCGGGTGGCTGGTGTTCGCCCGCGTGCGCCGGGTGCGCGCCGCCGAGGCCGAGGCCGCCAGGAAACACGGCCTGTACGACCCTGCCAGCCCTTCAGGCGCCCGCTCCGGCGCCCGTGCCGGCGACTACTCCGGCGCCGGCTCCGGCGACCGCTCCGGCGGCTACGACGCGGCGTCCGCGCCGACGGCCGAGTGGCCCGCGCCCGCGCCCGCCGAGCGTGACCCCAGGCGCGGGGACACGCTCGACTCCACGAAACCGCTGACCAACCCGCACGGCTGAACGGGCCGGGACGTCACTGCCCGTCGAGGTCGTCGGCGAGGGCGCGCAGCACCTGGGCGATCTTCTTGGCGTGCGCGACGTCGGGGTGCTTGCCCCGCCGGTAGGTGCCCGAGACTTCGTCGAGCAGCTTGATGAGGTCCTCGACGATGACGACCATCTCGTCGGGCTTCTTCCGCTTGCCCTTCGGCTTGGGCTTGGCCAGGGTGGGCGGCTGCTCCAGGATCCGCACCGACAGCGCCTGCTGGCCGCGCCGGCCCTCGGCGACGCCGAACTCGACCTTCTGGCCGGGCTTCAGCGGGGCGGCGCCAGGAGGCAGCGCGGAGGAATGTACGAAGACCTCACCGCCGTCGTCACGGGTGAGGAAGCCGAATCCCTTGTCGGCGTCGTACCACTTGACCTTGCCACTCGGCACAGGAGGACCTCGTTCAAACAGTCGAAAAGGCTGATGGATGTAGGTTATGCCCCGAAGGGCGCGGGAGCGACCGGGTAAATGCCGATGAATTACCGGACTTCATCACGGCGGCACCAGCGGGCGTACCAACCGGCGAATTCGGTGAGGTCGGGAAGGGCCACATCCGCGCCGTGCTCGCGCAGCTCCTCCACCGTGTACGGCCCCGTGGCGACGGCAACGCTCACGGCGCCGCCCGCGCGGGCAGCCTCGATGTCCGCGACATGGTCACCAACATAGGCGGCGGCGCCGAACCGCGCGAGTGCCGATCCTTTGCCCGCCCCGAAAAGCGAGCCGACCACTTCGTCCACGGCCAGCCCCAGCGCCTCGACGGTGCCGGCGGCGTCGCGCGGGTTCTTGCCCGTCACCACGATGACCCGGCCGCCGGCGGCTCGTACGGCGGCGATGGCGTCGTGCGCGCCGTCCATGGCCGTATGCACCGGAACCCCTATATCCGGATAAATCTCCCGATACAGCTCGGCCGCGGCGGCGACCTGCTCAGCGGGCATCCAGTTCGCCAGTTCCATCTCCAACGGCGGCCCGAGCCGCCGCACCACGGCCGCGCTGTCGATCGGCACCCCCAAACGCGCCGACAGCTCGTCCATGGCGGCCGCTATGCCCACCCGCGTATCAGCCAATGTCATGTCAAGGTCGAAACCTACCGATGTCGTCACCCGTGCAGGATGCCAAACACCGCTCCACACCCGGTAACGGCCCTTGTTGTGGGATGGTGGGAATGAAAGAAAGGAATTACTTATCGGAGTGGAGGGCCCGTCACCGGCCCGGTCCTGGCGAGCCCGATCCAGCGCGCCGCTCCGTAACGACTACTCTCCTTACGGAGGTATCAGGATAGACATGACCAGATCCACCCGTGAGCGGATCATCGATGAGTCCCTGCGGCTGTTCGCCGAGCGGGGCTACTCCGCCACTTCCGTGGCCGAGATCGAGGCCGCCTCAGGGCTGTCTCCCGGCGCCGGAGGGCTCTACAGGCACTTCAAGTCCAAGTACGAGGTCCTCGCCGCCGCCATCAACGAACACGCCACCCGTACCCGCAGTCAGGTGGCCGGCAGCCTGGCCGAGCTGAGCGCCATGGAGTCCTCGGCGGATCTGGAGGAGCGGCTGTCGCTCGTCTGCCGGGCGGGGCTCGCCAAGGTGCGCGAGGAGTCGGAGCTGACCCGGGTCTTCTTCCGCGACCTCAGCCAGTTCCCCGAGCTGGTCGCCGTCGTACGGGAGGGGCTGCTGCAGCCCATGTTCGACGCCATCGTCACCTGGTTCCGCGCGCAGCCCGAGTACCGCGACGTCGAGATCGACTGGTGGGGCATCGCGACCGTGCTCGGCGGCGCCGTCGTGCACTACCGGCTCTTCCAGGAGACGGTGGGCGAGCTGGCGGGGCACGCGGACAAGGAGCAGTTCGTGACGGCCTGGGTGCGGCTCGCCGTCGGGCTGCTGCCGAGCCCGGCGCCGGTCAGCTGAGGCGACTCCCGTCGAGGTCACGTCCGGTAATGCCGCCCCGATCAGGGGGGACATACCATGGCAACGATGGAGTTCACGGAGTGGATCAGGGGGCGCACCGACGACCAGTTGCGGGCGCTCGTCTCGTCGCGTCCCGAGCTGATCACTCCGGTGCCCGCGCATCTGGAGGGGCTGGCGTCGCGGGCGGCCAGTCCGTCGGCGATCGGCAGGGCGCTCGACCGGCTCGACCGGTTCACGCTGGCGGTCGTGGAGACGCTGGCGGTCCTGGACGGCCCGGCGACGAAGGAGCGCCTGCGCGCCCTCATCGCCGCGGCCCTGCCCACCGGCTCGCCCAGCAACCCGCCGCCCGAGCTTCCCGCCCCCGAGCCGGCGTTGTCGGCGGCGCTCGACCGGCTGCGCGACCTCGCCCTCGTCTACGGCCCCGACGACGCGCTCGACCTCGGCCCCGGCGTCCGCAAGGTGCTGGAGGACCCGGCCGGCCTGGGCCCGCGCGCCGTGGAGGCGTTCCGGCACCACCCGCCCGAGCAGCTCGACGAGATGGCCGACGACGTCGCGCCCGGCACCCCGGGCACCGGGAAGGAACGCCTGGCCGCGGCGCTGGCCGAGCCCGCCGCGCTGGTCGCGGCCGTGTCGCCCGAGGCGCGGGCCGCGCTCGACCAGCTCGCCTGGGGCCCGCCGACCGGCCGGGTGCCCAACGCCCGGCGCGAGGTGCGCGTCGCGACCGCCCGTTCCCCCATCGAGGAGCTGCTGGCCCGCGGCCTGCTCGCGGCGACCGGCGAGGAGAGCGTGACGCTGCCCCGCGAGGTGGGGCTGCACCTGCGCGGCGGCCGGGTGCACCGGGGGCTGCTCGCGGTGCCGCCGCCGCTGGAGGGCGCCGAGCGCGACCGGGAGCTGGCCGACCGTACGGCTGCCGGGCAGGCGTTCATGTTCGTCCGCGCGGTCGAGGAGCTGTGCGAGCGGTGGAGCATCGAGCCGCCTGGCGTGCTGCGCACGGGCGGGCTCGGCGTACGCGACCTGAAACGCACGGCGGCCGAGCTGGACCTGCCGGAGTGGGTGACGGCGCTGGTCGTCGAGGTGGCGCACGCGGCCGGGCTGATCGCGGCCGGCGGCGGCGTGGACGGCGAGTGGCTGCCGACCCCCGGCTACGACCTGTGGCGGGTGAGGGGCACCGCCGACCGTTGGGCCGCGCTGGCCGCGACCTGGCTGCACATGGACCGCGTGCCCGGCCTGGTGGGCGACCGGGACGAACGCGACCGCCCGCTCAACGCGCTGCACGCCGATCTGCGCCGCTCGGCCGCGCCCGGGGTGCGCGCGGCGACGCTGGGGGTGCTGGCGGCGGCGCCGGGCCGCGCGCCGTCCCGCGACGCGGTGCTCGAACGCCTGGCCTGGGAGCAGCCGCGCCGCCGGGGGCCGCTGCGCGAGCACCTGACCGAGTTCGCCCTGCGCGAGGCCGAGCAGATCGGCGTGACCGGCCTCGGCGCGCTGTCCGGGCACGGGCGGGCGCTGCTGGAGGGCGGCGACACGGGGGCGGCGGCGGCCACGCTGGCGCCGCTGCTGCCCGAGCCGGTCGATCACGTGCTGCTGCAGGCCGACCTGACCGCGGTCGCGCCGGGCCCGCTGACCAGTGAGCTCAACCGGTGGATGACGCTCACCGCCGACGTCGAGTCGAAGGGCGGGGCCACCGTCTACCGGTTCAGCGAGCAGTCGATCCGCCGGGCGCTCGACGCGGGCCACGGCGGCGAGGAGCTGCTGGCGATGCTGGCCCGCCACTCGGCCACGCCGGTGCCGCAGGCGCTGTCCTACCTGGTGGGCGACGTGGCGCGGCGGCACGGGCGGATCAGGGTGGGCACGGCGAGCGCGTACGTCCGCTGCGACGACCCGGCGCTGCTCGACCAGATCACGGCCGACCGGCGCTCGGCCGCGCTGCGGCTGCGCCGGCTCGCCCCGACGGTCATCGCCTCCCGTTCCTCGCGGGCGGCGCTGGTCGACTCGCTGCGCGCCATGGGCTACTCCCCGGTCGCCGAGTCGCTCGACGGGGACGTGATCATCTCGCAGCTCGACAGCAGGCGTACCGAGGCGGCGCCGCCGGTGCGCGCGGTGGCCTCGGCCAACGGCATCGATCCCGACGTGGCGGCGGCGGCCGTACGGGCGCTGCGCGCGGGCGACGCGGCGCATCTGTCCCGGCGCGAGCCCGCGGACGCCCCCAACGGCCAGGTCCCGCGCGGCCCGGCGACGGCCACGATCTCGGCCCTCCAGGAGGCCATCAAACAGGGCGTACGGGTGTGGATCGGCTATCTCGACTCGCAGGGCAACGCGACCTCGCGCATCCTGGAGCCGGCCAGGATGGAGGGCGGCTACCTGACGGCGTACGACGAGACCAGGGCCGCCGTCCACCGCTTCGCGCTGCACCGCATCACCGGCGTCGCGGGAGTCTAGGCGTCCGGCATCATGCGCCTGGCCACCGCCGCGGCCGGGCCGTCGCCGGCGGACAGCCGCCGCAGGGCCCGTTCGCAGTCGGCCGGGTAGCGCAGGGCCAGGTCGCCGCCCAGCGCCACGGCGGCCGTGACGGCGCGGGCGGGGTCGGCCGCCCAGTCCAGCGCCAGCCGGAGCGCCTCGGGGGCGAGGGTGTCGCGGGCGCACATGGACGACAGCGCCTCCGCCGCCGCCAGCCGCTCCCCCGCCGTGCCCGCCGCCCACACCTCCAGGAACTCGGCCCTGGCCTCCTTGAGCGCGTACGCGGCCAGCGCCGCCACGCCCTCGGCGGCCCGGCCGCGCACCTCGGGCTCCTCGGCGGCCAGCGACCTGACCCAGGCGCGCAGCGGCTGCCACAGCCAGAACCCGTACCGGGCGGCCAGCTCGGCCAGCACCTGCCCGCGGTGTTCGGGGGTCGGGAAGCCGGCCTGCCCGCCGGCGCGGCTGATGAGCGGGTGAGGCCCAGAGGGCGTGGGCGGGCCGTTCTCGTGCGCCTGCCAGATCGGGTCGAGCCGGGCGAGCCGCGCCTCGAAGACCGCCTCGGGCAGCGGCGCGGTGAACGCGAGCGCCGCCGCGGCCAGCACCTCCCGCATGGCCGGCTTGGTGTCGAACCAGGCGGCGACCTCCTCGGCCGCCCGCACCGCGCCCGCCTGTTCCCCGTCCGGCGCGAGCCCGGCGGCCAGCCGGACGACCTGGGCGGGCGTGGGCAGCTCGGCCGCCCGGTGCCGGGCCTTGACGAGTGTGTCGGGGGCCACTCCGGCGCGCAGCCGGTACGTGCTGACGCACAGGTCGAACAGCTCCCGGGGGTCGGGCGCGGCCCAGGGCTGCTCGGCCTCCACGGCCCGCGAGGGCGCGCCGTCGCGGGTGATGACGAGGTAGGAGCCCAGCTCGGCCAGTTTGCGCGCCAGCCCGGCCAGCTCGGCGGGGTCGGTGCTCGCGGCGATCCAGTCGTGCAGCAGGTACGCCCGTCCCGGCGCGTACTCGGTCCCGCCGAGCAGCTCGGCGACGGTGCCGGCGGGCGACAGGACGGTGATCGTGCTCTCGGCCAGCGACATGCGCGACAGCAGGGCCAGCCCGCCCAGCCGCTTGCCGATCTCTCCCTCGCCCACCAGCACGAGCAGGTGGCGGGCGGAGAGCCTGCGCACCGCCTCGGGGAAGCAGGGCGGCTCCAGGTAGGAGCGCAGCAGGGCGTCGGCCTCCCGCCGCGCGAGCTCGCGGGGGACGGGCCGGATGGTCGCCGGCGGCCGGCCGCCGGGCGCGGGACGGCCGCGCGTGAGCGCGTGGCCGTCGAGGTCGAGCTCGCCTGATTGAGGCGTGTCGGTCACGAAGTCACCTCGGGGCTGGACACGAAACTTGTCTCCACCAATTACCGCGCGGGCACGACTTTCTCCGTGCCGCACGAGCCGGTCGCGCTGCGTCATCGTGCCAGCCTGACCAGGTGTTTCCTTACCGGGACGCCGACCCGCGTCCTGGATCTCCCACATTTACACGATCCGGGCCGCCGTGAATACTCGAATGACCCGAGTAGGAGATATCACTTTATTTACCGATAATGAAGACATCTTCGACAGTGATCAGTCAAGAGGGTGAAAGGGTCTTGACGCCGCGCTCCCCCGCGCAGCAGGTTGGGCATGTGACCGAGCAAACGCTGGGCCGACTGGCCGAGGAGTCCTGGGGCCGTTTCGCCGACCACGACGCGATGTACTACGAAGGGGTCTGGCACCGCAGTCACGAGCTCGCGGAGCGCGCGCGCCGGATGTGCGGCGGCTTCGTCGCGGCGGGCGTCCGGCCCGGCGACCGGGTGGCCGTCATGATGGCTAACTCCCCCGAGGTCCCGGTGCTCTACCAGGCCCTGTGGGCGGCCGGCGCGGTGGTGACCCCCGTGGTGTTCCTGGTGGGCGCGGAGGAACTGCGGCACATCCTGCTCGACAGCGGCGCCGTGGCCGTCGTCACCTCCCCCGAGCTGGAGGCCACCGTACGGGCCACGGGCGTGGACATCCCCGTCCACGTGGACACCGCCGAGCTCGAACGGGCCCCCGGGCACGGCCCCGTCGCGCGCGGCCCCGGCGACCTGGCCGCCCTCATGTACACGGGCGGCACCACCGGCCGCGCCAAGGGCGTCATGCTCAGCCACCGCGGCCTCTGGCAGGTGGGCAAGGCCGTCTGGGACACGTCGTACCAGGAGGGCAAGAACCGGATCATCGTGCCGGTGCCGTTGTCGCACTCGTACGGGCTGATCGTCACGATCGCCTGGATGCACGCCACCGAGCCGCAGCACGCGGTGCTCATGCGCTGGTTCGACCCCGGGCAGTTCCTCAAGCTGGCCGCCGGGCAGCGCGTCCACTACGGCACCGTCGTGCCCGCCATGCTCCAGATGCTGCTCGCCGAGCCGCTGGAGTCGTACCCGCTGCCCGAGCTGTCCCACCTCACCTGCGGCGCCGCCCCGCTCGGCCGGAGCCTGCTGGAGGAGTTCGAGCGCCGCCTGCCCGGCGTGCGGATCCTGGAGGGCTACGGCCTGACCGAGACCTGCGCGGTCACCACCTTCAACCCGCCGGGACGGCGCAGGATCGGCAGCGTCGGCCTACCGCTGCCCGGCTACTCGATCACCGTCCGCGACAGCGACGGCGAGGCGGTGGAGGCCGGGGAGGTCGGCGAGATCTGCGTCTCGGGCGAGCCGCTGATGCTCGGCTACCCTGGGTCGTCCGCAGTGCTCCGGCCTTCAGGACCCCGTTGGGGATCTCTCATTACGCGCATCTGCCGAGCAATCGGGATAAATGGGTTCTTCGTGTTGGATCAGGTTGAATGCCGTGTTCCCAGGCGTGGATGCGGATCAGGTTGACGGCTGCTGCGGCCAGGCAGTGGCCCAGGTGGGTGCGTTGCAGGCCGTGGTAGCGGCTGCGGCGCAGGCCGGTGCGGGAGGTCAGCTGGTGGATGGTGGCCTCGATGCCGGCGCGCGGCCGATAGCGGTGCCGCCAGGCGGGGGTGTCCTGCTCGTGGCGGCGTTGCTGGAGGGCGGCCCGCTGGCGGGGGTGGCGCAGGGTCAGCGTCCGTCCCCACTGCGGGTTGTCGGCCGTGGTGCAACGCTGCCGCAGCGGGCAGGCGCGGCAGCCGGCGGCGGCGAAACGTACCTGGATAACGGGGACGCCCCTGGCCGAGTGGGCCGGGACCCAGGAGATGCTGGTTTGCCCGCCGGGGCAGACGGCGGTGCGCGCCTGGTCGTCGATGCGGAAGTCCTCGTGGGTGAAGCGGCCGTCAGCCGCGGCCGCGGTGATGGGGCGGGCCGGGCCGATGAGGACGACGCCGCGGGTGCCGGCGGCCTCGACCAGGTTCGCCGCGGTGACGTAGCCGCTGTCGAGCAGGTGCTCGGCGGGCAGCAGACCGCGTCGCTCAAGACGCTGGTGGATGCCCGGCAGCGCGGCGCTGTCATCACCGTCGGCGGCGGTGCCGGTGGCCACGTCCGTGATCAGGCGGGGCGCGTCCGCCTCGCAGGTCTCGGTCACGTGCAGGGTGTAGCCGACCCAGCCCTGCCCGCGCTTGACCCCGTAGCGGGCCTGCGGGTCGTGCGGGCTGGCCATGCGCTGGGCCCCGGGCGGCAACTGTGCGCCTTCGCGGGCCTGCACGCCGTGCTCGTCGCGCAGGTACTGCTCATCCCAGCAGCGGCGCAGCGCCGCCAGGGCGGGGATCAGAGGCAGCCATGCCGGCGCCTTCGCATCCTCGATCTTCTCCAGCAGGAAGAAGCCGTCTTCGCCCACCTGCCGCAGCCATTGCTCGCGATCGGCACCAGGCAGGTCCCCGTGCCAGGAGTCGATCCGCTCCCCATAGCGGCGCAGCCACCGCTCCTCCTGCCCTGCCAGCACCTCCTCAAGCCAGGACGGGTGCGCAGCGGCCAGGGCCTCCAGCGCCGTGCGCAGCACCTCGCCGACGAACTCCATCCGGTTGAGCAGCCGCACATCGGCCAAGACCTTGGTGGAATCCGTCCGCTGCCGCCCGCGCGGGCGCAGCAGCCCGCGAGCGGCGGCTGCCTCCAGCACCGCCTCGAAGATCTTCTCCTCCAGGCCGTGCTCGGCCAGCCGTGCGCGGAAGTCGCTGAGCACGCTGTGGTCGAACCCCGGGTCTGTCAGCTCCAGCCCCAAAAGGTATTTCCAGTCCATCCGGGCTCGCACCGCCTCGGCCGCCTGCCTGTCGGAGAGGTTGTCGGCGTACTGCAACACCGACACCGCCGCCAGCGCGCCCGGCGAGATGGCCGGGCGCCCATCGGCTGGAAACGCCTCGGCGAACAACTCGTCGGAGAACACCTCGCCCAGCGCATCACGCAGCCACACCGCCAGGGTGCCCTTGGGGAAGGCCGCCGCGACCACCCGGGCCGTCAGCTCGGGCACCTGTCGCCCACGTCGCTTCTCCAGCATCGATCTCGTCTCCCTCGCCCACGCGCCGCCTTTCACCATCAGTGTCGATTTGATAGCTCAATGAACACAATGGTCGTAATGAGAGATCCCCAACGGGGTCCTTCAGGCCGGGGGTGAAGCGGACTCTCCCGCGGAGCGGGGCAGGGAAAGCCGGACCCCCGGGCGATCCGGCGTCTACCCGGCTCGGACCGGGCGGTTCTGTTGCTCGATGTACTGCCGCAGGACACTGATCGCGGCGCCGCCCACGCTTCCTGCGAAGTAGGAGCCCGACCACAGCTTGCTGGCCCGGTAGTAGTGGCGGGCCAGTTCGGGGAACTCCTGGCGCATTCGCCGTGACGAGACGCCCTTGAGCGAGTTGACCAGGCGAGACAGTGCGACCTTCGGCGGGAAGTTCACCAGCAGGTGGACGTGGTTGCTCCCGCCGTTGAACTCGCTCAGCTCGGTCTCGAAGTCGGCGCACACGTCCCGCATGATCTCTTCCATCCGGTTCAGGTGGGCGTCGGTGAATACCGGATGCCGGAACTTTGTCACGAAAACCAAGTGTGCGTGCAGGACGAAAACGCAGTGCCTGCCTGTTCTGATGTCTCCATGTTCACCCATAGGCCAATGGTACGATCTTGGCGTGCAGCTCCGGTACAACTTCCGCCTCTACCCGACCGCCGGTCAGCGCCAGGCGCTGGCGCGGGCGTTCGGGTGCGCGCGGACGGTGTTCAACGACGGGCTGCGCTTACGGCAGGAGGCCCGGGAGCAGGGGCTGCCGTACGTCTCGGACGGGGACCTGTCCAAACTGGTGATCACGCAGGCGAAGCAGACGCCGGAACGCGCCTGGCTGGGCGAGGTGTCGGCGGTCGTCCTTCAGCAGGCGTTGGCCGACCTGAACACCGCGTACCGGAACTTTTTCGCCTCGATCACCGGCAGGCGCAAAGGCCCGGAAGTCGCGCCGCCCCGGTACCGCTCCCGCAAGGACAACCGGCAGGCGATCCGGTTCACCAGGAACGCCCGCTTCACGGTCACGGCGGGCGGGAAGCTGCGCCTGCCGAAGATCGGCGACGTGCCGGTGCGATGGTCTCGTGAGCTGCCCGCCGAGCCCTCCAGCGTGACGGTCATCAAGGACGCGGCGGGGCGGTACTTCGCCTCGTTCGTGGTCGAGACCGGCGCAGATCCGTTGCCGCAGACGCCGGACGAGGTCGGTATCGACCTGGGGCTCACCCACTTCGCGGTGCTCTCAGACGGCCGGAAGATCGACAACCCGAGGTTTCTGCGCCGCGCCGGACGACGGTTGAAGAAGGCTCAGCAGGCCCTGTCCCGCAAGGGGCAAGGGGTCGGCGAACCGGAAGAAGGCCGCGGCCCGGGTCGCCCGTGCTCACGCCAGGGTGGCCGACGCGCGCCGGGACTTCGCGCACAAGCTCTCCACGCAGATCATCCGCGACAATCAAGCGGTGTATGTGGAGGACCTGTGCGTGAAGGGCCTGGCCCGCACCCGGCTGGCCAAGAGCGTGCACGATGCGGGCTGGTCGCAGTTCGTGGCCATGCTGGAGTACAAAGCCGGACGGTACGGCCGCACCTTCGCCAAGGCCGGCCGGTTCTTCCCCTCCAGCAAGCTGTGCTCGGCGTGCGGCGCCGTGGCGGGCACGATGCCGCTGAACATCCGGTCGTGGACCTGCCCGTGCGGAGCGGTCCACGACCGGGACGTCAACGCCGCGATCAACATCCTCGCCGCCGGACGGGCGGAGAGGCTAAACGCCTGCGGAGGGACCGTAAGACCCGCCGCCTAGCGGAGGGCCGGACCCAGCGAAACAGGAAGCCGCCAGAAGTGCCGCACGTGCGGCACGGGCTGAATCGCCGACCTTCAGGCCGGAGAGCGCGTCAATGGGGCGAGCACGAGCCCGACCTCGAGGGCACCACGCTGGTCGGCGGCGAGCTGCGCACCGGCGACATCGGCTGCGTGGACGACGACGGCTACCTCCACGTCGTGGACAGGAAGAAGGACCTCATCATCCGCGGCGGCTTCAACGTCTTCCCCCGCGACGTCGAGTACGCCCTCGACCAGCACCCCGACGTGACCCGCTCCTGCGTGGTCGGCCGGCCCGACGCCCGCCACGGCGAGGAGGTCGTGGCGTTCGTGCAGCTGGAGCCGGGCGGGACGGCGAGCGCCGAGGAGCTCGTCGAGTGGGCCCGCGACCGCGTCGGCCGGGTGAAGTACCCGCGCGAGATCCGCTTCGTCGACGACATCCCGGTCACCAGCGTGCTCAAGCTCGACCGCAAGGCCATGCGCGCCCGCCTCCAGCACGCCGGACGCACGGATCACGCGACCGGGCCGGACCCACCTGGTTTCCGTGATAAGTGTTGACGTGTCTGGAGGTGACGATGACCCAGCAGGACCCGTCGGGTTACCCTTATCCGCCCTACGGCGCCACCTACGGCGAGCAGCCCCCGCCCGGCTACGGCTACGGCTATCCGCCGCCGCCGCGCGACGACGGGCCGAGCGCCAACGCCATCGTCTCCCTCGTGCTCAACCTCCTCTCCCTCGTCTCCTGCTGCAACGTCCTCGCCCTGCCCGGGGCGATCCTGGCCGGGCTGGGGCTCAGCAGGGCGAGCTCCGACCCCGCCACGGCACGTAGCATGGTGACGTGGAGCTGGGTCCTGTTCGGGCTCGGCTTCGTCCTCATGATCGGCCTGTTCCTCTTCCTCGGCCTCAACGGCTATCTCGACGATTGATGACCCGTTCCGGGACTTTCCCTGCCGTCGGCTGTGTTGGATAAGGGTCAACCGTAGGAAGGGATGTCCGTGAACGACGGCCCGCTCATCGTCCAGTCGGACAAGACTCTGCTGCTCGAGGTCGACCACGACAAGGCCGACGAGTGCCGCAAGGCCATCGCGCCGTTCGCCGAGCTCGAACGCGCCCCGGAGCACGTGCACACCTACCGCGTCACCCCGCTGGCGCTGTGGAACGCCCGCGCCGCCGGCCACGACGCCGAGCAGGTCATCGACGCGCTCATCAGCCACAGCCGCTACCCGGTGCCGCACGCGCTGCTCGTCGACATCGCCGAGACCATGGCGCGCTACGGCCGCCTGCGCCTGGAGAAGGACCCGGTGCACGGCCTGGTGCTCACCTCCAGCGACCGCGCGGTGCTGGAGGAGGTGCTGCGCTCCAAGAAGATCGCGCCCATGCTGGGCGAGCGGCTCGGCGCCGACTCGGTCATCGTGCACCCGAGCGACCGGGGCAACGTCAAGCAGGCCCTGCTCAAGCTGGGCTGGCCGGCCGAGGACCTGGCCGGCTACGTCGACGGCGAGGCCCACCCGATCAAGCTCGCCCAGGAGGGCTGGTCGCTGCGCCCCTACCAGCAGGAGGCGGCCGACGCCTTCTGGCACGGCGGCTCCGGCGTGGTCGTGCTGCCCTGCGGCGCCGGCAAGACCATCGTGGGCGCGGCCGCCATGGCGCACGCCCAGGCCACCACGCTCATCCTGGTCACCAACACCGTCTCCGCCCACCAGTGGAAGACCGAGCTGCTCAAGCGCACGTCCCTGACCGAGGACGAGATCGGCGAGTACAGCGGCAACAAGAAGGAGATCCGCCCGGTCACCATCGCCACCTACCAGGTGATGACCACCAGGCGGAAGGGCGTCTACAGCCACCTGGAGCTGTTCGACGCGCGCGACTGGGGCCTCATCGTCTACGACGAGGTGCACCTGCTGCCCGCGCCGATCTTCCGGATGACCGCCGACCTCCAGGCCCGCCGGCGCGTGGGGCTCACCGCGACGCTGGTGCGCGAGGACGGGCGCGAGGGCGACGTGTTCTCGCTCATCGGCCCCAAGCGCTACGACGCGCCCTGGAAGGAGATGGAGAACCAGGGCTGGATCGCGCCGGCCGACTGCGTCGAGGTGCGGGTCACGCTCACCGACGAGGAGCGGCTGGCGTACGCGATGGCCGAGTCGGAGGAGCGCTACCGCTTCTGCGCCACCACGCCGTCCAAGACGCGGGTCACCGAGGCGCTGGTGCGGCGGCACGCGGGCGAGCAGGTGCTGGTCATCGGCCAGTACATCGACCAGCTCGACGAGCTCGGCGAGCACCTCGACGCGCCGGTCATCAAGGGCGAGACCCGGGTCAAGGAACGCGAGCGGCTCTACCAGGCCTTCCGCGACAAGGAGATCCAGGTCCTCGTGGTGTCGAAGGTCGCCAACTTCTCCATCGACCTGCCGGAGGCGTCCGTCGCCATCCAGGTGTCGGGGACGTTCGGCTCGCGCCAGGAGGAGGCCCAGCGGCTCGGCCGGGTGCTGCGGCCCAAGGCGGACGGCGGGGGCGCGCGGTTCTACACCGTGGTCAGCCGCGACACCGTCGACCAGGAGTTCGCGGCGCACCGCCAGCGGTTCCTCGCCGAGCAGGGATACGCCTACCAGATCATCGACGCCGACGACGTGCTCGACGGCGTCTGACCTCCGGCTTCGGCAAGGGTGGCTCTCCGTGGACGCCCGGCCGCTCGCGCGTGAGCGGCCGAGCGTTCAGTGTGGTGCTACGTCCACGAAACTCCGCGGGCCGTCGACAATCGAACCACCCCCCTCACCTGCGTACTATCACGCCGCCTGCGACATACCCCCATGATCCGGCAAACCCACCTGATATGCCCGATTTTTTCGGTATTCCCAGCTTGTCTGCAGGAGAGGATCAACGGGCCGGGATCAGCGGGCGCATGATCAACGGGCGAGGAGCCCGCCGACGAAGAGCACGCCCTCGGCCACCACCCACGCCAGCACCGCCGCGCCCATGACCCGCCCGAACACCCGGAGGTCGGCGCGCGAGACCGGCAACAGCCAGGCCGCCGCCGTGCAGCACGCCGCCAGCATCGCGAACAGGCCCGACACCGTGGCGAACATCCCGAGCCGCCGCGAACAGTCCCCGTCGCCCCCGGCGCAGAACGCCTCCAGCCCCCAGCCCGCGAACACCGACAACCCCCAGAGCGCCGCGAGCAGGAAGCTCGCGATCGTGGGGATGACCGGCGACACCCGCACCCGCGCCCGCGCCATCTCCTCGTCCTACCCGCGCCCCCTGACCGCCAACCGCTCCCGGGGCACGCCCGGCCGCGGCGAAATGGTGTGGAAGGCCGCTCCGCGCCCGGTTAAACTGGTCGATTCGCTGCCTTGACCACCTCCGATCCCGACAAGGAGGCACTTTCGCATGCCCGGACACCAACTCGCCCCCGACATACCCGCCGACGTCCTCGCCGCCGAGCAGAAGCACCTGGCCGAATCCAGGGCCGCGCTGTCGGCGATGCGCGCCCACGCCCAGTCCCTCTCCGCCGACGCGGCCGGCGACTGGGTGTCGCAGCAGATCCTCCAGTCCCTCCTCGACCAGCGCGTCGCCGCCCTGGCCGACCATCCGGACACCCCGCTGTTCTTCGGCCGGCTCGACCGCGAGTCCGGCGACGACCTGCCCGGCACGATCTACGTCGGCCGCCGGCACGTCCACGACGGCCACAGCAAGCCGCTGGTGATCGACTGGCGGGCCCCGGTCTCGCGGGCCTTCTACCAGGCGAGCCCGGCCGAGCCGATGGGCGTCGTACGCCGCCGCCGCTTCGGCTACCACGGCGGCGCGCTGACCGCGTACGAGGACGAGCCCCTGGGCGAGGGGGACGTCGAGCTCGGCCCGTCGAAGATCCTCACCGACGAGATCGAACGGCCCCGCACCGGCCCCATGCGCGACATCGTCGCCACCATCCAGCCCGACCAGGACGAGATCGTCCGCTCGGGGCTCGCCCAGACGGTCTGCGTCCAGGGCGCCCCCGGCACCGGGAAGACGGCGGTGGGCCTGCACCGGGCCGCGTACCTGCTGTTCACCCACCGCGAGCGCCTGGCGAGGTCCGGCGTGATGATCGTCGGCCCCAACCGCGCGTTCCTGTCCTACATCTCCTCGGTCCTGCCCGCGCTGGGCGAGGTCAAGGTGGACCAGACGACGGTGGCGGGCCTGCTCGGCGAGCACGCCGCGCCGGAGGACCCGCTGGTGGCCGCGGTCAAGGGCGACGCCCGGATGGCCGCGGTGCTGGAACGCGCGCTCTGGCTGCACATCGTGAAGCCGGAGGAGGGCCTCGTGTTCACGAAGGGCGCCTACCGCTACCGGGTGGCCGACCACGAGGTGCGCGAGATCGTCGCCTCCCTGCGCGGCACCACCCGCTACCTGCCCGGACGGGCGGCGCTGGCGCAGCGGCTGGCCCACCTGGTGCTGGTGCGGATGGAGCAGCGCGGCGAGTCGCCCGACGACCGGGTGCAGGACGCCGTGGCCCGCTCCAAGCCGGTCAAGCAGCTCGTGGACGCGGTCTGGCCGAAGCTGACGCCCGAGCAGGTGCTCCACCGGCTGCTCTCCGACCCGGAGTTCCTGGCCAGGGCCGCCAGGTCCGACCTGTCGCCCGACGAGCGGGACCTGCTGCTCTGGCCGAAGCCGTACCGCAGCCACAAGTCCGCCAAGTGGTCGGCGGCGGACGCCGCGCTCCTCGACGAGCTGCGCGACCTCATGGAACGCACCCCCTCCCTCGGCCACCTGGTCGTGGACGAGGCCCAGGACCTGTCGGAGATGCAGTTGCGCGCGCTCGGCCGGCGCTGCCGCAACGGCTCCGCCACCGTGCTCGGCGACCTCGCGCAGGGCACCACGCCCTGGTCCACCAGCTCGTGGGAGAGCGTGCTCCAGCACCTCGGGCAGCCCGAGGGCGAGGTGACCGAGCTGACGCTCGGCTTCCGGGTGCCGCGCGAGGTGCTCGACTTCGCCGCCCGGCTCCTGCCGTCCGTCGCTCCCGGCCTGGCCGCGCCGCGCTCCCTGCGCCCCGGCGCGGGCTCGCTGAGCGTCCGTCCCGGCGGCTCCGTGGCCGAGGCCGCCGACGCGGCGCTCGCCCAGGAGGGCTCGATCGGCGTCATCGTCCCCGACGCGCTGGTCGCCGAGGTCTCGCGGGCGCTGTCCGGCCGTCCGCACGCCGTGCTCGACCCCGACGCCGCCGGCGAGGGCGAGCACCGCCTGCTCGTCGTCCCCGCGACCCTCGCCAAGGGCCTGGAGTACGACCACGTGATCGTGGTCGAGCCCGCCGACATCGTCGCCGCCGAGCCCCGCGGCCTGGCCCGGCTGTACGTCGTCCTGACCCGTGCGGTGACCTCTCTCACGGTCCTGCACGACAAGCCCCTGCCGGCGCAGCTCGCCATGTGACCGCGCGCCGCGCGCGGGAACCGGCGACGCCCTGATCGGCGACCGGCCCGGCCGCTTCTAGGATGGCGAGCAGGAACGCTCTCTACCTAGGAGGATGCCGTGCCAGCACCGCTGCCCCATGAACACCTGCCGTCGGTTCCCGCGCTCGTGGTCGAGAGCGACGACATCCAGGACGGCGAGCGGCTGAGCGACCTGCACGTCTTCAACGACTGGGGCATGACGGGCCAGAACGTCTCGCCCCAGCTCCGCTGGTCCGGCGCGCCCGAAGGGACCCGGAGCTACGCCGTCACCTGCTACGACCCCGACGCGCCCACGGGCAGCGGGTTCTGGCACTGGGTGCTGTTCGACCTGCCGGCCTCGGTGACCGAGCTGCCGGCGGGCGCGGGCAGCGCCCCCGACTTCAAGGGGCTGCCCGACGGCGCCGTCCACGCCCGCAACGACTACGGCGTCAAGGCTTTCGGCGGCGCGGCTCCGCCGCCCGGCCCCGCGCACCGCTACGTCTTCACCGTCCACGCCCTGGGCGTCGACAAGCTGGGCGTGGACAGCGACGCCAGCCCGGCGGTGGTCGGCTTCAACATCACCGCCAACACCCTGGCCCGCGGCCACCTCGTCCCGGTCTACGGCGTCTGAACGAGGGTGACGGCCTGCCCCGTGGTGCCCGGCTGGTCCACGGTGGTCGCCGGGGCCGGCGTGCTCGCCGGCCCCGTCCGGCCGCCGCAGCCCAGGACCTGCCCCACCAGGGAGTCGACCATCGGCAGTCCGAACGCGCCGCCGGCCGGACAGAACCACAGCTCGTACGGAAGCCGCATCGGCGAGGTGCGACCGTCGTCGGCCCTGACGGGACCGCCCGTCGCGGTCAGGGCGGCCACGGCCACGAGGCCCGCGCCGAAAATGCGGCTGCTACGGGAAAACATCCGCCACTCCTTTCGTGAATGCGTGTTCCGCACACACATTTCCTCACTACGGGTAGCGGATCAATTGTGAAACGTAATGTCCGGTAAACGAAACAAGAGCGGCCCGGAAAACCCGGGCCGCTCTTGGCGTCGGCGTCGCGAACAGACCTAGAAGTCCATGTCGCCGCCACCCGGCATGGCGGGAGCGGCAGTGGCCTTCTCGGGCTTCTCGGCGATGACGGCCTCGGTGGTCAGGAAGAGCGCCGCGATGGACGCGGCGTTCTGCAGCGCGGAGCGCGTCACCTTGGCCGGGTCGATGATCCCCGACTCGAACATGTTGACGTACTCGCCGCTGGCGGCGTTGAGGCCCTCACCCGGAGTCAGGTTGCGGACCTTCTCCACCACGACGCCGCCCTCAAGACCGGCGTTGACCGCGATCTGCTTGAGCGGCTCCTCCAGAGCCTTCTTGACGATCGCGGCACCCGTGGCCTCGTCGCCGGACAGCTCCAGCTTGTCGAACGCCTTCGCGCCGGCCTGCAGCAGCGCCACGCCACCACCGGGGACGATGCCCTCCTCGACGGCCGCCTTGGCGTTGCGCACGGCGTCCTCGATGCGGTGCTTGCGCTCCTTCAGCTCGACCTCGGTGGCCGCGCCCGCCTTGATCACGGCGACGCCACCGGCCAGCTTGGCCAGCCGCTCCTGGAGCTTCTCGCGGTCGTAGTCGGAGTCGGTGCGCTCGATCTCGGCGCGGATCTCGTTGACCCGGCCGGAGATCTGCTCGGCGTCACCGGCGCCGTCGACGATCGTGGTCTCGTCCTTGGTGACGACCACCTTGCGCGCGCGGCCCAGCAGGTCGAGGGTGGCGTTCTCCAGCTTGAGACCGACCTCCTCGGCGATGACCTGGCCACCGGTCAGGATGGCGATGTCGTTGAGCATGGCCTTGCGGCGGTCACCGAAGCCCGGGGCCTTGACGGCCACGGAGCGGAACAGGCCGCGGATCTTGTTGACGACCAGGGTGGCCAGGGCCTCGCCCTCGACGTCCTCGGCGATGATCAGCAGCGGCTTGCCGGACTGCACGACCTTGTCGAGCAGGGGCAGCAGGTCCTTGTTGGCGGAGACCTTGCTGTTGACGATCAGGATGTAGGGGTCCTCGAGGACGGCCTCCATCCGGTCGGAGTCGGTGACGAAGTACATCGACACCATGCCCTTGTCGAAGCGCATGCCCTCGGTGAGCTCGAGCTCCAGGCCGAAGGTGTTGCTCTCCTCGACGGTGATGACGCCTTCCTTGCCGACCTTGTCCATCGCCTCGGCGATGAGCGAGCCGATCTCGGGGTCGGCGGCGGAGATGGAGGCGGTGGAGGCGATCTGCTCCTTGGTCTCCACGTCCTTGGCCAGCTTGGAGAGCTCCTCGCTGACGCGCTCGACGGCGGCCTCGATGCCCTTCTTCAGGGCCATCGGGTTGGCGCCGGCGGCGACGTTGCGCAGGCCCTCACGTACCAGCGCCTGGGCGAGCACGGTGGCGGTGGTGGTGCCGTCGCCGGCGACGTCGTCGGTCTTCTTGGCGACTTCCTTGACCAGCTCGGCGCCGATCTTCTCCCAAGGGTCCTCGAGCTCGATCTCCTTGGCGATGGACACACCGTCGTTGGTGATGGTGGGGGCGCCCCACTTCTTCTCCAGCACGACGTTGCGGCCCTTGGGGCCCAAGGTCACCTTGACGGCGTCAGCGAGCTGGTTCATACCGCGCTCGAGACCGCGCCGGGCGTCCTCGTCAAACGCGATCATCTTGGCTGCCATAAGGCTAGACCTCCCAGATGCAGGGTGGCTTGTCCTGGACCGAGCCGACGCCCGCGACGGCCAGGGACTGCATCTCCGTTCGGCAGACCCCATCGTCTCGATCCCGAGTTCGTTGGCACTCTGCCACACAGAGTGCCAACGAACTGTTTAGCACTCTACCCTGCCGAGTGCAAGCGAACGACCTTCTGGAGAGGCTCCCGCGCAGGTCAGCCGGGTTCGCGCCGCGGACGGCGGGCCGCTCACCGTGTGGCCCGCCGTCGGTCGACGACTACGGGGGTGGCGAGCTCGTACGGACTGCGTTGCCGCACGTGTCCCGCCGGTGCATACCAGGTGACATGAATCAGACCGCGCGGACAGACTCGGCCTGCGGTCCCTTCTGGCCCTGCGTGATCTCGAACTCGACCCGCTGGCCCTGTTCGAGAGATCGGTACCCGTCCATCAGGATCGCGGAGTAATGGACGAATACATCCTTACCACCGTCTACCGCGATGAAGCCGTAGCCCTTGTCCGCGTTGAACCACTTGACGGTGCCCTGCGCCACTTCCGACTCCTCTTACTGGGGCTACGGATCTCGCCCATTCCACCGCGAGACCCGTAATCGTCTGACTTAATGTCAAATCAGGCAGACGATCGCCTCGACCATACCTGTGGCAAGGGGTTTGGCAACAGAGTCAATCCGCGAACGACGCATTTGTTCGCAGCCCAGGTACTTCAACGTTTGAATAGGTCCGAAAAGCAGAAGGCGCCCGCTAGGGGCGCCTTCTGTCATGTCGTACGGGCCTCAGCCGCCGGCGACCGCCGGGATGATGGAGATCTGCGCGCCCTGCGGGGCCGGAGTGTCCAGGCCCTCGGCGAAACGGACGTCCTCTTCCCCCACGTAAACGTTGACAAAACGTCGAATCTTGCCCGATTCATCCAGAATTCTCGCGCCGATGCCCGGGTAGTCGGCGTCGAGCTTGGCGAGCACGTCACGAAGAGTCGCGCCCTCGCCACTCACTTCCGCGTTTCCGCCGGTGTAGGTGCGCAGAATGGTGGGAATCCGCACAGTAACGCTCATGGTTATCTCGCCTTTCCTGGTTGTCAGACAGCCGCGCGGAACGCGTCGAGGGACGGCTTGATCACGGCGGTGGGCCGCGACGACTCGCCGGCGATGGCGTCCAGCGTCTTCAGGCCGTCGCCGGTGTTGAGGACCACGGTCTCGGCCTCGGGGTCGAGCCGCCCCGTCTCGACCAGCTTCTTCAGCACGCCGACCGTGACGCCGCCCGCGGTCTCGGCGAAGATGCCCTCGGTCGAGGCCAGCAGCTTGATCGCGGCCACGACCTCGGCGTCGGTGACGTCCTCGACGGCCCCGCCGGTGCGCCGGGCGATGTCCAGCACGTAGGGGCCGTCGGCCGGGTTGCCGATGGCCAGCGACTTCGCGATGGTGTCCGGCTTGACCGGCTGGACGACGTCGTGCCCCGCCTTGTAGGCCGCCGACACCGGCGAGCACCCGGCCGCCTGCGCGCCGAAGACCTTGTAGGGGGTGTCCTCGACCAGGCCCAGGGCGATCAGCTCCTTGAAACCCTTGTCGATCTTGGTGAGCTGCGAGCCGGAGGCGATCGGGATGACGATCTGCTCGGGCAGCCGCCAGCCGAGCTGCTCGGCGATCTCGTACGCGAGCGTCTTGGAGCCCTCGGCGTAGTAGGGGCGCAGGTTGACGTTGACGAACCCCCACTTGTCGCCCAGCGGGTCGCCGATCAGCTCCGAGCAGAACCGGTTGACCTCGTCGTAGCTGCCGTCGATGCCGATCAGCCTGCCGCCGAACACCCGGGCCATGGCGATCTTCGCCTCTTCCAGGTCGGCCGGGATGAACACGCAGGCGTCGAGCCCGGCCCGCGCCGCCGCGGCGGTGACCGCGCCCGCGAGGTTGCCGGTGGAGGAGCAGGAGAGCGTGTGGAAGCCGAAGGTGCGCGCCGCCTCGACGGCGATGGCGACCACCCGGTCCTTGAAGGAGTGGGTGGGGTTGCCGGAGTCGTCCTTGACGTGCAGGGACCTGATGCCGAGCGCCCGCCCGAGGTTGCCCGCCCTGACCAGCTGGGTCCAGCCGGGGTTCATGTTGGGCTTGCTCGCCACGTCGGCGGGGACCGGGAGCAGCGAGCGGTAGCGCCAGATGCTGGCCGGGCCCGCGGCGATGTCCTCGCGGGTCACCCGGCCGAACTCGTAGGCCGCTTCGAGCGGCCCGAAACACTCCAGACACGCGAAACTCGGCCCGAGCGGGTAGCGGGCGCCGCACTCGCGGCAGGACAGAGCGACGGCAGGACCAAAGTCGTGCGACATGAAGCGAGGCCTTCCCTCATCTTCGCCCACGGCCACCTTGACCGCGAACCGGAATTGGCACCTTGTCCCGGTCGGCCTCGCCAGGTCGCGAGTCGAAAGCCGGGAGGGTTGCCGGGGCTTCGCAGGGCCGGTCCCTCCACCCCTCTGGATGAGCTGTATGAAGTTGTTGAACCCGACTCTACCCGCTGAAGTGGCCGGAGTTACCACCTGTCTCAGCACATGAGACAGCGCGTCTCACCGATAGTCCTCACCCAGCGCTGCCTGCACGTACTTGCGGGCCTGGTGGATGCGCGACTTCGCGGTGCCGAGCGGGATGCCGAGCTGCTCGGCCACCTCGTTGTAGTCGAGCTGCACGATGTCGCGCAGGACCAGCGCCTGCGCCAGGTCGGGTTTGTCGGCCTCCAGCGCCTCCATCGCGTCGAGCAGGTCGAGCCGCGAGCCCGCGATCACGCTCACCCGCCGCGCGTCGGGCTTCTGCGTCGGCAGCTCGTCGGAGGTCTGCTCGGCCGCCCTGCGCTTCAGCGACCGGTAGGTGGTGCGCGCGCAGTTGGCCGTGACGATGTGCAGCCACGTGCTGAACCTGGCGCGCCCTTCGAAGCGGCCGATGTTGCGGGCCACCGCGAGCAGGGTGTCCTGCGACGCCTCCTCGGCGTCCTGGTGGTACGGCAGGATCCGGGAGCAGTGGCGCATCACATCGGGCTCGATCCTGGCCAGCAACTCGCCGAGCGCGCGATGATCTCCAGCGGCGGCGGATCGGGCGAGTTCCTCGGTTAGCTCATCAAGCGCCATAGCTGGGATCCTATGATCGGAGGGAGCTTCGATGAACAGCGTCCTCGTGGCCTCCAACAGAGGGCCGGTCTCCTTCACCGTCTCCGACGACGGTGTCCTCACCATGAGACGGGGCGGCGGCGGTCTCGTCTCCGGGCTGTCCGGGGTCACGAAAGGCGACGGCGTCCTGTGGGTCTGCGCGGCGCTGTCCGACGACGACCGCAGCGCCGTGCGCCTGTCGCCGGGCGGCCGCCTCGACCAGGCCGGCTACGACACCGGGCCGCTGCGCATGCTCGACATCCCCGCGGCCACCTTCCACCGCGCCTACAACGCCGTGGCCAACTCCACGCTGTGGTTCGTCAACCACCTGCTCTACGACATCCCCAACGCGCCCAGCTTCGGCATCCGCTTCGCCCGCGAGTGGGAGTCCTACCGCGACTACAACGGCGCCTTCGCGCTCGCCCTCGCCGAGGAGGCCGGGCACGGCGCCCGCGTGATGGTGCAGGACTACCACCTGACGCTCACCCCCGCCATGCTCAGGGCCGAGCGGCCCGACCTGCGCATCGCGCACTTCAGCCACACCCCGTGGGCGCCGCCCGAGTACTTCTCGCTGCTGCCCGACGAGGTGGCCGGCGAGGTCCTGGAGGGCATACTCGGCGCCGACCACGCCGGGTTCCTGGCCGAACGGTGGGCGGCGGCGTTCATGGACTGCTGCGAGGCGGTGCTCGGGGCCGAGGTCGACCGCGCCGCCCCCAGCGTCACCCACGAGGGCCGCACCACCAGGATCGGCGTCCACAGCCTGGGGGTGGACGGCGCGGCGCTGTGGGAGCGGGCCTGCGAGCCCGACGTCGAGTCGCACATGACGGCGATCAGGGAGCAGGTCGGCGACCGCCGGCTCATCGTCCGCATCGACCGCACCGAGCTGTCGAAGAACATCGTGCGCGGCCTGGTGGCCTACGGCGAGTTCCTGGCCGCCCATCCCGAGTGGCACGGCCGCGTGGTGCACCTGGCCTTCGCCTATCCGAGCCGGCACGACCTGCCGGAATACCGCGAGTACACCGCCTCGGTGCAGCGCTGCGCCCAGGAGATCGAGAACGAGTTCGCCACCGAGGACTGGGACCCGCTCATCCTCAACGTGCACGACGACTATCCGCGCTCGCTGGCCGCGTACCGGATGGCCGACGTGCTGCTGGTCAACCCGATCCGCGACGGCATGAACCTGGTGGCCAAGGAGGGCCCGGTGCTGTCGCCGCGCTGCGCGCTGGTGCTCTCGCGGGAGGCGGGCGCGGCGGCCGAGCTGGGCCCGCACGCCCTCGTGGTCAACCCCTACGACGTCAGCGGCACGGCCGCCGCCCTGCACGAGGCGCTGGTCATGCCGGAGGACGAGCGGCGGGCGCGGCGCGACAAGCTGCGCGCCGCGGCCACCGCCCTGCCGCCCCAGAAGTGGCTCGCGGCCCAGCTCGACGCCCTCGGCTGAGCCGCGGGCCCGCGCTCACCGCCAGTCGGCGTGCTTCAGCGCGTCGGCCAGCCCGGGGGTGTTCCACTGGTCGACGACCAGGATCTTGCTCTTCGGCAGGTACCACTCGCGCTGGGTGAAGCGGCTCTTGACCTTGCCGCCGCTGAAGCTGACGCAGGTGGACTTCCAGGCGTTGTACGCGGCCTTGTGGCCCGGCCCGACCTGCCGGAGCCCCCGGGTGACCTTCGGCCCGATGACCTCGCCCCACTTGTCGTTGGACGGGCAGGGCTGCACGTCGCTCGCCGGGTAGTACGGGTTCTTGCCGGTGTAGGGGCCCCAGCCCTCCGCGCCGCGCTTGATGAACGACGGCCCGAGGATGTAGAACGCGTCGCACTCCACCGTCCGCCAGCCCACGGCCCGCCCGCACTTGCCGGTCACGACCTGCACGTTGTCCGGGCCGAACCGGTGGACCACCCACTGGATCGGGATGTAGAGGGTGAGCCCGGCACGCAGCCTCAGCTCCTGGGCGGGAGCGGCGTGGGCGGGGAAGGCCCCGGCGGTGAGGGTGACGGCGGCGGTGGCGGCGACGGCGAGGTAACGCTTGATCATGCGTCCGACCCTAGAGAACCGGACTTGCAGTCCAGTCGTCAACGGCTGAACGCCGACGCCAGCTCCGCCAGCAGCGCCAGCACGCCGTCCGGGCCGTCCACCACGATGTCGGCCCGCTCGGCCAGCGCGGTCACCTCCGCCGAGCCGCTGCACACGGTCACCCCGGGCAGCCCGGAGGCCCGTACGGCGTCGAAGGCCGCGAGGTCGCCCAGGTCGTCGCCGGCGAACAGCACCGAGCGCGCCTCCCGCTCGGCCAGGAACAGGCCGAGCGCGTGCCCCTTGTCCATGCCGGGCGGCCGCAGCTCCAGCACCATGCGGCCGGGCTCGACCACCAGCCCGTGCCGCGCGGCGAGCCCGGCCAGCGGCTCGCGCAGCGCGGCCAGCGCGCCCTCGGGGTCGGGGGCGCGGCGGGTGTGCACCGCGACGGCCCTGCCCTTGTCCTCGACCGTCACGCCCACGACGCCGGCCGAGTCGAGCAGCGCGGGCAGCTCGGCCCGCGCCCTGGGCACGCCGGGCGGCGGGGGCGGGGCGGAGAGCCGGCCGTGCTCCCAGCGTTCGAAGCCGTAGTGGCCGAGGATGACCAGCCCGGGAACGTCGGCCAGCCCCGGGCCCAGCTCCAGCGCGGTGGCGGGGGGCCGGCCGGTCACGATGGCCACGGCCCGCACGTGCGCGCCGAGCTCGGCGAGGACCGCGGGCGCCTTGGGGTGGATCACCGCGGTCGCGGGATCGGGCACGATCGGGGACAGCGTGCCGTCGAAGTCGAGCCCGATCACGGCCCCGGCCGGGTCCTTCAGGATTGCTTCGATTCCAGGGATGTTCTCCACGCGGCTGCCCGTACCCAGCCCGTCAGGGGCGCATGCCAAGCCTTCTGGCCGCGCGGTCGCGCTGCCGCTGGGCGCGCAGCCTGCGCAGGCGCTTGACCAGCATGGGGTCGTGCTCAAGCGCCTCCGGGCGGTCGATCAGCTCGCCCAGCATCTGGTAGTAGCGCGTGGCGGAGAACCCGAAGGTCTCCTTGATGGCCTGCTCCTTCGCGCCCGCGTAGCGCCACCATTGGCGTTCGAAGGCGAGGAGCTCGATGTCGCGTTCGGTCAGTGGCTGTCGGGACGGCTCGTGGGCAGCATCGTCACCGCTGAGGGGTGCTCCCATGGTGTCCTCCTCTGAGGGGGCGGGTGACGGTCCCGTCACCCGCACGGCCCGTGGCCAATCGTAATGTGCTGAGTGCGGCTGTTCACGGTGGATTGGGAGACGTACAGTCGCGAAATGTGACCTCCGTAATCACGCTCCTCACCGACTACGGGCTTGAGGATGGCTATGTGGCGGCCTGTCATGGGGTGATCGCCGGCATCGCCCCGCAGGCCCGGGTGATCGACGTGTGCCATCTGGTGCCGTCCGGGGACGTACGGCGCGGCGCGGCGATCCTCGCGCAGACGATCCCGTACCTGCCGCGTGGCATCCACGTCGGCGCGGTGGATCCCGGCCCCGGGGGCGCGCGGCGGGCCGTGGCGGTGGAGGCGGGCGGCCGGATGTTCGTCGGCCCGGACAACGGGCTGCTGTCGTGGGCGGTGGAGGCCAGCGGCGGGGCGCGGGCCGCGTACGAGATCAGCAACGAGGCGCACTTCCTGCGTCCGGTGTCGCCCACCTTCCCCGGCAGGGACGTCCTCGCGCCGGTCGCCGGGCGGCTGTGGGGCGGGCTGGACCCGGCCGAGCTGGGGCCCGAGGTGCCGGTGGAGCGGCTGGCACGGCTGCCGCAGCCCATCTCGCACCTGCGCGACGGCTCCGTGGAGGGCGAGGTCGTCTCGGTGGACGGCCACGGCAACACGCAGCTCTCGATCGCCGCCGCCGACCTGCTGGCGCTCGGGGTGCGGCCCGGCGACACGCTCGGGGTGTGGCTGGGGCGGCGGCAGCTCGCGTTGCCGTACCGGGAGACGTACGCGGCGGTGCCGCCGGGCGAGCTGGTGGTCTTCGCGGACTCGGCGGGGCTGGTCGCGATCGCGGTGAACTTCGGGGACGCGGCGCAGCGGCTGGGGCTCCCGCCCGGCGCGCATGTCCGACTTTCGCCTACGCGGTAGCAGCAAAGCCCACAGAACGGAATTACTCCGCGTATCGGACTGTTTACCGAACCGTCGGATAGCGGTGGCGGTCGCGTGTCAGAATGCCGGACGTTCGAGCGTTCCCCCCTCCCCCGCTCGAGGTCTCCGTGTACCACCTGTCCGCTGTGCTGCTCCTCGCCGTGCTGACCGTGCTCCGGCCGGCGCCGTCGCCCCCGGCCGCGCGAGGCGGCGCTCCGGATCGCGACGGCGGTGCGGCGGGCCCTGACCGGATGAGGAGCCTGCTCGCCGCGGCACTGGCCGCCGTATGCGTGGTCGCCGTCCCGGCCTCCGTGACGGCCGACCACACCACCGGTCCAGCCGCCGGCCCTGGCGTCAGGGCCGGCGGCGAGGCCGGGGCCGCGACCAGCGGCGAGGTCGGGGCGATGGCGCGGGCCGGGCAGTGGCAGCTCGGGGCGTTACGCCTGCCCGAGGCGTGGCGGCGCAGCAGGGGCAGGGGCGTGCTGGTCGCCGTGCTCGACACCGGCGTCGACGCCCGCCATCCCGACCTCGCGGGCGCCGTCACCGAGGGCCCCGACCTCACCGGCGCGGCGCGCGGCCACGGGCCGTGGGGCCACCACGGCACCGCGATGGCCGCCCTGATCGCCGGCCGCGGGCACGGCCCCGGCCGCGCCGCCGGAATCGTCGGCGTCGCGCCCGAGGCCCGCGTCCTCTCGGTACGGGTCACCCTGGAGAGCGGCGACCCGCAGCGCGAGCGGCTGCCCCCGGACGGGCACGACGCCCTGGCGCGCGGCATCCGCTACGCCGCCGACCACGGGGCCGGCGTGATCAGCATGTCGCTGGGCGGCGGCAGCGGCTCGTGGGAGGGCTCTGCGGCCGAGGAGGAGGCCGTCCGGTACGCGCTCGGCAAGGGCGCGGTCCTGGTCGCCTCCTCGGGCAACGACGGCGAGAGCGCCAACAGGAAGAACTTCCCCGCCGCCTATCCCGGCGTGATCGCCGTGGGAGCGGTGGACCGGCGGCTCAGGGTGGCCCGCTTCTCCAACCGGCAGGACTATCTGTCCGTCGTCGCGCCGGGCACGGAGATCGTCACCGCCGACGGAGCCGGCTCGTACGTGGTGGGCGACGGCACCAGCTCGGCCGCCGCCATGGTGGCGGGCATCGCCGCGCTCGTACGGTCCGCCCGTCCCGGCCTGTCGCCGTACGAGGTGCGCACCGCCATCGAGCGGGGCACCAGAAGACGCCCTGCGAGCGGCTACAGCCGCGCGTACGGGCACGGGGTGGCCGACGCCCTGCTGGCGCTGCGCGCGGCGGACGGACTGCGGGGGGCCGACGGGCCGGCCGCGGCGGCCGTTCCGGGGGCGCCCGGGCCCGGGGCGCACTTAGGACCGGGGCCGGCGGCGCCCGTTCCCGCGAGCAGGACGGCCGTGATCGTCGGGATGCTCGGGCTGATGGCGGCCATGTCGGTCAGGGTGGTGACGGCGGCGGCGAGGCGGCGGCGGCGCGACAGGGATTCACCCTAGCAAGCGCTTGTGTGATACTCCGGCTATGACGTACGCGATCGAGGGCTGGTTCGCCGTCGAGGCCGACGGGGTCGTACTGCTCGGCACCCGCTGCGCGGCCTGCGGCACCGTCTGCTTCCCGCCCCGCCGCGGCTCCTGTCCCAACCCCCGCTGCGACGGGACGGACATGGAGATCGCCCGGCTGCCCCGCCGGGGGCGCGTGTGGTCGTACACGAACGCCGCCTACCCGCCGCCCTCCCCCTACGTGGCGGCGCAGCCGTACGTGCCGGTGACCCTGGCGGCGGTCGAGCTCGACGGGGCCGGGATCGTGGTGCTCGGCCAGGTCGCCGGGCTCACCGTGGACGAGCTGGAGGTCGGCATGGAACTGGAGCTCACCGCGGGCCCCCTCGCGGACGGCCCGCTGGTCTGGATGTGGCGGCGGGCCTCATGAGCGGCGGCGTCGTGGTGCTGGGCACCGGCATGCACCCCTGGGGCAAGCAGGGCCGCCCCTTCGCGGAGTACGGCCTCGCCGCCGCCCGCGCCGCCCTCGCCGACGCCGGGGTCGCCTGGACCGACGTCCAGTACCTGGTGGGCGCCGACACCATCAGGAACGGCTACCCGGGCTTCGTCGCCGGCGCCACCTACGCCCAGGCGCTCGGCTGGACCGGCGCCAGGATCGCCTCCTGCTACGCCGCCTGCGCCTCGGGGGCCCATGCCGTGGACCTCGCCCGTACCAGGATCCTCGCGGGGCTGTGCGACCTCGCCCTGGTCGTGGGCGCCGACTCCACCCCCAAGGGCTTCTTCGCCCCGGTGGGCGGCGAGCGCCCCGACGATCCGGACTGGCTGCGGTTCCGGCTGCTCGGCGCCACCAATCCGGCCTATTTCGGCCTGTACGCCCGCCGCAGGATGGCCCTGCACGGCTCGACCCCGTACGACTTCGCCGCCGTCAAGGTCAAGAACGCCCGCGCCGGGTCGCTCAACCCCATGGCCCGCTACCGCAGGCCGGTCACCACGGAGGAGGTGCTGGCCTCGCCCATGGTGGCCGACCCGCTGCGGCTGATGGACATCTGCGCCACCTCCGACGGCGGCGCGGCCGTGGTGCTGGCCTCGGAGGCGTACGCCCGCCGGCACGCGGGCGGGCGCGACCTGGTCCGCCTGGCGGCCGTCTCGACGGTCACGCCCACCTTCCCCAACACGGTCCTGGAGCTGCCGGACTTCGCCACCGACTCCTGCGCGGCCGTCCCCCCGCCGGAGCGGCCCTTCCGCGCGGCCATCGCGTACGCCGCCTACGAGGAGGCCGGCCTCGGCCCCGAGGACCTGTCGCTGGCCGAGGTGTACGACCTGTCCACGGCCCTGGAGCTGGACTGGACGGAGGACGTGGGCCTGTGCCCGCCGGGCGAGGCGGACAAGCTGCTGCGCGACGGCGTCACCGCCCTCGGCGGCCGGATCCCGGTCAACCCGTCGGGCGGCCTGGCCTCGTTCGGCGAGGCGATCCCCGCCCAGGCCGTCGCCCAGCTCTGCGAGCTGACCGACCAGCTCCGCGGCCGGGCGGGCCCCCGGCAGGTCACCGGCGCCAGGGCGGGGCTGGCGGCCAACCAGGGCCTGTTCGGCCACGGCAGCGCGGTGATCGTCACCCGCTGAGACGCGAAGAAGGCCCTCCGGGCAGGAGGGCCTTCTCCGGAGGCGCGCTCAGTTGACGTGGACCACGTCGTGCGTCTCGGCGAAGTGGCAGGCGCTCTCGTGCCCCGTGCCCGGCCGGATCTGCAGCAGCGGCTCCTCCTCGGCGCAGATCTCCTGCGCCTTCCAGCACCGCGTACGGAACCGGCAGCCCGACGGCGGGTTGGCCGGCGACGGCGGGTCACCCTGGAGGATGATGCGCTCCCGCTGCTCCCGCCCCTCGGGGTCGGGCACCGGCACCGCCGACAGCAGCGCCTGCGTGTAGGGGTGCGCGGGCCGGTCGTAGATCTCGGTGTCCTTGCCGAGCTCCACGAACTTGCCCAGGTACATCACCCCGACCCGGTCGGAGATGTGCCGGACCACCGACAGGTCGTGCGCGATGAAGATGTAGGCCAGCCCGAACTCGTTCTGCAGCCGTTCCAGCAGGTTGATGACCTGGGCCTGGATCGACACGTCGAGCGCGGACACCGGCTCGTCGCACACGATGATCTCGGGCTGGAGCGCCAGCCCGCGGGCGATGCCGATGCGCTGCCGCTGGCCGCCGGAGAACTGGTGCGGGTAGCGGTTGATGTGGTCGGGGTTGAGCCCGACCACCTCCAGCAGCTCCTGCACCTTCGTGCGCCGGTCGCCCTTGGGCGCGACCTCGGTGTGGATCTCGTACGGCTCGCCGATGATGTCGCCCACGGTCATCCGGGGGTTCAGCGAGGTGTACGGGTCCTGCATGACCATCTGGATGTTGCGCCGCATGCGCTTGAGATCGGCGCCCTTGGCCCGGCCGATGTCGCGGCCGTTGATCAGCACCGACCCCGACGTGGGCCGCTCCAGCGCCATCAGCACCTTGGCCAGCGTGGACTTGCCGCAGCCCGACTCGCCCACGATGCCCAGCGTCTCGCCCTTGTGCAGCTCGAACGAGACGCCGTCCACGGCCTTGATCGCGCCGATCTGCCGCTTGAAGAGGATGCCCTGGGTCAGCGGGAAGTGCTTGACCAGGTCACGCACCTCAAGGATCTTCTCACCGATCGCCATCGAGGACCTCCCTCCAGTAGTGGCAGGCGCTGCCGCGCGTGCCGCTGATCTGATGCAGCGGGGGGACGTCGGTCTCGCAGTTGCCCTGCCGGTAGGGGCAGCGCGGGTTGAACGAGCATCCGCTGGGCAGTTCGAGCAGGTTGGGCGGCAGGCCCTTGATCGCGTACAGGTCCTGGCCCTTCTGGTCGACCCGGGGGATCGACTCCAGCAGGCCCTTCGTGTACGGGTGGGCGGGCACCCGGTAGATGTCGTGCACGGGGGCGTTCTCGACGATGCGCCCCGCGTACATCACGGCGATCTTGTCGGCCACGTCCGCCACGACCCCGAGGTCGTGGGTGATGAGGATGAGGCCCATCTGGCTCTCGCGCTGCAGCTCGGCCAGCAGTTCCATGATCTGCGCCTGGACGGTCACGTCGAGCGCCGTCGTCGGCTCGTCGGCGATGAGCACCTCGGGGTCGAGCGCGATCGACATGGCGATCATGATGCGCTGCCGCATGCCGCCGGAGAACTGGTGCGGGTAGTCGTTGACGCGCTGCCGGGCGGCCGGGATGCGGACCCGGTCCATCAGCTCGACCGCCTTCTTCATGGCGTCGCCCTTGGACATGCCCCGGTGCACCCGGAACATCTCGCTGATCTGCCAGCCCACGGTGAAGACCGGGTTGAGCGCCGAGAGCGCGTCCTGGAAGATCATGGCGATGCGCTGGCCGCGCACCTGGGTGCGGGCCTCCTCCGACAGCTTGAGCACGTCGGTGCCCTTGAAGCGGATCTCTCCCTTGGGGATGCGCGCGGGCGGCATGTCCAGAATGCCCATGATCGCCTGCGCGGTCACCGACTTGCCCGAGCCCGACTCGCCCAGCACCGCCAGTGTCTCGCCCGGGTTGACCGTGTAACTCACGCCGTTCACGGCGCGTACGATCCCCGCCCGGGTGTGGAACTCCACGTGCAGGTTGTCGACGGCGAGCAGCGGTTCGTTGCCGAGTCCTCCCTCGACCGGCAACACGTCCGCTGACGTCCTACTCACTGTTCGGTCCCCCCTTCTACCTGAGCTTCGGGTCGAGCGCGTCGCGTACGGCGTCGCCCAGCATGATGAACGCGAGCACCGTGATGCTCAGGAAGACGGCCGGGAAGATCAGCGGCAACGGCGCCTCCAGGAAGCGGCGCTGCGCGTCGGCGATCATCAGACCCCACGAGATCTCCGGCGGCTGCACGCCCACGCCCAGGTAGGACAGCGCGGCCTCGGCCGCGATGAACCCGCCGAGGTTGATCGTCGCCACCACGATCACGGGAGCGAGCGCGTTGGGCAGCAGATGCCGGAACATGATCCGGATCGGCCCGGCGCCCAGCGCCCTCGCCGCGACCACGAAGTCCTGCGACTTCGCCGTGATGACCGCCGCCCGCATGATCCGGAACGTCATCGGCCAGCCCAGGATGGTCAGCGCCGCGACCACCAGCCAGATGCCGAGCCCGCTGTCGCGGAAGGTCGAGCCGATGAGCAGCGCGCCCAGGATGCTGGGGATGGCGAAGAAGATCTCGGTGACCCGGGAGGCCACGCTGTCCACGCCGCCGCCGAAGAAGCCGGCGATCAGCCCCATGAGCCCGCCGATCAGCGCGGCGAAGACGGTCGTGCTGATGCCGATGACCAGCGAGTTCGCCGCGCCGTAGATGGTGCGGGCGTACAGGTCGCAGCCCAGGTTGTCGCGGCCGAACGGGTGGCCCGCGCTGGGACCCTGACGGGCGGTGGCCAGCTCGCAGGTGCGGGCGTTGAACGGGTCCACCGAGCTGAACAGCGACGGCCAGACGGCCATCAGCGCCAGCACCGCGATGATGCAGAGCGAGATGATGAAGATCGGCCGCCGCCGCAGGTCGTGCCAGGCGTCGGACCACAGGCTGGCCGGCTTGGCCGCCTTCTCCTTCTTCTGGGGCTTCGGGACGGGGGTCTCCTCGGGCGCGATGACGGGGCCGCCCGGTCGAATGTCACTCATAGCGGATCCTCGGGTCGAGCACTGCGTACATCACGTCGACGGCCAGGTTGGCCAAGATGTAGATCAGGACCAGGATGGTCACGATGCCGACCACGACCGGCTGTTCCCTGAGGTACACCGACATGAAGAGCTGGTTGCCGATGCCCGGCAGGTTGAAGATTCTCTCGGTGATGACCGCGCCGCCCATGAGGTTGCCGAGGTCGGCGCCGAGGAACGTGATGAGCGGGATCAGCGCGTTGCGCAGGCCGTGCCTGCCGACGACCCGCCGCCGGGGCAGGCCCTTGGCTGTGGCCGTCCTGATGTAGTCGGCGCGCAGCGTCTCGGCCAGGCTGGTCCTGGTCAGTCGGGTGAGGTACGCGATCGACACGCCGGCCAGCACGAAGCCGGGCAGCAGATAGCTGCGGAAGCCCTCGGTGATGCCCGCGATGGGGAACACGTCGAGCCCCGTCCACAGCTTGAGCTTCACGCCCAGCAGGAACTGCAGGACGAAGCCGGACACGAGGGTCGGCACCGAGATCAGCAGCAGCGTCGAGGCGAGGATCATGGTGTCGATGGCCTTGCCGCGCTTGAGTGCCGCCCAGAGGCCCAGACCCACGCCGATGAGGGCCTCGATGACGAGCGCGGTGACCGCCAGGTTGAGCGTCACCTGGAACTTGCCCGCCATGATCTGGGACACGGGCACGTCGGCGAAGGTGACGCCGAAGTCCGCCCGGAAAATCACACCGCTGATGTAGTACCAATACTGGAGCAACAGCGGATCATTGAGGTGATACTGCTCGCGCAGGATCGCGACGATGTTGGGATCCGCCCGTTTCTCGCCCGCCAGCGCCGCGATGGGATCGCCGGGCAGCGCGAAGACGATGGCGAAGATGAGCAGGGTGGCACCCAACAACACGGGGATCGACTGGAGCAGACGCCTGATGATGTAACGGCCCATTTAAGCCTCCCGTACACGCGAAGAAGGCCACCCCCCTGACCTTATGGGTTTTCGGCCGGGGAGCCGCCTCCTCGCTTACCCCTGTGGGGCGGGCGCGGCGTCCGCGCCCGCCCCGGGAACAACGTCAGACCTTCTCGACGTCAGTCCACTCGACCTGGTTGAGCAGGTTGATGTGGACGTTCTTGACCTTCGTGGAGTAGCCGGAGTTGTTCCGGTAGAAGTACACCGGGATGTACGGCAGTTCCTCGTTGAGGATGTCGTCGGCCTGCTGGTAGAACTTCAGGCCCTCCTCCACCGAGGGAGCCTGGTCGCCCTGGGCGATCAGCTCGTCGAACTTCTTGTTCGAGTAGCCGCCGTAGTTCGAGCCGGTCGCGATGGCGCCGGTGCTGAAGATCGGCGACAGGTAGTTCTCGGCCGACGGGTAGTCGATGGCCCAGCCCATGCGGAACAGGCCCTTGTACTTCTTGGCGTCCAGCTCGTCGAGGATGCTGGCGAACTTCTCGAAGGGCTTCGCGACGGCGTCGATGCCCAGGTTGGCGCGGAGGTTGTTGGCGACGGCCTCGATCCACTCCTTGTGCGGACCGTCGGCGTTGTAGCCGATCTCCAGGGTCTTGGGGCCGCCGGCGGACTCGTACAGCTTCTTGGCCTCGGCCGGGTTGTACGTGCACGCCTTGCAGGCGCCCTGGCGGTAGCCCGCGATGGCCGGGTTGATGAAGTCGTCGGCGGGGGAACGGGTGCCGGAGAAGACCGTCTCGGCGATGGTCTTCCTGTCGATGGCCATCGAGATGGCCTTGCGGATGTCGACCTTGTCCAGCTCGGCGTTGTACTTCAGGGGCACGCCGATGTAACCGACGCCGGCGTCCGGCTGGTCCTGGTAACGCTCACCGAGGGAGGACTTGGCCTGGGCGATCGCCGCCGGGCCGAGCGAGTCGTGGATGTCCAGGTTGTCGGCCATCAGGTCGTTGAAGGCGACATCCGAGTCGGTGTAGAGCTTGAACTGCAGCTTCGTCCAGTTGCTCGGCTTCTTGCCCGGGTACTTGTCGTACACGGTCATGTCGATGCTCTGGTCGGTGCCCTTCTTGTAGGCCTTGTCAAACTTGAACAGGCCCTGACCGATGGGCTGCTCGCCGTACTGCTGCGTCACCTTGCCGTCGGCGCCGAAGGCGGCCTTGGGCAGCGGGTAGAACGCGGTGTAGCCGAGCATGGTCTTGAACTGGGAGAACGGCGCGGCCAGAGTGACCTTGAACGTCGTGTCGTCCACGACCTCCAGACCCTTCATGCCCTTGGCCGTGACCGACTTGCCCTCACCCGGGTTGAGGTCGGCGAAGCCGTCGATGCGCCCGAAGAAGTAACCGGCGCTCTGGGCGTTCTCCTGGTTGGCCGCGTAGTTCCAGGCGTCCACGTAGTTCTGCGCGACGAGCGGCTCGCCGTTGTGCCACGTGTAGCCGGGCTTGAGCTTGATCGTCCAGACCTTCTGGTCATCGCTGGTGATCGACTCGGCCGCGGCCTCGACGGCGTTCTTGTTCTCGTCGTAGGTGACGAGAGGCTCGAACACGGCCGCCAGGACCTCGGAGCCCTCGGACTCCGTGGTGTTCGACGGCACCAGGAGCTCCTGGGGCTCACCGAGCTCCATGCGGACCGGCGTCTCGGCGCCGCCGCTCGCGGCAGTGCCGCCGTCCGAGGCACCGCCGCCACACGCGGCAACCGCGAGGGCGAGCAGCGCGGTACCGGCGACGATCTGTGCGCCCTTAGTAACACGCATGGTAAAGACAAATCCTCCCTCTACAGTGGGCGTACAGCGCTGAGCTGCGTGTTGATGAGCAGCCTGACGGGGGAGTCCTGGTATCCCCCCCGGGTTTGGCCGACCTTGTCAAGCCAGCCGTACGCCCTGCCAGTCGATCGCGACTATCCCTTACTACTTGCCACCAGCGAGTCTCTGGCGCGTTGCAGTTCGGTCACACGTCCGCCAATCCAGCGTCACAGACAATCGGCACGATCTGCAGTAAATCGTACAAAGGGCTCAGTACCGGTTGGACCTGGACCTGAACAGACGATGAAAATTACCCCCCGCAGGGGACTGCTCGGGCCCGCGCCACCACCGCCCGCCCCTCCTGGGCTACGGTTGAGCAGGTCTTGACGCCGGCTTGGAACCCCGGCGCCCCGAGACACCGTCCAACAGTCTGCCGGTCACGGTCCAGCGTGACAGGCACCCCACCGACCCGGATCCAATAGAGTCCTTGCCATGAGCCAGCCGGAATCCGCTGTAGCGGACGCCCAGGCGGGCGGCCGGAGCGGGCAGGAGCCGCTGGCCAAGCTCGCCAAGAGATACGGGCTTCGCCGTGCCATCGCACGGCCGAGGTTCCCTGTCTACGTGCGCCAGCTATGGGAGCGGCGACACTTCATCCTGACGTACGCGACCTCGCGCAACGTCTCGAAGTACTCCAACTCCACGCTGGGCCAGCTGTGGCAGGTGCTGACCCCGCTGCTCAACGCCGCCATCTACTTCCTGATGTTCGGCATCATCCTGGGTGGCAGCAAGAACATCGACAACTACCCGGCCTTCCTGCTGACCGGCATGTTCGTCTTCACCTACACCCAGCGCACGGTCACCGCGGGCGCCAAGTCGATCTCCGGCAACCTGTCGATGATCCGGGCCCTGCACTTCCCGCGCGCCTCGCTGCCGCTGGCCTACACGATCCAGGAGCTGCAGCAGCTCGCCATCTCGATGAGCGTGCTCCTGGTGATCGTGGTCGCCACGGGCGAGTTCCCCACCTGGTTCTGGCTCATGATCCCGGTGGTCCTCGCCCTGCAGACGATGTTCAACATCGGGGCCGGGCTCGTCATGGCCCGCCTCGGCGCCTCGATGCGCGACCTCAACCAGCTGCTGCCGTTCATCACCCGCACCTGGCTGTACGCCTCGGGCGTCTTCTTCTCGATCCAGGACAAGGTCGTGGGCTCGGCCGGCCTCCCCCAGTGGGTGGCCGACGTGATGTACCTCAACCCGGCGGCCTCCTACATCGAGTGGATGCGGGAGATCCTGATCGGGAGCCACAACACTCAGGCGGGGCACCACCCCCCGACCATGGTGTGGATGTCTTGCGTATTCTGGGCGGTGTTCGCTCTCGGATTCGGCTTCTGGTACTTCTGGCGGGCCGAGGAGAGGTACGGGCGTGGCTGAGACCAAGGAGCTGCAGCAGGTGAAGGGCGACAAGCCCGCCGTCCCCGAGGACGCCAAGGCGCGTCCCGCCGCCAAGGGCAAGGCGCCACTCGACGTCCCCACGGGCACGCCGACCGTCATCGTCGACGACCTCCACATCGTCTACCGCGTCTATGGCGCGGCCTCCGACTCCGAGAAGGGCAACGCGGTCAACGCCCTCACGCGCATTCTCAAGCGCCAGGGCCGCCCGCAGATGAAAGAGGTCCACGCGGTCAAGGGCGTGACGTTCGTGGCCTACCACGGCGACGCGATCGGCATCGTGGGCCGCAACGGCTCGGGCAAGTCCACGCTGCTGCGCGCCATCGCGGGCCTGCTGCCCCCGCACAAGGGCGCCGTCTACACCGACGGCCAGCCCTCGCTGCTGGGCGTCAACGCCGCCCTGATGCGCGAGCTCACCGGCGAGCGCAACATCGTGCTCGGCTGCTACGCCATGGGCATGACGCCGGCCGAGGTCCGCGAGAAATACCAGGAGATCGTCGACTTCTCCGGCATCGACGAGTTCGTCCAGCTCCCGATGTCCACCTACTCCTCCGGCATGGGCGCCCGCCTGCGCTTCGCGATCTCCTCGGCCAAGACGCACGACGTCCTGCTCATCGACGAGGCCCTCGCCACCGGCGACCGCGAGTTCCGCAAGAAGAGCGAGGAGCGCATCCGCCAGATCCGCGAGTCGGCCGGCACCGTCTTCCTCGTCGCCCACGACCTGCGCGTCATCGAGGAGACCTGCAACCGCGTCATCTGGCTGCACAAGGGCAAGATCCGCATGGACGGCGACCCGAAGGAAGTCATCGCCGCCTACAACAAGGGCTGAGACCGCACGTCCGAGCGCCGTGCCCCCGCGAAGGGCGCGGCGCTTTCCCATGCGCGAAACGCCCGCGACGGGAGGGACGAAAGACTGACATCGGGCGTCGCGTTCCGATAGGATTCGAACGTCAATTCGAGCCGAGGCCGGTGATGGACAGGACCGGTGATGGAGTGGGAGCGCGCGATGGGAGAGCTTTCGGCCGCGATCGACCACCTGGCCACCGAAGACGTGACCGAGATCCCGCGGATCCAGCTCGCCGAGCAGCTCATCGAGCTGCACTGGCAGATGGCGAGACTGCAGGCGCAGATAGCCCGTCGCACGGGCGTCCGCCTGCCCTGACCCGATCACACCCGCCGCGCCCGCGCGCCCCTTCCACGGCCGCCACAGCTCCGTCCGGAGCCGCGGGCGGCCGCCCGCGGGCGGCACACCCCGAACATGAGAATGCCGCCGACCCTGATCGGGCCGGCGGCGGGGCTCGGGGGCGCCGCTGCCCTGCGAAGAAACGGCGTTGCCCGAGCCCGGGCCTGGGCGCGTCCGCCCGAGCCCGCCATTGAGACCGCCCGCTTGCCGCGGGAGGCTCGTAACCCACGCGCGCCAGCTCCCCGAGCGCCCGGCACCTCGAAGGGCGTTCCGGAGATCTGCCGCGTCAGTGCGACGACGTCCCGGCCGGTGGTTGCGGCCCAGGGGAAATCACGTCGTCAGGGGACCACTGGGGGTGGAACGAAGCCGCCTCGCCGCCGACGCGACCGGTTCATGGGCGTTGGCACCTGGGACGCCCGCGAACCGCCGTGCCGGCTCTCGGTGAGCCGCGCTCAGCACCGCCTCCATCGCCTTACTAGCCGCGATTCCAGGTGTCCCGCACCGAGCTCGTCAGCGCGTCGGTGGTCCATCCGAGAGCCGTCATCACGTCGTTGTAGCCGCCGAGGGCCTTGGTCCCGTTCGTCTCGACGACGGCCGCGGCGTCGGCCGCGAGCGGCGCGAGCCGCTCGACGGTCGCGCTCCGCGCCGCGGCGGGCAGCGCGCGCGAGGCGCCGCCCGACAGGGAGTCGAAGTCCCTCGCGGGCGCGGACAGCAGCCCGTTCGCCGGCGTGCCGGACAGCGCGCCCAGGGGGCTGCCGGACAGCGCGTTCAGCGGCACCGAGGTCAGGCCGGTCACCGGCCCCCCGAGCGCGTCCAGCGGCGAGGCGCCGCCGGTCAGCCCGCTGAGCGTCTGGTCGGAGAGCCCGTGCGCGCCGCCGACCGGCAGGCCACCGCCGCCGCCGTCCGCCGTCCCGGGCAGACCGGGCAGGGCGGGCAGGGTGGCGCTGTCCAGCATGCCGCTGCCCTGCACCTTGCCCACCGCGCCCGAGGCGCTCTTGACCAGGCCGGTGACGAGATGGAACGGCCCGTAATCGGCACCGGCCCTGTTCAGCGTCGCGGCCTGGGGCTCGACCTGCCGGGCGGCCGTGCTGCTCCCGCCGGTCAGCACGGGCAGCGACTCGGTCATGCCGCCGCCGCCGAGCGGGATCCCGCTGCGGATCGGCGACAGCTCGGGAATCGCCGGGCCGCCCCTGGTGGCGTCCTCGGCGGAGTTCGGCGTCTGGGCCCGGCCGGCCGCGCCTCCCCGCCCGCCCGCGGCGACGGCGTCCTTCTCGGCCTCGCTCAGCCCGCTGCCGACCTGGCCGTGGGCGACCGGCTTGGACTTGCCCCCGAGCACGCCGCCCAGGAGCCCGCCGCCGAGAGCGCCGCCCGTCAGCCCCCCGCCGAGACCACCGCCGAGAGCGCCGCCTGTCAGCCCCCCGCCGAGACCACCGCCGAGACCGGCGCCCGTCAGCCCGCCCAGGAGACCTCCGAGGGGGCTGCCGCCGGCGAGGCCGGTGCCTCCACCAGGTCCGTCGGCGGGCGCGTTCCTGGTGGTCTCGTATCCCGCTCCGGCCTGGGCGGGCACGGCCAACGCCGCCGCCAGGCCGAATGCGGTAGCGGCTACCGCCGCCTTGACTACTCGATTCATGATTGCCTTCCCGGCTCGTGATCGATCGCTCTCGAATGCGGTGGAAATGCGAATCGATAACCCCCGTATGCCGCGTCGTGCACGCTATGGGCACCACACGAAGCGTGTGCGTCACGGCTGAGCTACGCCAGCAGTTCTACCACCAGCCGTGATCGCCCGCAGGCGCATGAATGCCCATGTGACAGGGGTTTGCAGGTCGGTTACCGAGTAAAGGGCCGACGTTGAGCGGGAAGACAAAACGGGAAATAGGAGGCTCTTGTTTCCGATATTGCACGGACGGTTGTGAGCGCGCCTGTCAAGTGATATGACGCCTTCCCGGCCCGCGAACAATAGGGACGCGAAATGAATTGTCACGGGCCGGGTGACGTGATTTCCGGTGGCCGCGGCCACCGCTCAGGAGGGCAGCAGAGCCCCCGGCGGTTCGAACGGGAAACGCTCCTCGAAGGCCGGCCGCAGGTCGGTCAGCCAGACCGCCTCCGGGTCGTACTTCGCGAAGAACGGCCGCCCCACGAGCGAAGGGTCGCGGGCCTGGATGAAGTGGAGCACGAAGACCCGCTCCCCCGCGACCTCCGTGACGCCGTCCACGCACACCTTGCCCGGGGTGGCCGACATCGACGGGCCGCGCACCGTGCGGCACAGGCCGGAGACGGACGCGTACGCGTCACGGAAGATCTCGTACGCGCGGGCCAGCGGCACCGCGAAGTAGTCCTGCGGCCCGGTGTCGCGCTCGACGAACAGGTAGTAGGGGATCATCCCCATGCGGAGCTGCCGCCGCCACATCGACGACCAGACCGCCGGGTCGTCGTTGATGGAGCGGATGAGCGGCGCCTGCGTCCTGATCGTGGCCCCGGTGCCGATGATGCGCTCCACCGCGGCCGACACCTGCGGCGGGTCCAGCTCGCGCGGATGCGTGAAGTGGGCCATGAACGCGAGGTTCTTGCCGGCCGCCACCACCCGCTCGAACAGGCGGAGGGTGTCGTCGGCGTCGGGATCGCCGGTGAAGCGCTGCGGCCAGTAGGCGAGCGACTTGGTGCCGATCCTGATGGATTCGAGCTGCTCCAGCTCCAGCAGCGGTTCGAGGTAGCGCCGGACGACCGGCTCCCCCATGATCATCGCGTCGCCCCCGGTGATGAGGACGCTGGTGACCTCGGGGTGCCGGCGGATGTAGCCCACCATCCCGGCGACGTCGTCGGAGGCGAACTTCAGGTCCGCGTCACCGACGAACTGCGCCCACCGGAAGCAGTACGTGCAGTACGCGTGGCATGTCTGCCCCTGCTTGGGGAAGACCAGCACGGTCTCGGGATATTTGTGCTGCATGCCCGGCACCGGCTCGTCGCCGATCCTCGGGACGTTCAGCTCCTTCTGGCCCGCGGGATGCGGGTTGAGCTGCCCGCGCACGCGGTTGGCCTCGGCCTGGACCTCCGTGTTCGGCGCCTCCGCCTTGAGCAGGTCGGCCAGCCTGGCGACGTCCGCGGCGGGGAGCATGTCCGCCTGCGGGAAGACCAGCCGGTATATGGGATCGTCGGGCGCGGCCGACCAATCTATGAGTTCGTCCACGACGTAGGCGTTCGTCCGGAACGGCAGGACCGTCGCGACGGCGCGGACCTTCAGTCGTTCCTCGTCGTCGAGCCCCGCACGCCGCAGGAGCTCGTCGAGATGCTTGGACGTGTACGCCTTGAAGCGCCGGCTGCCGTTTTGTTGCAAGATCACTAGGCCGTTCCCATCTTTTTTGTTCGATCGGACGTAAACCGAAGGACCTCTTCGCGCGTCTAAGGACCTTAATACCGTGACGTGCGTGCTCGCACCGCCGGTTCCGCCCGGCTCGAAGTTTTCCTTCAGCTTCACCAACACTCGCGACATATCGCGAGAGGGCCTAGACTCGCAGTCGTGACCGAAGAATCCGTGATACGCGCCTCGGACGCCGACCGCGACAGAGTGGCCGCCGTCCTCAGCGAGGCGCTCGCCACAGGACGACTCACCACCGTCGAGCACGCCGACCGCCTCGACCTCGCCTACTCGGCGACCACGATGGGCGAGCTCGTCCCCCTGACGAAGGACCTTCCCGAGGTCACCGCCTCAGGAGTCCCCGCCGCCGTCGAACGGCAGGTCATCCACTCCACCTTCAGCAAGATCATCAGGCGGGGGCGCTGGGTGGCCTCCCGCCACACCAAGCTCACCGCCCGCTTCGGCGCGCTGATCATCGACCTGTCGGACGCCGTGCTCCCCGGCCGGGAGATCACCCTGGAGGCCGACGCCTGGTTCAGCAAGATGATCGTCCGCGTCCCCGAGAACGCCCACGTCGTCGACGAGGGCGGCTCCGTCTTCGGCAAGCGGCTGGTGACCGGCGGCTCCCAGGCGGACGGGCCGCTCATCCGGGTCACGGGGAGATCGGCGTTCTCCAAGGTCATCGTGTCCCGGGCGAAGACCGACTGGAATCTCGGCTGAAGGACTGCGACCGGCGACGCGGGGAACCAGAACTCTTACCCGCCGGTTAACCTGGCAGCAGCCTCGCCCTCGATGCGGACATACCGAGCCCGCGCACCGGCCACGCCGCTGACGGCGGGCGAGATGCCGTACGAGGTGACGATTGTCCGACAGCAGGCCCGTCGCGCTGGACGCCATGGGCGGCGACCACGCGCCGCACGAGATCGTGGCCGGCGCCGTGCACGCCGTCCGTGAGCGCGGCCTGTCCGTCGTGCTTGTCGGCTCCCCCCGCGTGCTCTTCGAGGCGCTCGCCGACCACGACGCCACCAGAGAGGTGCCGATCGTCCGCGCCGAGGAGGCCCTCGCCATGGACGAGGGCGCGCTCGCCAGCCTGCGCCGCCCCCGCTCCAGCATCGCCGTGGCCTGCCACCTCGTCCGCCGCGGCGACGCCTGCGCCGTGGTGTCTGCCGGCTCCACCGCCGGCGTCGTCGCCACCGGCCGGCTGCGGCTGAAGGCGCAGCAGCACGTGCTGCGCCCGGCCATCGCGGTCCGCCTCCCCACGCTCCCCCGTCCGACCCTGCTGGTGGACGCCGGCGCCAACGCCGACGCCAAGCCGGAGATGCTCGTGCAGTTCGCCCACCTGGGCGCCGCCTACGCCGAGCTCGCCCACGGCGCCACCGAGCCCAGGATCGGCCTGCTCACCATCGGCAGCGAGCCCGAGAAGGGCAACAAGCTCGTCAAACGCGCCAACGAACTGCTCCAGAGCTCCCCCGGCCTGCACTTCGCCGGCAACGTCGAAGGCCACGACCTGCTCACCGGCAAGGTCGACGTGATCACCACCGACGGCTTCACCGGCAACGTCGCTCTCAAGACCATGGAGGGCGCGGTCCGCTACGCCTTCGCCGAGCTGCGCGCCACCGTCGAGGAGAGCAGGCTCGCCAAGCTCGGCGCCGCCCTGCAGCGCTCCCGCCTGCGCGAGCTGCGCCACCGCCTCGACGCGGAGGCGTACGGCGGAGCCGTGCTGCTCGGGCTGAACGGCACCGTCGTGATCGCCCACGGCTCGTCCCGCGCCCCGGCGATCAGCGCGGCCTGTCAGCTGGCCGCTGACATGTCGGCGAACGGGATCGTCAGCCGGATCGGCGACAGAATAGCGACAACACACCGCTCCCACAGACTCTGGTGAACCCGTAAGGTGTGAGACCGATCCACAGATACAGGGGGTTATGTGGTCGGGCTCACCTTGGACGGGCTCACTGCCGCCCAGGTCGCGGCGGCGAAGCCCAACGACGTCCCGCGCCGGTCCAGCAGGTCGTTCAGCGCCATCATCAGGGCGAACGTCTTCACCCTGTTCAACCTCGTCATCGGCGTGCTCTGGGCGCTCATCCTGATCTTCGGCGAGTGGCAGGACGGCCTGTTCGGCCTGGTCATCGTGGCCAACGCGCTCATCGGCATCGTCCAGGAGCTGCGGGCCAAGCGCACGCTCGACAAGCTCGCGGTCGTCAACGAGGCCCCCGTCCGGGTGCGCCGCGACGGCGCGGAACGCGAGATCCACCCGCGCGAGATCGTGCTCGGCGACCTCATCCTGCTCGCCCCCGGCGACCGCCTCCTCGTGGACGGCGACGTGGTGCGCTCCGACGGCCTGGAGGTGGACGAGTCGCTGCTGACCGGCGAGGCCGACCCCGTCCACAAGAAGCCCGGCGACCACGTGCTGTCGGGCAGCTTCGTGGTGGCCGGCTCCGGCGCGTTCGTGGCCACGAAGGTCGGCACCGACGCCTACGCCGTGCGGCTCGCCGAGGAGGCCAGCAAGTTCCACCTCGCCCACTCCGAGCTGCGCGAAGGCGTCTCCAACTTCATCAAGTACATCACCTGGCTGGTCATCCCCATCGGCGCGCTGCTGATCTACAGCCAGCTCAGCAGCTCCGTCGACTTCGGCACCGCGATCACCGGCGCCGTCGCCGGCATCGTCACCATGATCCCCGAGGGCCTGGTGCTCATGACCTCGATCGCGTTCGCCGTCGGCGTCGTACGCCTCGGCCGGCGCCGCTGCCTGGTCCAGGAGCTGCCCGCGATCGAGGGCCTCGCCCGGGTCGACGTGCTCTGCCTGGACAAGACCGGCACCCTCACCGCCGGCGGCATGGAACTCGACGAGGTGCTGCCGCTGCGCCACGACCAGCCCGTCACCGACGCCCTGACCGCCCTCTGCCACGCCGACCCCCAGCCCAACGCCACCGCCCAGGCCATCCGCGACCGCTACGCCACCCCCGCCGAGGGCTGGACGGCCGGGGAGAGCGTGCCGTTCTCCTCGGCGCGCAAGTGGAGCGGCACCGACTTCGGCGAACGCGGCGCCTGGGTGCTCGGCGCCCCCGACGTCCTGCTGCACGACGGCGACGGCTACGACCGCGCCGCCGCGCTCGCCACCACCGGCGCGCGCGTGCTCGCGCTCTGCCGCGCCGACCGCCTGCCCGACCCCGGCGACGGCGCCGCCGTGGCGCTGGAGCCCGTCGCGCTCGTCACCCTCAAACAGCGCGTACGCCCCGACGCCGACGAGACCCTGCGCTACTTCGCCAAGCAGGGCGTCACGGTCAAGGTCATCTCCGGCGACAACCCCGAGGCGGTCGCCGCCATCGCCACCGGCCTCGGCATCCCCGACGGCGACCGCTTCCTCGACGCCCGCACCCTCCCCGACGACGACCAGCAGAAGCTGGGCGAGCTGCTGGAGGACCACGCCGTCTTCGGCCGGGTCACCCCCCAGCAGAAACGCAAGTTCGTCGCCGCGCTCCAGGCCCGCGGCCACACCGTGGCCATGACCGGCGACGGCGTCAACGACGTGCTCGCCCTGAAGGACGCCGACCTCGGCATCGCCATGGGCGCGGGCAGCCCCGCCACCAAGGCCGTCGCCCAGGTGGTGCTGCTCGACAACAAGTTCGCCACCCTCCCCTACGTCGTCGGCGAGGGCCGGCGCGTGCTCGCCAACATCGAACGCGTCTCCAACCTCTTCCTCACCAAGACCTTCTACGCCATCGTGCTGTCGCTGGCCGTGGGCGTCGCCGGGGTGATGTTCCCGTTCGCCCCCCGCCACTCGACCCTGGTCAACGCCCTCACCATCGGCATCCCGGCCTTCTTCCTGGCGCTCGCGCCGACCCTCGAACGCGCCCGCTCCGGATTCGTCCGCCGGGTGCTGCGCTTCGCGGTGCCCTCAGGCGTGCTGTGCGCGGCCGCGGTGCTGGTGTCGTTCTGGCTGGCCCACAGGGGTGACTCCACGCTCGTCCAGGACCAGACCTCGGCGGTGATCACGCTCTTCCTCGCCACGTGGTGGGTGCTCGTCCTCATCGCCAGGCCGCTCACCTGGTGGCGGGTGCTGCTCGTCGGGTCCATGGCGGTGGCGTTCGGGCTCGGGTTGTCGCTGCCGTTCGTACGGGACTTCTTCGCCCTCGAACCCGGCAACCTCGTCAAGGACCTGACCGCCGTCGGCGTCGCCGTCGTGGCGGCCGTTCTGATCAGCGCCGCGGTCAAGGTCGCCGGTACCCTTAGAACATGACCGACCCGCAGATAGTGCTCACCGAGCGCGTCCAGCAGGCGCTGGCGCACGCGTTCGGCGCCGAGCACGCCGACGCAGACCCGCTGATCCGGCCCTCCCAGTTCGCCGACTTCCAGGCGAACGTCGCGATGAGCCTGGCCAAGCGGCTGCGACGGGCCCCGCGGGAGGTCGCCGAGGCGATCAGGGCCGAGCTGTCCGACTTCCCCGGCACGGTCGAGGTCAGCGGCCCCGGCTTCCTCAACATCACCCTCGACGACGGCTGGATCGCCGCCGAGGCCCAGCGCATGCTCGACGACCCGCGGCTCGGCGTCGGCACGGTCACGCCCTCGCAGACCGTCGTGATCGACTACTCCGCGCCCAACGCGGCCAAGGAGATGCACGTCGGCCACCTGCGCACCACCATCGTCGGCGACGCGCTGGCCCGCCTGCACGAGCACGTCGGCAACACCGTCATCAGGCAGAACCACCTGGGCGACTGGGGCACCCCGTTCGGCATGCTCATCGAGCACCTGCTCGACATCGGCGAGGAGGCCGCGGTCGGGCAGCTCGAAGCCGGCATGGGCACCGAGTTCTACCAGGCGGCGCGGGCCAAGTTCGACGGCGACGAGGCGTTCAAGCAGCGCGCCAGGGTGCGGGTGACCACGCTGCAGTCCGGCGACCCCGACACGCTGCGGCTCTGGCACGTCTTCATGGACGCCACCGTCCGCTACTTCAACAAGGTCTACAGCCGGCTCGGGGTCACCCTCACCGACGCCGACCTCGCCGGCGAGAGCATGTACAACCCGATGCTGGAGCGCACTTGCGCCGACCTGGAGGCGTCCGGCACCGCCGAGCTCAGCGAAGGCGCGCTCTGCGTCTTCCCGCCCGGCTTCACCGGCTCCGACGACAAGCCGCTGCCGCTCATCATCAGGAAGAGCGACGGCGGCTACGGCTACGCCACCACCGACATGGCGGCCATCCGCTACCGCGTCCACGACCTCAAGGCCGGGCGCATCCTCTACGTCGTCGGCGCCGACCAGGCGCTGCACTTCCGCATGGTGTTCGCCGCGGCCAGGCAGGCCGGCTGGCTGCCCGACGACGTCTCGGCCGAGCACGTCCAGATCGGCATGATGCTCGGCAAGGACGGCCGCCGCTTCAAGACCCGCTCCGGCGAGTCGATCAAGCTGACCGACCTGCTCGACGAGGCCGTCGAACGCGCCACGGCGGCCATCGCCGACCGCGGCTACGACGCGGCCACGCAGGCCGAGATCGCGCGGGCGGTCGGCATGGGCGCGGTCAAATACGCCGACCTGTCGGTCAGCCACGACAGCGAATACGTCTTCGACTTCGACCGCATGCTCGGCTTCACCGGCAACACCGGCCCCTACATGCAGTACGCCACGGCCCGCATCCGCTCCATCTTCCGCAAGGCGGGCATGGAGCCGGCCGAGGCGCAGGGCGCCATCACGCCCGGCGAGCCCGCCGAGCGCGCGCTGAGCCTGCACCTGCTGGGGTTCGGCGAGCTGGTGTCGCAGGTCGCCGCCCAGTCGGAGCCGCACCGGCTGTGCGCCTTCCTGTTCGAGACCGCCAGCCTGTTCAGCACCTTCTACGAGCAGTGCCCGGTCCTCCGCACCGACGTCGCCCCCGAGCTCCGGGCCTCCCGGCTCGCGCTGTGCTCGCTCACCCTCCGCACGCTGGAGACCGGGCTCGACCTTCTGGGCGTCCCTGTCCCCGAGCGCATGTAAACACGCAGTTGGCTCGAAGTCGCCCGTTCCGTCGTGGGCGCGCCTCCACCGGGTTGGCGCGCCCATACGGTTAGGCTTTACGCGGTCATGAACTGAGGCCGAAATGGGGGAGTTCTCTGCCTTGAGCACGGACCTGACTGCAAGCCCCCAAGCAGCGACGGAGGTGCATCGCTACGCGGAGGCACTGCTGGCGCACCTCACCGCCGACGGCGCCGCGCCGCCCGCCGCCCCTGCCGCCTTCCGCGACGTCCCCGGCTACTGGCTGCCCCCGGCCGTCGAGGCCCTGGTCGCCCTCCTGTCCGGCGACGACCCGCTGGAGCCGCTGAGCCGGGCCGCGAGCCGCGACCAGCAACGCACCGCGCTGTTCCTGTGCCTGGCGCTCGCCGTGTCCGGGCAGGGCAGCCGCATCCACGCCTCCTGGCTGGGCACCGCCTTCGGCGAGCTGTCCCTCGACCGGCCCGTCACCCACGGCCAGCGCTCGCTCTGGCTGGCCGCCGCGCGCGGCGCGTACGGCCCCGCCGGCAAGATCTTCGTCCTGCGCAAGCTCGACGCCCTCGCCGTCCAGGAGCACGCCGACGCCGAGCAGTGGATCCAGGCGCTCATCCCCGGCGAGCCCGCGGTCGTCGTCCCACCCTCGCTGGCCGACTTCCCCGAGATGGCCGAGATCCCCGAACTGGCCCGCCCCGCCATGGCCGCCGACCGGCTGGCCCGGCTGCGCGGCCGGTGCGCCGAGATCACCTCGGCCCGCAAGGCCGACCACGACGCCCGCGCCCCGCTCGACAGCTCCGCCGCCGGCCCCGCCGCCGACTGGGCCGAGAACGAGCCGCCGGCCGTGCTCCGCTCACTCATCGGCTCCGGCGGTCCCGCGGGGCCGATGGCGTCGCTGGTGTCGTACCTGCTGGACGACCTCCGCCCCGGCGCCGACCCGCGACTGGCGGCGATCGCGCTGCACGTGGCGGCCCCGATCCTGCGGGTCGTGGCCGAGGAGCTGGAGACCGACAGCAGCCTGGAGCCGCCCGAGACACTCACCGTGCCGATCCTCGGGCACCGCATCCACCTGCGCCCCGAGGGCCCCGACCAGTCCTCGCTGGCCACGGCCGAGCAGTCCATCATCACCGAGGGCGTCATACCGCGCTCCCGCCCGTGGGCGGCGATCCTGCTGATCGTGGCCGGCGTGGCCTGCCTCGCCGGCGCCGCCCTGACCGCCCCCCTGCTGGCCGCGGCCGGCGTCGCCATGATCGGCCTGGGCGGCTGGCAGCTCTGGCAGCGCCGCAAACTGGCCGAGGCCGACACCCAATACGTCGCCGGCCAGGTCAGCGAGCTACGGGAGCTGGCCGAGGGCGCGGTATGGGCGCTGCACGCCTACGCCCGCGAGTCCGACGCCCGCGCCAAGCAGGCCGCCGAGGACGCCAGCGAACTCTTTCGCCTGATCCGCCGCGGCCCCCGCGCCGCCTGACCCACCCAAGTCCCAGCTCCACCCCAGGAACCGCCGCCACCCTAGAGGCGTCCTTCCCAGGGGCCGCCACCCTAGGGGCGCCCATCCAGGGGCCGCCTTGCCCCCAGGGGCGGCCTCAATCCCAGGGACCCCGCTTCACCCTGGGGTTGCCCTCACTCTGGTGCCGAGTCCACCCCAGAAGCCGCTTCCTGCCGCCGCCGCTCTCACCTCAGGAGCGGCTTCCACCGGGGGCCGACTTGCACCCCAGGAGCCACCTCCGACGGGCAGACCCCTGCCCGCGGACATTGCTCGGCCGGAGGACGTTCTCCGGCCGCGTCGCCGATTGACCCCCGGCACCACGAACCCGGGCCTGATCCATCAGGCCCGGGTTCGAAAAGCCGGTCGCCGGCCCGTGGCGCCCCCAGCGCCTCGTCACCAGCCAGCCAGCCAGCCCGGTCGCCTCCTTGTCCCGGCAACCGGACTGGGATCCCACGCACGGCTCAGGTGGTCTCGATCTCCACATGCGCCGGGGCAAGCAGGAACACCCGCTCCGCGATACGCTCGATCCGCCCCTCGCATCCGAAGGCCAGCCCGGCGGCGAAGTCGACCATCCTGGTGGCCTCAGGCAACGCCATGCCGGAAACGTCCATGATCACCGTCTGGCCGTCACGGAAGTGCTGGCCGATCAACGGCGCGTCGTTGTACTTGAGCGGCTGGACCATCACGATGCGCGACGAGTCGACGTTCGCGCGCCACCGCCGAGCGGCCCGCTCGGTCGCGGGGACATACTCGTCCTCGTAGTGCTCGTCGTCGTCATAGGCCTCGTCGTAGTGATCGACCCCGCTCAGGCCAAGGTAGCTCACCACCTTGCGCACTGCCCCCATCGGCTTGTCCTTTCCTCAGGAACTCACCGTAATCGGCACGTCCCTACACATTGGACGGTAACCGACGATTCCGCATTCGCCACGCGACACGCCCAGCCCTAATTCCATTTTGTACGGCTTGCAGCCCGCTTGCAGCTCGATATCCGCCCCCCGTATACCATCGCCCACATGCGCCTCTACACTGTCGACGCCTTCACCAGCACAGCTTTCCAGGGTAATCCCGCCGCCGTCTGCCTGCTGGACTCTCCAGTTACCGACGGTTGGATGCGGAGCGTGGCCGCCGAGATGAACCTCTCGGAGACCGCGTTCCTCCACGAGGATTCGCTCCGGTGGTTCACCCCGGCCGTCGAGGTCACGCTGTGTGGTCATGCCACCCTCGCCACGGCTCACGTCCTCTATTCGACGGGCGCGGCGACGGGCCAGGTGGAATTCCGCACGGCGAGCGGCACGCTCACCGTGAATCGACTCCCAAGCGGGGGGATCACCATGGATTTCCCGGCGAAGGAGGTGACCCCCGTCACGCTTCCCGCCGGTCTGGAGAAAGCCCTCGGGGCGACCCCGGTGCGCGTCGGGATATCCCAGCTCGACCTGCTGGTGGAGTTGGAGTCGGAGGAAACGGTGCGCAACCTGACCCCTGACATCGCCGCTCTCGGGTCCGTCGACGCCCGCGGCGTCATCGTCACCGCCCGCGGCACAGAAACGGACTTCGTCTCCCGATTCTTCGCGCCGAAAGTTGGTGTCCCGGAGGACCCCGTAACCGGCTCGGCCCACTGCGCGCTCTCCCCTTACTGGTCGGCCCGTCTCGGGCGCGCTTCACTCGTCGGCGCGCAATTGTCCAAGAGAGGCGGAATCGTCCACGTCACTCATGCCGGAGACCGCGTTCACCTGGCGGGCAACGCCGTAACCGTGCTGTCCGGCACCCTACACGTCTAGCGACGCCACCTCACTTTGCGTAATCATTAGAGCGCAGAAAGTGGGGTGCTTTGTTCGTCGCCATCATCGGCCTGCTCATCGCAGCCGCCGCGGTCTCCGTCACCGGCGTCGCCGCCTTTTACGCCAACCGGCTGATTCCCGCGCCGCTCCGTCACGACTTCCGCGAGGACAACGGCGTCGTCACCGGAACCGTCGGCACGCTCGCGAGGAGTGGCCTGGGATGGCCGAGGACCACGCTCTCGCCTCGTGCTTCGCCGTCAGCATTGACCGCATTGTGGTGGCAGCCTGTGGAACCAGGTCAGCTCCGCCCACCAGACCGCCTGCACCGAGGCGAGCAACCTCATCCGACGTCTACCGGTACTCCCGCTCGCTCCCCGACACCCAGCGCCAGGCCCTGCAGACCCTCGCCACCCGACTACGCCACGACGGTGGTCCGCCTGGCATCACGTCGAGCAGGCGGCTACGCGCCTACTTCCAGACCATCGAACCGGACACCGGCGCCGCCTCCACCCGTCACGGTCAGGGGTGAGGGCTCTTCGAAGCTGGTCGGGATGGAGCCATCCATGGCTTCTCCGATCCAGTCGGCTCAGGTCCGCGGGATGAGCAGTTCACGAAGCGGATCGCCACCGTCGACGAAAAGTCGGGCCTCTGCCGTGGTCGCCGCGGCGATGCGCTGAAGCACCCGCTGACCGAGCTCGGGATGTCGCCCGTCGAGGGCTCCAACGCGAACGGCGAACACGATGTCATACGGCTCTTCGTGAGCCCGCAGAACGAAGTCTTCGCCCGCGACTTGGCGGACGCTCATGCGGCCGGACGTGATTTCGTCCATCGCGGCGGCTTCTGCCTGGGCGATGGCGGAGGCGGATCTGTCGATGGCCAGGATGTGGCCGGTGGTGAGTCGGGCTGCGACGGCCCGTGCGGCGGCCCCGGGCCCGCACCCGATTTCGAGGACACGCGAGTGCGGCTGAAGGGGAAGCGCATTCACAACCGCGGCGAGGCGGGGTGACAGACGTGTCGGCATGAGCGGAAGACTAAATGACAGTCAGCCTGTACGGGCTCTTCGAATTGAGGCGCGGCTGAGGTATGCGCGTCCGCACCAGGCCATGGCAGGTGCGTAGGTGTTGGTTTCCACGACGTAGAAGTGGTCGACCACCAACCTGGCGTGCGGTAATGCGGCACGTACGGCGGATTTGAAGACGGCGCACATGTCGATCGCGCCGAAAGGCCGCCCGCGCACACCAGGCCACCGCACGCCGGCCGAGCCAGCCGGTGACAGCGGCGATGGTACGGCCCTCGACCTGACCGAGCAGTCCCTGCTGGCCGGACAGGCTTACGAAGCCGGTATGCCAGCGATCCTCCACCGCCGTCGTCCACGCGCCGATGGCTGCCTCCAGCACCCAGCGAGGAGGGCCTCGGCGGACCTCATCGATGCCCAGCACGCCGACCAGGTCGGGTTGGGCTGGCAGTACTTATGGGCGTACTCGGCGAACGCCACGGACACGATCGGCCAGGACACCCCGTGATCCCGCGCCACCTGGACCACCGTTCGCCCGCCATCACCAACGACGGCACCGGCGGCCTGGCGTAATCCCAGCACGACGATTTTTCGTGACGGCCACGCCGTCCAGACCGAGCAGCAGCGCCGTATCGTTGACCTTGCTCGTGGCTTCTCTGAGCCGCGCCCCGGCCGCACTGGAGGCCCCCCGCGCCCGAACTGGACGACGGCCGGGAGGTTCACGATCAGTGCGCAGCCGGCCGCGAACAGGCTCTGACCCGCTCCCCTAGCATCCGCACCCTGGACACCAGCTGACGCCGCCGCGGCCCCTGCATGCGGCCTTGACGCGAGCTGGTAGCCGGCGCCCTCCATAGACTCACCTCGCCCTCCCGTAGGTCAGGAGCGACGCAAGAGGCAAGCGTGGTGGGCCTTCCACGGAGCCCCAATGCATTGACATTGAGCCAAGGGCAGAGGGGATGAGAGTCGCCAGCAGAGAACGTCGCCGGCCTGCCAGCGCACCAAGGCGACGGCGGAGACAAGGCCGACCGACTTCGACGACACCACGCGCAGCCGAAGAGGCCCGCAGACACCCAGCGCGGGCCCGGAAATGCAGAAGGGCCCCGACTGAACCAGTCGGGGCCCTCCCATAAAGATTGTCCGGCGGTGACCTACTCTCCCACACCCTCCCGAGTGCAGTACCATCGGCGCAGAGAAGCTTAACTTCCGGGTTCGGAATGTAACCGGGTGTTTCCTTCCCGCCATAACCGCCGTAACCCTCCGAAACACACAAACACAAACGTGCCTGCTGCCTCAGAATTGCCTAGTGGACGCGAGCAAAAACTTCAAGAAAGTATGCTTTGTGGTCAAGTCCTCGGCCTATTAGTACCGGTCAGCTCCACACGTTACCGCGCTTCCACCTCCGGCCTATCAACCCGGTCGTCTACCGGGAGCCTTACCCACTCTCGTGGTGGGAGACCTCATCTCAAGGCGAGCTTCCCGCTTAGATGCTTTCAGCGGTTATCCCTTCCGAACGTAGCCAACCAGCCGTGCACCTGGCGATACAACTGGCACACCAGAGGTTCGTCCGTCCCGGTCCTCTCGTACTAGGGACAGCCCCTTTCAAGTCTCCTGCGCGCGCAGCGGATAGGGACCGAACTGTCTCGCGACGTTCTAAACCCAGCTCGCGTACCGCTTTAATGGGCGAACAGCCCAACCCTTGGGACCTACTCCAGCCCCAGGATGCGACGAGCCGACATCGAGGTGCCAAACCATCCCGTCGATATGGACTCTTGGGGAAGATCAGCCTGTTATCCCCGGGGTACCTTTTAGCCGTTGAGCGACACCGCTTCCACACGCCGATGCCGGATCACTAGTCCCAGCTTTCGCTCCTGCTCGACCCGTCAGTCTCACAGTCAAGCTCCCTTGTGCACTTACACTCAACACCTGATTGCCAACCAGGCTGAGGGAACCTTTGGGCGCCTCCGTTACCCTTTAGGAGGCAACCGCCCCAGTTAAACTACCCACCAGACACTGTCCCCGATCCGGATCACGGACCAGAGTTAGACGTTCAAAACGACCAGAGTGGTATTTCACCAATGACTCCACCCGAACTAGCGTCCGAGCTTCCCAGTCTCCCACCTATCCTACACAAGACGCTCCAAACGCCAATGTCAAGCTGTAGTGAAGGTCCCGGGGTCTTTCCGTCCTGCTGCGCGAAACGAGCATCTTTACTCGTAGTGCAATTTCGCCGGGTCTGTGGTTGAGACAGCGGGGAAGTCGTTACGCCATTCGTGCAGGTCGGAACTTACCCGACAAGGAATTTCGCTACCTTAGGATGGTTATAGTTACCACCGCCGTTTACCGGCGCTTAAGTTCTCACCTTCGCCAGCTTGCGCTGACTAAGCGGTCCCCTTAACGTTCCGGCACCGGGCAGGCGTCAGTCCGTATACATCGTCTTACGACTTCGCACGGACCTGTGTTTTTAGTAAACAGTCGCTTCCCCCTGGCCACTGCGACCCCCACCAGCTCCAGGCGCAAAGCCCATCACCAGCAGAGGTCCCCCTTCTCCCGAAGTTACGGGGGCAATTTGCCGAGTTCCTTAACCACAGTTCACCCGATCGCCTTAGTATTCTCTACCTGACCACCTGAGTCGGTTTAGGGTACGGGCCGCCACAACACTCACTAGAGGCTTTTCTCGGCAGCATAGGATCATCCACTTCACCACAATCGGCTCGGCATCACATCTCACCCACGCGTGTTGCGGATTTGCCTACAACACGGGCTACATGCTTACCCCAGGACAACCATCGCCTGGGCTGGACTACCTTCCTGCGTCACCCCATCGCTTACCTACTACCCGATCGGACCGAGCGTTCAGCCTGACACCCGCCCCGAAGGGCCGGCCGACTTAAGGACTCTTAGCATCACGAGGTTCAGTATGGGCGCATTGAAGCGGGTACGGGAATATCAACCCGTTGTCCATCGACTACGCCTGTCGGCCTCGCCTTAGGTCCCGACTTACCCTGGGCGGATTAGCCTGCCCCAGGAACCCTTGGTCATCCGGCGCGAGGGTTTCTCACCCTCGATTCGCTACTCATGCCTGCATTCTCACTCGCACAGCCTCCACGACTAGATCACTCTGCCGCTTCACCGGCTGCACGACGCTCCCCTACCCATCAACCCCCACAATGGAGGATCAATGCCACGACTTCGGCGGTGTGCTTGAGCCCCGCTACATTGTCGGCGCAGAATCACTTGACCAGTGAGCTATTACGCACTCTTTCAAGGGTGGCTGCTTCTAAGCCAACCTCCTGGTTGTCTCTGCGACTCCACATCCTTTCCCACTTAGCACACGCTTAGGGGCCTTAGTCGGTGATCTGGGCTGTTTCCCTCTCGACTACGAACCTTATCGCCCGCAGTCTCACTGCCACGCTCTCACTTACCGGCATTCGGAGTTTGGCTGACGTCAGTAACCTTGTCGGGCCCATCGGCCATCCAGTGCTCTACCTCCGGCAAGAAACACGCGACGCTGCACCTAAATGCATTTCGGGGAGAACCAGCTATCACGGAGTTTGATTGGCCTTTCACCCCTACACACAGATCATCCCCCAGGTTTTCAACCCTGGTGGGTTCGGTCCTCCACCCAGTCTTACCTGAGCTTCAACCTGCCCATGCGTAGATCACTCCGCTTCGGGTCTACAGCATGCGACTCAAACGCCCTCTTCAGACTCGCTTTCGCTACGGCTCCCCCACACGGGTTAACCTCGCCACACACCATAACTCGCAGGCTCATTCTTCAAAAGGCACGCAGTCACATCACACACCAGCAAGCTGATGTAAGCTCCTACGGCTTGTAGGCACACGGTTTCAGGTACTATTTCACGACCCCTCACCGGGGCACTTTTCACCTTTCCCTCACGGTACTCGTGCACTATCGGTCACCAGGGAGTATTTAGGCTTACCAGGTGGTCCTGGCAGATTCACACAGGATTTCTCGGGCCCCGTGCTACTTGGGATCCCCTCCAGAAGCCTTCAAGGTTTCGTCTACCCGGCTCTCACGGTCTACGGCAGCCCTTCCCAGAGCTTTCAACTACCCCAAAGGTTTATCACTTCTTGCGGTTCCGGCAGAAACCACCAGAGGGTCCCACGACCCCGGACATGCAACGCCTGCCGG